>CABZAV010000002.1 GCA_902523885.1 uncultured SAR86 cluster bacterium | reverse complement strand
TTAATTGAATCTAAATCAATTAAGGCACCCATCGAAGATGATTTTAACTACTTGCTGCTTCTTGAGCTTTAAGAATCTCAGATAACATTTCATCAGATTCAGCTTTTACTTGATCTGATGATTCTAAAGGTTTAGTAATTTCGGCCCAATCAATTTCAAAATCACTTGGAGCATGTTCGTATTCTAGAATGCCTAGCGCTTCATACTTTGGTCTAACTGAATCAGTTAAAAGGCCAATTTTTTTCAAATTAGGCATGACCCTTGAGAACAAGAAACTTCTAAATTGATCCATAGCACCATTACTTAATTGAAAGTCTCTAACTTCTTCATCAGTCATTTTTAAATATTTTGACATTGCCTTAGTGTTAATAAGTCTATCCCTAGAAATAACGCAAGCCTCATAAGCAAACTGTGCTCTTTCTTCTATTTCCTCAGGAGAAAGTGTTTGAACAAAATCTTCAAGGTAGTTGATCCCAAAAGTTACGTGTCTAGCTTCATCCCTTATGACGTAGTGCAAAAGAGTTTTTAGCAAAGTGTCATTAGCTGACAACTTCATGTTCGTAAAAGCAGCTAGAGCTAATCCTTCAATTATGATTTGCATACCAATAAATTTTAAATCCCATCTTTCATCAGTAAGAATCTTATCAAGCAAGGCCTTAAGGTTTGGATTAATAGGATAATGAAAGCCAACTTTTTCTTGAAGATATCTATTAAAAACTTCAACGTGTCTTGCTTCATCAAACGTTTGGGAAGCTGCGTACATTTTTGCATTAAAAGTTGGAGCGCAACTAACTATTTGAGATGCAACTAATAGAGCGCCCTGTTCGCCATGTAAAAACTGACTTAAAACTTCGGCTGTCTCATGTCTATCAAATTCAATTTTCTCTTCGTCAGTTAAATTTTTCCAAGCATCAAGCTCTTCATGAGGCAAAGTTACACCTTCTATTCCTGTGAGAGGCTCATCTTTCGGATGATTATAGTCCCAATCCAAGTCAATTGATCCATTCCAATTTAGCTCTTTACCAAGCTCATAAAGTTTTTTAATTCGATTATCTGCGACTGTATAGTCCCAATTATAAGATCCTGTAAGAGGAGTTTTAAAAATTTCAGCAACGTCTTCAACGTCTTGAGGGCTTAAGTCTAACTCGTCATCTTTGTATTCTTCATCAAAGTAAAGTACGTCCTTAGGAGGACCATCCGTTTTAGTAATTTTCATAGAAAAATTCTAGTCTTTTAGTCCTTAAAGTCAACATAAAAAGGTACATCCTGAAGTCGAATTATGCTTTTTTGTCTATGAATAATTCCGTCAGCTGTTCCAACATTACTCCTCCTAGTTCTTCAGCCCTATGAATTGTGACTGCTTTAGAGTAATACCTAGTTACATCATGCCCTATTCCAATTGCAACTAAATCGATATCTGTTTTATTTTCTATTTCTTTTATCACTTGCTTCAGGTGATTATCTAGATAACTAGTCGAGTTAGTCGAAAGAGTACTATCATCGACCGGCGCTCCATCTGAAATAACCATTAAAATTTGTCTTTGCTCTGGTCGTTTGAATAATCTTCCGCAAGCCCATAATAAAGCCTCACCATCTACATTTTCTTTTAGAAGACCTTCTCTTAGCATTAAACCCAGATTTTTTTTAGCTCTACGCCATGCTAAATCAGCAGGTTTAAAGATTATATGTCTAAGGTCATTTAACCTACCCGGGTTACTAGGCTTTCCACATTCCACCCAGAGTTTTCGACTGTCTCCTCCTTTCCAATGTTTAGTAGTAAAACCTAAAATTTCAGTTTTAATATTGCATCTGTCTAAAGTAGCACCGATTATGTCAGCTGATATAGCTGCAGTCGTCATGGATCTGCCTCTCATCGATCCAGAACTATCCACTAAAATTGTCACAACTGTGTCTTTAAATTTAGTATCTTTTTCTTGTTTAAAACTGAGAGAAGTAAGGGGGTCTGTAATAATTTTATGCAATTTGGAAGTGTCTAAGATTCCCTCGTCTTTATCATATTCCCAAGATCTATTTTGTTGGGCCAATAATAGTCTTTGAAGCCTATTTGCAAGTTTTGCTATGACCGATTTGCTAGGGTCTATTAGTTGATCTAATCTAGTTCTCAGACGTCTTAATTCTTCTGATGAGCACAAATCTTCAGCGTCAATTATTTCATCGTAATCTCTAGAAAAAACCTTGTATTCGGTTTCCCTCTCTTGGCCGAGCAGTTCTTCTAGTTTAGTTCTATTCTCTAACCATTCCTCTTCTGTTTCTTCTGTTTCGCCGTCTTCTAAATCAAATTCTTCGGAAGATTCTGTTTCTGTTTCTTGCTGTTCTGCGGATGACTCTTCTTCCGATTGATCTTCATCTTGTTCATCTTCATTATTTGATTCATCCTGGTCTTCTTGATCAGAATTTGATTCCTCCTCTTCCATTTCTTCTTCTTCAAAAGAAATTTCTAATTCTTCTAAAATAAGCTGAATTTGATTTAAATAATCTTCTTTTTCGTCAAGGGCTTCTTTAATCTTAGGTATGTATTTTCTTTCTAGCGCGCTCAAATCTTTTTTAAAGGGTTCGATAAGAGCTTTTTCTTTTTCTGACAAACTAATATCTAAAAGATTTGTTTTCAGCCATATCTGAAGAGCTTTGCTAGTGTTTTCGTAAGTAGTTTCCGGAGCAAAACTTTCTAGAGAATCTAGAAAGTTTTTATGTAAATTCTTTTTTACACCTGCAAATTGCAAAGAACCCAGGATGTCTAACCTGATATCATTTTGCTCAAAGAGAATTTGATCTAACTCTTGAATGCCAGTTATCTTATTTGGCTTTTCGAAAGAATATTTTTCTTTTAGAGCGATTTTGTCTGCCTTTCCTCTAGATGCTATTAAATCTTTTTTAGAAGAAGAAATCTTAGGAATAGAGTTTCCAGAAAGAGAATCCAATCCAAAAGTAATTTCTAACTCTTTTTTTTGAGAAATTGCCCTTGTCGAAGAAGAGAGGGCATCTTTAACAACTTGTTCTCTAGATTTATCGTTCAATCCTAATCTACTAAGTTCGAAACTGAGTCATCAATTTCAATGTCAAAACATCTTTGCAAATATTCTGAAATAATTGGTTTTTCAGTTTCATCGCATTTATTCAAGAAGCTTAATTCAAAAGAAGAAGCTAGATCAGAAAAAATTTGATAATTTTCAGCCCAACTAATTACCGTTCTGGGAGACATCAAATTTGAAATATCTCCATTTTTAAAACCTTCTCTAGTTAAATTTGCTAGCTCAATCATATTTTTTACCACTTCTGTTCCTTTCTTATTATTAAGTTCTGGAACCTTCGAAAGCACCACTTTAGTTTCTAAATCAACTGATAAGTAATTTAAACAAGATACAATTTGCCATCTGTCCATTTGGCCTTGATTTATTTGCTGAGTTCCATGATAAAGACCTGTGCTATCCCCTAATCCCACCGTATTAGCTGTAGCAAACAATCTAAAAAATGGATTAGGAGTTAAAACTCTGTTTTGATCTAGTAAAGTTAATTTTCCGTCTACTTCTAATACTCTTTGTATTACAAACATAACGTCAGGTCTTCCAGCGTCGTACTCATCAAACACCAAGGCCGTTGGATTTTGAATAGCCCAAGGCAAAATACCTTCTTGAAATTTTGTAACCTGTTTATCTTTTTCAATAACAATGGCGTCCTTACCAAGCAAATCTAAACGACTGATATGACTATCTAAGTTAATTCTTATGCAAGGCCAATTTAAACGGGCTGCAACTTGTTCAATATGAGTTGATTTTCCAGAGCCATGCAAACCTTGAACCATGACACGTCTATTATTCGAAAAGCCGGCTAAAATTGAAAGAGTCGTAGATCGATCAAAGCAATAAGCTTCATCAACTGCTGGAACATATTCATTAGAATCTGCAAAAGCAGGAACTTCAAAGTCAGCATCAAAACCGAAAGTGTTTCCAACATTAACTTTAATGTCAGGGATGGAATCAGAAAAATTATTATAAGTAGTTGCCATAAAAAGAGTTTATTATCCCTTTTTTAAAATAGACAGCAAGAATTTATCTGCTTCTTAAAGTAAACTTAACTTAGAATTTTTAATCTAAATCTAAAAAAAATGAAATCTTTAGAAATTTGGTCTGAAATGAAAGACGAGGCTTCAACTTTTGGAAAAAGCGATACCGATGCTTCTGTTTTTTTAAATGCCTACATAGACCCTTTTGAAACTTTGGGCTCTGCACTTTCTTTTAAGCTTTCAAAGGATTTAGCATGCGATGAAAATCAAGAGGGCTTTAGCCAAGATTATTTATTTCAAGAACTAAATAAAACCTTTGCAGATGAAGAGATCTTGTCAGGCGTAATTAAAGATCTATTGGCAGTAAAAAAAAGAGACCCAGCCGCAACTGGGTTTCTGATGACATTGTTATTCTCCAAAGGGTTTTTGGCTTTGCAGTCACATCGAGCAGCCAGTAACTTTATGACTTCAAAAAAAACTTTTATGGCTTTCTACTTGCAAAGTCAATCTTCAAAAAATTATGGCGTGGATATACATCCTTCTGCATCAATTGGAAATGGAGTTATGCTGGATCACGCGACTGGCATAGTCATCGGTGAGACTAGTGTAGTGGAAGATGATGTCTCTATATTTCAAGACGTTACTCTAGGGGGAACAGGGAAAATAACTGGTGACCGCCACCCAAAAGTAAGAAAAGGTGTATTAATAAGTGCTGGAGCAAAAATTATAGGAAATGTTGAAATAGGAGAAGGAGCAAAAGTTGCTGCTGGAAGCGTTGTCCTTGAAGATGTAAAAATGAATACTACTGTTGCTGGAGTTCCAGCAATTGCGGTAGGAAAACCTGCTACTGATTCACCAGCAAAAACAGTTGATCACTCAATAAAGGATTAAATATGGCAAATCAGAAGCTTTTAGATGGACTTGTAAAAACATTGGCACTAGAAAAATTTGAGGAAAATCTGTTTCGTGGCCAAAGTGAAAAAACTTCGTGGGGCCGAGTATTCGGTGGACAGGTTATTGGGCAAGCTCTCAGCGCTGCAAGTCAAACAGTTGAAAGTTCTAGAATTGCTCATTCTCTTCACGCTTATTTTTTAAGACCCGGAAGAGTAGACATGCCCATTCTGTATAACGTTGAAAGAATAAGAGATGGAAAGAGCTTTACCACCAGAACAGTCAATGCCATCCAGAATGGAGAAATCATATTTAATATGTCAGTTTCTTTCAAAGTTGAAGAAAATGGCTTGGAACATCAATTTGATATGCCAGATGTTCCCGGACCTGAAGATTTAAAAAGCGATGCAGAAGTAAGAGAAGAAGCCAAAGGAAAGGTTCCAAAGGAAATGTTGGATGCCTTTTTAAGAGAAAAACCGATCGAAATAAGAAATGTAGAACCTTGGAATCCGTTTTCAGGAGAAAAGGGACCTCCGATAAAACATATGTGGATTAAAGCCGTCGGAAAATTATCTGATGATATATTAGTTCATCAAGCTGTCCTTGCTTACGCATCTGACATGGGATTGATGGGGACTAGTCAGAAACCTCATGCCGTAGGTTGGGGTAGCTACAATAGATCTATACAAGCTGCGAGCTTGGATCACGCGATGTGGTTTCACAGAAAATTTAGAGCAGACGAATGGCTTTTATACGCATTAGATAGTCCAACTGCTAGTAATGCAAATGGATTCAATAGAGGTAGTATTTATACCCAGGATGGAGTTTTAGTTGCCTCAGCTGTTCAAGAAGGCTTAATTAGACTGATTGATAAGTAAAAATTTGTCGATATTTTTTTTCACATCTTTTGCAATTAGTGATTGAGCTTTTTTGTTGGGATGAATTCCATCAGGCTGCATCAGATCGGAATTTATTCCTATTTCCTCTAACATAAATGGCATCAAATAAACTTCTTCACTTAAAGCTAAGTCTTTGTAAATTTTTTCAAAAGCAAGCATATATTTTTGACCATAATTTGGAGGAATTCGAATTTGCATCAATAAAACTTTCGATTTATTTTGCTTTATCAGAGCAATCATTTTCTCTAAATTACTTTTAATGAGTTTAATAGAATAACCTCGCAACGCGTCGTTACCACCTAATTCAATTAGAACAAAATCAGGATCAAATTTTTTTAAGTTTTTTGCTAGTCTTCCTAAGCCACCTCCAGTTGTGTCCCCAGACACACTGGAATTGATTAATTTTATAGAATTTCCCTCCTCATAGAATTTTTGCTGCATCAAATAAACCCAATTATCTTTTTTATTTATGCCATAACCGGCGCTTATACTATCGCCCAGAATTAGAAGCGTCTCCTCTTCAGCGATGCTAATATTATGAAAAGAAAAGATAATAAAATAATAAAAAATTACTTTTTTTGAAAACCCAAAAATCTTTGACATATGATAATTAAAACACGGAATTTATCTAAACAAATCCTTTTCAATAAAGAAAAATTAGATATTCTTTCCGACATAAATCTCGAAGTAAATGAGTCTTCATCGATTGCAATTACAGGTCCTTCGGGCTCTGGAAAATCGACATTATTAAGCATACTAGCTGGCTTAGACCTGCCTTCTTCAGGAGAAATTTTTCTTGATAATAATCCTTTGCACGCTTTGTCAGAAGAACAAAGAGCAATGGTGCGAAAAGATTCTGTGGCTTTTGTGTTTCAAAATTTTGAGCTATTGCCTGGATTAACGGCAATTGAAAATGTGATGCTTCCTTTAGAATTAAAGGCAAAAAATAAAGCCAAAAATGTAGCAAAAAACTTTTTAGAAAAAGTAGACCTCTTGGATAGAATCGATCATTACCCTAAACAGCTTTCTGGAGGAGAGCAACAAAGAGTCGCAATTGCTAGAGCATTTGCTTGTGAATCAAAAGTTCTTTTTTGCGATGAGCCTACAGGAAATTTGGATTCAAAAAATAGTCAATTAGTTTCAGATTTGCTCTTTGAGTCATACAAAGATTCTTCCAGCGCTCTAGTAATTGTGACGCACGATAAATTACTTGCTCAGAAGTGTGATCGGGAACTGGAATTGGTTAATGGAAAAGTAAAATGACTCTTTTTTTTCTAGCCACAAAAATTTTCTTTAGAGAAATTAAATCAGGTCAAATGATCATAATGTTATTGTCTTTAACAGTAGCAATAGGGATACTTTCTTCAATTGCTTTGTTTTCTGACCGACTACAAAAATCATTAGACGCCGAATCAAAAGAATTTCTTGGCGGAGATTTTAAATTTGAGACAAGCTATGAAATTGAAGAATCTCTCATTCCAAAAGTCGACTTTAATTCTTCAAAAATCTATATTTTTGGTTCTGTTTTAGCTTATGAGGACGAATTTAGGCTGGCGACTATTAAAAGTGTGGATTCCGCTTATCCTCTTGAGGGAGAAATTGAACTAAATAATGCAATTAGTAATTACACAGTTACTGCTCCTCCAAAAAGAGGAGAAATTTGGTTGGATAGGAGAATTATCGATCTGCTCGGCGCGCAGCTTGGGAAATATATCTCGCTGGGTGATAAAGAATTTATTGTTTCAAATGTAATTGTGAATGAGCCAGATAGAGGTTCCAGTTCTTTTGCTTTTGCTCCCAGAGCAATAATAAATTCACTCGATCTAGAAGAGACCAATGTCTTAAAACCTGGATCAAGAGTGAGATATACATATCTTTTTAAAGCCGAACAAAAAGACTTAGATATTCTAGAAAATTATTTTCAGAATATAAAAAAACCAGGAGATGAAATTGTTTTTTTTAAAAACGAATCTACACCCCTAGGGCAATCTTTTTCAAGAGCGTCGAACTTCTTCCTTTTAGGAGCATTTTTATCGATCATCATTGCTTCTCTCACAGTTTCAATATGTACTCTGCAATTTATAAGAAAACATATCAGTTACGTTGCAATCCTTAAGGCTTTAGGTTTGTCCCCAAAAAATATTAGGTTCACCTACTTATCAATTTTTATTTTGATAGGATTACTGGCTACTTTGGCAGGCATATTGGTTGGCTGGTTAATACAATTAAATTTTGTCTTTCTTTTAAAAGACTATTTTCCAACAAATTTTCCATCTGCCGGACCTCAGCCATACCTTATTTCAAGCGCTATTGTTTTTTTCTGCTTGCTGGTTTTTTCTTATCCTATTTTAAGTCGACTCTTTGCCATACCGCCCAATGAAATTTTAAGAAAATCTGAATTTGAAAAATTACCAATTTTTAAAATAATGCTTAATGCTTTCCTAGGCTTAATTTTTTTCTATTCCCTACTAGTTTTTTTCACCCAAAATGCATTACTAACAAACATAATCTTTTTCTCCATGCTCGGACTAGTACTCTTTATTTTTGGATTAGTTTTTTTTGTTTTTTCAGCAATAAAACCTGAAAGTTTGAATCCTTTAAAGCCAATGAAAATGATTTTTTTTGAGTTAAACAGAAGAAAGCTATCAAATAGTTTGCAAATTATCTCTTTAACTCTGTCGATTGCTATCAGTTTAATTGCATTTTCAGCTTCTTCTAATTTAATTAATGCTTGGAAAACTTCTTTACCGGATGATGCGCCAAATAACTTTGCGATAAATATCACTGATTCTGAAATTCCAGATTTTTTAAATTTTTTAGAAATTAATAACGTTAAATCAGAAAAAATTTATCCTGTTACCAGTGCAAGATTTTTTAAAATAAACCCACAAAGTGACGATGAAGTCATAGACAGAACTTTTAATTTTACTTGGATGAACGATTTACCTGAGGGCAATCAAATAATTGAGGGCAATTGGTTTGGAGAAAAGAAAAATGGCATTTCTATTTCGAGTGAAATCGCCGAGCGATATGGCTTAAAACTAAATGACAAAATAACTATAGAAATTTCAGGAATAGAAAAAGAAACTTATGTCCAAAGTATCAGAGAAGTAAATTGGGAAAACTTTAGTCCCAATTTTTTTGCAATTGGTTTTAAAGAGGACTTTGAAGACAATGTTTCCACCTACATAACTTCTTTTTTTGTATCGCCTGATAAAGAAGGCTTTTCAGCAGAGTTTGTTAAAAAATTTCCAACAGTTTCTATCATTTCCTTGGCTGAGTTAATTACCGAAATACAAGATATCATTTTAAAAGTTTCAGAAGCATTTAAGTTAATTCTTGGTCTAACAGTTATTTCTTCTATCTTTTTATTAATCGCTACTGTTCAAGAAAGTTTCAAACAGAGAGAGAAACAAGCAGCTATCCTTAAGACAATTGGCGCTTCAAGTAAATTGCTGCAAAAAAATTCTTTTTTAGAATTTTTAAGCTTGGCACTAATAGCCGGCTTTCTTGGAAGTTTGCTAGCACAAATTACTACTTATTTTTTAGAAAGGAATATTTTTGAAATTGAATCAAAAATTTATCTCAACATTTGGTTTGTAGGAATTTTAGCTTCGGTAATAATGATAGGAGCATTGTCGTTAATTTTTTCAAATTTTATAAACAGAAAAACTCCAAAAGAAGTTCTTTACGATAGTACTTAAAAAAATGGATAAAATTTATTACATCACAAAAAGTAAGAAAATTGCTGCTACTGAATGGGGAGATGTTAAGAATCCAATGGTAATAATGTTGCATGGCGGTGGACAGACTAGACACTCCTGGAAGGGTTCAGCATCAAAAATTGCTAATTTAGGATTTCATGTTATTGCTTATGATTTGCGAGGGCATGGTGAAAGTTTTTGGGATGAAAATGGTGATTATACTTTTAACTCTCATAAAGATGATTTGATCGAAATTATCAAACAAAATAACAAAAAGGCTAATTTAGTTGGTGCATCTTTGGGAGGCATGGTTTCTCTTTCTTTGGCTGGGCATGATAAAGATAAAAATTTCTGTTCGAGTCTTACCATGGTTGATATAGGCATCAGACCGAATGATAAAGGCTCTGAAAGAATAATTAATTTTATGAGATCTGGAATAAATGGATTTTCAAGCTTGGAAGAAGCGGCGGATGCAGTTTCGGCATATTTGCCAAACAGAAAAAGACCGAAAGATGTATCGGGCTTAGAAAAAAACTTAAGATTGGGTGAAGACAAGAGATATTATTGGCATTGGGACCCACTATTTTTAGCCGATAAGGGTGGAAATATTAAAGAGAGGGAAGAAAGAGAAGAGAGATTCAGACAACTCGAATTCGCTGCTCAAAATGTTACTGTTCCTTCTTTATTAGTGCAGGGAGCATTGAGTGATATTTTGACTGATCAAGAAAAAGAGCTTTTTATGATGACTATACCTCACTCAAAATTTGCAAAAATTGATGATGCCACGCATATGGTAGTTGGCGATAAAAATGATATTTTCGCAGAAGCAATAGTAAAATTTTTATTGGAAAATGTGAGCAAATGACAAATTCAGATAGAAAGGAAAAACTTCCAGGTTATTTCGATTCTGCATGGCCAGTTGAATGCGGCGGCAATCGAAGGCAGAAGGCTGCAACAGGAAAATTACTATCCAAAAATTCAAAAACAGAAATGATTTCAACTGTTTCAGATAAATGGAATGTTATGGTAATTCAAAGAGAAAAAAATGAATTTTTTCTAGGTGGCACAATGCCATATTTCAATGGCCCAAAACCTTATGGTTGGCTCCAAAAAATAAATTCTGATTCCTTGGAGGTTTTAAATGAAAGTCCTCAATTACCCTGTGGAGATCATGTTTGGTGTGGGGCAATTGCTGCACATGAAAACGGTAGTATCATTAAGGTTAATGGCAGCTTTATGCATGTTCTCAGTCCTGAATGTGAAGTGATATTAGAAAAAGAACTTCCTATCAATCAAGCCCATAACGGTTTATTAATTTTATCGGATGGGACAATAGTTACTAAGGATTGCCGATTAGAAAATCAACAAAATTCTACAATAACTCGTTTAGATCCCAATACCTTAGAACTTTTGCATGAACCTTTTGCTTTGCCTGAAGGTTCGATGGGCAGAATTGCTAGCGATCTGAATGATGACGGGGAATTTATTTACATTCCAGGCATAGAAAGGATTTGGCGAATTAAAGTATTGCCTGATGCTCTTGAATTAGATGAAGATTGGCAGCCTCAATATAGAAATGCGTATCAATCTCAGGGATTAGCTTGGGATGGATGTATTTCTGAAGGAAGTTTATGGGTAATGGATAATGGCGATATCGAATCCGTTCGTTCTATATATGGCGTCAATCCTAATGGGAGGGTTGCTGAAAATACTCACTTAAGTTGGCGAAATCCTGCACCGTGGAAAGGCAGACAAAGATTAATAAAATTTGACTTAATATCTGGAGAAAAGACTTCTATTGAACCGTTCGATAAAGAGGGCGGAGGCATCATTGCTCCACCGGTAAATGTTCCGGAATACGAAATGTGCATTGCTTGGGATAGTATTAATGGTGGTTTGGCAGGAATATCCACAACAGATAGAAAATTAGCAGTTTCTTGGCAGTTAGATATGCGACCTACTATGCAGCCGGTAATTTTTCCTGAATCAGGCGAGTTAGTAATTAATAATTTTGAAAACGGCGAGGATGAATTAATAGTAGTGGATATTGCAACTGGTGAATTGTTAAGTCGCGCAAAAGTAAATGCTAGGTTGGCGAATGGTATGTTTTTGACGCCTGGATTTAATAGAGATATTTTCTACTGCACCACAGGTACTTTTTCAAAAGTTACTTGGTATTAATTTTTATTCTAAAGTTGTTGCGCCCATTAAATGGAGATCTACTTCTCTAGCTGCAGCTCGACCTTCATTGATAGCCCAAACGACCAAAGACTGACCTCTACGACAATCACCTGCGGCAAAGATTTTCGGATGAGAAGTTTTATGAACATTGTGCTCTGCTTTGAAGTTAGATCTTTCATCCAGCTCTAGATTTAAGTGTTCGTTGAGGTAATGCTCTGGACCTAAAAAGCCCATTGCCAAGAGAATTAAATCAGCTTTCCAAATCTTTTCAGTATCAGGTATTTCCTTAAAGTCTTTATCGACCTTGACGGTTTTGATACCAGTTAATTTACCATTTTTATCTCTAAGGAATTCTTTACCTGATACAGAGTATTCTCTTGGATCTTTGCCAAAAACTTCTCTAGATTCTTCATGACCATAATCAACTTTGTAAATCCTTGGAAAAAGTGGCCAAGGATTATTGTCCATTCTATCCGATGGTAATTCAGGAAGGATTTCGAAATTAGTCAAAGTCTTACAGCCGTGCCTTAAAGATGTTCCCAAACAGTCGTTTCCTGTGTCACCGCCACCGATGACAATGACATCTTTACCTTTGGCATCGATGTAATCATTTTCTTCAAGTTCGTGATCAAGCAAACTTTTCGTATTTTGACCCAAAAACTCCATCGCAAAATAGACTCCTGCTCCTTCTCTATTTTTAATAGGTAAATCTCTAGGTTTGGTTGCGCCGGTTGACAACAATACTATGTCATTATCATTGACTAAAGCTTCCATAGAAATTGAATTTTCCCCTGACCCGCCGACGTCTGTATTGACGTGAAATTTGATTCCTTCCTTTTCCATTATTTCGGTACGCATATCGATAATTGATTTGTCTAATTTCATATTTGGTATGCCATACATCATTAGGCCACCGATACGATCAGCTCTTTCGTAAACTTCAACGTTATGACCGACGCTATTTAGTTGTTGGGCTGCCGAAAGACCCGCAGGTCCCGAACCCACGATGGCTATTTTTTTATTTGTTCTTTTCTTTGGCGGATTAGCTTTTATCCAGCCAGATTCGATGCCTTTATCAGCGATGGCAAATTCAAGATTCTTTATTGCAACTGGTGTTTCAGTTATGCCAAGTACACATGCACCTTCACAGACGGCGGGACAAACTCTTCCAGTAACTTCTGGAAAGTTGTTGGTCTTCATTAAACGATGAAAAGCCTCTTCCCACTTTTCGTTGTAAACTAAATCGTTCCACTCAGGTATTAAGTTGTAAACCGGGCAGCCTTCACCAGATTGACAGAAGGGCACACCGCAATTCATGCATCTTGATGCTTGAGTTCCCAAAAGAGGTTCATCGTGGTCGGTATAGATTTCTTTGAAATCTAGAATTCTCTTTTTTGCAGGTCGATAAGGTTCTACCGCTCTATCAAATTCTTTAAATCCTGTTACTTTTCCCATTTTTTAACTAGCTTTTAATTTTTTTTGATCCATTTCTTGAAGAACTCTTTTGTAATCGGTTGGCATTACTTTAGAAAAATGTTTGATTTCTTTTTCCCAATTCAAAAGAATTTTTTCGGCAACTGTTGATTTAGTATATTTGTAATGATTACTAATTAGTTCTTTCAATTCATTTATGTCTTCTTTTATAACCAAATCTTCTAATTCAAATGTGCTCGTATTGCATTTCTTTATGAAATTTCCTTTTGGATTATAAACATAAGCAATACCGCCGCTCATTCCAGCACCAAAGTTTCGACCAGTTTCCCCTAAAATCACTGCTCTGCCTCCAGTCATGTATTCACAACCATGATCACCAATGCCCTCGACAACTACACGAGCACCACTATTTCTGACACAAAATCTTTCAGCAGCTATCCCTCTAAAATAAGCTTCACCTCCGGTTGCTCCATATAAAGCAACATTGCCGAGTAATATATTTTCTTCAGGCACAAAATGACTATCTCTTGGTGGATAGATGATAATTTTTCCTCCAGACAAGCCTTTTCCAACAAAGTCATTGGCGTCGCCTTCCAGGTTTAGAGTCATGCCTTTGGTAATCCAGGCGCCAAAACTTTGACCTGCAGAACCTTCTAAATTAATTTTTAAAGTATCATTTGGAAGACCTTTTGCGCCCCATAATTTAGAAATTTCATTTGAAATAATGGTTCCGAAAACCCTATTTATGTTGCCGATTTTCATATTTATATTAATTCTCTGTCTATTAACGATGTTGCTTTTAATGGTCTTAAACAAAGCCATGTCTAAAGAGTTTTCTAAATTATGATTTTGTTCTTTCGTATTGAAGACTTCGGTATCTTTGTAAACTATCTCTGCTGGCGTGAGAATTTTAGAAAGATCTAACCCGTCTCGTTTCCAATGATTTAGGGCTTTCTCCATTTCCAAAAGATCTACTCTACCAATCAGATCATTCACTTTTTTAATACCCAACTTAGCCATGATCATTCTCAATTCTTTCGCAACCATAAAGAGGTAGTTCACAACATTTTCTGGCTTGCCATGGAATTTTTTTCTCAGTTCTTTATCTTGTGTCGCAATTCCCACAGGGCAAGTATTCAAATGACACTTTCTCATCATAATGCAACCTAAAGTGACTAAAGGAGCAGTGGAAAAACCGAATTCCTCGGCACCCAAGATAGCAGCTATGGCAACATCTCTTCCAGTTTTCAATTGGCCATCGGTTTGAAGGACAACCCTAGATCGGAGATTGTTCATGACCAGAGTTTGATGAGTTTCAGCTATGCCAAGTTCCCAAGGGAGACCAGCATGCTTAATAGAAGTTAGAGGAGAAGCACCCGTGCCTCCATCATGTCCAGCAATAACTAGATGATCCGTTTTTGCTTTGACCACTCCTGAAGCAATAGTTCCGACACCTATCTCAGATACCAATTTGACACTTATTCTAGATGCACGATTTGCGTTTTTTAAATCATGGATTAATTGAGCTATATCTTCAATGGAATAAATGTCATGATGTGGAGGCGGGCTAATTAAGCCTACGCCAGGGGTTGAGTGTCTTATTTTTGCAATGTAGTCATCGACTTTCGTTCCAGGCAATTCTCCGCCTTCACCTGGTTTTGCGCCTTGAGCAATTTTAATTTGTAGTTCATCCGAGTTAGTTAAATACCACATCGTTACACCAAATCTTCCAGATGCAACTTGTTTAATAGCAGATCTTTTTGATTCGCCATTTTCAAGTGGTTTAAATCTAATTGGGTCTTCACCACCTTCACCTGTATTAGATTTTCCACCTAACTTGTTCATTGCCAAAGCCAATGACTCATGTGCTTCTGTTGAAATTGAACCTAGAGACATGGCACCGGTAGCAAATCTTTTAACGATTTCTTTTTCGCTTTCAACTTCTTCTAAAGGGATAGGATCTTTTACATACTTGAAACTCATCAAGCCTCTTAAGGTGCTATTCTTAGTTGTTTGTTCATTGGCATGATTAGAAAAATTCCAATAAGCCGATTCATCGTTATTTCTTGAAGCCAGCTGCAGCGCAGAAATTGATTTAGGATCCCACATATGTGAATCACCGCCATTGCGCCAATGATAATCTCCTGGATTGGGCAGAGTTGTGACTGAATCAGGTTTAATCTTCGGAAAACCAATAGAGTGTCTTCTTTCAACTTCCTCTGAAAGCACATCAAAATTCACTCCTTGAACTCTACTTGGTGTACCAGGGAAAGATTTCTCAATAATTTCATCGGCAAGTCCTACAGCTTCAAATATTTGACCACCTTTGTAGGATTGAAGCGTCGAAATACCCATTTTTGCCATAACTTTTAACATCCCTTTTGCGACACCTTTTTTGTAAGCCTTAACCAAATCTTTTGAATTTCTCAACGCCTTGTCTTTTAGTGCTCCATCTTTTAATGACTGACCTAGAACGTCAAAAGCTAAATAAGGATTAATTGCATCAGCACCATACCCAATTAACAAACAATGGTGGTGAACTTCTCTTGCTTCTCCTGATTCTAAAATAATACCTATTTGAGTTCTTTTTTCTTTAGTTACCAAATGATGGTGAACAGTTGAACAAGCTATAAGAGAACTGAGAGCAATTCTATTTGCATTTATTTCCCTGTCGGATAAAACAATAAAGGAAAAACCATTCTTGATTGCTTCTTCAGATTCTTTACAAATTCTGTTGAGGGCCTTTATTAGTCCTTTGCTACCACTTTCTTTTTCATAAGTTATATCTATGGTTTTTGTTCGCCAACCTTGGGTTTGAAGATTTTTTATCTTCAAAAATTCTTCATTTGATAAAATAGGATGCGGCAATCTCAGACGGTGCGCATTTTCTTTTTCAGTTGATAAAAGATTGCCTTCAGGACCGATTAGACATTCCAATGACATAATGACTTCTTCTCTAATTGAATCGATAGGGGGATTAGTTATTTGAGCAAATAACTGTTTAAAGTAGTCATAAATCATCCTTGGTTTATCTGACAAACAAGCTAGAGCAGCATCATTTCCCATGGAGCCTAAAGGGTCTCTAAGTTCTGTTACCAATGGAAGCAACATAAACTCAAGAGTTTCCGTGGTGTAACCAAAAGCTTTCATTTTGGAAATTAAATCTTTAGTTAAAGGTGGATTTTTATTAGTTTTTAGATCTTTCAAATCTACTATTTGACTTTTATTCCATTCTTTATAAGGGTGCTGACTAGCCACTTGATTTTTAATTTCTTCATCTGGAATTAATCTCCCTTTTTCAAAGTCAATCAAAAACATTTTTCCTGGCTGAAGTCTTCCTTTCTTTAAAACTGACTTGGAATCGACAGGCAGAACGCCTACCTCCGAAGCCATGATAACTTTGTCATCGTTGGTAACGTAGAATCTGCTGGGCCTTAAGCCATTTCGATCTAAAACAGCCCCAACTTGAGTGCCATCGGTAAAAACTATTGAAGCTGGACCATCCCAAGGTTCCATTAATGAAGAAGAGTATTCATAAAATTCTCTTTTCTTCTTCGACATTTCTTTATCATTTTGCCAAGCTTCTGGAATCATCATCATCGCTGCTTCAGGAAGTTTTCTTCCTGACATTATTAGAAGTTCTAGGACATTGTCGAAACTACCTGAATCTGAACAATCAGCTTCTGCAATTGGGAAAAGTTTCTTAATTTTGTTTCCAAAAAGTTTGCTCTCTGCTTTGCCTTGACGGGCACGCATCAGATTTACATTCCCTTTGAGTGTATTTATCTCTCCGTTGTGACACATGTATCTACAAGGCTGAGCTCTATCCCAAGATGGAAAAGTATTAGTGCTGAATCTTGAATGCACCATAGCAAGATGAGTTTCAAAATTAGAGTTTTCTAAATCTGGGAAAAAAGGAAACAATTGACCAGGCGTAAGCATTCCTTTGTAAACAATGAGTCGAGACGACAAACTACAAGCATAAAGCATTAGTCCTTGAGACAGATTTTCGTTATACCTTAGACGGTCACTAAATATTTTTCTGATTAAATAAAGTTTTCTTTCAAAAGCATCTTGATCTAAGTTTTTTGAGCTACCAATAAAAATCTGTTCCATGAAGGGTTGGCACTCCTTGGCTGCTGGACCCACATTGGCCTTTTTAGAGTCTGTAGGAACTTTTCGCCAGCCTAAAAATTGTTGTCCCTCTTTAGAGACTATTTCTTCGATAATTTTTTTACATTTTTCTCTTTCGTCAGCTTTTTGCGGAAGAAAAATATTTCCGACAGCATATTTCCCTGATTTTGGTAAAGATATTTTTAATTTCTTAGATTCTTCTTGAAAAAAAGAATCTGGTAAAGCCATCAAGATACCTGCACCATCTCCAGTATTTTCCTCAAAACCGCACCCGCCTCTATGATCCATTCGGGAGTTGATCAAATAAGCATTTTCCATAATCTCTCTAGAGGGAACACCTTTGATATTAGCAACTAAACCAACTCCGCAGGAATCCTTTTCGAACTCCGGATCATAAAGACCAGATTTAACTGGGCGTTGTTTTAAAAATCTACTCATATTTGGCACACATTACAGACTAACTGTAGAGATGTTGTAAAATGCCCTTTTTTACGCCTGGCAAGCGTCACTTTTAATGCATGTGATATGCATCACTTTTAAAGCATGTGATATGCATTAATTAATAAATATTATCTTTTAACTAGAAAAGTGTCGAATTCGTTAGCTGTTAAAATGCACTAATTGAGTGCAAATTACGCTAAAAATCCAAAATTTTTAAATTTTTATAAATTTATACTTTTAAGGACTAAGTCTTCAGGCGGATCTTCAGTAATTTCAGCACTTCCAAGGCCTCTAAGGGTTATAAATCTTAATTTCTTATCCAATATCTTTTTATCCCTACTCATCGCTTCAATGAAGTCATTCATATCAAAATTTTCAGGAAGTTCATGAGGCAAACCTGCTGATTTGATTAAATTTTTTATTTTTTCAAACTCGTCAGAGGATATTTTTTTTAATAAAAATGATAAATGCGATGCGCAAATCATTCCCAGCCCAACTGCTTGTCCATGAGAAAAACCTTCAAGTGATTGAATCGCTTCAAATGCATGTCCATAAGTATGTCCAAAATTAAGCAAAGCTCTATCGCCTTTTTCCTTTTCATCATTTGAAACTATGCATGCTTTGATCAAAGAGCTTTCATAAACAATTTGTATAAGATCTTCGTCGGATAATTCATTGTTTTTGGAAAATATATTTTCTAATTTAGTAAATAAATTTTTATCCGCAATCAGAGAATGTTTGATAATTTCAGCGATTCCATCAGTAAAATCTGACTTAGAAAGTGATTTCAAACAATCTGTATCCATTAAAACAAGTTTTGGCTGATAGAAAGCTCCAATATTATTTTTCGAACCAGCAAAATTTATGCCAGTTTTGCCTCCAATCGCCGCATCGACTTGCGATAGAAGAGTTGTCGGAATTTGAATTAAATCAACACCTCGCAAATAAGATGCGGCAACAAAACCAACCATATCTGTTGTAATTCCTCCCCCAAGACCTATTAAGAGACAATCTCTATTAAATTTATTCGCATTCAAAACTTCAAATATTGGAATTAATCCTTCAAAACTTTTAGTTTTTTCATTAGTTTCAATTTCTAAAACTTTAATTTCCATGGGCTGCGAGTTAGATAGGGAGATACGCAAGGTTTCTAAAATTTCATTTGGCACCATTGAATCTTTTACAATTAAGATCTGACGGTTTTGTACCAACCACTTAAAATTGTAACTACCAAGTAATTTACTTCCTATAAGGACTTCATAGTCACCGGAAGGAGTTCTAACGTTAATAGATTTAGACATTTAAAAAATTAATTATTTCTTTAACAATATCTTCATTAGACAACAAATCAGGACTAAGTTCCAAATTTGAAACAGATTTATATAACTCTAGCCTGTGCTCATACAAAGACTCTAAAACTTGTCTTGGATTTTCGTTGTTTAGAAGAGGCCTTTTAGTTTTATCTTTAGTAGCCTGAAATTGACTTTCAACAGAAGCATTGAGAAAAACTACATATTCTTCTTTGTTCAATATATCTCTATTAGCAGAGGCTTCAATAATTCCTCCGCCTGTAGAGACAACAGCATCCTCAATTTCGTTCATTTCAGTTAAAAAATCGATCTCTTTTTTTCGAAAACCTTGTTCTCCTTCCGAAGCAAAAATATCTACAATAGTTTTTTCAAACTTTGCTTCAATTTCTTGGTCTATATCAATGAGATTGAGATTTAATTGAGAAGAGAGGAGTTTACCAATTTTGGATTTACCTGAACCCATGGGGCCAACTAAGAAAATTTTCATGAAAATATTTCTTCCTTTAGAATTAATTAATTATTTTACTGTAAAGAAGACGTGAATAGATTTTTAAATAAAAAAATATTTTTCTTAATATTATTTTTACTTTTACTGCCAATCCAATTTGCAATGGGGATTTATATTTATTTTTCTCCGCAATTGCCTTCAACGGACGATGTCAGAAGAGTCGAACTTCAAGTCCCTTTGAAAATTTTTACTAGCGATGAAAAGTTAATTGGCGAGTATGGAGAAATTCATAGAACCAAGCTCACTTTTGAAGAAATCCCTGAAGATCTTGTTAATGCATTTTTAGCAGCTGAAGATAGCGGTTTTTTCTCTAATAGTGGAGTGGATTTTCTTAGCTTAATCAGAGCTACTTATGAATACGTAAGGGAGGGTCGAATTGTCAGTGGTGGTGGAACAATCACCATGCAAGTAGCTAGAAATTATGTGCTTACGAAAGAGCAAACTTTTGAAAGAAAAATAAAAGAAATTTTTATGGCTTTTAAATTGAATTTATCTTTTTCAAAAGAAGAAATATTTGAATTATATGTGAATCAAATTTTTCTAGGCAATAGAGCCTATGGTATTGCTGCGGCTTCAGAGATCTATTACGGAAAAAAATTATCTGAACTTTCACTGGCCCAAAAGGCAATGATTGCCAGTTTGCCTAAGGCACCATCAAGAATAAATCCTATTGCAAATCCAAGAAGAGCTCTCATCAGAAGAAATTGGGTCTTAACTCGCATGGAAGCTTTAAATTATGTCGATTCCATTAATTTTGAGAATGCAATTAAAGAGCCTATCACTGCGACTTTTAAAGGAGTCTCTTCAGAAATAGAGGCCGACTACTTAGCTGAAGAAATCAGAAGATACATGATATCTAAATTTGGTTTGGCAGCTTATAAAGAGGGTTACGAAGTTTATTCAACCATTAACTCAAAGAATCAATTGGCAGCTAATAGAGCTCTCAAAGAAGGAATAGAAAAATATGAAGTCAGACATGGATACAAAAAACCAGAAAACTATGTTGATTTGTTACCTGAAAATTTTATTCAAAGAAGCGATCTTTTTTATTACCTTTCCTACAACCCAGAAAATTTTAAAGACGACTTTGGGATCGCAATAGATTTAAAAAATCCTTTTGATGAAGTGCTAGATTTTCTAGCTGACAATCCCAATTATAATGATTTTTCGCCGCATATAGTTTTATCATCAAGATTAAAAAAAATAAGTTTGCTTAGTAAAAGTGGAAACATAGAA
Organism: uncultured SAR86 cluster bacterium; assembly: GCA_902523885.1. Lineage (GTDB taxonomy): Bacteria > Pseudomonadota > Gammaproteobacteria > Magnimaribacterales > AG-339-G14 > CASICS01. Next base: position 261,083 of record CABZAV010000002.1, on the reverse strand, counting down.
ACTATTAATTTTTTACAATTAAACAATAAAATTCGACCTAGAATTGATGCTAATAAAAAAGGAAAATTTTTGACTGAATTTAACTCTTTTTTTGAGCCAGGCGATTTAATTTGGGTAAAAGATGAAGGCGATTCGTCTTATGAGTTAGGAATGCATCCTGATGTGCAAGCAGCTTTGGTTAGTCTTGATCCCGAAACGGGAAAAATTTTATCCATGGTGGGAGGATATAACTTTCAAGCAAGTAAATTCAATCGAGTTACTCAGGCTAAACCCCAACTAGGATCAAACTTTAAGCCTTTTCTCTATGCCGCGGCATTTGAAAATGATTTTACTCCAGCAAGCTTAATTAATGATGCTCCAATCGTATTTGAAGATGCAAATTTGGAAGATTATTGGAGACCAAAAAATTCAAGTGGAAGATTTTATGGTCCTACGAGACTAAGAGAAGCTTTGTTGCAATCAAGAAATGTTGTATCCATTAGATTACTACAAGATTTAGGACTTAATAGGACAAAAAACTATTTAACTAGATTTGGCTTTGAAAAAGATGAGTTACCCAACGACTTATCTTTGGCATTGGGCTCTTATGGATTAAGTCCTTTAGAAAATGCATCTTATTTTGCTGTATTTGCTAATGGAGGCAAATCAATTCAGCCATTTTTTATTAACAAGATATTGAAAAATGGAGAAGAAATTGAATTTTTAGATAGAAAAAAAATTGAAGAAAATTTAGTTGAGTCATGGGTTGGAAAAAAATTTCCTAAAAAAGAATCCTTTACTATTGATCCAAGAGTTTCATACATAATCAACGATATTCTTTTGGAGGCTACTAGACGTGGTACAGGAAAGAAAATTCAATCTTTGAATAGAGATGATTTTGCTGGAAAAACAGGAACCACCAATGATGCTGAAAGTACTTGGTTTACTGGATTTAACAAAAACATTTTAACGACCGTTTGGTTTGGTTATGATCAGCCAGCTTCTTTGGGTAATAATGAATTTGGCAGTTCAACTGCTCTTCCCATATGGCTAAATTACATGGAAGAGATAATTGATGACATTGAATATGGCATTCAGCCTAGGCCATCAGGTCTGATTGCTAAAAAAATTAATTTGATTGATGGTATGCCCGCCAACCCAGAAGATAGCAAGACTATGTTTGAACTTTTCTTGGATTAAAAATTAAATAAAAATGGCTTTTTTTATTATTTGCCAATGTTCATTCCAACTATGTGTAATATCTCTTTTGAACTTGCTTCTGATAAAAATTTGAATTTGTCCTTCTAAGCATGAAACTACCAAATCAGCTGCCGAACCAGCATTTAAAGATAGTTTATTTTTAGTTTCTTTTTCGTAGTTTTGAAATGATTGCTTTATCTCCAAAGCCAAACGATCAAACAAAAGATTAACTTTATCTTCTATTTTAGACTCATCTACAGACAGAGCTTCTCTATTCAAGATTTTAGATATACCTTTATTTTTATCACAGAAAGTTAAAATCAACATCACAATATTTCCAGCCACCTCATCTGGAGCAGAATCCTTTTTGATAGATGCAATTCTTGGAAATATACTATCTTCAAAAAACTCAACTAACTCCTGATAAATTCTCCTTTTACTTGGAAAATGCCTATAGATTGCTGCTTCAGTAATGTTGGTTCTTTTAGCTAATTCTGCGGTTGTAATTTTGACTGGCTCTCTATCTTCAAGCATCGAAGCAAGAGTTTGCATGATTTGAATTTTTCTTGAAACTTTCTCTTTTGCCATTTAATTGGATATTAACGTACCTACACCTTTTGTAGTTAAAATTTCTAACAAAACTGCATGAGGGACTCTGCCGTCAACGACATGCGCGTTAGAAACTCCTTTATCTAAACAATTTATTATAGAACTTAATTTAGGAAGCATGCCCCCTTTAATGGAGCTCTTATCTTTTAGAATCTTTTTTGCTTCTTTAACATTCATTTCTGAGATTTTTTTTCCTGTTTTGCCTTTTATCCCAGAAACATCCGTCATCAAAATTATTTTTTCAGCTTTAATAGCTGAGGCGATAAAACATGCAACATTATCCCCATTAATATTTAAAGGCTTTAATTTTTTGTCCCAACCAATTGGCGAAATCACCGGAATTTTATTTCTTGATGCATTAAAAATTATTTTTTTTTGAATATTTACTATCTCGCCTACTTCACCGAGACGTTTATTTGATATTTTTTTGGCTTTGATAAAGTTAATTCTTTTACCAGCTAGAGCTTGAGCCTTTCCTCCCCAGGAGGTAATTAAATTCACGATTTCCTTATTAACTTGGCTATCTAATACTTTTTGCACAGAATGTATAATTTCAGGCGAAGTTATTCTCACGCCATTTAAAAAATCTGATTTGATATTTTTTTTATCCAATTCTTTTTGAATTTGAGGGCCGCCCCCATGAACAATGATTGGGTTTATACCCACGGTCTTCATTAAAACAATATCGCGAGCAAAACTTTTTCTTAAATAAGTATTGCTCATTGCGCTACCACCATACTTGATGACTATGGTTTTACCTGAAAATTTTTGTATGTAAGGTAAAGCTTCACTTAGAACCTTAGAAATATTTTCTGCATTTTTTTTTGAAACAGCCATAATTCAATTCACTTTAATTTCAAGCTTATCATCTATAACGAATAAGGCTTTTTGAAATACTTCAATTATTTTTTGCAATGCTTCCTTAGACTCTCCCTCGAATCTAAAAACCAATGACGGAGAAGTATTAGATGCTCTTGCCAAGCCCCATGAAGTGTCATTTTCCAATCTTATCCCATCAATTAAGACCTTATCGAAGCCATTAAATTCAAACTCTTTTTTTAATCTTTCAATAATTTTAAATTTTCTATCATCTGTTGTGCTGAGATTAATTTCTGGAGTATTAAATAGTTGAGGAAATTTATTAAAAATCTCAGAAGAAGAACTTTTGGATTCAGAAATAATTTCTATCAACCTTAGTGCTGAATAAATGCCGTCATCAAAACCGTACCAATCGTCATTATAAAAAATATGTCCACTCATTTCCCCACCTAAAATGGCATTTTGATTCAAGATTTCTTTTTTTATAAAAGAATGTCCAGTTCTAGTCATAACCGGTATACCTTTGCTTTTGATAATTGATTCTTTGAGCTTTGAAGAACACTTAACATCAAATACAACTTTTCGTCCTGGATTTTTTTTTAAGACTTGATCTGCCAACAAAGACAAATATTGATCTGGATAAATAATTTTGCCTAAGTTATCTACGACTCCCAACCTATCGGCATCTCCATCTAAAGCAATTCCCAAATCAGCATTTATTTCGCAAACTTTATTAATTAAATCTTTTAGGTTTTTTGGGTTCCCTGGATCAGGATGATGATTAGGAAAATTCCCATCAACTTCGCTATAAAGTTCAATTAATTCTATCCCCAAATCTTTGAAAAGAGTTGGCGCGATTGATCCTCCAACTCCATTACCACAATCAAGAACGACTTTAAGATTTCTATTGAGATTAATTTTAGTTTTGATTTCTTTTTTATAGCTCTCTAGCATAGGCATCTTTATTTCTATGCCCTCTCCAGAAATGAAATCTTCATTTTCAATGAGATCTTTTATTTCAGTAATTGACTCTCCTGATAGAGGCTTTTGATCAAATACTATCTTAAAGCCATTGTAGTTTTTCGGATTGTGACTACCTGTAATCATCACACCATTTTTAATCGATGATTTGAATGTTGAAAAATAAAGTAGTGGAGTGGGTCCTAAATCTAAATTGTAGACATCACATCCCGTTGAAAGTAATCCTTTAGTAAATAACTTTGATATATGTAGTCCTGAGAGTCTGCCGTCTCGGCAAATATTTAAAGAATTTAAATTATTTCTCTTCAGTTTGGTACCAATAGCTTTTCCTAATTTTTCAATTAATTCATCTGAAAGCTCTTTTCCAACGACTCCTCTTACATCATAGGCTCTAAAAACTTTAGAATTGACTTTCATATAAATCTCTCCTGCTTATAATGTCCCATCTTATAAACAATCATGGATACTTTAGCAAATAGGGAAGGATTTATATGGATGGACGGCCAATTAATTAATTGGGCGGATGCAAAGGTTCATGTTCTGACCCATACCTTACATTACGGCCTAGGTGTTTTTGAGGGAGTAAGAGCATATTCAACCCCGGAAGGTACAAAGATTTTTAGATTGAATGATCATACAGATAGGCTTTTTGAATCTGCTAAAGCAGTAAACATGAAAATTCCATTTTCAAAGCAAGAAATAAATGAAGCACAAAAGGAGGTTTTTAGAGTGAACGAATTGGATGAGGGCTATATAAGACCAATGTGTTTTTATGGGTCTGAAGGAATGGGTTTAAGAGCAGATAATTTAAAAGTTCATTGCATAGTTGCAGCTTGGGAGTGGCCAAGCTATATGTCACCTGAAGCATTTGAAAAAGGAATAAATATTAAGATTTCCTCTTATAAAAGAGAAACAGGAAACATTGTTTCAAGATCAAAAGTAAATGGTAATTACGTTACTTCCATAATGGCTCTTCAAGAAGCTATGAAAGAAGGTTATGACGAGGCCTTGCTATTGGACGATGAAGAAAATATCTCTGAGGGCTCTGGAGAAAATTTCTTTATTGTAAAGAACAAAAATCTGTTTACTCCAGATCTTGATGCATCTCTGGACGGAATAACAAGAAAAAGCATTATTAGTTTGGCAGAAGAATTGAATATTAAGATCGAAGTAAAAAAAATTAAGTTGCAAGATGTTTTAGAAGCTGATGAATTATTCTTCACTGGAACAGCTGCTGAGGTCGTTCCAATTAGAAGCGTAGACAAAAAACTCATCTCAGATGGTGAAAGAGGAGAGATAACAACTATTCTCCAAAAAAATTACTTTGATCAAGTTAGAGGGAGAAGGAATTCTTTTTCTGATTGGCTTTATTCAATAGACTAAATTCCAATAAGAATGAAAAAACTCAGGATCGCTTTCCTTAGTTACAGAAGCAATCCTTACTCAGGCGGTCAAGGAATATACGTCAAGTATGTGACTAAAGCTTTGGCTGATTTGGGACATGAAGTTACTGTCTTTTCCGGACCGCCTTATCCAGATTTAGATTCACGTGTCAAACTTGAAGTTGTGCCTAGTCTCGATCTTTATTCGAAAGATAATAAATTTAAAGATGTAAAGCTCAAAGATCTTTTAATTCCTATAAATTTTTTTGAGTGGTTTAGTATCAATTCAGGCGGCTTTGCAGAGCCATATACTTTTGGAAAAAGAATAAAAAAAATATTAAAAAATAGATTGAGTGAATTTGACATCATTCATGATAACCAAAGTCTTTGTTATGAGTTGTTATATTTTCAAAAGAAGATTCCTTTGGTCACAACCATTCACCATCCGATTTCTAAGGATTTAAAATTTCAACTTAAAAGTACCAAATCAATTTTTTTAAAGTTGCTGATGATTAGGTGGCATTCTTTTTTAAGAATGCAGATAAGAGTAGCTAAAAAGTTAAAATCTGTGATTGTCGTTTCAAAGTCTTCAAAACAAGACATTCACGAAGATTTTGGTTTAAAAAAAGAAGTCATGAAGGTTATTCTCAATGGAATAGATACGGAAGCTTTTTTCCCGGATAACAATGTAACAAAAATACCTTTTAGAATTGTTACTACCGCTAGCGCAGACGTACCCTTAAAAGGATTAGATTATCTGCTTGAAGCTTTTTCTAAAGTTATCAAAATTTTTCCAGAATCAACACTCCAAGTGATAGGCAGTTCAAAAAAAGGAGGTCATACTTCAAGAAAAATCAAAGATTTAAATATTAAAGACAAAGTCCATTTCAACAAAGATCTTTCTTTCAAAGAAGTAAGAGATTTGTATTGTTCCTCGGATGTTGTTGTAATACCTTCTCTTTACGAAGGTTTTGGATTTGCCATTGGCGAAGCAATGGCATGTCGAGTTCCAGTAATAACAACTTCAGGCGGAGCTATTCCAGAAGTAATTGGAAATTGCGGAATCACAGTTTCTCCTGGCAATTCTGAAGAGTTGGAAGAAGCAATGCTAAAACTTCTTCCAGATGAGAATTTGAAGAAATCTTTGGCTGAAAAAGGATTCAACAGAATTATTGAGCATTTGCAGTGGAAAGAAGTAGCAAAACTTATGACAGAGCGTTACGGAGAAGAAATTAAAAAATGATTGATTAAATGCAAACCATTGATTTAAAAAAACTCGAGCTAGAGCCAAATTCTAAATTTTTAGATTTGGGATGTGGAGAGGGCAGACATTGTTTTGGAGCTTATATGTCTGAAAATATTGATGTGTTTGGGTTCGATATGAGTTTGTCTGACGTATCAACAGCTAAAAAGAATTTTGATCAATTTAATGAAAATAAACCTTCAAAAAGCTGTAATTTTGGAGTGGCTGATGCAAAAAAGTTGCCTTTCAAAGACAATACTTTTGATTTCATTGTATGTTCCGAAGTTTTAGAACACATAATAGATTATCATAGTGCTATATCCGAAATTAATAGAATCTTAAAGCCACAAGGTAAATTAGCAGTAAGTGTTCCAAAATTTTTTCCTGAATGGGTCTGCTGGAAACTTAGTCTAGATTATCAAAATACTCCAGGTGGACATGTCAGAATATTTAAATTTAAAGAATTAAAGAAAGACATAACAAACTATGGCCTAACATTTACTAAAAGGCATTGGGCTCATGCCTTACATTCGCCTTACTGGTGGCTTCAATGCTTATTTTGGAACTCAAAAGAAAATTCAAAAGTAATAAATCTTTACCATGATTTTCTTGTTTGGGACATGATGAAAAAACCTTTGCTGACTAAAATTCTTGAATTCATATTTCAGCCTTTAATAGGGAAAAGTGTGGTTCTTTACTTCAATAAAGATAAAACATGATAAAGGGGTCGATAGAAACATACGGCTATTTGGGAGAATATATTATTTCTTGTCAGGAAAAAAATGGAGCTATAGCTTGGGAGCCAAGTTCTAAAATTGATCCATGGGATCATGTTGAATCAGCCATGGGATTAGACGTATTGGGTTTTGAAGATAGTTCAAAGAAAGCTTATAGATGGCTTATTGATTCGCAAGAAAATGATGGATCTTGGTTTAGTGAATATAAAAAAGAAAAGGTAACTAACTTCAGAAAAGAAACAAATTTTACTGCTTACATAGCCACAGGGGCTTGGCACCATTACCTAAATTTTGAAAATAAAAAATTTTTACAAGATCTGTGGCCATCAATTGAAAAAGCAATGAATTTCGTTCTAGAGGGCCAAACAAAGGATGGTGATATTCTTTGGGCAAAAGATAAATCTGATGAATGGATGGATGATTCTTTGTTAACTGGTTGTTCTTCAATTTACAAAAGCTTAGTTTGTGCACAAAATATTTCTGATGAATTAGGTCTAAAAAAAGATGCTTATAAAGAAGAAATTATAAAAATTTCTGAGGCAATAAAAAATAAGCCTGAAAGATTTGATAGGTCTTGGGAGAGTAAAAGTAGATATAGCATGGACTGGTATTATCCGGTTTTATGTGGGGTTATTGTTGGTGAAGAAGCTCAAAAAAGAATCAACGAAAGTTGGAATAAATTTGTAGTCAAAGATTTAGGTTGCAAATGTGTTGAAGAAGAACCTTGGGTTACTGCAGCCGAATCATGCGAACTTGTTCTTGCCTTAAATAAAATTTTAGAAAAGGAAAAAGCTGAGACTGTTTTTAATAATGTTTTAAATTTAGCAGATCCAAAAAGTAATCTTTTCTGGACAGGTTATGTTTTTAAAGACAAAAAGTATTGGCCGATAGAAAAGCCGAGCTGGACCGCAGCAGCAGTTATTTTAGCTGCTAATTCTCTATATAAATTTACAAAAGCTTCAGACTTTTTCTAAAATAGCCAAGGACTTTACAAGTTCCATCTCCTTAAATTTGTCGGACTTTTTTGCAAAGCAATATATTTCATATGGAGGTCTACCACCGTCCTCGTGATTTGGAAAAACGTCATGAATAGCAAGCAATCCGCCAGATACTAAATGCTTGCTCCAGTTGTCAAAATCGTTTTTAGCAGCTTCCATGCTATGGCCTCCATCAATAAATAGAAGACCTAGAGGAATTTCCCAATTTTCAGAAATTTCTACTGAATCACCAATTATTGGAATTATATTTTCAGAAAAAGGAGATTTTTCGATATTTTTTAAAAATTCAGGTAAAGAATTGAATCTATTTAATCTAGGATCAAACAGGTCCTCATCATGATATTCTTCTCCAACTTGATGCTCTTCGGAGCCAATATGATGATCTAAAGTAAAGATATAGCTATTGTTTTTATTGCATGCTTCTGAAAAAACTAAAGCCGATTTACCACAATAAGTGCCAATTTCCAAGGCAGGACCCAAAGAAGCAGTTTTGCCAATCAAACTTGAAAGCTTTTTTGCTTCAGTATCGTCTAGAAAACCTTTAACCTTATTTAAATATTCCATAATTGAATATAGTTTAAGAAATAATGAACGATAAAGCCAAAGCGTCTCGAGAAAAAACCTTATTGAATGGAGAAAGTTTTTCTTATCTTTTTTTTGAAGGAAGCTCTTCTCAAAATCCAATCATTTTCTTTCATGCAACTGGACTCAATGCCGCAACTTATTCGAACTTGTTAACAAAGATATTTGAAGACTTTGACGGAGATAGATCTATTTATGCATTTGATCAAAGAGGTCATGGATTGAGTGAAGCTGAGGCTGATCATACAAAATTAAAATCTTGGAAACAGTTTTCAAAAGAGGCCGTTTCTTTTTTAAATTCTCTTGACCATGAGAGTGTTGACCTAATGGGACACTCTATGGGAGGAATAGTCGCTTCAGAAGTAGCTAGCCAATTGAAATTTAAAGTTAAGAATTTAATTATGCTAGAGCCTGTTTTATATTTCGCTCCGAAAGATGTAATTAAATTAAAACTGAAAAATTTTTTAAAATTTGATGATTTAAGCGCTTCCAATAAATCCTCTAGCGCAAAGCAACGAAGAAATAATTTTGCTAGTTTTGAACAAGCCGTCGAGCATTTTACCGGACGGGCAATGTTTGCAAGTTGGCCTGAAGAATCAATTATGAATTATTTGGAGGGGGGGCTGGTGAAAAAAGAAGGAAGTTTCTTTCTTTCTTGTGATCCAGCTTGGGAGGCAAAAACTTTTGAAACAGTAACTTTTGATACCTATAGATATTTAACAAAAGCAACTTGTCCAGTTTTAATCATAAGAGGCGATAAAGAAACTTCAACTTTTACCGAAGAAGCAAAAAATGCTTTGCTGAAAAAAGATAGAATATTGATTGAAGAACATAAAGGAACTCATTTTCTTCCCATAGAAGATGTTGAACTAGTTTCCTCAAGAGTATTTGATTTTTTACATAAAGATTAATGTTAAAGTTATTTTTTATTTCAAATGGCTAAATCGCAATCTAATAAAACAGTTTCCCTACAGACTTTCAGAGATCTCAAACAAAAAGGAGAAAAGTTTGCTGCTTTAACTTCTTATGAAGCTACTTTGTCTTCAATGATGTGCGATGCTGGCGTGGAACTTATCCTTGTAGGTGATAGTTTAGGTATGGTAATTCAAGGGCATGATTCTACTGTTCCAGTTTCAATGGAAGATATTTTGTATCACTTAAGATGTGTAAAGTCGGGCAATAAGGGAGCCCATTTAATGGCAGATATGCCGTTTATGAGCTATGCAACAGAGCAACTTGCGTATGAAAATGCTACAAGGTTAATGCAAGCTGGAGCAAATTCGGTAAAAGTGGAAGGTGGGGAAGTAATTCTTAAAATAACAGAACTTTTATCAGAAAGAGGAATACCAGTTTGTGCTCATATGGGGCTCACTCCTCAGTCAATAAATAGAATAGGCGGTTTTTTTGTTCAAGGCAGAGATCCTTCCTCTCATTCAAAAATAATAGAAGAAGCTTTGAGTTTGGAGAGCGCAGGAGCTGAGCTTTTATTATTAGAATGTATCCCAGACGAATTGACAAAAAAAATTTCTCAGGTCATTAAAATTCCAACGATAGGTATTGGTGCAGGATTAGAAACGGATGGGCAAATAATGGTTGTGCATGACATGCTAGGAGTTTCTTGTTTAGAAAAACCACCGAAATTTATAAAAAACTTCCTAGAGAAAAATGACTCCATTTTTGAAGCTATAGAGGATTATGTAAACTCGGTAAAATCTTCAACTTTTCCAGCGAAAGAAAATTGGTTTGATTAGTGAAAGTTATTAAAAAGATTGATGACTTAAAAGTTATCGATAAAAAAAGACCAATTGCTTTAATTCCTACTATGGGGAATTTACATGAAGGTCACCTAAGTTTAGTCAAACAATCAATTAACTTGCAGTTAAGTCCGTTAGTGACTATTTTCATTAACCCTCTTCAATTTGGTCCTAATGAAGATTTTGAAACATATCCTAGAACTATCAAACAAGACAAAGAAAATCTTGAAATGAAAAAATGTGAGTTTCTGTTTCTTCCTGAAAAAAAAGAACTCTTAGGAGGAATAAAAAAATTAAAAGCTCCATATTCTAACCTTTTATGCGCAAAAAAAAGGCCTGGGCATTTTGATGGAGTAATAACGATAGTAAATCGCTTTTTAGAGTTAATAAACCCAGAATATTGTTTTTTTGGGCAAAAGGATTTTCAACAACAATTAATTATCCATAATCATTTAAAAAAAAATAAGTTGCCCACAAAATTAGTTGTTGGTGAAACAGTCAGAGACGCAAATGGACTTGCGCTGTCTTCTCGAAATAATTATTTAACTCAAAGTGAAAAAAAAGATGCGTCTATCATTTATAAGTATTTGAAAGAAATAGCTGACAAATTGAGACAAATACGTTTTGATATTTCAAAAGATCTCTCAATGTGCGCTTTGATGATTTGCGACGAATATAAAAATAAATTTGAAGATAAAGGTTTTGAAATTGATTATCTAGAAATTATCAATGCCAAAAACTTAGAAAAATCCAAACAAGACGATACAGATTTGCTTATTGCAATTGCGGTTTACTTTAAAGGAGTTAGATTGATAGATAACTTGCCATGTGATTTATCTTTTTCTTAGTAAGTTGTAAGGATAAAAAGATTCCTCCCCTTTCGGTCTATTTTTAAAACGTCTATGCGACCAAAGATAATTATCTGGATTTTTTCTAATAAACTTTTCTATTTCAAAGTTTATTCTTTTTAAGTCCTCTTCTAAATTTTTTCCAAATACGTCTAATTTTTTAAAATTTGCAAAATATTTTTGATTCTTTTTTTCCATTGTAAACAAATAGACATCGCAATTTGTTCTTTTAGCAGCAATATAAGGAAATTTTACCGTTAATGCTTTGTAACCAAAGAAGTCTATAAAGACAGAATTTTTAAACCCATAATCTTGATCAGGTGCGTATAAACAAGCTTTTCCTTTTTTTAAAAAATTCATAAGCTCTAGAATTTCTCTGGGATTAAAAATTCTTTCTGTAAATTTCTCCCGACTTGCTTTAAATAATTTATCAATAATTTTATTCTTCTGTTTTTTAGCCATTCCAGAAACAGGCATGAACAGAGAAGAAGCCCTTACAACCATATCAAGGTTTGGATTGTGCATGAACAATAAAAGTTTCCCCTTTGAGTAATCCATATCGGAACATACCTTTTGAACATCCTCAAAATTTAAGATTAATTTTTTGAGTTTACTATCGGATATCCAAAATGCATTTAAAAATTCAAATAAAGACTCACCAAGTCTATAAAAATTTTCTTTTAAAATTGAATTAATTTCTATTGAGTTTTTCTCTGGAAAACACTTTTCTAAATTCCACCTAGCAATTTCTTTTCTTTTACTTATAAATGAAAATAAAATAAAACCCAAAAACCTTCCAAGAAGGAATTGAAATTTACGAGGAAGCATGCTGAGAATTTTCAGCATAAAATAAAATAAGTATTCTATAAATTTCATCACTTCTCGTTCCAAAACTGTATATTTATAACATTATCCTAATTAGTCTAGAATCATCTTAATGATCTTTTTTTATAATTTACTAACTTTTATTTATTTGCCCATTGCTCTTATAAAATTATTTTATAAGAAGAATTTTTCTTATGAGGAATTTAAAAGAATAAAGGAAAGGTTTGGACAATTTAAAGTTTCTGGATTGGATTTTAATCAGAAAACTTTTTGGGTACATGCCGTATCAGTTGGTGAAGTAAATACTTCAATTAATTTAATCAAGGAATTAAAAAAAGTTTTTCCTAATGCTAATATCCTAGTAACCACTACAACACAAACCGGCTCAAGTAGATTAATAAAAATTTTCAAAGAAGATGTTTTCCACCAATATTTACCTTTTGACGTTATATATTTTGTAAAAAAATTTTTGAGAACTTGGAAGCCAGATTGTTTAATTTTGATTGAAACAGAAATTTGGCCAAATTTAATCTATCAATGCTCAAATAAAAAAATTCCTGTTATTCTTCTAAATGCTCGTCTTTCAACTAAATCTCTAGTTAACTATCAAAAAATTAAAAAATTTTCTCAAAAGACCTTTTCCAAATTAGACATGATCATTGCTCAAACAGATCGAGATAAAAAAAACTTCATTACGCTCGGTGCAAATGCAAATAATATTTATGTTGATTCTTCTCTGAAATTTGATGCTTTAGACTTCGATCCTTTGAAAACTTCATTCTCTTACGATGAAAATTTGATGGCAGAAAAGAAAATAATTACCTGTGCTAGTACTCATCCAACAGAAGATGAAATTTTATTTGAAAGTTTTCAAATTCTAAATAACGATTTAACACATTTAGTTTTGGTTCCTAGACACCCGGAAAGAGCTATTGAGATCTCAAAATTTCTGTTTGAAGAAGGTATCTCTTTCTCTCTTTTGAACAACAATGAAACTAAATTTTTAGACCTCAATAACAAAGTTACAATTGTTAATGAAATTGGACATCTGAATTCCCTTTATTCAATTTCTGACCTTGCTTTTATTGGTGGAACTTTAATAGAGCACGGAGGTCAAAATTTCTTAGAGCCAGTAAAGTATGGTATTCCAATTTCTTCAGGAGATAGTGTTTACAACTTTCAAGAAATTGCTGATAAATTGCTAGAATTAAATATTTTAAAGCGTGGAAATAATGCAAAGGAGATTGCTTTGATTTGGAAAGCAGCTTTTGAAAATGAAAATACTGAATTGATAAAGGAAAAAAGTACCAAATATATTGCTTCTCAAAAAGGCTCAGTAAAAAGATCGGTGGAAAAAATTATAGAATTAATAAATTAGTTGCAAATTCTTTGAATACAATGAAATTTAAGAGTAATATGCGCAATTACCCCCAATAACTATTAATCTTTAGAGGAAGAAGGAAGATTTGAAATTTATTGTTGCGATTATAAAACCCATAAAATTAGAAGATGTTCGAGCGGCCTTAGGCGATGCCGAAGCTTCAGGCATGACAGTTTCTGAAGTGAAGGGTTTTGGAAGACAAAAAGGACAAACTGAACTTTACCGAGGAACTGAATATAAGGTTGATTTTCTTCCTAAGTTGAAAATAGAACTTGCAGTTTCAGACTCTGAAGTAGATAAAGTAGTTGAAGCGATTCGAGGAGTAGCCAATACAGGCAAAGTTGGAGATGGAAAGATCTTTGTCTTTTCTCTAGAAGATGCTGTAAGAATTCGAACTGGCGAACAAGGAGAAGAAGCTTTATAAGCTTTGCATATATTTATCTGCTGTTTCTTTGGCCCATTTGTAATTTGCTTTTCCATTAGGAGCTCTCTTTACTTCGTCGACAAAAATAACTTCTTTCGGCAATTTATATCCTGACAAATGAGATCTTGCAAAATTTACTAGTTCGTCAGCGTCAAGATTCGATTCGTCGGACGAAACAACTGCTACAACTTTTTGGCCAAACTTTTTATCTTCAACACCAACTACCAGAGAATCAATTATTTGAGCGTGTTTTTTTAAAGCCTCTTCAACTTCTTCAGGATAAACCTTTTCTCCTGCGGAATTTATACAATTACTTCCCCTTCCTAATAATTTTATAGTTCCATCAGCATCAACAGTCGCATAGTCGCCAGGAAAACTATATCTAACTCCTTTGTACTCTTTAAAAGTTTCGTCAGATTTTTTTTGATCTTTGTAATAACCTTCTGGAACCAATCCGGAGGTGCCTATTTTCCCCATTTGGTCAGATCCAGGTTCAACTTCTTCGCCTTCATCAGTAACTACAATTACACCGGGATTGATTGAAAATTTTGCAGTCTTGGCAGGGTTTTCTCTATTAGAAACAGCAGATCCCATGCCACCTTCAGAAGAACCCATAGCATCAATCAGAGTTATATCTGCATGTTCTAATAATCCTTCTTTGACTTCAGCACTCCACATCACTCCACTTGAAATCATGCTTCTCAAAGAAGATAGATCATATGGCGTACCTGCATTTCTGGCTTTGTTCAGGGATTCTAAAATAGGCCGAGCAAAAGCATCGCCAACAATCACAATATTATTAATTTTTTTATCTTGAACTTTCTGTAACAAAAGGTCTGGATCAAAGCCTAGTTGAGGAATAGTAACGCAACTCCCTCCTGAAAAAAATGGAACTAAGGCACCTAGCCACATACCTGTTCCATGCATAAGTGGGCAGGCCACGATTGTTTTTGATAGCGTGCCTTTGGATGAAAGCTCAGTAACGGTCTTTGATATATCAAGGTGACTTTCTGGAACATCAAAACCCATGGCAAAAGCAGTTTTTAAAAGAGAGCTCATAAAAGCACCTTGTTTATACATTACCCCTTTTGGCATGCCAGTAGTCCCACCTGTATAAAGCATGTATATGTTTTCTTCGCTTCTAGTTTTTCTTTCTAAAGGAGGATTTTGAGAAATTATTTCTTCATACATATAACAATTTTCCAAATCTAAAGCTTCCTTGGCATCCACTTGAATAAAAGCCTTTATATTGGGTAATCGATCAGCTATTTTTTTTATTCTTTCAGCGTAAGAGCTATGAAAAAAAACAGCTTCAGAGTCTGAATTATCTAACAAGTAAATAAGTTCTTCTTCGACATATCTGTAGTTAACATTTATTGGAACTCCTTCTACTTTAAAGGTCGCAAATTGAGCCTCAAGATATTCGTTTGAATTGTGAAGATAGAGTCCAACTTTAGAATTATTAGTAATTGATTTTTCATTTAGAAAGTTTGCTAACTTAGCAGCTCTTTCTTCATATTCTCTCCAGCTTTTGATGTTGTCGTCGCAAATCAAAGCTGGTTCATCAGGTATATGATCTGAAATAGTCTCCCAAACACTCGCAAAATGCATTTCCATATTTCTCTCCCAAAAGCTTTTTTAATATCGTTTTGATTCTAAGTTATCATTTATATCAATTAGAACTCAAGATAAATTAAATTGTGGAAACTTTAAAACCTATCATTTCAATTATTGGGCCTACTAACACCGGCAAAACGTCCTTGGCAATTGAGCTTTCTCAAAGGCTCGATGCGGAAATTATTTCGGTTGATTCAGTTCAAATATACAAGTATGCAAATATCGGGAGCAATAAATTAAGTAAAGATAATTTAAGAGATTATCCGCATCATTTAATTAATTTCTTGGAGCCCACGGATTCCTATTCAGTAGGAAATTTTAGGAACGATATTATAGAGATAATTGGCTCTCTAGATAAAAAGAATAAATCTGTGATTCTTGTCGGTGGGTCAATGATGTATTTTCACTCTTTGTTCAATGGAATTTCAGATTTGCCTGAAAACGATCCTAAAGTGAGAAAAAAACTTGATGAAGAACAAAATAAGCTAGGACTCAAGCATTTATTTCTCAAGCTACAAAAAATAGACAAAGAATCTGCAAAAAATATTCATGCAAATGATCAGCAAAGAATAAAAAGATCTTTGGAAGTTTATATGCTGACTGGAAAAACTCATACTGAGTTAAAAGATAACTCAGTGAATCCTTTTCTAAATAGAGAATTTTTAAATTTTGCAATTGTTCCTGAGGATAAAAAGTTGTTTAAAAAAAAATTAAAAGACAGATTTTTAAAAATGTTGGATGAAGGTCTCCTAGAAGAAACAAGATATTTAATCGATAATTTTTCCAAAAATATAAAAGTTCTTAATTCCGTCGGATATAAACAAACCGTAGAGTATTTAGACGGTAAAATTTCTAAGGAAGAAATGATAGAAAAAGCTACTAACGCTAACTATCAACTTTCAAAAAGACAAATTACCTGGTTGAAAAAGTTTGAAACTAAAGAAATTTTTTTCGCAAATCAATCGAATATGGTTATAAAAATTCTAAATTATTTAGAATAGTTAAGTTCCATTCTTACGACGAAAGCCTTAGAATACGTCCATGTCTTGGAATGATAATGGAAAAAATGGTTCAAGAGATCCATGGGGGAATAAGAACGACGCCCCAGATATTGATGAAGCCATAAAAAAATTTAAGTCTTTAATAGGTTCTTTTGTCGGAGGAAGTGGAGGAGGAGGTCCTTCAGGAAGTTCGCCATCTTTTAAGAAGATACTACCTTCCGCTTTAGTAGTTTTAATTGTGCTTTATTCTGCCTTAGGAATTTATACAGTAGATGCTCAAGAAGAAGCAGTTATTTTAAGATTTGGAAAATACTCAACCACTAAGGGGCCAGGAATACATTGGAATCCACCATTCATTGATAATAGGTTCATAGTTAATACAGAAAAATTATTCACTCACACTACTAATTCTTCAATTCTTACAAAAGATGAGAACATTGTGAACGTTGAAACTGCAGTGCAGTATAAAAGATCTAATCCAGTTTTTTATCTGCTTGAAGCTGCATCTCCTGAAGATAGCATTGCTCAAGCATCAGAATCTGCTTTGAGGCATGTAGTTGGAAGTAATTCGATGGACAATGTTTTGACCACAGGTAGAGAGCAAATTGCCATTGATGTTAGAAAAAGATTGCAAGAAAGACTTAATGCATATTTCACTGGAATAGAAGTTGTTACGGTCAGCATAAGAGAGTCAAGACCACCAGAAGCTGTGAAAGAAGCATTTGACGATGTTGTTAAAGCTAGAGAAGATGAAGTCACTCTTAGAAATGAAGCCGAAACTTATGCAAATGAAGTTGTACCAATTGCTCGTGGTGCTGCTAAAAGAGCGATACAAGATGCTGAAGGTTACAAAGCGAAAGTTATTGCTGAAGCGGAAGGTGAAGCAACAAGATTTGATCAATTGCTTAAAGAATATTCTAAAGCTCCAGATGTAACTAGAAAACGTCTTTATATCGATGCAGTTCAGTCAGTGATGTCGAATAGTACGAAAGTTATGATCGACGTTAAAGATGGAAATAACATAATGATGTTGCCTCTTGATCAAGTTGCAGCCGCATCAATTGCAAGAAGCAATCAAAACACAGAAGTTGAAACTGATTCAGGAGCATTATCCGGAACGGCAATTCAAAACTTGACTGATCAAGTTATCGAAGAAATTAGAAAAAGACAGGAAAGGAGATAATCTATGAGATCTTTCGGAATAGGATTCGTTATCGCCATATTAGCTCTAATAATTCTACTTGCTAATAGCCTTTATATTGTTACTGATAAACAAACTGCAATTCTCCTTAGATTTGGAGAAATTATTGATCCCAAAATTGAATCAGGTTTACATTTTAAAGTGCCTATTTTAAATACTGTTAGAAAATTTGATTCAAGAGTTTTAACTTTGGACGCTATTCCACAACCTTACTTTACTGAAGAAAAGAAAAGACTCATCGTAGATGCTTTTGTTAAGTGGAGAATAAGTGATAACGAACAATTTTATATAACATCATCAGGTGGGCAATTGAGTGCACTAAGAACTTTGCTTACTCAACGTGTTGATGAAGGTCTAAGGAACCAATTTGGTAAACGAACTGTCCAAGATGTTATCTCTGGTGAAAGAGACGAATTAATGAGAGTTTTAACTGCAGATCTAAACAAAGTAGCAAATTCTGAACTTGGCGTTGAAGTAATTGACGTTAGAGTAAAAAAAATAGAATTACCTTCAGAGGTGAATGATTCTGTTTATAATCGAATGAGAACTGAAAGAGAAAGACTTGCTCAGGAACTTAGAGCCGAAGGAAATGAAATTGCAGAAGAAATTAGAGCAAATGCTGATAAAGAGAGAACCGTTATTTTAGCGGATGCTTATAAAACTGCCGAAATTATTAAAGGTGAAGGTGATGCAGAAGCTACGAGCACCTACGCGAAGGCATTTAACAAAAATCCAGAATTTTATGAATTCACCAGAAGTTTATCTGCATATCAATCAACTTTTGAAAACAAATCAGATGTTTTGTTGATTGATCCCGAAAGTGACTTCTTTAAATATCTTGATAGTTCTTTCGGTACCTCCAAAAGCGAATAATTATGACATCAGGCTATTTTAATCTTCCCGGCGGGGTGGAAGACATACTCTCTGAGCGAGCATTAGAACTAGAAAATCTTAGAAGAACTTTAATCGATCTTTATACTAAAAAAGGATTTAGCTTAGTTTATCCGTCTATTATTGAGTTTGCTGATGCAATCGGAGGAGAAGTAAACTCGGAATTAAAAAAAAGAGCATTTACTTTTTCAGATAATTCTATCTCAAGCGATATTGCACTCAGACCTGATATTTCTCAACAAATAGCTCGAATAGACCAAGCAAGCAATTCAGAAGAAATAAAAAAATATTGTTATGCTGGAGAAGTAATAAAAAAAAGAAAAGACTCATTCGCCAAGTCTATTTTGGCTATAAAATCAGGAGTAGAAATTTTTGGCTCAGACAGTTCAGAAATAGAAATAATAGATTTACTTCTTGGAAGTTTTGATTTGGTTGGTTTGCCTTCTTCTTGTTTGTCTTTAGGAAGAACAGAAGTTCTAGACGAGATAATTAAAGATGAAAATTTACCGGAATTTAAGGAAAAAAAACTTAGAGAAATTATTTCTGATAAATCTGAATCAGATTTAATTGAGTGGAGTGATACAAATAAAGTAGATAAAAAATCTTTAGGAAAAATAATCACTCTGATGCATTCTTATGGAGACATCCAATGTTTAGAAAAGATAAGTAGCTTTAGTAAGCTGGCTAAAAATTCGGTAGAAAACTTAAAGGCTATCACAGAAAAAATAAGTCATGAAAACATTCATATTGATATGACTGATTTTCCTGGATTTAATTATCACCAGGGCCTAGTTTTTTCGGTTCATTCTCAAAATTTTGGATTTGCAATTGCAAATGGAGGACAATATTCTTATCAAAAAAATTCAGAAGAAAAGAGATCTGCTATAGGTTTCGATATTGACCTGATTTCTTTATTAAATATTAAAGAGAATGATAAATGAAAGCTAAAAATCTTGCCGTTCTAGGATTGCAATGGGGAGATGAGGGTAAAGGGAAAATAGTAAACTTTCTTTCGGATCGAGCAGATGCTGCTTGCAGATATCAAGGAGGTCATAATGCAGGCCATACTCTTATAGTGGACGGAAAGAAACTTGTTTTGCATCTGTTACCTTCTTCTATCTGCCATCAAAATGCAAGCTCACTAATTGGAAGAGGAGTTGTTGTTTCTTGCGAAGCTCTTTTTGCAGAAATAGAAGAGATAGAACCATTTGCGAATGGAATACTGGACAGATTAAAAATTAGCCCAGCTTGCACCATAATCCAGCCGTATCACATTTTATTGGATCAACTGAAAGAAAAGTCCAATAGTTTTACAACCATCGGGACTACCTTAAGAGGTATTGGACCGGCTTATGAAGATAAAGTAAGCAGAAAAGCTATAAGAATTATTGATACGCTGTCTGAAACTAAATTAAATTCAAAGCTTGAAGAAACTTTGTCTTTTTATAATTTTTTATTCAAAGAATATTTCGGAGAAAAAGAATTAGATTTTAACGAAGTCAAAGATAAGAATCTCGAATATGGAAACAAGTTATCGCCTTTGCTTGCAGATGTTTCCAATGAAATATTTACGATGAATCAAAAAAACAAAAGGGTTCTATTTGAAGGAGCTCAAGGCGCCTTGTTAGATGTGGATCAGGGAACTTATCCTTTTGTCACTTCAAGCAACTGCTCGCCAGCGGGTATAGCTTCTGGTGCAGGCTGTGGTCCTTTAGATGTTGGTTATATTCTTGGAGTAGTAAAAGCTTATGTTACAAGAGTGGGCGAAGGCCCAATGCCAACAGAAATAGAAGGCAACCTTGGAGAAGAGATTGCCAAAAAAGGAGGCGAAGTTGGTGCAACAACGGGCAGGCCAAGAAGATGTGGCTGGTTTGATGCTGTCAGCGTAAAGAGAATAATTCAATCAAACAGTGTCTCTGCTTTGTGCTTAACAAAAATTGATGTTCTTGACGGTTTAGAAAATATAAAAATATGCACCAGCTATGAAGAAGATGAATCAAAAAAAGCCTTTGCAGAATGTATGGAACTTGAAGATGTCAATCCTTCTTATATTGAAATCGAAGGTTGGCCAGAGCCAACCGCGGGCATAAATAATTACGATGATTTTCCACAGAAAGCTAAAAATTTCGTCAAAAAAATAGCGGAAGTTTGTGGAGTGCCTGTTGATATTGTCTCTACTGGACCCGATGACGCCAGCACAATTCTAATTAATCAAGAAATTTAAAATTCTTCTACTTTATCCAAAAGAGCATTTATAAATTTATGACTGGAATCTTGCCCAAATCTTTTTGAGAGCCTTATTGCTTCGCTAATGATTATTGGACTATCCAATTCGTTTTGTTTTAATTCATAAATTGCCTGCTTCAAAATAGCTAATTCGATCTTACTAATTTGTTCGATATCAACATTAGTGTGTTTTTCTATGATTGAGTTTATTTCTAGAATATCTTTTTTAATTTCCCTAAGGCAGTTTTCAAATCCTTTTAAATTTAAATTACGATTATTTTGCTTGAATTGTTTTACTAAATCTGTGTTTGAAGAACCAGATATTTCTTTTTGATATAAAGCTTGCATGACTAACTCTCGAAGCTTCGCTGGGGAGGGATTTTTTTTAGCCATCAAAAACGATATCAAGGACGCTTAACGTGCTCAAGGCAAGTTCTTTACCTTTATAAGATGCTCTTTCTCTCGCTTGATCAGCACTATTGGTTGTTAAAACTCCAAATATTATCGGTATTTTTCCACGCATATTTGCCTGCAAAATCGAATCGCTGATGGATTGAGAAATAATTTCAAAATGAGGTGTTTCGCCTCTAATAATTGCTCCCATGGTGATGATTGCATCAAAGTAAGGACGTTCGTATTTGAGGTACTTGCCAACAATATAAGGAATTTCATAAGCACCTGGTACCGATAGGACGTGCACATTAGCTTTGTACTCTTCGAGGGTTTCCTTGCAATCTTTCACCATTGGTTTAATTATTTCCGAATTCCAATGAGTATCGATGATGACTATTTTTTTCTTTGAATAATCGTCTTGGAAAAGGTTAATGTCTAAATTTTCTGTTTTCATTTTTGAATATATTTTATTACTTCTAAACCAAAACCTGAAATGGAGGGATATCTTGTTTGTGAGCCCATGAGAATAAGTTTCTTCACTCCGAGATCCCTTAAAATTTGAGAACCAGCTCCTATTCTTCTTACGTCAATACCAACCTGAGAAGATTGTTTATACGGCTTTTTTAAAAGTTTTATTTCTTCAGGAATGTTGTCTTTGCTATGACCGCCATCGATCAGAATAATCAAACCAGAACCAGCTTTATTTATTTTTTTCATCGCATCGCCAAGAGACCACCTTGAACCAAATTCGTCGATCTTTAAAAGATCGTGCATAACATTTGTTTGTTGAACTCTCACTAAAACAGGTTTTGATTTTGATATTTTACCTTTCTTAAAAACCACATGAGTTTCTCCGGTAATGGAATCTTTGTACAAAATTAAAGAAAATTTCCCAAATTCAGTGTTAACAATTTTTTGTTCAATCTTTTCTACCGTATGTTCATTGATGATTCTGTAATTAATTAGATCAGCAATTGTTCCTATTTTGAGACTATGTTTCTTGCTAAATTCTAACAATCCCTTTTTCCTTGCCATAGTCCCATCTTCGTTCATAACCTCACAAATTACAGCAGATTCGGTCAATCCTGCTAATCTACAAAGATCAGTGCTACCCTCGGTATGACCTGCGCGAGATAAAACTCCACCAGGGAGCGCCTTAACCGGAAAAATATGACCTGGCGAAACAATGTCTCTTGCTTTTGCTCTCACTTTAGAGGCTACCGCCACGGTTCTAGCTCGGTCGGCAGCAGAAATTCCAGTTGTTATTCCAGAGGCTGCTTCAATAGAAACTGTAAAACCAGTTCCATGCCCACTTTTGTTATCACTAACCATTTGGTTCAAATCTAGAGCAGCACATTTCTTTTCACTCATAGCCAAACAAATCAACCCGCGAGCGTATTTAGCCATAAAGTTTATTTTTTCCGCAGTAACCTTTTCTCCAGCAAGAATAACATCGCCTTCATTTTCACGATCTTCGTCATCCATCAGGAGCACCATGTTGCCTCTTTTAATTTCAGCTATAAGTTCCTTCGTACTGTTTAAATCCATTTTTTAAATTCTTTTAAAAATTAATTTTTTATCTTTTTTAATTATCGATTCTTCAATTAATTTAAACTGTTTTGAATGAAAAGGAGATTTACTTTCATCCCCATTAAAAAAAGATAAAGCTGTATTTGATAGCATCTTAGGAGCAATGTAAATAATGAACTCATCGATAAGGTCCTCATTTATAAAAGAAGTAATTAAAGTTGGCCCAGACTCAAGCAGAATGTCATTAATCTTAAGAGAGTGAATTTTTTTTAGAAGCTCTTTCAAATTAATTTTATTATTTTCTGTATTTTCTATTTCCAGAATCGAGACTTCTTCGTTTTGTTGGAAGTTTTCAAAAATATTTTGATCTTTACAAAAAATATATTTCTTTCCTTGAGTAGAAAAAAAGTTAAGCGACGACTCAAGTTTAGATGAAGTAATTATTCCTCTAGCTGGTTGTTCAAAGCCTTTGAGTTTTGTTATTTCTTTGTTTCTTACATTTAACAATGGATTGTCTCTTTTAATAGTACCTGAGCCAGTTAATATTAGGTCAGACAGAGCCCTATATTGTTGACCATCTTCTCTGGATTCTGCAGAAGTTATCCATTGCTGATAGTCATTGATAAATGATATTTTTTGATCTTCAGACATAGCTATCTTAGCTCTTACGTAAGGTTTCTTATGCAAAAGAGCGCTGAAAAAACCATTATTTAGATCACTTGGAACTTCTTCTAGTAATACTTCAATTCCTGCAGCTTTGAGTTTTTCCACACTTGATTGGGAAGGGTCTAAAGCTCCGATAATAACTTTTTTAAAGTTGTGTTTAAGGATTTCATCCAGACAAGGAGGAGTTTTCCCAAAGGTGCTGCAAGGTTCTAAAGTCACAGTTAGCACGCTGTCCGATAAGACCTCTTTATAATCTTCTTTGTATTTATCTTTGACCGATTCAATAGCTTTAATTTCTGCGTGTGGAGCACCATAGTATTCGTACCAGCCTTGGCCGAGGATTTCATTATTTTTAGAAATTATACAGCCGACACACACACCATTTTGCACAGTAAATTTCCCTTTTTTTGCCAGCTCAAGAGCTTCCAACATAAAAGAAGAATCAGTCATCACTTAGGCGTTTAACTTCCTCGCTAAACTCTAAAGGATCTTGGAAACTTCGATAAACTGAGGCAAATCTTACAAAGGCTACTTCATCAATTTTTCTAAGATTTTTCATCACCGTCTCACCAACAGTTTTTGAGGCAACTTCCCTTTCTCCCATTGATCTTAGCTCTTTTTTAATTGTCTCTATTAAAGTCTGAAAAGCTTCTTCACTGACTGGTCTTTTTTCCAGAGAGCGAGCAATACCTTCTTTCAATTTTATTTCATCAAATGGAACTCTGGAGTTGTCTTGCTTAATTATTTTAGGCATAACCAGCTCTGCAAGTTCATACGTAGTCCAACGCTCTTGGCATCTTAAACATTCCCTTCTTCTTCGAATTTCATTGCCATCAGCAATTAGGCGTGAATCTATGACTTTGCTTTCTTCAAAGGTACAAAAAGGGCAATGCATGATTTATTCAGAATAAACTGGAAACTGGCCACAAAGGTCCGTTACTTCAATCTTAGTTTGATTGATTAATTTTTCATTGTCTACGTCTTCAATGATATTTTTAATCCAAGAAGCAATTAAGTCCATTTCATTTTCTTTGAAACCTCTTCTAGTGACAGCAGGTGTTCCGATTCTTATCCCAGAAGTTACAAATGGAGATTGTGGATCGTTTGGTACTGAATTTTTATTCACTGTAATGTTGGCTTGACCTAAAGCAGCATCCAAAACCTTTCCAGTGATTTTATTTTTTACAAGATTGACCAAAAACATATGGTTTGAAGTACCGTTTGAAACCACATCAATATCATTTTCAATCAACGCAGCACTCATTCGTTTGGCGTTATTAAGGATCTGTTGTTGATATTCGACAAACTCAGGCTCCATCGCTTCTTTAAAACATACGGCCTTAGCAGCAATAACATGCATTAAAGGACCACCCTGCGAACCAGGGAAAAGGGCTGAATTTAATTTTTTGTGCAATTCTTCGTCTTTGCCAGCAAGTATAAGACCACCCCTTGGCCCTACAAGAGTTTTGTGAGTGGTAGTAGAGACGACATGAGCATGAGGAAAAGGATTTGGATACAAACCAGCGGCTACCAATCCTGAGACGTGAGAAATATCAGCTAATAGATATGCTCCAATCGAATCAGCTATTTCTCTGAACTTTTTAAAATCTAAAATACCTGAGAAAGCGGAGAACCCACATATAATTAATTTTGGTTGATGCTCTTCAGCTAAGGATTTTACTTCTTCGTAATCGATGTCACCAGTTTCGGGGTTGATTCCATAACTATAAGATTCATATATTTTTCCAGAAAAATTTACTTTTGAGCCATGAGTTAAGTGTCCGCCATGATCAAGACTCATACCTAAAATTTTATCGCCAGCATCTAAAAGAGCTAAAAATATAGCGGCATTAGCGCTAGCACCGGAATGAGGCTGCACGTTGGCAAAGTCTGCTTTGAAAAGTTTTTTTGCTCTATCGATTGCCAATTGCTCTGCCACATCGACAAACTCGCAACCTCCGTAGTATCTTTTGCCAGGATAGCCTTCAGCGTACTTGTTTGTAAGAATGCCGCCTTGAGCTTCCATGACTCTTGGAGAAGCATAGTTTTCGGAAGCAATCAGTTCAATGTGTTGCTCCTGACGTTTACGCTCTGACTCCAATGCTTCCCAAAGGTCTTTATCAAAGGTTTCGATGGATAAATTATTTCCGTACATGCTTAATCTCAAATTACTGAATAATTATACCTTGGCTATTGATCTTTTCTATGGCTTCTTGGTTATAACCTTACTTCTTCTTTTTGGGAAAAGACTTGTACAGATTTGACATTCAAGACCGTAGCATTTTCTAGCCAAACAAAATTCACGACCATAAAAAATAATTTGCAAATGCAAATCACCCCAACTTTCTTCGGGAAAAAGTTTTTTTAAGTCTTTTTCAGTTTGTTCTACGCTTTTTCCACTGCTAAGTTTCCAACGTTGCGCCAATCGATGAATATGCGTATCAATCGCAAAGGCCGGATAGCCAAAAGCCTGGTTGACCACAACCGAAGCAGTTTTATGGCCCACTCCTGGAAGAGTAGTAAGTTCTTCTATTGTCTTTGGCACTCTAGAATTAAATTTTTCAATGAGGATTTTGGAAGTTTCGAAAATTGCTTTTGATTTTTTTGGAGCCAAACCACAAGTTTTGATGTACTTGTGAATTTTCTTTATCCCTAAAGCGTGCATCTTTTTAGGAGTGTTGGCTACTTTGAAAAGTTCTTTGGTGACAATGTTTACTCTCTCATCTGTGCACTGGGCACTTAAAAGTACTGCAATTAGGAGAGTAAATGGATTAGAGAAATCTAGAGGTGGCTTAGGATTTTTATACATTTTTCCTAATTTTTCTCTTATAAAATCAGCTCTTTCTTGTTTTTTCATTTGCAACTTAAAGTGTTGTGTTATTTTAAGGTTTTGAGTTAATATAGTCACACAGTTAAGGGAGTAACTGTTTCTTGGGGGGGACACGGAAGTACATATTCCTATTTTTTCTCTTTAAAACATTAAATCCTTTAATTTTTATAAATTTCTTAAGGAGAAGAAATAATGTTAAAAAAAATACTAATTTTAATAGTAATGGCGTCTATGCCATTCGTTGCTTTTTCACAAGCAATTGAAGAAGTAACCGTAACTGCAACCAGAAAAGTAGAATCTCTTCAAGATATTCCTCTTTCCGTTCAAGCTTTGGATGCTGAAGCATTAGAGAGCCAACACATTGAAACAGGACGTGATCTTGCAATAGCAATTCCAGGGTTCTCTTTTACTAGTGGCGTTGGGTCTGGTTCGGCATCAAGAATGCGTGGACTTATTATGCCTGCCGTTACAGCGGCATCAGTTGATGCAAACCAAACCATGATCAATGGACATACAATTCCTAACACTACTTTTGGTGAGATGGGTTTCTTTGATGCCGAGCGTATCGAAATTTTGAATGGTCCTCAAGGTACTTTATATGGAAGAAACGCTGTAACTGGAATTATAAATTTAATTACAAAAAGACCTGGAGCAGGTAACTATTTTAATATTTCAGCTGGTGAAGGTGGCTATGGGCTTATCAAGACTGGGTTTGATTTTCCAGTGAACGACAATCTATCCGGAAGATTAGCGATAAATTCACTCGCTATTGACGGAACGGTTGATAACTTAGCCTTAGGGAATAGCTTAGATAACAGAAGAAACACATCCGTAAGATTGTCTTTAGATTATGAGTTTGATGACGGTTCAATGATTTTATTCAACCACGATGACATCACAGTAGACGATCATAGACTGAATCTAGGAACAATTTCTTGTAACAGAGATCCTTTCTTTGGATGTTCTTCTTCAGGAACCAATGTTGCAGATCATATTAACAGACCAGGCTATGAGTCTGGTGGAGTTGCAGCAGTGTTTCAAAAAACTACGATGTTGAGAACTAATCTAACTGATGATAGTTATGCTGCAACCGATGCGGCAAGATCTACAAATATCGATACTGTTAAAAAGAACTTTAATCCAATAAGAAGACAGGACGATACTTTCACTCAAATGCAATATCTAAGAGACTTAGTTTCTCCGATGGGTGATGTACAAATGATATTCAAAGTGACAGATAGATCTCGAGATTTCTTTCTGAGCGATGACAACGATCATTCTTTTCATGAAACAGCTATCAACAATTTTTATACCAGCTCAACCTTTGAAGATAGTGCTGGAGTAAATATCTTTGCCGGAGCTGATGGAATTTATAATATTGAAAATCAACCCTTGTATTGTGTAGGAACTCAGACTGTCAGAAGCGCAACTGCTTCTGAGTGTTCAGTTGTCACAGGCGATGAACAACAGTATGAATTAAACTTCATTTCTGATTTTGATGGACCATTCAACTTCGTTGCTGGAGTTTATGCTTACGAATCAGAAGGTACCAACCAATATGTGGTTCAATCGACTGAGTTGGCAATGAGCCAAGACTTTACTTTGAACCCAATCAGTCAAATGTTTGCTGGTGGACAAGATGACAGCTCAGGATTTTTTCACGCTGGCGTAATTGATGCGGTTTTGTCTAGCGGTACTGCTCAAAATGGAGCAACTGCAGCTGCAACTGCAGTTAAAAATGCAGGAGGCTCAGGCGCTGCTATGTTGGCAGCAATTCAAACTAACTTAGCTACCGCATTAAATCAATTGGTTGATGGTTTGTGTCTTAAAGATACTGCTGGAGAATCTTCTATAACTTCTACAGGTGCTGCTAATTCAGCTTATGCAGGAAGCGGCCAAGATGTTTGTGCGAAAAAACAGCCCGTACAAGTGGCAGGTAACATGATTGATTCAAGAACTGATAGAAGCAGTAAAGCCGTGTACGGAGAGCTTTACTACAACATAACTGATGATACTCAAATGACTTTTGGTGCTAGGTACATGGATGACCGATACACTAATAGAGTTTTAAGTACTTTAGTTGATACTGCATACACACCAAATGCCGCTAACGCCGCTAACGCAGCAGCAATTGCAGCTTGTAAAAGTGCCACTGCCTATGAAGAGTGTTTTGGATATGCTCATTCAACAGGAATTGGTAAAGATGAAACTACAACTTATAAATTTGGAATCAAACATCAGTACGAGACCGACTTAACTGAAGGTATGGTGTTTGCCTCTTACACTGAAGGAAACCGACCTGGTGGAGCCAACGCTCAAACTGGATCGTTATATGACAACTCAGAGACTGAGTCGATTCAGATTGGTACCAGAAACACATTCCTTGACGGCGCATTTCAATTAAATGTAACTGCTTTCAATGACAAGCAAGCTTCGGCGCAAGTTTCTGAAATTCACGTTACAGGTTCAAATGTTTTACCAATTGATATGACTCACCAAGGAATTGAGATTCAATCTTCATTGTTTGTGACTGAAAACACAGTCCTTACCTTGAATGGTCTCTTCACCGATAGTGAAATTGACCAATCCACAGGTGCGGATGTAATTGGACCACTTGGCAATGTAATTGCTTCTGGTTCGAACTTATTGGATCCACATAATCCAACTGCAGCAACTAGTTTTGGAACTCCTTTGAATGCAACGGCTTTTGGAGCTGCACTTGTAGGTGTCTATGGATTTGATCAAGCCATGGCCATTGGAGTAGGACAAAACGCAGGACCGGCAGGGAATGATGCATTCAATGGAATTATCCCAGTGGCTGTTCAAGTAGGTCAAACTTTGCTTACTGCCGCAGGATTTCCTGACGTAACTGGCGACCAGTTATATATTGTTGATAATGCCGGAAACATATTGGTTAACCCTGCAGGATTGGTCTTGGATACTGGTATGCAAATCGAAACTGGTGGAAATATTACTTACAGAAATCAAAGTCCTCATGCTGCTTCTGGTGGTACTCTTGCTGCAGCATTAGCAGGAGTTTGTGCGGGAGCAAATGCAGTTGGAACTACAGCAGCTACATGTCATACAGGAAATGCTAGTAATTCGGTTATGCAAGATGTTTCTGGAAATAAAATACCAGGAGTTAGCGAGTACGAATACTCAGTTGGAGTGACCCATTTCTACGAGGCTTTCAATGGAAGTGGTACCATAAATCTTACTTATAGCGATACCGATGGTGTTTACTTAGACGTCTGGAACAACCAACGTTATCAAGTTGAAGGTTCTGATGATATTAGTGGAAATATATCTTTCACGCCTAATAATGGTGACTGGTCTTATAATTTCTGGGTAAGAAATCTAGAGGATAATAGAGACATTACTAGTGTCAACAGAACTAGTAATCTTCAAGGAGCTGCATCTTTTGTAACTTTCCAAGAAGGGAGAAAAATTGGTATCGATCTGAGAAGAGAATTCTAATTTTCTAAAAATTTAAACCCTAAAAAGCCCTGCATTTGCAGGGCTTTTTTTCTTTATTTTTTTATATACGAAAGCTTGTCTTAATAAAATAGCTAGGGTATTATCGAAAATAAGGGGAGACATATAGACTAGAAGCAAGACGCTTCAGCCTTTCAAGAGTCAATGGATTGAGAAACAGAAAGTTTGTTTCTTGAATTACATTTGTACTCAAATTGGGAGGAGTCAATGAATCGATTTATAAAATATTGCTTGGCAGTAGCTGTGGCACTTGGATTTCAAGTACCGGCATTCGCACAAGCTTCACTTGAAGAAGTGATCGTTACGGCGCAACGTACCGAACAAAGTCTTCAAGATGTACCAATCGCGGTAACCGCGTTATCCAGCGATGATCTTGCAACCAAACAAGTCATAACTTTTTCAGATCTACAATTAAATGTACCTGGTCTGAATTATGGGCAAACTAACTTCGGAGCTGCTTCAATTAACTTACGAGGAGTTGGAAGACTTTCCACAGGAATTTCCTTTGACCAATCAGTAAGTTATCACGTAAACGAAGCGGCAGTAGGAACATCTGCGGTAGGGTTAGAACAATTTGACGTTGCTCGTGTTGAGGTCTTAAGGGGACCGCAAGGAACACTATTTGGACGAGGAGCTACAGCTGGTGCGATAAACGTTGTGACCAATAAGCCAGATTTTGATGAAATTTATGGTAGCACCAAAATTACCGCTGGTAATTACAATACCCAAAAAATTGAAGCTATGGTTAACGTGCCAATTACCGACAACTTAGCTGTTCGTTTTGCTGGTTATGATCTACAAAGAGACGGTTTCATTGACAACTTATTTCTCCCTGATACCGATTACGATGGACGAGATCAAACTGCTGGACGTTTTTCTTTAGCTTTTAATCCGACCGATCGAACTTCGATTAATCTAATGTTTGAAAATTATAATGAGGAAAGTTCTAGGGCTCTGAAGGGTCGATACGTATGTGAAGAAAGTCCGACTCCTAATAGAGGTTGTGTGCTCGGAGGCCAAGTGTCTGAACTTGCTAACCCCGGCGGTGTTTATGATGGAATTATTGCTGCGAATTATTTAGGCACAGCTCCTCCAGGACAAGGAACCGCAGCTTATAAAGCATTTAATTTATTAGAAGGTAACGAGATTAGACCTGAAAACATGGGAACTCGACAAACTCACGCTGACTTTGCCCCTAGATGGACGGCTGATAATGAGACTATTCAATTTAATATTGAACACCAACTCGACGCAGGTACGATTTCTTTCAACTACACTGGTCTAGATTACGAATACTACAATCGTTCGGACACGGACATGGCTGTAAACCCAGCGATTGCTACAAGGTCTGGTAGTTCTCCTAACTTTACCTACGCTAGAAATCCTAATGCTAATGTAAAGCTTCTTGATGGTTGTGCTGGGGATTTTTGTGGAATAACTGGACCTACCAGAGCTGAAGAAATTGCCGGTGTGCTAGCTAATGGCGATGCTTTGTCTACTAAATACACGATTGCAACTGTGAACAGAGGAACGTTTATAGATGGTTCTACTGGTAATGGATCTGATGATTACTACGAAGTAAAATTTGCTTCCGACTTTGATGGACCTCACAACTTCCTACTTGGTATCAACAGTTATGAAGTTTATCAAACCAATAGATATTTAACGGTTAGTTCACCATTAGCGCAGTTATCTTCATTGCTTTATTACTACCCATCTAACTTTGGGACTTTGAATAATTATCTTTTAGAGGCTGAGGGTATTTTCGGTGAGTATTACTATCAAATTAACGACGACATGAAACTTACCATTGGTGGTAGATATGCTGATGAAACAAAAACTAGTAACGGTTTCAGAACAACTTATTACATGGGTACCAATATAAATGGTATCAGTGCAGCTGGAATAAACACAGTTGGTCGAACCCCCGTTGCTCAAGGTGGATTAGGCTGGCCAACAAACGGCGGAGTAAAATTAGTCCATGCGACCTTATGGGCAAGTTGTGTTGAAGGTATGACTGGTACTTTGTTAACTGCGTTCCAAAGCGGAGCTGCACCCGATCACTTATCTAGAACGGATGATACTTGTTCACAAAATGCTGATGAAATCATAGCGCAACACGACGGTGCTGCAGCTGCAATTAATACTGCATCAGCTACTTTCAGGGCTGCTAAGATCGCTTATGGAACGGCAGTAGCACAAGGAGCTAGCGCAACATCTAGTGCGGCGGCACTAACATATTTTGCTAATCTAGCAGCCTTCATGGGCGCAGTATCTGAAGCTGTTCCGTCTTTATACAACCAAGATGAAACATATAAGATACCTGGTTGGCCAGCTTATCAAGCAAACGAATTTGATTATGAAACAACTTCTGGTCGAATAGTCTTTGACTGGCAGTATGACGACAACTCAATGATGTATGCATCATTTGCTCGAGGTGTTAAACCAGCGGGTGTGAACCCACCGGCTAACCCAAGAGTTTACAAGCCATGTTCTGCTGGTAGTACTGGAGGAGTTTCTTGGTCAGCAACTACTAAAGAAGACGGATGTGTCGACATTCCAGCCAATACAAAGAAGGAAGTTGCAGATACTTTTGAGCTCGGTGTAAAAACCGACTTGTTGGATGGTCAATTAAGAGTGAATGCAAACGTTTTCACTACTGACTATACAGATTTGCAAATCGCTTCGGTTGTTGCTGCGACTACTTATAACTTCAACTCCGATGCTGAAATCTTCGGAGCAGAGTTAGAGATGACGTATTTGCCAGAGTGGGATAGCAACTTGAGAATTGATTTCATGTTGTCTTTACTGGATACAGAAATTACTTCTGACGATACTAGAATCAACCCATTCAACAAATTAGGTATTGGCACAACTAATGATATTTCTGCTACTCATCACGAGATCAAATGTACGGCGATTTTATATGAGTCAACGGCTTGTGTTGGTAACAACTTTGTTGTGGCAAAACAATCGTTGACTGATAAAGCTCCAACTGCACTTGGTGGTAATAACGATATATCTCTCGCGGAGTGGTTGGGTAATTTGGGAACTGCTGCAGGTGGATTACCTAGTTATGGTGACCGTAACTGTTATTCCAAGCAATCAGATTGTACTGGTACCTTTTACGACATAGCTACAATTACGGGGGCACCTGTCCCACTCAAAGGTAACTCATTGCCACAAAGTCCTGAGTTTTCAGGAAACATAAGTGCTTCTTATACTTTTAATATGGCCAATGGGTATACTTTGATCCCGACTGCGTCTTACTATTTCCAAGACGAGTCGTTTTCAACTGAGTACAATGCTGAAATTTCCGATGTCATTCCATCATGGGATGAGTTTAACGTAGGACTTTTAGTTATCCCTGCACAAGGTGATTGGACTCTAAAAGCCTATGCTAGAAATGTGACCGATGAAGACAATATAACCACTAAGTACAACTCAACGGATGTAACTGGTAACTTCCAATCTTGGCAGTACCGTGATCCAAGAACGGTTGGTATTGAACTTACTATGGATTTCTAATCCATACAGGTTTAAAAAAAGCCCTGCTTTGTCAGGGCTTTTTTTTTAATATTGATTAGATAATGGAATATAAATTCTTTATAATCAATTTTCGTTTAAAAAATTTAAACATTTCATAAGGAGAAAGAATGAAAACAGCAGTAATAGTAGATAGCGTCCGAACTGGATTAGCTAAATCTTTTAGGGGAGGTTTCAATCAAACACGTGCGGATGATATGACCGCACATTTAGTAAACGCTTTGTTAGAGAGAAATCCTGGCTTAAACCCAGCATTGGTAGAAGATATGATTTTAGGTTGTGGTGCACCAGAAGGAGCACAAGGTCACAACATTGCAAGGAACGCAGCAGTATTATCAAACCTTCCGATCGAAGTAGGTGGTACCACAGTAAATCGTTACTGTTCTTCAGGATTACAAACCGTTGCCATGGCAGCTACCCAAGTGCAAAGTGGATTTTCGGATTGCATTATCGCTGGCGGTGTAGAGTCAATAAGCACCACGCAAGGCAATACCAACATGCATATGTATGTGAATGATAAATTAGCTGCAGATGTGCCTGGTATTTATCATGCCATGGGCCAAACAGCTGAATGCGTGGCTAAGCGTTACAACGTTACAAGAGAGGCACAAGACGAATATGCACTTTCAAGCCAACTTAGAACAGCTGCTGCACAAGAAGCAGGTCTATATTCTGATGAAATTGTTCCTATGGATACAGTAATGAAGTTGGTTAATAAAGAATCTGGTGAAGAAAAAGACGTCGAAGTGACAGTCGATAAAGACGACTGCAATCGTCCTGAAACTACAATTGAAGGTCTTCAGTCGCTGAAACCAGTTTTTGATCCTGAAGATGGATCTGTGACCGCTGGAAACTCCTCTCAACTCTCAGACGGGGCATCTGTTACTTTGGTCATGAGTGAAGATAAAGCGAAAGAACTTGGACTTACCCCAAAACTTTACTTCAGAGGTTTTACCGTTGTAGGTTGCCAGCCAGATGAAATGGGCATTGGTCCAGTTTATTCTATTCCTAAGCTGTTAAAATCAGCAGGCTTATCAATCGAAGATATTGATTTATGGGAATTGAATGAAGCTTTCGCTTCTCAGGTTGTCTACATTAGAGATCAGCTCAAATTGCCCAGCGACAAACTAAATGTGAATGGTGGTTCAATCTCAATTGGCCATCCGTTTGGCATGACCGGCTCTAGACAAGTAGGACACTTAGCCAGAGAGTTAAATCGAAGAGACGGCAAATACGGCATCGTCACTATGTGTGTTGGTGGTGGTATGGGTGCAACTGGTCTTTTTGAAGCTTACAAAGCCTAATTAAACTTATTCCGTATCTTTTATGAAAGATTCGGATGAGTTTTCAATACTCAAAAAAGTATTTAAAAATTTGGGGAATCAATATTTTGATTCCTCAAATTTGTTTATAGGACCAGGTGATGACGCTGGTCTGTTCAAAACAAAAAAAGAATTAATTTTTTCAACCGATACCTCGGTAGCAAACGTTCATTTTCCAAAAGACTTGGCAGCTAAATTAATTGCCTACAGAGCATGTGCAGTCGCAGCGAGTGATATTGCTGCATGCGGAGGAAAATTGAAATGGCTTTCAATTGCTTTAACTGTCAATGATAAAGAAAAAAAATGGATAGAAGATTTTGCAAAAGGCATCAAAGAATTTTCCGATAATTATAAAGTACCAATCATTGGTGGTGATTTGACTTTGGGAAGGGAAATTTCTGTTTCAATTGGAGCTTGTGGAGAAATTGATAAAAAATACTTCATGAGAAGAAATGGAGGTAAGGAAAAAGATTTAATCTTTGTCACAGGTAATTTAGGAGAGGCCTCAATTGGTCTTAATCTGCTGAAACAAAAAAAACAAAGTCTAAAGTCGGAAGAAAAAATTTGTCTCAAAAGATTTTTAAAGCCTGAAATTGATTTTTTATTTAGCCAAGATCTATCCAGAATAGCCAACAGCTGCATAGATATTTCTGACGGACTGATGGCAGATTTGAATCATATTTGTGAACAGAGCAATTTAAAAGCAGAAATTAATCTAGACAATATGCCTTTGATTGGAAATGCTATTACAGCAATAACCTGGGGAGATGATTATCAGCTTTGCTTCACTATTGGTTCCTCAAAGTTAAAGAAATTGACCGAAATTTCAAAGAAACATAAAGTAAAAATTACCAATATAGGCAAACTTATTAAGGGTAAGGGCATTTCCGTCTTTTCAAAAGGAAAAAAAATAAACATAAAAAAAGCTGGTTATAATCATTTCAATGAATAAGTTTCCAAATTTATTAAAACCCAGTCACATATTTGCGACTTTATTTGGCGTTGGGCTGTTGCCAATTGCGCCAGGCACTTGGGGCTCTCTTTTCGGCTTAATTTTGTTTTTTTATACAAATATTTACTTATCAATAAATGCGCAATTTTTTTATCTTTTATTACTAGTAATCATTCTTTCTGCCATTATGGCATGTTATTTTGCAACAAAGATGCTTGGCGATAATGAAAAAGATCAAAAAGCTATTGTCATAGACGAATTGGCGGGTGTGTGGATAGCTTTTATTCCGGTGAGTGGAATAGTTATGATGCAAGAATTTTTAACTTATTCCGTTTTGGCTTTTTTACTATTTAGAATTTTTGATATTTGGAAACCTTATCCCATAGGTCTCATAGATGAAAAGATTAAAAATTATTTAGGTGTAGTTTTAGACGACTTAGTTGCAGGTCTTTATGCGGCAATTACAATTTGGCTAATTTTGATTCTATTTTAGCCAACAAGTTTTCTTTGGTTAATTGAGCAGCTTCCTTTTGATCTTCAGGAGACCCAACAACTGGAAATTCATCGGGAATACCAAAATTCATTAATTTTACTGATAAAGAACTTGCATTAACGAACTCATTTACAGCTGAACCTGCCCCTCCTGCAACAACATTTTCTTCTACAGTAACAAATAAATCATGAGAAAGACTTAACTTCATAAGAAGACTTTCATCTAATGGCTTAACAAATCTCATATCCACTAAAGTCGCATTAATTTCCTTAGCAACCTTTTCAGAAATATCTAACATACATCCAAAAGACAGAATAGCGACTTTTGAAGACTCTTTTAACTGAAGGATATTTGCTTTCCCAAATTCAATGGTATTAATGTTTTTTTCAACATTTTCGCCAGGTGCATTTCCTCTTGGGTATCTTACTGCCACCGGACTGTTCAAAGAATAACCAAACTCTAACATTTGCCAACATTCATTTTCATTAGCTGGCACCATAACGGTTAGATTAGGAATACATCTAAGATAAGTTAAATCAAAAATTCCTGCATGAGTTGCGCCATCTTCTCCTACAAATCCAGCCCTATCAATTGCCAAAAGAATATCCAAGTTTTGAATCGCTACATCATGTATTAGTTGATCGTAAGCTCGTTGTAAAAAAGTAGAGTAAATAGCTAGAACTGGCTTTTTGCCCTCACAGGCCAAACCGGCAGCAAAAGTCATGCTGTGCTGTTCTGCAATAGCAACATCGAAAAACTGATTGGGAAACTTTTGAGCAAATTCTGTCATCCCAGAACCTTCAGACATAGCAGGAGTTATTGCAACTAAATTCTCATCACCAGATTCAGCTTTTTCACACAACCATTCTCCAAATACCTCTTGATACTTTGGCCCTTTATTTTTTCCTGAAGAGGACTCGATCTTTGACAAGGCATGAAATTTGATTGGATCCTTTTCAGCAGGAATATATCCTTTTCCTTTTTGTGTTACTAAATGTAAAAAAACAGGACCCGAAAGATCATTGATATTTTTTAAAGTTCTTACCAAATCTTTTAAGTTATGTCCGTCCATTGGACCTATATATTGGAATCCCAATTCTTCAAAAAGGGCACCAGGAGACAAAAAACCTTTGATGTGAGTTTCAGTTTTTTTGGCAAATCTCTTGGCAGACGGAATCAATCTTAAGACAGATTTACCTCCTTCTCTAACTTGTATATACCACTTACTTGACCAAATTTTTGCAAGATAATTAGACATTCCACCGGTGTTATTCGAAATTGACATATTATTATCATTGAGAATAACTAATAAATCTTTCTCTATAGATCCAGCATGAGCCATCGCCTCATAAGCCATGCCAGCCGTAATAGCTCCATCTCCAATCACTGAAATGTGTTTATTCTTTGAGTTAGCAACACTCATTCCCAAAGCAGCTCCAATGGAGGTGCTAGAGTGACCAACTCCAAAAGCATCAAATTCACTTTCGTCTCTGGAAGGAAAAGGATGTAAACCATTTTTTTGTCTCATAGAGAGCATTTTCTCCTTTCGCCCTGTAAGGATTTTATGCGGATAGGCTTGGTGTCCTACGTCCCAAACTATTTTATCCTCGGGAGTATTAAAAACGTAATGCAAAGCTACCGTTAGTTCCACCACACCCAGGCCAGCGCCAAAATGACCCCCTGAATGTTTTGTTGAATATAAAAGAAATTCTCTTATTTCATCTGCGAGTAACGAAAGGTCAGATGAAGAAAGATTTTTTAAAGCGTCTAATTTTTTCAAAGAATCTAATAAAGGAGTAGATGGCTCATTCTCGGGAAGCTTATCGAAAGTTTTCATCTTAATTTTTTCTATTTACGACTAATTTACAAAGCGCAGTTAATTTTTCTGTATTAAAAGGAAGTTTATCTAAAATTAAAAGCGCTTCTTCAATTAAAAGCTCAGCTTTTTTTTGAGATTCTGCAATGCCCAGAATAGACGGATATGTGGATTTATTATTTTTTAAATCTGATTTTACAGGTTTTCCAATTGTTTCTTCATCACCAACTTCATCTAAGATATCATCTCTTATTTGAAAAGCTAGACCAAATTTATTTGAGAATGTCTTAAGTTTTTCTATCAAATCTTTATCTATATTTTTTTTCATCAAACAAACACATAAAACACAGGCTTCAATTAATTTTCCTGTTTTTAAATAGTGCAATTCATCTAGTTCTTCTTCTGTTAAAGCCTTATTTTCTGCAAGAATATCTCTATTTTGTCCTTCAACCATACCTTCAGGACCGCAGGCTCTTGCAAAAAGATTGATGATTTCTAATTTAGTTTCAGCTTCTAGATTTGGATCTTCTAAAGAAGTTAATACTTCTAAAGATAAGGGTTGTATTGCGTCTCCTGCAAGGATAGCTGTAGCTTCATCAAACTGCTTGTGGCAACTTAATTGCCCTCTTCGGAAGTCATCATCATCCATTGCAGGTAAATCGTCATGAATCAGAGAATAACAATGAATTAGTTCTCCTGCTGCAGCAATAAGATCGACATTATTACTTGTAATTTCAACTTCGAGCATTTCACAAAGCAAAAGAATAATCTGGGGTCTTATTCGTTTCCCACCATTCATCACAGAATAATGAATTGCTTCAGTAACTCTGGAAATATCTTTTTCAGGAAGGGTTTTAAATAAAGCTTTGTTTATTCTAGTTAAGTTTTCATCTAGAAAATTAACATCCTTAGTTTTCATCAAAAGATTCTAAATCAAAGGACCCATCGTCAGAATCAACTAATTTTTCAATTTTTAATTCCGCTTCAGTAAGCAGTTTTTGACAATGTCTAGTTAATTTAATTCCTTCTTCAAAAGCTTTGATCGATTTTTCAAGAGGAAGGTCTCCTTCTTCAAGCTCAGAAACTATTTTTTCTAGTTTTTCTAGTGATGATTCAAAATCTTTACTTTTTTCAGCCATACTCAATTATTTAATTTAGGTTCTGATTTTACAGAATTAAGTCCCGCATACAATTCTTTAATTTTCGTTGGTAACATTAGCCAGCAAGGAGTTAGAATCAATGTCATTAATGAAGCAAAAGTTAGTCCCCAAACGACAGCAAAAGAAAGAGGAGACCACCATTCTACAACTCTACCGCCAACGCCAATATCTCTAGCAATTAGATCGACCCCCAAACCCATAGCCAGAGGCATGAGACCTACCACTGTTGTAGCTGTTGTTAAAATTATTGGCCTAATTCTTTGTGCAGCGGTTCTTACAATTAAATCTTTTTGAGAAACACCAATATTTTCACGTCTCAACACGTTATAGGTATCGACAAGAACAATATTGTTATTTACGACGATACCAGCTAACGCAATTATTCCAAGATTCGTGAAAAGGAAACTAATGGGATATTGAGTGATCAAGTGGCCCAAATAAACTCCAGCAGTTGATAAAAATACAGCAGATATCACAATCCAAACTTGATAAAAACTATTTAATTGAATCATTAATAGAATTGCCATGAGGAAAAGACCAATGATAGCTGCAAAAAGAAAAAATTCAGCATCATCAGCTGCTTGTTCTGCTTGCCCACCAAAATCAAATTGAAGTTTTTGGTATTCATTATTATCCAAGATCCATTGATTTATTTTCGGCAAAACATCTTCAATTAAGGCACCAGGGGCATAATCCGCTGCAATAGTGAAAGCTCTTTCCCCTTCAACTCTTCTAATTGCAGGGGCTTCATAAGAAGGGTTAACTGAAACAAAACTACTAAGTGGAACAGAACCAAATCTTGTTGAAATAGTTAGTTGATCAAATAAATCTAATCGTCTTTGAGATTCAGGGAATCTGACTCTAATATCAATTGCTTCATCTAAGTCGGTAGGACGATATTCTCCCACTTTTACTCCAGCTGTTAAAAATTGAATCGCAGTACCTATCTCACTAGTCGTTACTCCGAATTGCGAGGCTTTTTCCTTATCAATGTTTAACTTCCATTTAAGTTGTTCTCTTGGAATTGTATTGTAAACATTTTTAGCGCCAGGAACTTGTT
This sequence comes from uncultured SAR86 cluster bacterium, assembly GCA_902523885.1. Taxonomy (GTDB): domain Bacteria; phylum Pseudomonadota; class Gammaproteobacteria; order Magnimaribacterales; family AG-339-G14; genus CASICS01. The sequence continues at coordinate 221,122 of CABZAV010000002.1, read as the reverse complement.
CGTCTATGTATTCCGTTAAAGCGATAGTTGCTTCATAAACCATCTGGCTATCAGGTCCGAATACGTCAATTTCAATAGGATTATCAGACGGAGGACCACTATCTCTTTCTCTGATAGCAATTTTGATGCCAGGAATATCTTTTAATTTGTATTGAAGCTCGTCTAAAACCTCACTTCCTGTTTTAATTAATGAATCTCTATCAAAAGGCATACCAACATAAATTTTGCCAATGGAGTCAGCATTTCCTCTATCTCTTGGATCGTTTGAACCAGCTTGTTCTAAAAAAACACTTTCTGGCCCCTCCACTGTTAAAACAATTTTTTCTACTTCTTTTAGATATTCCAGTGTCTCATTAGCATTTAAATTACCTCTAGCTTGAACTTCAACAATAATCGTATCTGGATCTTCTTCGATAAAAAAGGAACCGCCAGGTCCATGTTGGCCATAAATACTGTAGATAGTGACTACAGTGAGAAGTAAAAAAGAAATTACAAAACCAGGTTTGTCTAATAATTTATCTAAAAACCTAGCGTATCTTCCAGTAAAACCATCTAAGGTTTTTGGATCTCCATTTTCTAGCAAAGCAGAATTTTGAAGTGTTTTAAAATTTCTTCTACCTAAACTACCAAAAATTGAACCAATTGCAGGAGTGAAAGCCAAAGCATAAAGTATTGAGGCACTTAAAACTAAAAATAGTGTTGTTATCATAGGCCTCATAAACTGCCCTGAGATTCCTTCCCAAAATAGAAGTGGAAAAAAGATTGCCAAAGTAGTTCCGATAGATATGATCACAGGCCAAAACATTCTTTTAGCAGATCTTTTATAAGCTTCAACTCTATCTAAACCTTCGCTCATTTTTCGATCAGCATATTCAACTACTACTACGCTTCCGTCTATCAACATCCCTAGAGAAATTAAAAATCCAAAACAAACCATAAAGTTGAATGTGTATTCAATGATATTTAGAAAAATACATGCAAAAAGGAAGCAAGCGGGAATAGCCAAGGCTACCATTGATGATGATCTTAAGCCCATTGCCGCTACGACAATGGTAACAACTAAGATTAAGGCTGCTAAAGTATTCCCAACTATTTCACTAATTAGTTCTACTGAATACTGAGTTCTGTCTTCTGTAATTACAATGTCGATATCTGGGGGAAGAATTTCATCAGATTTTGAAATAATCTTATAAATTTGATTCGCTACAACAACTTCTCTTGCATCAGTTTTTTTATAAATAGATATTGTTGCAGATGGCTGGCCGTTAACCCTAGAAAAAGTGTCCTTGTCTCTAAAAGTTCTTTTGACGTCAACCAAATCATCTAAAGAAACAACAGCATTATCACTTTCTAAAATAGGGATTCTTTTTACGTCTTCAGCAGTTTCAAAGACTGAAGGAACAATGACAGAAAATTTTCCTGTTCCAGAAATTATATTCCCTGCTGGAATGGCCCTATTATTTTGTTGAATAGCATTGTAAATATCTAAGGCCGAAGCTTGATAACTATCTAATTTAGTTTTATCTACAATAGCTTCTAACACTTCATCTGGAGCTCCTGATAATCTAGCTTCTAAAACTCCAGGCAAAGATTCGATTTCTGTTGCCATTTCTTTAGCAAAGCGAATTAATTCTCTTTCAGACGAAGCAGCAGATATAAAATTAAGATTCATTACAGGAAAAGCATCAAAGGAAAATTCCTTTACAAAAGGCTTTTCAGACTCTTCAGGTAAATCTGGAAGAATTTCGTCAATTGCGTCTTTTACATCCACCAAAGCATCTTCTTTGGGATATCTATCAGGAAATTCTAAAATAAGGTAGCCCATACCATCTCGACTCCAAGATTGCATGCTTTTTACTTCGCTTAAAGACCTAAAACGATCTTCCAATGGTCTTGTAATAAGTCTTTCTACATCTTCAGGAGAGGCGCCTTCATAGCCTGTAGAAACAAAAACATAAGGAATGTTTATGTCAGAGTACGCGGAGGCAGGGATCAAGGCCACAGATGAAAGCCCCCATACAATTATTAAAGCAAGAAATGTCAGCGTTGCTTTATATCTATCTACAAAAAAATCAATTAATGCGTTCATCTGACATTAGGCGATCATCAATGGCAACTTCTACTTTCTCTCCGTCACTAACATAATCTTGACCAACAGTAATGATTCTTGACTTGCTTGGCAAGCCAGAGATCCATGCTCCTTTTTCAGTATCCTGAATTAAATTCACATTTACAAATTGGACAGTTCCAGAATCACCAACGATTCTTATACCTAAGTCGCCCTCATCATCTAACCTTAAAATTGAAAGAGGAACTAAATTGGCAAGTTGGTTTTCACCGGGAAGATAAATTCTTGCTGAAGAACCATCCTTAATGCGTCCGTCTTTATTTTCTATAGTGACTTCTACTCTGAATGTATGCGTTCTACTATTTGCAGACGAAGAAATAAAGCTCACCTTACCTTCATGAGATTTACCGTCTAAAGTTTCAACTTTTGCAGAAGATCCTATATTAATGAATCCAATATCAGTTTCAGAAATTTCTCCGCTCACAATCATTGGATCAAGATCAAGCAAAACCGCGCAGGTTGAACCTCTGGTTAAAAAATCTCCTTCATCAAGAGAGATTCTATCTACAATTCCAGCGAAAGGAGCCTTAATAGTTGCGTTATCCAGTTCTAGTTTGGCTCTTTCAAAATTAGATTTGATATTTTGAAATTGATTTGAAGAGTAAAGCCCTTCATCAAAAAGTTTTTGGGCAGATTTATATTCGAGTTCAGCTTTTTTAAAAAAAGATTCTTTTTCAGCCATAAAAATTGAACAGATAGGATCTCCCTGTTTAACTTTTGAACCTTGTTTGATTGGTAAAGCTATTACTCTTCCAGAAGTTTCAGCTTTTAATTCAACCTTCTTATCAGCTTCGGCAAATCCTTTGATTAAAATTTCTCGTGTAAAGTTTTGTGAGGTTTGGTCGATGACTCTTACAGTCGATTCTTTATCTACATAGGTTTCAATGATTTCTTCTTCTTTTACTAAAGTGCCTGATATCATCCATATCAAGGCAAAACCAAGAAACATAGCAGACCACTCGATATTTGATCGAGTAAGTAAAACTTCCTTTATAATCAAGAAATATTTATTTTTCATCTAATAAATAATGGGAACAAATCTAATTATATCAAGGGAGAATTAGATTTTTGTATCACTTTTGAAAGTGTCTTAAATTTAAAAATTTTTCTTAAGATTTTCTATAAAATTTAATTGTTGAGATTTATCAAGTTTTGAATTTATTTTTTCCAATTTTGGAACGTCAGGACTTTTAAATTTTTTTCCTTCAAGCCATTCATTAATTAAGAAATCAAACTTATTTTTAAACTCTTTCAAGGCAAATTGCTCAGATTCATTTTGTAAAAAAAACCATCCAGTCTCCAAGCCAGCATGATAGACAATAGGATGAGACCAGGTGTGTTCTGAAGGAGCATCGCAATAAGACGAAGCTTCTTTAAAAGCCTTTTCAAGACTTGGAATATTATTCACGTCTAATGTTAGGGCCTTGCATTTTTGAAGAACAGTACTTAACGAAGGTAGGTATTCAGAATTACTCATAATGTTGTCAATGCTTTTAAAGATTATTTCATTTTCAAACAATGAAAGTTTTTTAAGCCAAAGTTGTTTAGCCAATTTGAGACTATCAGAATCAGGAAAAGCTTTGTGGAATTGATTGTGATAAGTAATCTCTAACTGAGTGAATAGAACATTAATAAGGTCTACAGGATTGTCAGGTATCTTAATTTTAATGTTCAATTGCCCAATCTTTATCAGTTAATCTAGAAATTATACCTGAGGATTCGGAATTATTTTTATACCACCTAAATTTCACATGTTGTATGAATTTAGAATTCCATGAAGTCATTACCTGATTTGAATCAATCCAATATATTTTAAATTCAGGTATTTGATTTTTAGCAAAATTTTCATCGATTCTTGCTAATTTTAAAACATCCAAACAGTTTTGATTGGGTTCCCAATCGTTTGTCATTTTTTTTGGAGAAACATCGTCTTCGATAATATTTTTATATCTCGCCCACTGTCTTCTTACATGGTTTATAAAGATGGAGTTCCAATTATTAGATCTAAACTTTTTTTCTTGCCAATAAACTATAAATTCAGGAATACATTTTTTAATAAATTTAGAATCCATTTCAGTTGTCTCTAAAATAGAAATTACATCCTCAGATGGAAACCAATCCTTTTGTATTAATACTTTTTCCGCTTCTAATTTTTTATTTTTCTCTTCAAGTCGCCATTCTTTTATTAAATACTTGAGGAACTTGAAGTCGTTTTTAAAATTTGATTCTGATAAAACTTTGCTTGAGTCAAAAAATATTTCATATTTGAAATTTATAAATTCCTCTGGTATTCCGAGACTCTTTGCTTGGTTGAGAACTTGTTTTGAAATTTTTGTATTCTCGACAACAATTTTATTTTTTGTTTCTGACTTCAAAGAAAGATTGTTTTTTTTAATAAATTTTGAATCTATTTCTTCAATGAGCTCTAAGGTTAATAATTTCGATATCGCATCGTTGAATCTTTTTTCTTTTAAAAAGCTTAATTCGCTATTTAAATTTTTCTGAGGAATTCCGACTGACGAATCACATATTAAATTAAAAATTATGGCTTCCTCTAACCCAAGAGATGCTGCAATTTCAGGAGAAAAAAAAAGATTCTTAGAATCTTTGGACATTCTAAGCAGTTTCCTCTAGATTTTTTCTTCTAGATTTCACCGCTGAAGATAAAAGTTTGAGCATTATTTCTGTATCTTCCCAGCTAACACAGGCATCTGTAATGCTCTGTCCGAAACTTAAAGATTCTTTAGGTCCTATAGATTGGTTGCCTTCTACTAAATGACTTTCTATCATGACTCCAAAAATTGATCTTTCACCAGATGCAATTTGGTCAGCAATGTCTTTATTAACCAACAACTGTTTTTTAAACTGTTTCTGACTGTTTCCATGACTCATGTCTACCATTATAGAAGTGGGATTTCCTGATTTAGCTAAAATACTTGATGTTTCTTTAATAAATTTGTTTTCAAAATTAGGAATTTTTCCACCGCGCAAAATTACATGACAGTCTTTATTACCTGATGAGTTAAAAATAGCAGATTTTCCTTCTTTTGTTATGGAAAGAAAAATATGAGGCTGAGAAGCCGAGCCAATAGCATCTATTGCTACTTGAATAGAGCCATTTGTAGAATTTTTAAAACCAACGGGACAAGAAAGACCCGATGCTAGCTCTCTATGAACCTGACTTTCTGTAGTTCTAGCACCAATAGCGCCCCATGATATTAAGTCAGAAATATATTGAGGAGTGATAATGTCAAGGTATTCCGTAGCAGCTGGCAAGCCTATTTCATTTATATTTAAAAGAATTTTTCTTGCTTCTCTTAACCCTTTATTTACATCGTAACTATCATCTAAATTTGGATCATTTATTAAACCTTTCCAACCAACAGTTGTTCTAGGTTTTTCAAAATAAACTCTCATGACAATTTTTAATTCAGAAGACAATGAAGATTCAAGATTTTTAAGTTTTTTCGCATATTCAATTGCGGCTTTAGGGTCATGTATTGAGCATGGACCCACAACCACAACCAGCCTGTCATCTTTACCATGAATGATGTCGGATATATTTTGTCTTGATTTAAAAACAAGCTCTGAAACAGGCGGTGTTATAGGAAATTCCGATATAACATCATTAGGAGGAGAGACCTCCAAAAGGCCCGTTATTCTGGTATTATCGGTCAAATATTGCATAACAAAGTTGTTGATTGTATCTATTCTATTCTAAATTGAAAATCAAAATTTAAAAATATGGCAAAAATTAAATTGATTCAAGAAAATCCTATAGTGGGAGACATATCAGGAAACCTTCTGATAGCAAAAAAAGAAGTTGAAAAGGCAGAAAAAAATGGCCTTGAATTAATAATTTTTAGCGAAATGTTTCTTTCTGGATATCCGCCAGAAGATTTAGTTTTGAGGTCTGATTTTATGGGAAAAATAGAAGCATCAATTGATGAACTATCAAATTTAACTTCTAATATTTCTATAATTATTGGAGCTCCTTTAAAAAAAGATGAAGAAATTTTTAATTCTGCCTACTTCTTAGAAAAAAACGAAATAAAAGACATATATTCAAAACAAATCTTGCCCAATTATAAAGAATTCGATGAAAGAAGATATTTTACTAGCGGGAAAGAAAATAAAATTATCGAATTTAATGGAATTAAATACGGTTTATCTATTTGTGAAGATATATGGTCTGAAAAGTATGTTTCAAACTTAGTTAATGATGGAGCTGAGATTATTATTAACTTAAGTGCTTCTCCCTTTACAGTTACAAAAAAAATTACAAGAGAAAAGATGCTTTCGTCTTATCTAAAGAAGCATGAGGTGCCAATAATTTATTTAAACCAAGTCGGTGGACAGGATGAATTAGTTTTTGACGGGTCATCAATGATTTTTTCTGGAGACGAAGAAATTTTTAAATTTAAAAGTTTTGAAATTGATTCAAAGGAAATTGAGATTACTAAGAGTCAAGAATTGAAACTCTTTATTGATGAAGTAGAAAAATATCAATCCGATGATCTAGAGGATATATATAACGCCTTAGTTCTGGGTACTAAAGATTATGTAGATAAAAATGGTTTTAAAGGAATTATCATAGGATCCTCCGGGGGAATTGATTCTGCTTTAACTGCAACAATTGCTTACGATGCCCTTGGCTCCTCTAGAGTTAATACAGTGATGATGCCCTTCGATTATACAGCTGACATGAGTATAGAAGATGCAAAAGAATTGGCAGAAAACCTTTCTATTAATCATTCGGTTATTTCCATCAAAGAAATTTATGAATCTTTTTCGGACGTGTTACAACCTTCTTTTGAAAATAAAGAAATAGATAAGACTGAAGAAAATCTTCAATCTCGTTGCCGGGGGGTTACTTTAATGGCTCTTTCAAATAAGTTGGGTTATTTGGTCCTAACGACAGGAAATAAAAGTGAAGCTGCAGTAGGTTATTCAACTTTATATGGTGACACAGCTGGAGGTTTTTCTGTATTAAAAGATGTTAGCAAGACTTTAGTTTATAGATTATCTAATTTTAGAAATTCAAAAAATCTTGTAATACCTGAAAGAATAATCGAGAGGCCTCCATCAGCAGAATTAGCGCCTGATCAAAAAGATACCGATTCATTGCCAGATTACAGTATTTTGGATCCTATTATCGAAATGTATGTCGAGAAGGATATGAGTCCAAATGACATAATTTCCAAAGGTTTTGACGAGGATGAAGTGAGACGAATTTTAAGATTAATTGATTTAAATGAATATAAAAGAAGACAGGTGCCAATAGGAATAAAAATTTCTGACAGAAATTTTGGAAAAGATAGAAGATATCCAATTACTAACGGATGGAAGCCCTAAATCTAGGATAAATTTCTAAAAAAACCACTACATAGTGTGTAAAAAGCGTTTTTGTCTTATAATTGCGCTATATTTATGGTTAAAACGTCTGTTTTTCAGCCTAAACAAGCTGAATTTAACCTTGCAATTCTTAATGGCGAGGAAGTATCTCTGCCTTCAGATGACTTATATATCCCTCCAAATGCATTAAAGATTTTTTTGGAATCTTTTGAAGGACCTCTTGATTTACTGCTGTATTTTATAAAAAAACAAAATTTAAATATTTTAGAAATAGACGTCTCTAGAATCACAGATCAATACGTTCAATACATTGAATTAATGGAAAAGATTCAATTTGATTTAGTTGGAGAGTATCTTGTGATGGCAGCTTACTTAACAGAAATCAAATCAAGGATGATGTTGCCTAAGGAATTTGACGATGAAAATGAAGAGGAAGATCCTAGATCTGAATTAATTAGAAGACTTCAAGAATATGAGCGTTACAAAGAAGCATCTAATAATATTGAAGAGTTACCTAGAATAAATAGAGATTTTTATATTGCTTCTTCTGCATTACCTGAATTTGAATCAAAAGAAAATCTTCCTTCTGTTGATTTAAGTCAAATAGCTCAAGTTTTTGCTGAATTGATCGAAAGACAGAAACTAAATGTAAGTCATATAATAGAATTTGAAAAACTTTCTACCCGAGAAAAAATGTCTTACATTCTTGATCTATTGGTGAATGAAAAATATTTAGATTTTTTTAAAATTTGTCTTACCGAAGAAGGAAAAATTGGAATCATTGTTAATTTTCTAGCCATGCTGGAATTAGTCAAAGATTCTTTGATCACTTTAATCCAATCTGAAGATTTTGGTCAAATTCATTTATCAGCTAAAGAGGAAATTCACTGATATGACTGAAAACATAGAAAATATTGTTGAATCTCTATTGCTATCATCTTCAAGACCTCTAACTGAGGCTGAAATTTTGAAAGCTTTCAATGATTCAGACGCTGTCAATTCAACTGATATTAAAGAGGCACTAAATAAGCTTGAGAATTTTTACTCTGAACGCAGTATTGAATTGGTTAAGGTGGCTAATGGATATAGATTGAAGGTTAAGCAAGATTATTCCACTTGGATATCAAAACTTTGGGAAACAAAGCCTCAAAAGTTCTCGCGAGCAATGATGGAAACTCTTGCTTTAATTGCTTATAAACAACCAATCACTAGGGCTGAGATTGAAGAGGTAAGAGGAGTTTCAGTGAGTAGCCAAATTATAAGAAATTTAATGGATCGAGGGTGGATTAAGGTAGTAGGTCATAGGGATGTTCCTGGAAGACCTTCTTTGCTATCTACTACGAAGGATTTTTTAGACGACTTGAATTTAAGAAAATTATCAGATTTGCCTGAATTACCTGATATAGGAAATATACCAGAAGAAATTCAGATGCCACTACTTATTGAAGAGCAAAAAGAGGAAAAAGCCTCGATTCAGGAATAAAAATGTCAGTTCGCCTTCAAAAGGCTGTTGCAGATGCTGGTATATGTTCAAGAAGAAAAGCTGAATTGCTTATTGAATCTGGAAGAGTCTTTTTAAACGATAAAAAAGCTAGATTAGGCGATAAAGCAGAAGCTGGAGATAAAATATTTATTGATGGCAAAGAGATTAAATTAACTCCTTCCAAAAAAAGACTTATTATTTATCACAAGCCAATAGGTGAGATCTGTTCGAAATCAGGATATGGCAAGCCAACAGTTTTTGAAAATCTACCAATTTTAAAAAACTCTAGATGGGTGGCTTTAGGTAGATTAGACATAAATACTAGCGGACTACTTTTATTTTCAAACGATGGAGTTTTAGCAAACAAAATAATACATCCTAAGAAACAACTAGAAAGGGAGTATCTAGCAAGAATAAGAGGTAAACCAACGGAGGAAGACTTAGAAAAGCTTTTAAAAGGCATAAAAATCGAAGGAGATTTTTTAAAATTCACTGATGTTGTTAGAGGGAGGACTACTAAATCTCATACTTGGTTTGCTATGGTTATTATGGAAGGCAAAAATAGAGCAGTTAGAAAATTGTGGAATAGTTTAGGCTTTGAAGTTTCGAGATTAAAGAGAACAAGATTAGGACATATCTTTTTACCCGCTGATCTTTCTCCTGGCAAATTTAGGGATTTAGAAGATAAAGAGATTAAAGAGTTTTTTAAGTAAAAGTAAGGATTTCTCTAATATTCTTTATATTAAAGCCGTTTTTATTAGGAGGAAATTCTCTATCCTTTACATATCCATATTCAGCAAAAACAGGGGTTATATTTGCATTTCTTGCAGCTTCAAGATCTCGCCAATTATCACCCACATAAAGAGTATCTTTGGGATGTTGATTTAATTTTTTTAAAGCATATTTTAACGTGGCTGGATCAGGTTTCCTCAAATTTTCAGCGTCATCGGGACAAACCAATATTTTTGCTTTTTTATCCCATCCCAAAGATTTGAATATTTGAGCTGAAAATATTTTTGGTTTATTAGTGACTATTCCCCAAAGTATCTTTCTTTCTTCAAACAAAGAGATAACTTCGTCTACTCCTTCGAAAGGATTTGAATCCAAAAAGACCTTTTTATAGGCCTTTAACAGAGCATTTCTTTTTTCTTCAAAATTAATACTTTGCTCTTCGATGTTAAATCCCAAAGTAACCAAGGCTCCAGCTCCATCAGATACCTTTTCTCTTACTTTTTCAAAATTTGGGCTTGGTTTATTTTCTCTTTTTAGAACTTCATTCAAGGCTATATGAAATTCTTTAGCTGTATCCAAAAGAGTGCCATCTAAGTCAAATAGAAATAATTTATATTTTTTATTTAGATTTTTCTGCATGGATTAAGTAGTTTACGTCTACGTCTTTTCCAAGCCAATATTTCTTAGTAAGAGGGTTATAACTCATCCCTATAATTTCCTTTACCTCTAAATTCGAATTTCTCATCATATTTGAAAGTTCGGAAGGTTTGATAAATTTCTTGAACTCATGAGTGCCTTTAGGCAAAAGATTTAATATATATTCCGCCCCAATGATTGCGAAAAGAAAAGATTTTGGATTTCTGTTAATTGTTGAAAAAACTATCGTTCCACCAGGTTTGCACAAATCAGAACAAGTTTTCACTAATTGTTGTGGGTCTGGAACATGCTCAATTGCTTCTAAGCAGGTTACTACATCAAACGCTTCTTTTTTTTCTGGTAACAGCTCTTCGGCTTCACCATTGATGTAGGTTACATCGCAATTGGTTTTTTTTGCATGAATTTTTGCTGTATTAATCGCAACATCAGATATGTCGATGCCGGTAACGTTAGCCCCAAAATTATGTAAAGCTTCTACCAGCAATCCACCGCCACAAGCGACATCAATTACATTTTTATTTTTTAAATCAACTTTTTCAGAAACATAATTAGATCTCAAAGGGTTGATAATATGTAGCGGGGCAAATTTTCCATTGGGATCCCACCACTCCTCAGCAATTTTGTTAAATTTTTCTTTTTCCGATGGATCGATATTCATTACAGAAGCATTATGTTAGATTTAATAGTTTTTTGTCATTAAAATTAAGTAAATTTATATTCATATGAAAATTTTTTTTCCTAAAGAGCTAGATTCAGAGACAAGAATTTCAATCACTCCTGATTTTTTAAAAAAATATTTAGACAATGGTTTAAAAGTTTCTGTGCAAACAAGTATTGGTTTGCATCTCGGATTCAAAGATGAAATTTATAAAGAACTTGGCGCTGAAATAGTAGATCGAAAAAAAGGTCTTAAAGAAGGAAATATTATTTGTTCTGTAAATAAATTATCTGGGGAGGATTTAATTGATGTAAAAGAAAATTCTCTTATTGTCAGTTTTTTGGATCCTTTTAACGATAAAGAGTTAGTTGAAGACTTAAAAGCAAAGAAAATTTCTTCAATCAGCATGGAATTGATTCCAAGAACTACTCGAGCTCAAAAAATGGACGCACTAAGTTCGCAAGCTAATTTAGGTGGGTATGCGGCAGTTTTAATAGCTTCTAATATTCTTTCCAAGTCTTTTCCTATGATGATGACGGCAGCTGGAACAATTTCACCTTCCAAAGTTTTTGTTGTTGGGGTAGGTGTGGCTGGCCTTCAAGCAATTGCAACAGCGAAAAGACTAGGCGCTAAAGTTGAAGCTTTTGATACTAGGCCAGTTGTTGAAGAGCAAGTAAAATCTTTAGGTGCAAGATTTGTCAAAATTGATATTGGAGAAACTGAAGAAACGTCTCAAGGTTACGCAAAGGAATTAACAGCTGAACAGTTAGATCTTCAAAGAGCTGGGATGAAAAAAGCATGCTCAAACTCTGATGTAATAATTACGACTGCTCAAGTTTTTGGGCGAAAAGCCCCCATCATTATCACTTCAGAGATGATAGAAGACATGAATCCTGGTAGCGTAATCATTGATATGGCTGTTGGAACTGGTGGGAATGTAGAGGGTTCAAAACCAAATGAAAATGTAGATTTAAACGGTATAACTATTGTAGGTAATACAAATCTTCCTGGAGAGGTTGCTGTACATGCTAGCCAAGTTTATTCTGCAAATATATTTAATCTTATTGATGAATTTTGGGATCAAAAAAATTCCATATTAGAAATTACAACAAGCGACGATATATTATCTGGATGTCTTGTCACGCATAAAGGAGAATTTGTAAACTCCATAGTAAAAGAGAGGTATAGCTGATGGATAGTCTTTTCATAATGTTATTGTTTGTTTTGATCTTAGCGATATTTTTAGGCTTTGAATTAATTAATAAAGTTCCATCTACTCTTCATACGCCTTTAATGTCAGGGGCAAATGCAATATCAGGAATAACTATCGTAGGTGCAATTCTTTCGTCAGGCTCTGATAGCGTTCTTTTGACTACGATTCTAGGTACGGGAGCGGTTTTTTTTGCAACTATAAATGTTGTGGGTGGCTATTTAGTGACAAATAGAATGCTAGGGATGTTTAAAAAGAAATGAATATGTTTTTTCAGTCGGAACTTTTCGTAAACCTATCTTATATATTGGCTTCAATCTTATTTATTTTTGGATTAAAAATGCTCAGTTCTCCCGAAACGGCGCAGAGAGGTAATTTAATATCTGCCCTAGGAATGCTCCTAGCAATTATTGTAACCTTAATGGGTAACAATATAATTTCTTATCAGTGGCTTACTATAGCACTTATTGCTGGCGCAATTGTAGGGGCTTCAGCTGCGTCCTTTGTAAAAATGACTACTATGCCTGAATTAGTAGCATTGTTTAACGGTTTTGGTGGAATAGCTAGTTTGCTTGTGGGCTCAGCAGAATTTTTAAATATAACTTCTGCATTGAATGCAATTGCTCTCACAGCTGTTTTTTTTACCGTTTTAATCGGTGGAGTTACTTTTACTGGTAGTTTGTTAGCTTTTGGAAAGTTATCTGAAATTATTAACGGCAAACCCTTTCTATATTTTGGTCAGAGAACAGTTCTAACCATTTTTATTGTTTTGTCTTTTATATTAGGAATCGAAATTGTTATAGATAGTGGTCTTCTAGGAATCTCAAGATTCTATCTTTTAGTTTCCCTAATCATTAGCGCTTTAATATTGGGAGTTTTACTGACAGCTCCTATTGGCGGTGCTGACATGCCTGTAATTATAGCTTTATTAAATAGTTATTCAGGTGTAGCTGCTGCTGCTGCTGGTTTTGTAATCAATAATAATGTTTTGATTGTGGCTGGTTCATTAGTTGGTGCTAGTGGCTTGATACTTACAAACATAATGTGCAAAGCCATGAATAGATCTTTAATGAACGTTCTTTTTGGAGGCTTTGGAGCTGTTTCTTCATCAGAAGGAAACAAATCTGGAGAAATACAAGGGGAAGTTAAGCCAATTAATGCTTCAGATGCATATTTAATTCTAGAGGCAGCGAATTCTGTTTTATTTGTTCCTGGTTATGGGATGGCAGTGTCTCAAGCTCAACACAGTGTAAGAGAATTAGGAGAACTATTAGAAGAAAATGGATGCGAAGTAAATTATGGTATTCATCCTGTTGCAGGACGAATGCCTGGGCATATGAATGTTCTATTAGCTGAAGCGAACGTTTCTTATGATTTATTAGTTGAGCCGGATGATGTGAATCCAATTATGGATACTGTAGATGTTTGCGTTGTTATTGGAGCAAATGATGTTGTTAATCCCGATGCCAGAGAAAATGAGGGTAGCCCAATTTATGGTATGCCAGTCATAGAAGCAGATAGAGCTAAAACCGTTTTTATCCTTAAAAGATCTATGGCTTCAGGGTTTGCTGGAATAGACAACCCTCTTTTTCTAAAAGAAAATTCTAGGATGTTATTTGGAGATGCTAAAGAATCAATTTCCACTTTAGTCTCTGAATTTAAGTCTTAAATTAGATAATTTAAAGCCTTTATTATGCCGCTAGATGGTATAATTTAGGCTTTGAAATTGCATACATTTTTAAATAAAACTTTAATGTTTTTTATTAAAAATTCCTCATTTTATGGACGACATAGCTAAAGAAATAATTCCTATAAATATAGAAGAAGAGCTTAAAAATTCTTACATGGAATACGCTATGAGCGTAATAGTGGGAAGGGCTTTACCGGACGCAAGGGATGGTTTGAAGCCCGTTCATAGAAGGACTTTATTTGCAATGGAAGTTTTAAACAATAACTGGAATTTAGCGCATAAAAAATCTGCAAGGATTGTAGGAGATGTAATTGGTAAATATCACCCTCATGGCGATGGAGCAGTTTACGAAACAATAGTCAGAATGGCCCAAGATTTTGCATTGAGATACCCGCTGGTCGATGGCCAAGGTAATTTTGGTTCAATGGACGGAGACGGTGCAGCCGCAATGAGATATACGGAAGTAAGAATGGCTAAAATCACTCAAGAACTTTTAGCCGATTTAAATAAAAATACAGTAGATTTTGTTGAAAATTACGATGGCACGGAATTTATTCCAGACGTATTACCTACCAAAATACCAAATTTACTAGTAAATGGTTCTGCAGGAATTGCGGTAGGTATGGCTACTAACATGCTGCCTCATAATTTAACGGAATCAATTAATGCAAGTCTTGCTCTGTTAGAAAATCCCAATATTGAATTTGATGAATTAATAAAAATAATTCCTGGACCAGATTTTCCTACTGGAGGAATATTAAATGGTTCTTCGGGACTAATTGAAGCCGCAAAAACAGGGAAAGGAAGGATAGTCCTAAGGGCAAAAGCGGAAATTGAAACTGATTCTAAAGAAAAATCAAAAATAATAATTTCTGAAATACCTTATCAACAAAATAAGGCTAGATTAGTTGAAAAAATAGCCCAACTAGCTAGAGACAAAAAAGTTGACGGCATGTCCGAGATAAGGGATGAATCGGATAAAGAAGGAGTGAGAATTGTTATAGAAATAAGATCTGGACAGAATCCAGAAGTAATTCTTAATAATTTGTATTCTTTAACACCGTTAGAAAGCGCCTTTGGAGTTAATAATGTCGCTCTCGTTAATAAAACTCCTAAGCTTCTTAACTTAAAAGAACTTCTAGAAATTTTTATTTCTCATAGAAGAACTGTCGTTTCTAGAAGAACAGAATTTGAACTGAATAAGGCAAAAGATAGAGGTCACATTCTTGAAGGCCTGGCAGTTTCTTTGGCTAATATTGATCAAGTGATAGATTTAATAAAAAAATCGAAAGATCCTCAGGTTGCCAAAGAAAAACTTCTTTCAAAAAAATGGAAAGCGGGAGTTGTCTCAAAACTAATAAAAAATGCTGGGGAAATAACCACAAGACCAGAGTCTTTGAGTAAGGATTTTGGCCTTTCCGGATCATCATATAAATTATCACCGGTCCAAGCTCAGGCCATTTTAGATTTAAGACTGCAAAAATTAACCGGTTTAGAACAGGATAATCTTGTAAAGGAATATGAAGAAATTTTGGGTGAAATAAAACTTCTGCAGAAAATCTTAGATGATCCCTCTGAATTGAAACGTGTAATCAAAGAAGAACTTATTGAAATTAGAGATTTGTATGGCGATGAGAGAAAAACACCAATAGAGAAAAGACTTGATTTATCGACTGAAGACTTAATCAAGCCCGAAGATATGGTGGTAACCATCTCTCATGCAGGCTATGCGAAGACACAACCTTTAGAAGTTTATCAATCTCAGAGAAGAGGGGGAGTAGGAAAAGCAGCAGCATCGGTTAAGGAAGATGACTTTGTCGAGCAATTAATTGTTGCTAACACTCACAGGACTCTGCTGTGTTTTTCAAATCTAGGAAAAGTTTATTGGCTGAAAGTTTATGAAATACCTCAAGCATCTCGCGTTGCTAAAGGCAGGCCTTTAGTAAATTTAATTCAACTCGATGAATCTGAAAGAATAACAAGTCTCCTTAATGTGGAAACTTTTGATTCCGAAGGCTATGTTTTTATGGCAACTAAAAATGGAGTAGTTAAAAAAACTCCAATTATCGATTTTAAATTACCTAGAAAATCAGGGAAAAGAGCGATTAAATTAGATAATTCCGATGAGTTAGTTGGAACAGCAATCACTGATGGTTCAAGTAGTTTGATGTTGATTAGTGATGCGGGAAAAGCTGTTTACTTCAATGAAAAAGACGCTAGGCCAATGGGAAGGGATACAAGGGGAGTGAAAGGAATTACTTTAGAAGAAAATCAATCAGTCATTGCTTTGATAATGCCTAATAAAGATAATGAAATTTTAACTGTTTCAGAAAATGGCTACGGAAAACGTTCCAAAGTAGAAGACTTTAGAAAAACAAAAAGGGGCGCCAAAGGAGTTATTGCAATGCAGCTATCTGAAAGAAACGGCAAGTTAATTTCTGCCAATCAAGTTTCGGATGAAGATCAAGTAATTTTGATTTCAGACAAAGGCACTTTAGTAAGAACAAAGGTTTCTGAAATAAGTGTGATAGGAAGAAATACCCAAGGAGTTAGGGTTATAAAATTAAAAGCTAATGAGAAATTAAATGGTATGGCTTTAGCATTAGAAAATGATTAGGAAAAATATAAAAAATGTCTAGAAAATACAATTTTTGTGCAGGTCCCTCGGCCCTTCCTACTGATGTGCTAAATGATTTGAAAGATGAAATACTGGATTTTCAGGGTTATGGTCTTTCTACTATGGAAATGAGCCATAGAAGTAAAGAATTTGTAGAAATTGCAGAAACTGCTAAACAAGATTTAATAGATCTTTTAGATGTAAATGACAATTACGAGGTATTGTTTATTCAAGGAGGAGCCTCATTACAATTTTCAATGGTGCCGATGAATTTACTAGCCAATTCTAATTCATCGTGTGACTATTTAGATGTAGGGCAATGGTCTATCAAAGCAATAAAAGAGGCAAAAAAATATGGAAATGTAAACATCGCAGCTTCATCAGCCGATATTTCATATAAAAAATATCCTGATCCTGATAGTTGGAATTTAAATGAGAAATCTGATTATTTGCACTTAGTAATGAACGAGACTATTGATGGGGTTTGTTTGAGAGACCTTGATAACTTGCCTGCATCAAATATAGTAGCTGATTGTTCTTCCTGTATTCTTTCTGAACCTTTGGACATTTCTAAATTTGGCTTGATTTATGCTGGAGCTCAAAAAAATATTGGGCCTGCAGGACTTGCCATCATTATTATTAAAAAAGAATTATTAGTAGATCATGCTCACCTGCCAGCTATGATGAACTATAAGACTTACGCAGATTCGGATTCTATGTATAACACCCCACCAACATTCGCATGGTATTTATCAGGAAAAGTTTTCAAATGGTTGAAGAAAAACGGTGGATTAGCGAACCAAAAAAAAGTGAATGAGTCAAAATCTAACAAGCTTTATTCATTTATTGATGAGAATGAATTTTATTTTAATGATGTTCATAAAAACTCTAGATCAATCATGAACGTTCCTTTTTTACTAAAAGATGATTCATTAAATTCTAAGTTTCTATCTGAATCTGAAAAAGCTGGACTTTTGAATCTCGCTGGCCATAGATCTGTCGGCGGTATGAGGGCAAGCATTTACAATGGCGTAAGTGAAGAAGCTGTAGATGCATTAATTGATTTCATGAAACTTTTCTCTGAAAAAAATGGTTAAAAAGAAAATAAAGAAAGTAAATTTAAATCTTATTAGAAAACAAATTGATGCGGTTGATAAATCTATTTTGAGATCTCTTTCTAAAAGAGTAGATTTAGTTATAGCCGCAGGAGAAAGTAAAAAAGAAATTGGTGATCAGTCATATTATAAACCGGAGAGAGAAGCTCAAATAATTAATGCTTTAATTTCAGAAAATAAGAGCAAACTAAATAAAAATCATATAAAAAATATTTACAGAGAGATTATTTCAGCATGTTTTTCGTTAGAAAAAAAAATAGAAATATTTTTTTTGGGACCTAAGGGTACATATTCCGAACTCGCTGCAATAGATCATTTCGGCCAATCTGCAAAAAGAACTTCTTGTTCTGATATAAATCAAATTTTTTTAAAAATTAATGAAGAAAACTGTTTTGGAATTGTTCCAGTAGAAAATTCTTCAGAGGGCTCTGTTAATCAAACTTTAGATTGCCTTCAAAGTGAAGAATTGACCATTTGTGGAGAGTTAGAATTATCTATTGAACATGCTCTTTTGAGTAAATCAAAGAAATTGCAGAATATTTACTTGGTATGTGGACATGAGCAAGCTCTTTCTCAATGCAGGCTTTGGTTAAACAGAAAAATCCCAAATGCTGAATTAATTTCCGTTGAAAGCAGTGGAATAGCAATAGAAAAAGCAAAAAAATCAAATAATGTTGCGGCAATCGCTCATGCATCGAATGCAAATGAATTTAAATTAAATGTTTTAAGAAAAAATATAGAAGATCAAAAAAATAACACGACTAGATTTCTCATTATCGGCAAAATAAATGCAAAAAAAAGTGGAAAAGATAAAACATCTATCTTGATATCTCTAGACAACAAACCCGGGGCTTTATCTAAAGTTCTTAAAGTTTTTGAGTCAAATAAAATTAATTTATCTCACATACAATCAAGACCAAATAAATCAGATAAATGGCAATATTCTTTTTTTCTTGATTTTGAAGGTCACATAGAAGACATCAAAGTAAAAAATCTCGTGAAAAAACTATCATCTGTTACGCAAACCCTAAAACTTTTAGGTTCATATCCTAAGTCAATTTGATGTCTGATTCTCTTCTGGATAGGGCAAACAAAGGCATTTTAGCTTTAAAACCATATGAACCAGGTAAGCCAATAGAGGAAACTAAAAAAGAACTTGGGTTACAGAACATAATAAAGTTAGCTAGCAACGAAAATCCGCTAGGAATCAGCCCAAAGGCTCTGAAAGTTATTTTCCAAAATAAAGATCTAAATAGATACCCAGATGGCAATGCAACATCTTTCAAAGAAGTTATTTCTCAGATAGAAGGAATCAAAACGTCAATGATTACTATTGGAAACGGTTCTAATGATTTAATTGAATTTGTCTCAAAGTGTTTTCTTTCTGAAGGAGATAATGCGATCTATTCTCAATATGGTTTTGCTATTTACCCTTTGGCAATTAAATCTACTGGAGCAAAAGCAATAAAAGCGAAAGCTAAAGATTGGGGTCACGATTTGTCCTTAATGAAAGATCTCATTGATGGAAATACTAAAGTGATTTTTTTAGCGACTCCAAATAACCCTACTGGAACAATATTAGAGTCTAATGATATAGAAGAATTTTTGGAGGAAATTCCTTCTAATATAGCCGTATTTGTTGACCAAGCTTATTTTGAATATATAGAAGAAGACAAATATAAAATTTCTTTCGATTTAATTAAAAAATATAAAAACTTGATTGTATCAAGAAGCTTTTCAAAAGCTCATGGCTTAGCTGCTCTAAGACTTGGTTACGGAGTAAGCTCAGAGGAGATAGCTGAATTTTTAAATCGAGTAAGACAACCTTTTAATGCTAATTCTTTAGCTCTTGCAGCCGGAGTTGAGGCTATTGCCGATAACGAGCACATAGCTCAGTCGATAGAAATTAATAAATCTGGAATGGAAAAGGTAAAAAAAGCTTTCGATGCACTTGATTTTAAATACATTGAATCCTTTGGTAATTTTATAAGTTTTGATTCACAAATGGATTCAGATTCAAGCTTTGATTTCTTTTTACGAAAAGGGATTATTTTGCGCTCGCTAAAAGTTTATGAAATGCCTCAGCATTTAAGAGTTTCTATAGGATTAGAGGACGAAATGGATGCTTTTATCAAAGTTTTAGAAGAATATAAAAAGGCGCTTTAGATGCTCGATAAAAGTATTCAAATAGGAATTGTTGGATTAGGGTTAATAGGCGGATCTATTGCTAAAAATTTGAGTAAAAAAGGTTATAAGGTTTATGCAAATGATTTAAACGAGGAATCCTTAAAAAATGCATTAAATGAAAAAAAAATTGATGGCCTTTTGGAAGACTTAGATCTAAAAAATCCTTTTATTTTAATTTTTACAATTCCAGTTTTATCTATTAAAAAAGAGCTAATAAGAAATAACGAATTATTATCTAAAGCCTTATGCATTACTGATGGCCTGAGTGTTAAAAATCCTTTAAAAAACGAGATAGAAGGTAAAAGAATAAATACTGAAAATTTCATACTTTCTCATCCTATAGCCGGATCAGAAAAGAGTGGTTATGCAAATTCCGAAGAAAATTTATTTAAAGAAAAGTTAGTTGTTATTACAAAATTATCTGGCACCTCCCAAACTACTGAGGACATTTGCAATGATTTTTGGAGTCTTTTAGGAGCTAGAACGATACAAATAAATTCTGAAGATCATGATAAATATTTTGCAAAAACTAGTCACTTACCTCATTTAATAGCCTTTGCACTGATGTCTATGATTTCAAAATCTAAAGGAACAAAAAAAGAAATTTTTACAGGAGGAGGGCTAAAAGACTTTACTAGAATTGCTTCTAGCGACCCAAAAATGTGGGAAGATATTTTTATGTCAAACCAAACTAATATGCTTGAAGTTATAAAAAGTTTTAAGTCAGAATTAGATCAATTAGAAAAGTTAATAAAAGAAAATGACTCCGAGAAATTAAATCAATTCATAACAAGTTCAAAAGAGTTCAGAGATTCATTAATTTAGGATGCATTTAAAACTATTAAAAAGTAAAAATTTGAGTGGCCAAGTGATTATTCCTGGAGACAAATCCATTTCACATAGATCCATTATTCTTTCTTCTGTAGCTGAAGGAACATCAGAGATATCAGGGTTTCTGAAAGGCGAAGATTGCTTAGCAACTTTAAATGCATTTAAAAAAATGGGTGTAAAAATTGAGGATGAAGGCAAAAAAATTTATGTCCACGGAGTAGGCTTACATGGGTTAAAAAAACCAATTGAGGATTTAGATTTGGGAAACTCAGGAACATCAATGAGACTTTTAGCTGGATTGTTATCAGGTCAAAAATTTTCTTCTAATTTGATTGGAGATTCTTCTCTTAGCTCAAGACCTATGAAAAGAATTTTAGAACCATTACAAGAAATGGGAGCTTCTATTTTTGCAAAAGAGAACACTGCTCCAATTTCTATAAAAGCCACAAATAAATTAAGTGGAATTTCTTATAAGCTGCCAATTGCGAGTGCTCAAGTTAAATCCTGTATTTTATTAGCTGGCTTATATGCAGATTCTAATACTCAAGTCACAGAGAATCATTTGACTAGAGATCATACAGAAAAAATGTTTAAAAAATTTGGTATAGAAATAGATGAGAGCCTTAAAGACTCAAAAAAGATAATTAAAATTTCACCTCCGCAAAAATTAAATCCTTCAAATATAACTATCCCTGGAGATTTTTCTTCAGCATCTTTTTTCATAGTTGCGGGTTTAATTATTCCCAACTCTGAAATTATCCTTAAAAATGTTGGAATAAACCCATCAAGAACTGCTCTTTTAAAAGTTTTAATTGAAATGGGAGCTAATATAAAAATAAATAATATTAATGAAGATTATGAAAAAACTGCTGATATTGTAATTAAATCTTCAAATCTTGAAGCAATAGTTTTAGATGAGGAACTGGTACCTAATCTGATAGATGAATTACCAATTCTTTTTATTGCAGCCGCTTTCGCAAATGGTAAGACAATAATAAGAGGAGTAGAAGAATTGAAAACAAAAGAGTCTGACAGATTAGAAGCTATGAGCAATTCTTTAAGAATTTTAGGAATAGAATTAAAAACTTATTCAGATGGTATAGATATTGATGGAAAAAGCAGCTTAAACAGCTCAGTTACAATTGATTCATTTGGAGATCATAGAATAGCTATGGCTTCCTCAATAGCTTGTTCTGTGCTTGATGGTGAAAATATAATTAAAAACGTAGAAAACATTCAAACTTCTTTTCCAAAATTTACTGAAACTTGCAATTCTCTGGGAATTAGAGCTCAATCATTTTGATAACGAATTCAAAAATTATAACAATTGATGGTCCAAGCGGAGTTGGAAAAGGCACTCTGGCAAAGAATCTTTCAGATGAGTTAGGTTGGGCTGTTTTAGATAGTGGCTCTTTATACAGAATGGTTGGATATCTTTCGTTGAAGAATGATACAAAAGATTTTTCTAAGATAAGTGAAAAAATAAAAAAAGAAGAAATTTCTTTTAAATTTTTAAAAAAGAATTCAAATATTTCTTTATTTTTAGGAGAAGATGATCTTTCCGAGTTTATAAGAAATGAAGAGGTAGCTAAACTGGCATCTGAATTTGCAGTCATTCCAGAGGTAAGGGAATATCTTTTTAAAATTCAAAGGTCTTTTTTAGAAAAAGGTAAAGGACTTATTGCAGATGGAAGAGACATGGGAACAATTCTTTTTCCTGAAGCAAAACATAAATTTTTTATAACTGCGTCTGCAGAAGAAAGAGCAAGAAGAAGAGAGAATCAGTTGAAAGAATTGGGATTGAGCGTTAATATGCGCAACCTTCAAGAGCGAATTGAGGAAAGAGATAAAAAGGATTCTTCTAGAGTTATTTCCCCTTTGGTTCCTGCTGAAGATGCGGTAGTGATAGATTCCTCAAATATTGGAATTCAAGAGCTGAAAGATAAAGTATTAGTTTTAATAAGGAGTTAAATGGTACAAACAACTTTTTCCAAAATGCTGGATGAAAATCTAGAAACATTAAATTTTAAGGTGGGCTCACTTATTTCTGGAGTTATTGTAGATTTAACAGATGACTGGGTTGTTGTTCATGTTGGCTTAAAGTCTGAACCGATAATTGCTAGAAATGAATTTTTAGCTGATGAAGCAGATAAAAAGCTCGAAATTGGCGATGAAGTAAAGGTAACTTTAGAGGCCATCGAAGATGGCCACGGATCAACTAGAGTGTCTAGGTTGAGAGCTATGCATGATGAAAGCTGGTCAAAACTAGAGGAGTCTCTTAACGCAGGTACTATCATTAAGGGCTATATAACTGGAAAAGTAAGAGGAGGCATGACAGTAGAAGTAGGAGGAGTCAGAGCTTTTCTTCCTGGTTCACTAGTCGATACAAGACCTCTTGAAAGCTTTGATCATTTAGAAAAATCTTTTCAAGAATTTAAAGTTATCAAATTAGATAAAGAAAAGAGCAACGTTGTTCTATCTAGGAAAGCTGTCCAAGAAGATATAAATTCAGAAGAGAGAGAGAAAATTTTTGCAACTATTCAAGAAGGCTCACAAATTTCTGGGGTTATTAAAAATTTAACGGATTACGGAGCCTTTGTTGATTTAGGCGGAATAGATGGTCTGCTACATATTACTGACATAACTTGGAAAAGAATAAATCATCCCTCTGAGGTTTTGACAGTTGGAGAAGAATTGGAGCTGAAAGTCACAAAATTTGATAAAGAAAAATCCAGAATTTCTCTTGGCTTAAAGCAATTATCGGAAGATCCTTGGGAGAATATTAAAGATTCTTATCCTATAAATTCAATTAATAAAGCTAAAGTTTCAAGCTTAACTGATTATGGTTTTTTTGCTGAGCTTGACTCAAACACAGAAGGATTAGTACATGTTTCTGAAATTGACTGGACAAATAAAAATATTCATCCTTCAAAAGTAGTTTCAGTAGGTGATGAAGTTGAAGTTATGGTCTTAGAGATTGACGTAGAAAAAAGAAGGATTTCTCTTGGCATGAAACAATGTGTTGAAAATCCATGGTTAGTTTTTGCCGATAATCATAGTTTGGGAGACAAAGTTGTAGGTGAGGTAAGTTCACTAACAGATTTTGGAATGTTTGTTGGGCTAAATGGTGGAATTGACGGTCTTATTCATCTTTCCGATTTATCTTGGATGGAAAAAGAGGAGGAAGCAGCTAAAAATTACAAAAAAGGCCAAAAAGTGGAAGCAATAATATTGGCTATGGATGCCCACAAGGAAAGAATATCTTTAGGAATCAAACAATTAACCGAAGATCACTTTGAAACTTTTGCTAAAGATAATCCTAAAGGTACTAAATTAGTTGCCGAGGTGAACAGTATTACAGAAGAATTAATTAACCTAACTGTCGGTTCTGATATACCCGCTGTTTTGAAACTTAAAGAGGTTAAGGATAATATTCCCGAAGTCGGATCAAAAATAGAAGCTCTTGTAACTTCTATTGGAAGGAAAGATAGATTGATAAATTTATCTATTCGAGCAATGGAAAAAGCTGAAGAAAAATCAATTCTTAAAGAAAATGTAGAAAAAAATAAAGAAATTGAAGCTTTTAGCAAAACCTCTATAGGCGACCTGATTAAGGAAGAAATAGAAGAAAGTTCAACTAAAAAAGATGAAGAAGTCTGATCTTCTAGAAAATTTCAAAAAAAGTTTAAGTCGTCTATCGAATACAGATTCACAAACCTCGTTTGAATTAATTTTAAAAGCCATCAGCGAAACTCTCAAAAAGGGAGAAAGAATGGAAGTAAGAGGTTTTGGTTCTTTATCTACTAGAATAAGAAAGCCTATAAGAGGAAGAAACCCTCGATCTGGTGAGTCTATAGAGTTATCAGAAAGAAAAGTTCCATACTTCAGAGCATCTAAAGAATTAAATCAAAAGTTAAACTAAATTATTTTTTATAATCTGCTGATATAATTTTTCTTGTGAAATACCTATATCTAATTTTCTTTTTATCAGCTCTAGGATATCTTGTCTTATTTTTAAATTTAAATAGTTCCTTTGTAAATTTAGATTTTTATTTTTATAAATTGAATGGAACGACTATAGGATTTACCATTATGTTTGCCTTTTTTTTGGGAATGGTTTTGAGTTACATACTTCAACTTCCAATTTTATTAAAAAAAAGAAAAATAAAATCAAAAAATAATGACAGTTAAGCTCAAACCTAAACAGACAATAATTGCCCTTGATATAAGTTCTTTGGAAGAAATTAAAAGATTACTTGCAATTATAGATAAAGATTTATTTAGATTAAAGGTTGGAAAACAGCTGTTTACTTCGCAAGGGCCTAAGGCGATAGATGAATTAAGATCTTTAGGTTTTGACATATTTTTAGATCTAAAACTTCATGATATTCCTAATACCGTATCTAAGTCTTTAGCAAATATTTGTAATTTGGGAGTTTGGATGTCAAATATACACTTACTAGGCGGACAAGAGATGGTTGAAGAAGCATCTTCTACAGTGAAAAAATTAAATAGCGATATGATTTTAGTTGGAGTGACTATTTTGACAAGTTTGAATGAAAATAATTTAGTACAACTGGGTTTTAATTCTAGTGCAGAAGAAATAGCAGTAAACTTAGCTAAATTAGGAAAACAAAACGGTATTGATGGAGTTGTATGTTCCACAGAGGATATAAGCGGAATTAAGGCTTCATTGGGGGGAGATTTTCTGACAGTCACTCCTGGTGTAAGAATGCTTCAAGATAATGATGATCAAAAAAGAGCAGGATCTATATATGACGCAATCCAATTTGGTACAGATTTTGTTGTGGTAGGAAGAGAAATTACTCAAGCCAAAAATCCAGAAGGAGTTTTAAAAAAAATAGAATCGTTAATAGTTTAAAAATGAAATTTTTAAAAACAAAGATGATTTTTTTTACTATTTTTTTTGTTGCTTGCACCGAATCAAATAATTTTAAAAATAATGGCGTAGTGGTAACGCGACACTACTTAGCAACTGATGTTGGAGCTAAAATTTTAAAAGAGGGCGGAAATGCATTTGATAGTGCAATCGCAGTTGCATTCGCTCTGGCAGTAGTAAATCCTTCCGCCGGAAATTTAGGCGGCGGTGGATTTATTGTCTATTTTAAAAATAATAAATTTTTTACCATAGATTATAGGGAAAAAGCACCAATAAAATCCTCTAAAGATATGTACTTAAATTCAGAGGGCGATGTTATAAAAGGATTAAGTCTGGAATCTTTTTTAGCATCTGGAACACCAGGGACAGTAGCAGGAATAATTCAATTACATAAAGATGAAGCTTCAATGCCCTTGGAAAAGTTAATTGCTCCTGCAATAGTTTTAGCAAACGAAGGGTTTCAACTGTCAGAATTTCAGGCTCAATATTTAAATAAATATGCTAAAAAATTTAAGAGGAATAAAGAAGCGAAAAAAATTTTTGTTAAACCAGGAGGTTGGAAAAAGGGTGATACACTGATTCAAAAAGATTTGGCTAAGTCTTTATCTTTAATAGCCAAAAACGGAAGTAAAGCTTTCTATGATGGAGATATAACAAAAAAAATTCTAAAGGACTTCAAAGAAAATGAAGGAATATTAATTAAAGAAGATTTTTTGAGCTATGAGATCAGGAAATTAAAACCTATTTGCGGCTCATATAAATATTATCAAATATGTTCTATGCCGCCTCCCAGTTCTGGAGGAGTCGCAATCATTCAGATGTTAAATATTCTTGAAAATTTTGATATTAAAAATTTTTCACATAATTCTTTAGAATATATTTATTTATTAAAAGAAATCATGAGTTTTGCTTACGCTGATAGATCAATTTTTCTTGGAGATCCAGACTATTTTAATATTCCCGTGGATGAATTAATTTCTAAAGATTACGCTAAAAAAATAGCAAATAAAATTAAAAATAAAGAAACTACCGATATACAACCAGGAATGTTGATTAAAGAAAGTGATGAAACAACGCATTTTTCTATCATAGATAAATGGGGAAACTCTGTAAGCAATACTTATACTTTAAATGGTGCTTATGGCTCAGGAATAGTGGCAAAGGGTACCGGAATATTAATGAATAATGAAATGGATGACTTTTCGCAAAAACCTGGATACCCAAATTTATATGGGCTTATTGGTTCAGAGGCGAATAAAATTGAACCTAAAAAAAGTCCTTTATCATCTATGTCTCCTGTAATAGTTACCAAAGATAATATTCCTTATCTTATTACTGGCTCCCCAGGGGGCTCGACTATAATAAATTCTGTTTTTCAAGAAATCATTAATATTTTAGATTTTGAAATGAGCCTTGAGGAGTCATCAAATAAAAATAGAATTCATTATCAATGGCAACCAGACATAATATTCTATGAAGACTTGAAGCCAGACATTCTTGAAGAGTTAGAACATGATTTAACTCTTAGAAAAAGAAAACTTGGAGAAATTCAATCGATATTGAAAACTTCTGAAGGTTACAAAGGATATTCTGATTCAAGACGACCAGATGGAAAGTCAATTGAAATTCACTAATAAAAAAGAAATATTTAATAAAAAAATTGAGTTGCCAGATGATTCTGGAATTTATCAGTTTTATGATAAATACGAAAAGCTTTTATATGTGGGTAAAGCTAAAAATTTAAAAAATAGAGTTTCTAGTTATTTAAATAAAGGAGCAAATAAAAAAGCTTCCTTATTAAGAAATCAAATTAAATATCTTGAACTAATTATAACTAAAACAGAATCAGATGCTTTGATCCTAGAACAAAGCTTAATAAGAAAAAGAAAACCTCCTTTTAATGTTCAGTTTAGAGATGATAAATCTTATCCCATGATTCATATATCGTCGAATAAGGATTTTCCGGAAATTTATGTTTCCAGAAAAAAACAGAAAGAAGGCGTTTCATTTGGACCTTATGCAAATGTAAATGCGATGAGAAAAAATATTGAAATAATTCAAAAAGTTTTTCAGATAAGAAATTGCAAAGACGTTAATTTTAGAAATAGATCAAGACCTTGCATTGAACACCAAATTGGAAAATGTTCTGCACCTTGCGTTGGTTTGATTTCAGAAAAAGAATATAAAGAAAATGTTGAAGAGGCTAAAAATTTTCTAGATGGTAAAAACAAATCAATTTTGAAAGGCTTTTATCAAAAAATGGATGATTATTCTAATCGTCAAGATTATGAACGAGCAAAACTGTATAGAGACAAGATAAATGCAATTAGAGATACTCAAAAAAATCAAAGCATTCTTACTCTTTATGAAGATATCGATGTCATTGCGATAAGTTCAGATTCTTTTAGTACTTGCCTAAGTTTGGTTCAAATTAGAGATGGCTGGATTAGCGCAACTAAAAATTTCTTCCCTGAAACGAAAAATATGTTCACGAACGAAGACTTACTAGAGAAGTTTATTGCAGCTTATTATTTTGAATCTCAAGAAAAAGAATTTAATCTTCTAACTAACTATAAGATTTCTTCAGAAACTATTAAAAACTTTAAAGAAATAGATAAAAATATAAATTTTATTAAAATAAATAATAAAAATAAATTTCTTCTTGAAATAGCTAAATCCCAAAGTTCCGATAGGTTAAAAAGGAAAGACTTTTATGACTGGATAGCTCCGTCATTTGAAAATTTAAAAAAACGACTAGATTTAAAATCTTTAGATAAAATCGAAGCTTTTGATATAAGTCATATTTCAGGAAGTAATGTAACCGCTTCTTGCATTGTCTTTTCCGATAAAGGTCCAGAAAAAAAGGAATATAGAAGCATGAATATAAAAACGGACAAAAATGATGACTACTTCGCTTTAGCAGAAGCTATTTCAAGAAGAATTAGTAGCTTGAAAAAAAGATCTTTGCCGTTTCCTAGTCTTTTTTTGATAGACGGTGGAAAGGGACAATTAAATAAAGTTAGAAAAGAATTAGAAAATAAAAATATAAAAACAATTAAATTAATTTCTGTTTCAAAGGGCGAAAACAGAAAAGAAAAATATGACAAATTGCATATAGGTTCTCCTATGAAAGAAATTGAACTTGAAAAATGGAAGGATATTTCTCGACTGATTCAATTTATGAGAAATGAATCTCATAGATTTGCTCTAGCAAAACATAAAGCAAGAAGAACTAAAACATTAATTAGTTCAGATTTAGATCAAATCCCCCTTATTGGAGAAAACTTAAAAAAAGAATTGATAAGACATTTTGGTGGAATGAAGCGTTTGAAAGATGCTGGAATAAATGATCTAAAAAAAGTAGAAGGAGTAGGAATTAAAAAAGCAGTCTTAATTCAAAAACATTTAAATTAGTCCTAGGTTTATAATAATCAAATGGTTCCTAATTTTCTTTCAATATTTAGAATGACTGCTTTTCTGCCGGTAATTATCTTCTTTTCGTTTGAATATTATCTAACTTCTTTTTTTTTATTTTCGGCTGCAGCTTGGTCAGATTTTTTAGATGGCTTTTTAGCAAGAAAATATAATTTAACTTCAAACCTTGGATCTCTTCTTGACTTAGTCGCTGATAAAATTCTAGTCTCTTCGATCTTGATTTTTTTTGTTTTTTATTCTGTGAATTTATATTTAATGATCTTGACGACTTTAATTATTATAAGAGAAATATCAATTAGCTCTTTGAGACTTTTTTTAGTTTCAAATGGAGCAAATATCTCAGTTATTACTCCTGACAAATATGGAAAATTAAAGACTTTTCTTCAAATGTTTTCTTTATCTCTCTTATTAATAAGCCCATTATTTGGAAAATTATTTTTTGTACTCGTTTTAATTTTGCTGCTAATTTCAACCATTTTTTCTTTGGTGTCTTTTTTGAATTATATAAATTTATGGAGTGCTATTAAAAAATAATAAAGTTTCTTTTATTTAACTTTATTAGTATTTGATAATTTTAAAAGCTACAATTTTAATCTTTGGCTGAGTGGCAGAGTGGTCATGCAGCGGACTGCAAATCCGTCCACGCCGGTTCGATTCCGACCTCAGCCTCCAGATTTATGGAAAAATTTGAAACAAAGTGTTTAATTATTGGCGGAGGAGTCGCAGGTATAGCTATTGCAAGAAGCCTATCAAAAGAATTTAAGGATATTTATTTGATAGAAAAAAATAATTCCTTAGGTTTAGAAACGTCAAGCAGAAATTCAGAAGTAATTCATGCTGGAATCTACTACCAACCTAACTCTCTTAAGTCTAAGTTATGTTTAAGAGGAAAAAATTTGTTATATGAATATTTATCTAAAAATAATATTTCTTTTAATAAATGTGGAAAGTTAATTGTTTCGTCTAACGAAAGCGAAGCTGAAAGTCTTGATAAAATCAAGAACAACGCTTTTGAATGCGGAATAGATGATCTTAGCTTTGATACTCAAATAATTAAACAATATCCTTTTCTGAAATCTCATACATCTCTTTTCTCTCCTTCAACTGGCATTTTCGATAGTGGTTCTTTCATTTCTTCTCTGGAGCGAGAATTTGAAAAAAACGGAGGAACGATACTGTTTGGAAATAAGTGTATGAGTGTAGAAAAAGAAGATTCTTTCTTTAATATTCATGTAATAGATTTAAATAATAATATAGAGTTTATTATTCAAACGAAGACACTCATAAATGCTGCAGGCATTTCTTCCGTCGAAATTGCAAACTCGATTCTTGAAGAAAAAAAATATCAAGTAGATTACATAAAAGGCGATTACTATAATTATAAAGGTAAAGAGAAATTAGAACATCTTATCTATCCTTTGCCTGGAAAAGATAGTTTAGGAATTCATGCAACAATAGATCTGGGAAAAGGTATTAGGTTTGGCCCTTCTGCTTATAAAGTAGAATCTGAAGATTACTCCATCAATTCGGATAAAAAGGAAGATTTTTACAATTCAGTTATTTCATACTGGCCTAAATTAAAAAGGGAAGATTTACTTCCTGATTATTCAGGAATAAGAGCAAAAATTAAAAATTTCGATGATTTTGAAATTAAAATAAATAATATTGACGATAAAATTATTGTCAACATACTTGGATATATTTCTCCAGGATTAACTTCATCTCTTGCTTTAGGAGAATATATTCAATCTGCTGTGAAGGATTTTTAATTTGTTGGTTTATAATATCAAAATGCCCGGGTGGTGGAATTGGTAGACACAAGGGACTTAAAATCCCTCGAAGGTGACTTCGTGCCGGTTCAAGTCCGGCCCCGGGTACCATGTCTGAAAAATATTTAAATACTATGCTGCCTTGAACCTTAAAACGAAACTTAAAAAAACGGTTCAAACAAACTTTATTTTTGTTTTTACTTACAATAGCAGAAAATTACTGGATAAAAGCTTTGATAGATATTAGATTTATTAAAATTTTTATTATATTTAACAATAATTAAGATATTCTTATATTCTAATATTTAAACTTGTCCGAAAAAAATAAATTTCGTTAGAAAATATTGAGATTAAGATAAAATTGTGAAGTACCTTAAAAAATAATTCCTATGCAGGAAACAGACAATAATAGCTCCTCTAATAATGGTGACGATGAAATAGATCTTAAGGAGCTTTTACTAATTCTATTTCAGGGGAAAAAGATCATTGCTTTCGTGATGTCTTTCTTGATAATTCTTGGGGTTATTTACAGCCTTATTTTGCCAAACATATACGAATCTGAAGCTTTATTAGCTTCTTCCGATGTATCATCTAATGAAGGAGCTGCAGGTAATGCTGGAGCTCTTGCAGAACTAGTTGGAATAAACTTACCCTCATCAAATACCAGCATTAATTCCGCAAAAGCATTAGAAGCGATGAATTCTCTTAATTTTTTTGAAAATAACTTGATGCCAAAGATATTTCTTCCAAATCTCATGGCTATTGATTCATGGGATTCTGAAAAAAATACAATATTTTACGATGAGAGTCTTTTTGATGTTAATTCGAATACTTGGGTTAGAAACTTTTCTTACCCTTATAAATTGATACCAAGCGCTCAAGAAAGTTTTGAAATATTCAAAGAAGATCACTTGAACATAAGTGAAGATAAAAAAACTGGATTTGTTACTTTGACAGTGAAGCATCAATCTCCATTTCTAGCAAAACAATGGGTAGAGTTGATAGTAAGTGAAATTAATTCTTTTTACAGACAAAAAGATAAATTAGCAGCTGAAAAAAGTATTAAATTCTTAAGTGATCAAATAACGAAGGCTGGTCTAATAGAAGTCAGACAGGTAATAGCAGCACTTTTGCAAAAAGAAATTCAAGAGCTAACTTTAATTGAAGCGAATGAAGCCTATGTTTTTGATTATATTTATCCTCCTGCTGTAATGGAAGAAAAAACTGAGCCATCGAGGGCTTTTATCATTATTTTATTTACATTATCAGGCGGTATTTTAGGCGTATTTATTGTTTTAATAAGACATTTATTTTTAAGAAAAGATTAATAAGCATTAAGAGATTTTTCAATAAAGAAAATATAAAATCGTAAGTATGAAATTATTTTAATGAGTATTATATTGATTGGTATTAGTATTAAAGATCAGAATAAAATGCTCGATCTTAAAATTTAGAAAAGAAATTTTATGAATACAAAAAAAGCATTGATTTCTGGAGTAACGGGGCAGGACGGTTCTTACTTAGCGGAGTTTTTATTGCAAAAAGGATACGAAGTACACGGCATCAAACGCCGAGCTTCCTCTTTAAATACTCAGAGAATTGATCACCTTTATGAGGATCCGCACTCGGATAAAAAAAATTTTATTCTTCATTATGGCGACTTAACTGATTCTTCAAATCTTACACGCATCCTGTCAGAAGTTCAGCCTGACGAAGTATATAATCTTGGTGCACAGTCCCACGTAGCGGTAAGCTTTGATGCCCCAGAGTACACAGCGGATGTTGATGCCATGGGAACTTTGCGTTTATTGGAAGCTATTAGATTCTTAGGATTGGAAAATAAAACTAAGTTCTATCAAGCTTCTACTTCCGAACTTTACGGTCTAGTTCAAGAAACTCCACAAAAAGAGACAACGCCTTTTTATCCAAGAAGCCCTTATGCAGTTGCAAAACTTTATGCTTATTGGATAACGATTAATTATCGGGAGGCATATGGGATATATGCTTGCAACGGTATTCTTTTTAATCATGAATCTCCTCGTCGAGGAGAAACTTTTGTAACTCGAAAAATTACTCGCGGATTATGTAATATAGCTCAAGGCTTAGAAAACTGCTTATACATTGGTAATATGGATGCGCTTCGTGATTGGGGTCATGCAAAAGACTATGTCAGGATGAAATGGATGATGCTTCAGCAAAATTCTCCTGAGGATTTTGTAATTGCAACTGGTGTTCAGTACTCGGTAAGACAGTTTATTCAGTGGTCAGCTGCTGAGCTTGGAATTGAGCTTGAATTTAAAGGTAAAGGAAAAAATGAGGAGGGTATCGTTGTTAAGGTCGAAGGAGAAAATGCTCCTAAAGTTCGAGTAGGTGATGTAATCATAAAAGTTGACTCCAGATACTTCAGACCTGCAGAGGTTGAAACTTTGCTAGGGAATCCTGCCAAGGCAAAAGAAAAGTTAGGGTGGATTCCAGAAATTACCGTACAAGATATGTGTTCAGAAATGATTAAAACTGATCTTGAAGAGTCTAAACGAAAAAAATTTCTTAAAATGCAAGGATATCATATCTCTAAAGAAGACAAGGAATAGCAAATGTTAAATAAAATATTTGTTGCGGGACATCTTGGCATGGTTGGATCAGCGATTCTAAGAAAGCTTAAAACATCAGGCTCTAAAGTAATTACAGCTAATCGAGTTGAACTTGATCTTACTAATCAATGCCAAGTAGAAAATTTCTTTAAAAAAAATAAAGTAAATCAAGTTTATTTAGCTGCTGCAAAAGTTGGTGGTATTCAAGCTAATAATATCTATCCAGCTGAATTTATTTATTACAACTTAATGATACAAAATAATATAATTCACTCAGCTTTCAAAAATGGTGTAGAAAAACTTCTTTTTCTTGGCTCCTCTTGTATTTACCCCAAGATGGCTAGTCAACCGATTATGGAAGAAGAATTGTTATCAGGTAAACTTGAACCTACTAATGAGCCTTACGCTGTGGCAAAAATCGCTGGAATCAAAATGTGTGAAAGTTACAATCGACAGTATGGTACTGATTTCAGGACTATTATGCCTACTAATTTGTATGGGCCGGGAGATAATTATAATCTAGAAAATAGTCATGTATTACCTGCGCTTCTAGCGAAATTTCATTATGCAAAAGAAACCAAAGCCTCAGAAGTTATCGCCTGGGGATCAGGTTTACCGAGACGTGAGTTTTTACATGTGGATGATATGGCCTCTGCGTCAATATGCGTAATGGATGCACCATATCAAAAGTATAAAGAGATAATTGATCCAATGAACTCACATCTAAATGTTGGTAGTGGGAAAGACTGCAGTATTAAAGAGCTTGCTGAAATGATTTCAAAAACTGTTGGATTTAAAGGGGAAGTAGTTTGGGATACTTCAAAACCAGACGGAGTACCTAGAAAGCTTATGGATAGCTCTAAATTAAGAAGACTAGGATGGGCGCCATCTATTTCTTTGGAAACTGGATTAAAAAAAACCTACAAAAATTTCTTGGGTATGCAAGAGTGAGTATCTTACTTACAGGAGGACTAGGCTATATAGGCAGCCATACTGCAGTAGCTTTGTGCAAATCAGGCCATCAAGTTGTGATTTATGATGATTTGTCGAATAGTAAAGTTGAGGTTGTCAAATCAATTGAAAAATTAACAGGAATAAAAATAATTTTTGTTAAAGGAAGTATTTTAGATTTTGATACTTTTCAAACTGTATTGAGGGACAATAACGTTGACACTGTTATTCACTTTGCTGGCCTAAAAGCAGTTGCTGATTCAGTAATTTATCCAATAGATTATTATGAAGTCAATGTAGGTGGAGCTATTAATGTCATCAAAGCTATGAAAGAAGAGCAAATTAAAAAATTTATTTTTAGCAGCAGCGCAACAGTATATGGAACTCCTATCTTTCTTCCGATCAATGAAAATCATCGCAAGAAAGCAATTAATCCTTATGGTCAGACTAAACTACAAATTGAAAGCATACTAGAAGATTTGGCTAGATCAGATTCTAGTTGGAGAATAGCCTGTTTAAGGTATTTTAATCCGGTAGGCTCTCATTCAAGCTGTTTAATAGGAGAAAATCCTATCGACATTCCGAATAATTTGATGCCAAGAATTGTCAGAGTTGCATCAGGATTAGAAAAAGAATTATTAGTATTTGGTGATGACTATCCCACTGCAGATGGAACTTGCGAGAGAGATTACGTTCATGTGGAGGATCTTGCCGATGGCCATTTAGCAGCTCTTAATAATTTGGGTAAGCAAGAACAACCATTAGAATGTTTTAATCTTGGTACAGGTCAAAGTTGCAGTGTTCTTGAACTCATTTCTGCGTTTGAAAATGTTACGGATTTAAAAGTACCAAAAGCTATATCAAATCGACGAAGCGGAGATGCTGCCACATGTTATGCTGATGTTAAAAAATCTAGAGAAATATTGAATTGGGAAGCAAAAAAATCTATAAATGAGATGTGTTTAAGTTCTTGGGAATACCAAAATTTCATCATCAATAAAAGATTACTATGAAAATCTTAGTTACTGGAAATTTGGGCTATGTTGGGCCATCGGTTATAACTCAACTCAGACTATCTAATCCGTCAGCTCAAATTGTCGGAATGGATTTAGGTTTTTTTGCACATTGTCTAACAGGTGTATATTCTCTTCCTGAATCAGCTCTTGATTGCCAGATTTATAAAGACGTTCGAGATGTAGTTCAAGATGATTTAGAGGGGTTTGATAAAGTAATTCACTTAGCAGCAGTCAGCAACGATCCAATGGGAAAAGAATTTACTAAAGTTACTTATGAAATTAATTGTCAATCAAGTACTAAGATTGCAACTTTGGCTAAAAGAGCTAAAGTAAGAAATTATGTTTTTGCTTCTAGCTGCAGTGTTTACGGTGAAGCATCCGAGTTTGCCAAGAAGGAAGATGATGAATTGAATCCCCTTACAGCATATGCAAAGTCTAAGATTGATGCTGAAGCAGAATTGGAAAGGTTAGCTTCTGAAAATTTTATAATTACTTGTCTTCGTTTTGCTACTGCATGTGGATTTTCCGCAAGAACAAGATTAGATTTAGTTCTTAATGACTTTGTTGCTGCAGCAATTTCCAACGGAGTTATAAATATTCTTAGTGACGGTAATCCTTGGAGACCGTTAATTCATGTCTCGGATATGGGCAGAGCTATTGATTGGGCAATTGATAGACAGGCTTCTAACGGGGGACAAATGTTGGTAGTTAATGCAGGATGCGATGAATGGAACTATCAAATTAAAGAATTAGCTATGGCCGTAGCAGAGGAAATTCCTGATACCAACATTAAAATAAATTTAGATGCTGCCCCTGATAAGAGATCCTATAAAGTTAACTTTTCCAAATTTAAAAAATTAGCACCAGATCATCAACCGCAGGTTTCCTTGATTGAAGCCATTAAAGGATTAAAAGACGGTTTATCAGAAGTAAATCTTTCAGATGGCAATTTCAGAAAATCTAACTTAGTAAGGCTTAATGTTCTCAACGGTCATATAAAATCAAAACGAATGAATGATTGTCTAAAGTGGATTTAATAAATAACTTTTAAGAGAAATTTTATGAATTTTAATAGTACTAAGATAGATGGTCTTTACTCAGTAGATATAAATAAATTAGAGGATGAA
Organism: uncultured SAR86 cluster bacterium; assembly: GCA_902523885.1. Lineage (GTDB taxonomy): Bacteria > Pseudomonadota > Gammaproteobacteria > Magnimaribacterales > AG-339-G14 > CASICS01. Next base: position 184,670 of record CABZAV010000002.1, on the reverse strand, counting down.
AGAGGATTTTTTGCTAGAGCTTTTTGTAGCGAAGAATTTAAAGAGTTAGGCTTGGATCCAAAAGTTTGCCAAGCAAATATGTCTTATAACAAGCTAGCTGGGACTCTTAGGGGAATGCATTTTCAAAAGTCTCCTTATCAAGAATCTAAATTCATTAGATGTATAAGTGGTTCGATATATGATGTTGTGATCGACTTGCGGAAAAATTCACCAACATATTGTCACTCATATGGAATAGAGCTTAATGATAAAAATCGAATAGCATTGTTTGTACCTAAAGATTTTGCTCATGGATTTTTGACACTCAAAAATGATACTGAAGTTTTGTATATGGTCAGTCAACCATATGTACCAAATGCTGAAAAGGGCATTAGGTGGAATGATCCATTTTTCAATATTGATTGGCCAGCTAAACCTATTTTAGTATCGACAAAGGATGATCAATGGCCAAACTTTTCAAGTTGAATGCATTCTAAAATTTATATTGGATAAATTTTCCAAGTAAGTAATTTCACATAAGTACTTTTATGTATTACTAGGCTAAAATTAATAGATAAAATTCTAAATTATTAGAAAAGGACTTGAAAATGAAGGTAGTTATTTTAGCGGGTGGGTTTGGAACTAGGCTTGCAGAGTTGACAGGAGAAATTCCAAAACCAATGGTTCCTATTGGAAGAAAACCAATTTTGTGGCACATCATGAATCATTATGCAAAATTTGGATATGAGGAATTCATATTAGCATTAGGATACAAGGCAGATATCGTAAAAAATTATTTCTTAAATTATTCTTCTTTAAATTCTGACTTTACCGTGAGCCTGAAAACAGGAGAAACAGAATTTCACAACAAAGGAAAAGAAAATTGGAAAGTGTCTCTTATTGATACAGGTTTAAATACTATGACCGGAGGCCGTCTCGGACGTCTGAAAGAAATTTTGTCAGGAGAGACTTTCATGCTTACCTATGGCGATGGAATTAGTAATGTAGATATAGGTGCATTAATTAATTGCCACAAAGACAATTCCAAGATGGTAACAGTCACAACAGTTCGTCCTGGGGCAAGATTTGGCGAACTAGAAATAGATGATTCTGTGGTTAAGTCTTTTAAAGAAAAACCGCAGACAAAGCAAGGATGGATAAATGGAGGGTTCTTTGTAATGGAGCCTAATTTTTTAGATTTTATTGATTCAGACCAAACAATTTTGGAAAAAGAGCCGTTAGAAAGAGTTGCCGCCAAAGGTCAATTGAATGCATATAAGCATGAAGGATTTTGGCAATGTATGGATTCAGTTAGGGACAGAAACTATTTACAGGATTTGTGGGATGAGGGAAATGCTCCGTGGACGTAGCAAAAGACATTAAAGTTCTAGTAATAGGTGGTTCAGGCTTTATCGGGGGAGCTATAGTAAGAAGAGCAATTGCTTTAGGTTGGGAAGTTGATAGTTTAGGTTTATCCATTCCGCAGAGGGAAAATCGAGAAAAATCAGTAAACTACTTAAAGGCAAACTTTACTAACCCCAACAATTTAAAAAAATTAGCTAATAAACAGTATCACTATATTGTTAATACTGGAGGATATATAGACCACTCATTATTCTTTGAAGGCGGCGATAAGGTTTTAGATGCTCACTTTAATGGTTTGCTAAACATTATGAATTTTATCGATAAATCAAAGCTAGTTAGATTTGTAAATATTGGTAGTAGCGATGAATATGGGGATATTTCCCCACCTCAATCAGAGAGCGCTCGAGAAAGACCTATATCTGCATATTCTGCAGCGAAAGTGGCTTCGGCACATTTTCTTCAAATGCTCTATAGAACCGATGGTTTTCCAGGCGTCTCATTACGACTATTTCTATGTTATGGCCCTGGACAAGATCAAAGAAGATTCTTGCCTTATCTGATATTAAGTTGCCTTAATGACGATGAAATAAGAATTTCTCCAGGAGATCAACTAAGGGACTATTGCTTTATTGAAGATATTGTTGATGCAGTATTCCTTGTTTTCTCTAACAAAAATGCAGATGGAAAAATTTTTAATATCGCTTCTGGTGAGCCTGTTTCAATAAGGCATGTTGTCGAAACAATAGTTGAAATAATTGGCACAGGAAAGCCTAACTTTGGTGCAGTGCCTTATAGAAAAGGCGAGAGCATGAAACTTTATGCGGATATTGAATCTGCAAATCAAATTTTAAATTGGGCGCCTAAGATAGATTTATCTCAAGGTTTAAGTAAAACTATTGATTTTTACAAAAAATTAAATAATTATTCTAAGAGTAATAGTAAATGAGATATGTTGTAACTGGCGGGAGTGGATTTATTGGGTCCCATTTGGTAAAAGCTCTACGAAGCCAAGGAACCGATATAATAGTAATAGATAAGATTTCAAATCATTCAAATTTAGATTTGATAAATAATGACACCTCAATAAAACATTATTTTGTTGATATTTCTGATCCTCACATCACAAAAAAGATAATCCAACAAGGTGACGTAGTATTTCATCTAGCAGCACAATCGCATGTAGATGTATCTTTTCAAAATCCATTAGAAACTACACAGACCAATGTTCTCGGTACTCAAAGTATTCTAAACGCTTGTTTAGTAAATAATGTAAAGAAGCTTATCGTTATGAGTACGGATGAAGTTTATGGATCTGTAGATAAAATTAAAAATCACAATTTACTTGATCCAACAAATCCATATAGTGCATCAAAAGCAGCTGCAGATATGATAGTAAATTCATTCAAACATTTATACAAAGATATGAATATTATTACCTTAAGGTCAAATAACATAATGGGGCCTGGACAGTTTGTAAGAAATGTTATTCCAAGATTTAGTTGTTTGGGAATACTTGGAAAAAAAATGACAATACATGGCTCAGGCGAATCTAGAAGACGCTATCTTTGGATTGCTGACGTTATTAAAGCTCTACTAATAATGTCAGAAAAGGTTCAAAAGAGCGAAATTTATAATATAGGTCATCATAATAGCTATTCAAACAATGAAATTGCTCAAATGATAGGAGACTATCTAGGGTTAAAAGACTTTATATCTCATGAAGACGACCGAGTTTATAACGATAAAATTTATCCATGTGATTCAAGTAAAATTGAATTAGATTTTGGCTGGAAGCCCTCTAAGAATTTAGAAGATGTTCTGCCAGAAACAATTGAATGGTATAGGTCAAACATTGACTTGTTCAAACATCATTTATAACTTTAAGAGAATCATCATTATTTTTAAATAGTTCATTTTAATTTTGCTATTAAGTAAGAAATATTTTTTAGCTTTTGACTTCTAATTTAGGTTTAAAATGGATTAAAAAAAAATTAAATAATTTATGAAGTTTCCAGCTGTTTCAATAATTATGTCGGTCTTCAATGGTGAGGAATATCTTCATGAAGCAATAGACAGCGTCCTGAATCAAACATTTGAGAATTTCGAGTTTATTATTTCGAATAATGGATCCTTAGATGATACAAAAAAAATAATCAACTCTTACCAAAAAATAGACAAAAGAATAATTCTATTTGATCATGATGATTTTGGGTTTTCTGAATCGTTAAATCAGGCTATAAAAATATCTAAATCAAATATTATTGCAAGAATAGATGCTGACGATGTGATGGAGCCAAACAGATTAGAAGAGCAGTTTAATTTCCTGCAAAAAAATAAGGATGTTACTTTAATTAGTTGTTTAGCTAATTATATAAATTCGAATGGAGATAAAATTGGAAGAACATTTTCTGACCTTATTAGCGTCGAAATTAACCGAAGATATATAAACAAAAATGAGCCGATAGGACTATTGCACCCTGGCGCAATGTTTTATCGAGAAGCATTTTTAAAAGTAGGTGGTTATCGTAAAGAATTTGCTCCTGCGGAGGATATTGATTTATGGAATAGATTCAATGATTACGGATATTGGGCCGTGGTTCAGCAAAAGGTTCTTATGAACTATAGGATGGTCCAAAACTCAGAAATAGGACAAAACTTTAAAAAGTCTCGTCAGAAGTATGAATGGTTAAGAGAATGCATTTGGTTGCGAAGAGCAGGAAAAAATGAAATTTCATTTGAAGAATATATAGAAATAAAAAAAGCGCTACCACTCTTAACAAAATTGAATAGCTTTAGAAAGAATCAAGCAAAATATCTTTATAGAAAAGCAGGTATTGAGTTTGGAAGCAGAAATATAATTTCCTTCATATTAAACATTATAGCCGCATTGATACTTCAGCCAAGTTACACGATAAAAAAATTAATAAATCAAAGAATTCGTATCAATTAATTTTTTTTTAAGGTAATAATAGATATAGAGCGACAAAACATGGATTTAAATTACGCACAAATTACCCTTTTCGTACATGATCTTTTTGAATCGCTAAACCATAATAACATTCGATATGCGATATTGCGTAATTATGAATCTTTGCCAGAAAAACCAACAGATTCAGATTATTTTGATTTAGATCTTTTAGTAAATTCTCATGATTTAAAACGATATATAAAAATTGTATATGACATGGCAAAAAGAAATAAATTGGCGGTAATAAAAAAAATAGATAGGGAGTACTGCAAAACAATCCGTGTAGTATTCATAGATAAGAATGGCAATGTTGGCTCAGTTCAGTTAGATTCTCATGTTACAGGGCAAAACTGGTGGGGTTTTTTATATTTATCTGAAGAGCAAATTTTAGACGATAGAATTCTATACAAATCTTTTTACGTGGTTAGTGATTTTCATAGGCACTTATTCAATTGGCTCGATAAGCTACTTTTTGGAAATTACATTAAGCAAAAATATAAATCAGATATATTAAGGACCTTCAAAGAACGAAATCAAGAGTTTTCGTCTTTTTTAAATAAAGTATTTGGGCTAGAGTTGACTAATAGATTAAAGACTAGATTTAAATCTGGTGATCTAGAGGGCACTCTCGTCTATCGACGCAAAATGATTAATAAACTTCTCAAATATTCTTTAATTAATTTTCCATTTTTAACTATATTTTCGGTGATAAAATTTTTTTATTTCGAAATTAGACTGTATTTATTCCCACCAGGAGTTTCTTGTTTATTTGATGAATCTCACAGCTCTTTAATTAAAAATAACTTTAAAGAGAGCAAAAAAATTTTTTTAGGAGATCAAATAATTCTTAACTATAAAGATAATTCTCTATATAGCTGGTTAAAATTTTACTTTGAAGAGGTTTTCCCGATAGTAAGAAAGGGCGGGCTTGTTTTCATCACGATTAATAAGAACTCAAATTTTATATTTAAAAAAAAACTGCAATCAAGTATTTCAAATTTAGATCTTTTATATGAATTAATAGAATCTAATAAGACTAATGTGATTGCTGGATCTGTAAACCTTTATGTGCCGAAGATTTTGGATTAAGATTTTTAGATTGGTTTAACAGCATTTATAGGAATTTATAATGGTTATAGCTTTTTTAGGTGTTGATGGTAGTGGAAAATCAACAATAATTAATAAATTTATTGATCATGTAAATAATGACTGGTCTGAGATAAAATACGTCCACTTTCGTCCTGCATATTTACTAAAAAAAAAATCCAGCAAAGAGATAGTTAAAAATCCTCACTCAGGAGTTAATAGGGGGATAGTTATGTCTTTTTTAAAGCTTTTGCTGTTTGTCGCTGAGTATAATTGGGCATTTTATTTTCATTATAAAAAGCCTGGGCAATTAGTCATCTTTGATCGATATTACTATGATATTTTTGCTGATCCTTTAAGAACAAAGATTTCTTCTCCTAAATGGTTGATTAAAAGTATTGACAGGTTAATACCAAGCCCAGATCTTGTATTTTATTTTGATGCATCTGCTAAAACACTTTTTGAAAGAAAGAAAGAAATTGAAAAAGAGTCATTGGAAAGAATTCTAGCTAAATATTTAGAGATAGCAGAAATTTATGCCTTTCAAGTTGTGAGTACAGAAACATCGATTAGTAATACTCTAGATAAAGTTATTACAATATATGGAACTTACAAAGAATAGTTGGAATATGTAGTATGGCAAAATTAGATTCAGAATTTAATACACAAGGTGATCTAAATATTAATTCTACCTTAGTGTTGGCAGGGTACTTCCTTGCAATTATGTTTGTTCTAAATGTTGCATTCGGAAATGCAATTATGAACGTGATTGCATTTGGGTTACCAGTAAACGAAATGATGATTGGATTTTTTCTAATACTTCTTTCTATAACTGGTCATTTGAAGATTCCAACTGGTAATGCAACTATTTTCCTTTACATATGGTTAGCTCTTGGACTGGTATTTTGGCTGCCCTTTGGATTTTTTGAATATGGAATTATTGCAGGGCGAGATGCAACGCAGCTTCTAGATTGCATGGTCTTATTTATTTCTTATAGTCTATTCAGTAGAGCGCCTTCTCTTAAAATTACGCAAGCTTTAACATTGGTCTTAGTTTTAGGATTAACGTTAGAATTTTTAGACAGAGTCTTTTTATTTACTTTCACAGGTATATCTGTCAGTTCTTTCGTAGAGGTTCCGTTATTTGGTGGAACAATCGGAAGTAGCATTATTGTTGTTTCCTCTTTTTGGTTTGGTATTTTGATGAAGGATACTATCCAACCATATATCTGGAAATATTTAGTATTTGTTTCTCTTATTTTAGTTTTGTTGTTACAAAATAGATTTTTATATTTGAGTATGATTTTTACATCTCTAGTCTATTTTTATATTTATAGACCGAGTTTTTTAAACAAACGTTTTTTAACTAGATTTTTCCTAATCATAGGGTTAGTAATACTATTTGAATCGTTTATAGGATCTTTGGTTACCTCTGTCTTAAATTTAATTCCAGATTCAGAATATTTGATGTCTAGAAGGTTATTTAAATACGGACTAGAAAACTTTTCATTAGGTGGGATTCTAGCCCATTTAGCTACTGGCTTTGGTTTTGAAAACGAAATTTATTCTGGAGCTGCCGGAGGAGTTGCGCAGAGACTCGGTTGGTGGTACTTAATAATGGTAGATTTATTTTCAAGTTCATGGAACTTATTTCTAGGTTTAGGGTATGGAATACCATTAACAGATAGCGTTAATTCTTACAATCCAAAGAGCCCAGCAATTGGAGTTATACGAGAACCTCATAACTCTTTTATCTCAGTATTTGCTAGACAAGGATTAATCCTTTTTGGCATGTGGTTAGCTTTCCATTTATTTTTAGCTTTGAAGAGTATTAGCGTTTTAAAAAAAACTTTTAAAGCAAATCAAGAGTGTAAATTACTTCTTGTATGTCTTTTGGTCTCTACTAGCACTTACATTTGTGCATTAGTTGAACCTGCATTTGAAAATCCGCCAATTGCAATTTCTACTTATATTGTAATCGGACTTTCTTTAGCTATGTTGAGTAGAATAAAGAAGACGGAGCGGTCCAATTAAAATCTTAATATCGGCTTACGCCTGCAGCCCATATCAAGGGTCAGAGGCATCAATGGGGTGGGGTTTTGTAAATGAGCTTTCAAAACACCATGAGCTAACTGTTTTTGTAGAAGCTGAAAAATTCCAAAAAGATATAGAAAAATGGCTCATCGAAAATAAAAATCATTCAAAAATTAATTTTATTTTTGTCCTTAAGAGAAGAAATAAGTTGCTTAGAAAAATTTGGCCTCCCTCATATTATAAATACTATAAAGAATGGCATCAAAACGTACTGGAAATAGCAAAACAGTTGATCGCTGAAGAGAGTTATGATCTGTGTCATCAACTAACAATGTGTGGTTTTCGAGAACCAGGTTATTTTTCTGAGTTAGATATCCCTTTTGTTTGGGGACCAATGGGGTCTATGGGTTATTTTCCCAGAAAGTTTCTTCCTTATATGGGACTAAAGGGTTTTTTTTATCATAGTGCTTATAACGTTTATAACTTTCTTCATATGCGTTACCTTGAAAGACCAAAGAAATCGGCTAAAAAAGCGGGTGATGGACTTTTAGCAGCAACGACTGAAAATCAAAACTTCATGAAAAAGTTATGGAAAGTTGATAGTACTGTTATCACTGAAATCGGTATCCCCAATGTTGGAAATAAAATTAGTTTTAGAAAACGAAATAAAAATGAGCCAATAAAAATTGTATGGTCTGGCTTACATGTTTCTCGTAAGGCTCTTAACATAGCTTTGGCGGCAGCAGCTCGACTACCCAAAGAATTAAAATGGGAACTTCATATACTAGGTAGCGGCGAATTAACCGTTGAGTGGAAAAAGTATGCCAAACGAATGAAGGTTTTTGATAGATGTTTTTTTCATGGAATGATCCCAAGAGATCAAGCTTTGGATATTATGTTGTCATGCGATGCTTCTTTGATTACAAGCTTGAGGGATTTGACTTCGGCGGTCACTATAGAATCTTTAACTTTAGGATTACCGGTTATTTGTTTGAATCATTGCGGCTTTTCTGATGTGATAGATAAATCGTGTGGGGTGCCTATATCGGTAACTACATTTAATGAAACAGTCAACGAAATATCTAATGCAATTACACTCTTAGCTCAGGATGAAAAACTACGTCAGAAACTTGCTTTAGAAGCTGTAAAAAAGAGCGAAATGTATTCATGGGATAAAAAAATAGAGGTGCTAAATAAGATATATATTAAAAAAGTAACTGACCTCAATGAATGAGTTAACTTTTCCCACAAGTCAAGAACAAAAAAAAATTGCTTCTTTATTACGCAAAATTTTTAATCGAGAAATTGAAATAATTTCTAAAGATAAAAAAAAGACGGATTCTTGCGAATTTTATTTTGTTCTTAATAACGACAAATCTGTAAGATTTATCTTGCCTAAAAAGAATGGTTGTCACCTTCTCTCATATTTATCTCCCTCAACAAATTACTCAAAAATAATCCTACTTTTACTTAAAATACTTTACAAATTGAGACTATTTGGTTATTTGCCCAGTACATCTTTATACTCAATTAGTGGATTAAGAAATATTCGCTGGAGTAAATATGGCTGGACAAAAGCCCAACCTCCAAATGTCTTCATTATGGTTGGAACGGAAAAGAGGACTCAAAACGCAGTACTTTTCTTAGATGATTCTCACAATCTTAAAAATACTCTTATAGTCAAAGTCAGTATTAATAAACTTTCTAACTTAAAAAATGAATATAATGTTGGAAGAGTTATGGAGGCAAACTCAACACAATACGTAAAATATAATTCCGAAGAAAATTTTTTAACTCAAAATTATTATTCAGGATATAAGAAGGTTACTGACTTAAATAATAGGCACGTAGATTATTTAGCTGGCTTAGTTCTCAAAAAACATAAAAAGTCAGGCAGTGAAGTAAAACGTGACATTTTAAATATCTTTAATTCTATTGATGAAGAACATAAGCTTTGCTTTCCTGATTTAAAGCCATTACTAGAAACCGTAAAAAATACATCCTTATTCTATAGGGCACACTCACATGGTGACTTTGCTCCTTACAATATCATATACAAAAAAAATTCAAAAAAATTTATTATTATCGATTGGGAAAACGCAGATTTAGACGGCCTAGCGCTTAATGATTTATTTAACTATGTCTATATTAAGGATTGTTTATTTTCTATAAATAAATCTTCAAATTTAGACTCTTTTTTATATCTTATGTCTCAGAATTATTTTTTAAAAATTGATGCCGAATTTAATTTAGAAGATTTTTACCAATATAAAATTATTATTATAATAAGAGAATTTTTACTTCGGTTAAAAGACGCTGGGTCTAAAGATGTATACGTAAAATACTTATATGAGTTAATAAGGAATGAGAATGAAAAAAAGTGTCTTTAGCTTAATCAAATTTCTAAACCGTCTAGTTTTTCGCTCACAGATAGATGACAAAAACAGAACAATTCCGGTTAATGATACCTTTGGATATAATCGGGGAACTCCTGTTGATCGTTACTATATTAAAAAAGCTATTAATTCTTACTCAAAATATATTCGAGGTTCAGTGATAGAAGTTGGAGGAAGAGACTATACTAAAGATATATCCGATATAGACCTAAAAAACTCATTTATACTAAATTATTCTCCGATTCTAGGGGACAATATAATAGTCGGTGATTTAAGTGATCCTTCCTCTCTTAAAGGATACCATTTCGATACTTTTATCTGCATACAGACATTAAATTTTATTTATGATTTTAAGGCTGCAATTTCTTCTTCTTATGGGTTACTTAAAGCCGGAGGATATTTTCTTGGAACAGTAGCATCTGTAAGTAACGTCTCAAAGTTCGATGATGCTAGATGGGGTGATTATTGGCGATTCACTAAAAAAGGAATAGAAACCGCTCTTTTAGAAAGTAAATTTGAAATTATTGATATCAGTAGTTTTGGAAACGTTCTGGCTGCCAAGGCAATGTTTGACGGATTAGTTGTAGAGGATTTTAAAAAACCAGATTTATTAGAAATCAATGATTCTGGGTATCCTGTAATAATAAGTTTTTTATGTCGCAGGCCTTTGATAGATGCGTAAAACAATGCTCACAATGTCTTGGGATGACGGGTCTATTCATGACCTACGACTCGCTGACTTACTTTCAAAATATAATCTCGCCTCCACTTTTTATATTCCAAAAAATAATATTGAAGGAATTCCTGTTTTACCAATTAGAGAGATAAAAGAACTTTCAAATAATTTTGAAATTGGGGCTCATACAATAAATCATACTAGATTGAATACTTTACCTCGTGATCAAACAAAATATCAAATTAAGGGAAGTAAAAACTGGCTTGAAGATTTAACAGGTAAATCCATTTATGGATTTTGCTATCCAGGCGGGAGGTATGATAAAAATATAATTGAAGATGTTAAAGAAGCGGGGTTTTTTTACTCAAGAACGATAGAAAATTTCCGAAATGAAATTTCAAACTTACATGAAATGCCGACAACACTTCAATTCTTCAATCATAAAAACTATGTATTACTTGCAAATATTTTAAAATCTAAGAATAGTTTCAAAAAACTTTCCAATTATCATCCAATATTAAAAATTAACACTTTGATAAAAAAACTTGAGTACATTTTAGATTATTCGATTAATAATAACATTTCATACATTCATTTTTGGGGACATTCATGGGAGTTAGATTTATATGATCAATGGGACTTCATGGAAGATTTTTTTAAGATTCTAAGGGAGAGAGAACAATTATTCTCTTTTAAGACAAATTTTCAATGTGCTTTTGAAAAATCAAAAGATCATTTCTGAGTGAAAAGATCTAAAATTCTCTTGATCCTTCATCAATCACCACCTTTACACGGAGCAGCAAAGGTAGGCGATATAATTGTATCTAGTAAAAAAATGAATAATTTTTTTGATTGTAGATTTATTAAAATTGAATCATCTAAAACGATTAAAGATATCGGAAAATTTAATATGTATAAATTTTTTTTAGTAATATCTTTATATTTTAGAATTTTTTTTATGTTGGCTAAGTTTAGGCCAAATAAGATTTACTTTACAGCCTCTATTCATGGAGCAGCTTTTTTTCGTGATCTTTTGCTTTCTTTTTTATGGAAGTTTTATTGTTTAATCAACGATGCTCAGGTTTTTTATCATTATCATACTAAAGGTATAGATAATTTTGTTTCAGGATCTAAAGTTAACTTATTTTTAACCAATTTATTTATTAGAAATGTCAACGTTATATTGCTTAGTAAGCTTCTAGTAAAAGACTTTGAAAAAGTAAATGCTTATAAAAAGATATTTACGCTTTCAAACGGAATAGAAAGTCAAATTAATGAGTTTTCCTTGGAGAATAATATAAAGAGAAAGTACGAAGAATTAAGTCAAATTCATGTTCTTTATCTATCTCAACTAACTAAAGAAAAGGGTTATGATGAAGTATTAGAATTGGCTAAGCATACTTCAGGAAGAAACATTCGCTACCATTTTGCTGGCCATTGGCAGAGCCCTAATGACGAGAAACATTTTTTTGAGTTTATTAAAAATAATAATTTAACTCATGATGTAACTTATCATGGATACGTAAGTGGAATAAAGAAAGATAATTTATTTAATAAGGCTCATTTATTAGCTTATCCAAGTCGCAATGATGCTTTTCCTCTAACAATAATTGAATCTCTTTCTTTCGGCGTACCTGTAATTGCCTTTAATCAAGGATCAATTCCTATAATGCTAGATGAAAGAAGCGGGATCATTGTAAAAGATTTGATAGATTTCATTCATGGATTTGAAAAATCTTTGATGAGTTTAATAAATGAAAATACAGCGATGTATTGTAGAAAGAGATTTTCTAAACACTTCACTTTAGAAAAATTTGAAACTAATCTTATAGGAATATTTCATGACTAATCCCTCATTTGAAAGTCAAACCGTGATGTCTTATATAATTTTTGACGACTCTCTTCACAAAATTTGCGTTTCTAATAATATGAAATTAGTAATAAATACTCTTAATCCTCATTCTTATGTCGTTGCTAAAAAAGATAAATTATTTTCTGAAGCGCTTAATCATTCAGATGTCCTTATTCCAGATGGGAGCGGTATTTTGTTGGCTGCAAAACTCATAAATAAAAAAAATATTAAAAAAATCTCTGGCTCTGATCTTCATGAGCACTTGCTTAGAATAGCTAATAAAAATAAAAGCTCTGTCTTTTATTTGGGATCAACTGAAGAGACTCTAGGCCTGATAAAAAAAAGATTAGCAAATGATTTTCCATTTATAAAAGTTTCTACTTTTTCTCCACCATTTAAGCCAAAGTTATCCAAAGATGATAATGATAAAATCATAAATGAAATCAATTACTTCGCCCCGGATTTTTTATTTATAGGTATGACCGCGCCAAAACAAGAGAAATGGCTTCATCAGAATAAGAATAGGCTTAATTTTAAAGTTGCTTCTTGCATAGGAGCCGCCTTTGATTTTTATGCTGGCAAGATAAACAGACCCTCAAAGATTTGGATAGATCTGCATTTAGAGTGGCTTATTAGATTTATGAAGGAGCCTAGAAGATTATTTTGGAGAAATCTTGTTAGTACTCCTAAATTCCTGAAAGATCTTATTTTTTATAGATATAAGATAAAAAGGTAACATCCTAAAATATATTAATTTATTTAATCCATAGCCTTTGAGACTTTAAATAAATTTGTATGTTAAGCAAATCAGTTTATACCTTAAAATTTAAGTCCAAATTTGTGATTGTAGTAGTTCAAAATTTTGCGATTGATATGTTTTAATGCTAATTCTTAATACTTTTTATTTTGATAGCCCATTTAGGAAAATATAAAAATATTAATATGAAATCATTATTTAAAAAATATGGTCAAATCAGTACCACTCTGATGGATCAGGGAATTTTGAGTCTTGTAAATTTTTTGGTCTCTATTTTAATAGTTCGTTTCCTTGGCATAGAGGCGTTTGGCATATACACACTTTTGTGGATGTCGGTTCTATTTCTTCAATCTTTGCAAACAGCAATGATTATTACCCCGATGATGTCAATTGGACCAAAACAAACGGATAAAGACAAATCTCGTTATATTGGAGTAATAATTTCACATCAATTAGTCTTTTCGACCATATCGAGTATTTTTCTATATATATCTATAATCTTGAGTGATTATATAATCCCGCAGTGGTACATAACTGATTATGCTATTTCATTATCTTTAGTGTCATTCCTATCACAAAATCAGGATTTTATAAGACGGTTATTGTTTTTAGAGGGCAGGTCTTCAGAAGCATTGATAAACGATTCGGTATGTTATGTGGGTAGATTTTTAATGATTTCTATAGTCTGTTTAGGCTCCGATCCAACTTTGAAATCTATATTCAATGCCATTTTGATTGCGTTATTTTTATCGGTTTTATTAGGTATGGTGAAATTAAATAAGCCTATTTTAAACTTCAAGAACAATATTGAAGTGTTAAAAAGACATTGGAAAATGTCTAAGTGGCTATCAAGTTCCGCGTTATTAATGTGGTTTTCGGGAAATTATTTCTTTGTCGTAACTGCCTTATTGTTAGGTCCGGCGACAGTGGGAATTTTTAGAGCTTCAAGTAATATAATTGGAATATTTAACATCCTATTTCTAGGCCTTGAAAACATTATTCCTCAATCTGCCAGCAAGTATTTTGTAATATCTGGAATAGCTGGATTAAAATCATATGTAAAAAAATTAGTTTTAATAGGAGGATTAGCAATTAGCTGTGCATCAGTTATTTTAATCATATTTGCTGAGCCTTTAATTATTGCTGTATACGGAGAGGAGTATGCTGGGAACGGTTACATTTTAATTTGGTACTCTATTATTTCTATTCTTATATACTTGATACTACCTTTTAATATTGGTCTTCGAACGCTTGAAAAAACACAGCCACAGTTTATTTCTTATTTAGTCACCGTATTTTTTTCATTGATAACAGCAAACTTTCTCATATCAAATTTTGAACTTAATGGCGCTATGTTTGGCATGATGATTAATCAATTAATTATGTTATTTGTTGCTATTTTATTTTTTGAGAGATCTTGCAGACAGATAGTTGACGGCGATAAAAATATAGATTCTTAAAATAGATATACTTTCAAGTCTTGTTGTGTATGAAAACTTCATAATATTTCTTCTATACTATTAGATATTAAATTGATAAAAACTTTAATTTTAAAAAATTTTATAAGATAACTACTAAAATATGAAAAAATTAGAAAAAGTAATTATCCCAGTAGCTGGTTTAGGAACAAGAATGCTCCCTGCTACGAAGGCAATCCCGAAGGAAATGCTTCCGATATTAAACAAACCAATTATTCAATACATTGTAGAAGAAGCAATTTTTGCAGGATTTAAAGAAGTTATTCTGGTAACTCATTCAAGCAAATATTCCATTGAAAATCATTTTGATAAAAGCTTTGAATTAGAAGCAACTTTGGAAAAAAGAGTAAAAAGAGCAACGTTGAAAGAAATAAGAAATATATCAAAATTAAGTATTTCTATTCAAAGTATTAGACAAGGAGAGGCCAAGGGCCTGGGGCATGCAATTCTTTGTGCTAAAACATTAATAGGAAAGGAACCTTTTGCAATTGTTTTACCAGATATGCTGATTAGTAAAAAAAATGGAAATGCTGGAGATTCGCTAAAAGAGATGAGATTATGCTTTGAAAAGCATGAGATTTCTTCCGTTCTTCTCGGCAAGGCCAAAAAGGCAGATATTTCAAAATATGGAATTGCACAAATAAAAAATGATTCTCAATTGCCTGGACTTGGATTGATTGAAAAAATTATTGAAAAGCCTTCAATAAATAAAGCGCCGTCTAATTTGTATGCAGCAGGTAGATATGTATTTACTAACGATTTCTTTAAATATCTTTCAAAAGTGAAGCCAGATAAATTCAATGAAATTCAATTAACAGATGCAATAGATAATTACATAAAAGATGGAAAGAAAGTAAATGCTTTTTCTTTGAAGGGTGATTTATTTGATTGTGGAGATAATGCTGAATATATTTTGGCTAATTTAGAATATGCAATGAAGCATCCTGTAATAAAGAATAAAATAAAAAATTATTTAAAGACCAAGTAATTTTGATAAGCATTATAAAAAAATTAGGCTTTAACCTAAAAAATAAAAAAACAATATATCTTGTTGAATCCGAAGAAGATAAAGAATTTGTAAAAGAATCATTAGAAGAAGAAAAATATATTGGTATAGATACAGAGTTTAATTGGAGAAATACCTATTTCCCTGAATTATCTTTATTACAGATATCTACTAGATCGAAAATACTCCTAATTGATTGCTTAAAATGTAAAAGACTGGGATATTTAAATAAAATTTTAGAAGATAAAACTAAGACAATTATTATGCATTCTTCTAGGAGCGATACGACGGTCTTAAACACAAATTTAAAAATAAAATTAAATAATTGCTTCGATATCCAGATTGCAGAAAAATTTATCAATGGCGGTGAAATTAAAAATTATGGCTTTATAGTTGCTAAATATTTTGGCTATGAGTTGGATAAGTCAGAAACTAACTCTAATTGGTTAAAAAGACCTTTAACAGGTAAACAGCTTGAGTATGCTGCTGACGATGTAAATTTTCTAATACCAACATATAAGAAGCAATTAAAGGCCTTAAAAATACTTAAAAAAGAGAAAGAAGCAATTACAGAATTTAGGAAGGAAACTCTGCTTGGTAATCAAGAACTTTATATTTCGAGACTAAAAAAACTAAAAAAAGCTTCAAAAGAAGAAAGAGACATTTTCCTTTGGAGGGAGAAGCATGCAAAGGAAAAAGACTTACCCCCATCCTATATTTTCGAGGACAAGTTTTTAAAGACGATAACAAAAAAATTAAAACATAAAAAAGAACAACCTCATGAATTCTTAAAATTTTTCAAAGATAATTCTGCGGCAAAAGATTTTTTAAAATTTATAGAATTATGATATTTTTTTGGTTTTTTTATTATTTGGGCTTAATTTTAACTTGCTATTCTTTATCTAAATTTATTGATAATAAATTTATAAGATTCTTTTTTATACCAATCATCCTTGGAATATTTGGTGCTCTTTGGTTCATAGAACCTGGAGGAAATGAGATAGCTCCAATAATATCGATATTATTTCTTGAATCATCCATTTTAGAATCAAATGGATTGAGTAGATTAATAAGGCCGTTAATCAGTTTTATCTTTTTGTTAGAGTTAATAAGTCTGATTTACTATTTTTATACAAAAAAAATGTTCAAAAATGGATAACTTCAGATATTTTTTTTTCCGTATCTAATAATCCAATATTGTTTTTACCTTTCAAAATACCAGCACACTCTCCTGGATTAAAAACTAAAGTATTTTTGATTAATTCCGATCTATATCTATGAGTATGACCATGAAGAATGAAATCAGCATTTAAAATCATTTCTTCGTTTATCAATTCAGGATGATGAACGACAATTATTTTTTTCTCGTTAATATCTAACTTGTGAGGTTCATCAAAAAAATTGCAATCAAATTTTTTTGCTTCTTCTATAAGTCCTTTTTTTTCAAACTCATCATTATTACCAAAAACACCTATTAAAGGCATTTTTAATTTTGAAAAAGCAGCTAGAGATTTTGGAAGAGTGACATCTCCTGTATGAATAACAAATGAAGGATCTACATGATTGAATAAATCACATATTTTTGAGATATTTTTTAAATTGTTATGTGTATCTCCAGTAACGCCTATTAACAATGTTATTAAGGTTTTTCAAGAATGTGAATGGCACAAGCTGTACCAAGTCCTATGACATGAGTCATTCCTATCTTCGCTCCCTCGACTTGTCTTTTGCCAGCTTCATCTCTCAAGTGAGAACAAACTTCATATATATTAGCAATACCAGTTGCACCTAAAGGATGACCTTTGGACAGAAGACCGCCAGATACATTAACCGGAATTTTTCCTCCTAATTCAACGTGTCCTTCGTCAATCATCATTCCTGCTTCTCCATCTTTGCATAAGCCAAGATTCTCATAATGCAGCATTTCAGCTGTTGCAAAACAATCGTGTAATTCAACAAGGTTTAGATCCTCAGCTCCAAGTCCAGCTTGTTCATATGCATCTTTAACTGCAATTCTTGTGCAAGCATTGACATCAGGCATTACCAAATCTCTATCTGTAAAAGGATCACTGGCAAGAGCTGATGCTCTGACTTTAATTGCACGTTGCATCCCAAGTTCTTTCGCTTTTTTTTCGGATACTAAAACTGCTGCCGCAGAACCGTCGACATTCACAGAACACATCAGTTTGGTATTCGGGTAAGAAATCATCTCAGCATTCATTACATCGTCCAAAGGAGTTTCAATTTGATACATAGCTTTAGGGTTTAATGTCGAATGGTGGTGATTTTTAACTGAAATTTTTGCAAATTGTTTAAAAGTTGTTCCGTATTTACTGGAGTGTTCCATTCCAGCTTCTGCAAATACACAAGGCATTGTTCCAGATCCAAGCAATCCTTCTTTAGGTATTCCGTCTCCTCCGCCAGCACCACCCAAAAGACCTTTGCCCATTTGCTCAACACCAACCGCTAGAACAACATCATACATGCCAGCTTTAATAGACATCCAAGCTTCTCTAAAAGCTGTCGCGCCAGTGGCACAAGCGTTAGCGCAATTAACAACAGGAATTCCTGTTTGCCCAATTTCTTGCAGAATTCTCTGTCCAACCATGGCATTAGCCTGACCAAGGTTCCCGCAGTACATTGCTTGCATGTCTTTAATAGTAAGCCCAGCGTCATCTAAGGCCATTAAGGCCGCTTCGGCACCAATATTTGGAACAGTTCGGTCTGGAAATCTCCCAAACTTAATCATATCTACTCCTAAAACATATACATCGCTCATAATTTCTCTCCTTTCTGAATTAAACCTATGCAGGTTCAAAAAAATAACTCATATAAGAATTCCCATCCTTATCTTTTCTACCTAAAGCATCTCCATAGACAACTTTAACTTTCATACCGAAATCAACATTGTCTGGATCTGGTTCAACATTTATTAAGTTACCTTTAACCGTTCCGCCATCCTCCAAATCAACAAGAGCAGATATGTAAGGAACATCAATTCCTGGAAATGATCTATAAACAATAGAATAAGAATAAAGGGTTCCATCATTACTTAATTTAACTTTTGACATCTTATCTCTGGCAAAACATTTTGAGCAAACTGTTCTTTCACCCAAGAACATCGCCCCACAAACATTGCACTTATGACCTTCTAAATAAGGATCGCCTTTATCTGGAACTATTAAATAATCGACTGCAGGTAACATATTTTTATTTCCCCCATAAAAATATTTATGTTTAAGATAACATTGAAACAAATTTTTTTTATAATTTAAATACATTTATGAGTTTATTTGGCGGCATAGTTGGTGGATTTGTAGGATTCACTTTGTTGGGTCCTATTGGAGCACTGGTTGGAAGTGTGGTTGGCTCAAGAATATCAGAAAATAGGACGCGTAGAAGAAATCCAAATAATTTTGACCACCAAGTAGCATTTTTTGCTGCCCTTTTTGCTTGTTTTGCAAAGATTTCTAAAGCTGATGGAGTAGTAAGTAAAGAAGAAGTTAGTAAAATAGAAGAATTTATTTCTACTAAATTTAATTTAGATAAAGAGCAAAGGAATTTCGCAATTAATATATTTCAAAAAGCCAAAGATGATAATGTTTCTTTTGAGGCTTACGCTAAGCAACTATATTCACTCCTTAAACAAAGTCCTAACTCTTTATTGATTTTTTACGAATTGTTATTTGAATTAGCCATGGCAGATGGAGAGTTGCACCCAGCCGAAGAAAAAATTCTTAAAAAAGTTCCAAATATTTTTAAACTTCCATTAAATACTTTCAAAGACCTCTACGAAAAATATGTTTCTAATATCATAGATCATTATCAAGTATTGGGTGTGAATAAAAATATGAGCTTTTCAGAAATTAGAAAGATTTATTTAAAGAAAAGAAAGGAATTTCATCCGGATATGTTGATATCAAAGGGCTTACCAGAAGAATTAATCGAAAAAGCAAAAATTAAGTTTATCGAAATACAAGAAGCATATGAGGAGTTGGAAAAAAAACATAAATAATGATATTTTGAGTAATGAATTTTTTAAAAACTTTTAATCAAAGATTACTAAATCTTAATGCTTTCGATTTTCTGGTCTTGTTGTCTTTTAGACTTTATTTAGCTTACGTATTTTGGTTTGCCGGATATGGAAAAATTAAATGGGAGGGTGGATTTCCTAACATTGACAGATTTGCGGGTTTTTTGGGTCCCGGAGGGGAGGATAACCTAAATTTTATCTTGCCTCATTTTTTTGGTTGGCTTGCAGTTTTGGCCGAAGCTGGTGGAGCTATTTTACTTTTAGTTGGTTTGTTTTCTAGATGGATTGCTATCCCGCTTATTTTTACCATGTTGGTCGCTGCTTATTATCATTTACCAAATGGTTGGAATGCAGATGCCAATGGAATAGAAATGTCAGTTACATACATTTTAATGCTTTTAGTTATCCTAGTTTTTGGTCCAGGAAAATATTTCTCTTTGGATTATTGGGTTTTAAGAAAATAAATTGATCATCGAACAAAATATAAAAACCTTGCCTTTGGCAAAGGTCGCAGAAATACTTAAAAAATCTGAAAAATTAAATTTAACAGACTGGAACGCTATGAATATTGCAACAGTTAGCGCTAAAAACGTGCCGAGTTCAAGAATGGTTTTATTGAAAAAAATAAATGATGATGGTTTAGTCTTTTACACAAACTTTAATAGTAAAAAGGGTCAAGATTTAACAGGTAATAAATTTGTAGCAGTAAATTTTTGGTGGAGAGAGCTCCAAGAGCAAATAAGGATAGAAGGAGAGGTAGAAAAACTTTCTGAAAAAAAATCCGATGAATATTTTAATTCGAGGCCACTTAAATCCAGGGTTGCAGCAATAGTCTCACAACAAAGCGAGAAAATTGATTCTTATGAAATTTTGCAAAAAGAAATAGATGATTTGACTGAACAATTTGAATTAAACAAAGAAAATCCAACCAGACCTGAGCATTGTGGACTATATTTGGTGAAACCAAATTCTATTGAGCTTTGGAAAGAAGGAGATTTCAGGACTCATCAAAGACAAAAATACGTTAAAAAAGATGACAATACTTGGGAAAGTTCCTTTTTATCTCCCTGAAGGATAAGTATAATATCCAAAGGCCGTTCGTATAGGCCATGAAAATGATTAATATTACTCTTCCTGATAGCTCCATTAAAACTTTTGAAAATCCTATTTCCGTAGAAGATTTGTCCAAATCTATTGGTGCTGGCTTAGCTAAAGCAACTGTAGCTGGCAAAGTTAACGGAAATTTAGTTGATGCGGTTGATTTATTAGAAAGCGACTGTTCGGTCGAAATTATCAGAGACCAAGACCAAGAAGGCATAGAAATTATCAGACATAGTTGCGCCCACCTATTTGGGCACGCTTTGAAGCAAATTTTTCCTGAAGCAAAAATGGCAATTGGCCCAATTATTGAAAACGGTTTTTATTATGATATCGATTTAGATCATTCACTTTCTCAGGAAGATTTAGAGAAGATAGAAAAAAGGATGAAAGATCTAGCCAAAACTAAATATAGAGTTATAAAAAAAGTTGTTCCAAAAAAAGAAGCAGTAAAAGTTTTTAAAGAAAGAAAAGAAATTTATAAATTAGAAATACTAAAAGAAATCAAAGAAGAAGAAACAGTTGGACTCTACTATCATGACGAATATATTGATATGTGTAGAGGACCGCATGTAAATTCAATGTCACATATAAAAGCCTTTAAGTTAACTCACGTTTCAGGGGCTTACTGGAGAAGCGATTCAAAAAATAAAATGTTGCAAAGAATTTATGGGACGGCATGGAATAGCGAAAAAGAGTTAAAAAAATACTTAAATAATATTGAAGAAGCCTCGAAAAGAGATCATAGAAAATTAGGTCAAAAATATGATCTCTTCCATTTTCAGGAGGAAGCACCAGGCATGGTCTTTTGGCATCCAAAGGGCTGGACAATTTTTAGAATCCTTGAAGATTATATTAGGGACAAGCAAATCAAAGCTGGTTATCAGGAAATAAAAACTCCTCAAGTAGTAGATAGAAAGCTCTGGGAAAAATCAGGGCATTGGGATAAATATCGAGAAAATATGTATATCACTGAAATTGACGAAGAGCATGCCAATGAAAAGAGAGTCAATGCTTTGAAGCCAATGAACTGTCCGTGCCATGTACAAGTTTATAATCAAGGAATTAAATCTTATAGAGATTTGCCGATTAGGTTGGCTGAATTTGGATCGTGTCACCGATATGAAGCTTCAGGAACTCTTCATGGTTTGATGAGAGTGAGACAAATGACTCAAGATGATGGTCATATATTTTGTACAGAAGACCAAATTGAAGAAGAAGCTAAAAATTTTATCAATCTGCTTTCTGAAATTTATAGCGATTTGGGCTTTAAAAAATATGACATAAAATTATCCACCAGGCCAGAAGTAAGGGTTGGATCCGACAAAATTTGGGACAAGGCAGAGTCGGCTTTAGAAAACGCCATAAAAAAACTAAACCTTCCCTATGAAGTTTCCGAAGGGGATGGGGCATTTTATGGTCCCAAATTAGATTTTGTTTTAACTGATGCGTTAGATAGAGAATGGCAGTGTGGAACTTTTCAAGCTGACTTCAATCTTCCAGAAAGATTAGAGGCTAACTTTGTTGGCGAAGATGGAGAAAGGCATCGCCCAGTAATGATGCATAGGGCAATATTAGGATCTTTTGAAAGATTTATAGGAATTCTTATAGAAGAATATGATGGAAACTTTCCTTTATGGTTATCCCCAATTCAGGCCGTTATTATGAATATTTCGGACAAACACGCTAAAAATACCAAAGAAATTGCCAAAAAACTTAAATCCAAGGGCTTTAGAGTGAAATTAGACTTGAGGAATGAGAAAATCACTTATAAAATCCGCGATCACTCCATGCAAAGAATTCCTTTTCAGTTGGTAGTGGGCGATAAAGAGATAGAGAATAATACTGTTTCCGTAAGAGCACGAAAAGGTCAGGATTTGGGGAGTTTAACTCTAGAAGATTTTTCGAAACTTTTGGATAAGAATATTAAATCAAAGGAGGTTTGATTGAACATTACTGTGTGGACTTTAGTCTAATTTATGGCTCAACCAAGAAAAGCTTACGAAAAAAAGAATAAGCACCAAATCAATCAATTCATCAAAGCAACCAAAGTAAGACTTATCTCAGAAGATGGTCAGCAACTTGGAGTTGTAGAAATTAACGATGCTCTTGATCAAGCCAAATCTGCAAGTTTAGATTTAGTTCAAATGAATGATGATCCTAAAACGCCAGTTTGCAAGTTAATGGATTATGGAAAACATCTATTTGATCAGAAAAAACAAAAAGCAGCTTCTAAGAAAAAGACCAAAAAGACACAACTAAAAGAAATTAAATTTCGACCAGGTACTGACGAAAACGATTATCAAATCAAAATGAGAAATATTATTAAATTTCTCAAAGAAGGCGATAAAACGAAAATCACTATGAGGTTCAGAGGAAGAGAATTAGCACACAAAGAAATAGGCTTAAATCTTCTAAAAAGAGTAGAATCTGACCTCAACGAAATTGCTGGAGTTGAACAAGAACCAGTTTCTGAAGGAAGGCAATTAGTAATGCTTTTAAGCCCATTGAAAAAAAAGAATTAAAATGCCAAAAATTAAAGTACATAGTGGTGCCGCAAAAAGATTCAAAAAAACTGGATCTGGACTAAAGAGAAAGTATGCAAACAAAAGCCACATTTTGACCAAGATGACGACAAAATCTAAACGTCAGCTAAGAGGAACAACTTCACTAGCTGCTGGCGATGAAAAATTAGTCAAAAGAATGTTTAAGGAGAAGTCTTAAGATGTCTAGAGTAAAAAGAGGTGTTACGGCTAAAGCCCGCCATAAGAAAACTCTTAAACTTGCAAAAGGTTATAGAGGCGCGCGAAGCAGAACTTTCAAAGTAGCTAAGCAAGCTGTCACTAGAGCCGGTCAATACGCTTATAGGGATAGAAGAGTTAAGAAGAGAAATTTTCGCGCTCTTTGGATTGTTAGAATTAATGCTGCGGTTAGAGCAAATGGTCTTTCGTATAGTGTTTTTATGAATGCTTTGAAAAAAGCAAATATTGAGTTGGATAGAAAAGCTTTGGCAGATATGGCAGCAGAAGATGAAAAAGGATTTGCAGATTTGGTCGCACTAGTTAAAGAAAATGCAGCATAATATATGCTATGGACCTGCAGCAGCTTAAGAAGCAATTATCTAAAGATTTAAACAAAGCATCAAACTCAAAAGACCTTCAAGACCTAAAGATCAAATATCTAGGTAAGAAAGGTAGAATTTCTCTCTTATCAAAAGATTTAGGCAAGCTTTCGCAATCAGAAAGACCTAAAGCGGGAAAGGCAATTAATCTTCTAAAAAAGTTTTTCGAAGAACAAAGTCAAATCCTAAGTAAAGAAATAGAACAACAAGAGATTAATGCAATTTTAGAAACAGAATCGATTGATACATCTTTACCTGTTGAATTTGAAAAACTTGGAAATCTACATCCGATAACAAAAACCATTGATAAAATCTGTCAATATTTTATTTCTCGCGGTTACTCCATCGAAGACGGTCCGGAAATAGAATCCGAATATTTCAATTTTGACGCTTTAAATATACCCAAAGATCATCCAGCGAGAGATATGCATGATACGTTTTATGTTGATGCAGAAATGCTATTAAGAACACATACTTCTCCAGTGCAAATAAGATCAATTCTTAAAAGCAAAGCACCATTAAAAATTATCTGCCCTGGAAAAGTTTATCGGAGTGATGCCGATCAAACTCACACACCAATGTTTCATCAAATCGAAGGATTGTTAATAGATGAAAAAGTAAATTTCGGAAATTTAAAACACGAGTTAACGGAATTTTTAAATTACTTTTTTGGTAAAAAACTCAAGGTTAGATTTAGACCATCTTATTTTCCTTTTACAGAACCTTCTGCGGAAGTAGATATTATGGATAAAAAGGGATGGTTAGAAATTATGGGCTGTGGCATGGTGCATCCAAATGTTCTGAAAGAAGCAGGCGTTGATCCAAAAAAATACTCGGGTTTTGCTTTTGGTTTGGGAATTGAAAGAATGACTAAACTTGATTATCAAATGGATGACTTGCGATTGCTATTTGAAAATGATTTAAGGCTAATTTCTCAATCGTAAAATGAAGATTTTAAAATCCCACTTAGATGAAAAATTAGGCATAAAGAAGAGCGTTGATAAGTTGAGCAATCAATTAACAATGCTAGGTCTTGAAGTTGATTCTATCGCTAAACTGAAAAGCGATTTTTGTATTGATATTGATCTCACCCCAAACCGTGGCGATTGTTTTAGTGCGCTTGGAGTAGCCAGAGAGATTGCTGCTTCTGATCAAACTTCCTTAAAAAAAGAAAAGTATTCAGTAAAAAAGCAGGGAAATTCTAAAACCAAAGTTCTAGTTCAGGCTAAAGAAGCTTGTCCAAAATATAGCTATTTAGAAATATCTAACTTGTCTTTAACAAATTCGAAAGGAAAAGTTAAAGAGCTGCCTGAGCAAATAAATTCTCGCCTTGAAGCAGCAGGAATTAATTTAATAAATCCAGTTGTGGATATTCTTAACTACGTGATGCTTGATATTGGGCAGCCAATGCATGCATTCGATAAAAATAAAATTTCGGGTGATATCAAAGTTAGATTTGCTAAAAATAATGAAAAGGTAAATTTGCTAGACGATCAGACAATATCCTTATCTAAAGATTGTCTTTTAATTACAGATGCCAAAGGGCCAATTGCTTTTGCTGGCATCATGGGAAGCAAAGATTCTTCAGTGGAAATGGATACTTCGGCAGTCATTTTGGAATCAGCTTTTTTTGCTCCAAAATTTATCAGAGGTAAGGCCAGAAAATTTGGCATTCAGACTGATGCCTCACAAAGATTTGAAAGAGGAGTGGATTTCAATTTACAACTCAAAGCTTTAGAGATGGCAAGTGTATTGATAATAAAATACTTGGGCGGAAGTTGTACCAAAGCAAAGGAAATAGTTTCAAACAGCGATCTTCCAAAACAAAAGAAAATTAATCTTTCAGTTAATTTTCTGAATCAGAAGATAGGCACTCAGCTGTCAATCAAAAAAATTAAACAACTTTTGCAATACCTTGATATTGAAATTATTGATGTTCAATCTGACCTGATTAAAATTTTAACTCCAAGTCATAGATTTGATTTGGAAATACAAGAAGATCTTGTCGAAGAAATAGCAAGATTGGTGGGATATGACAACTTACCAAATAGAGAATTAAAAACTGCTCAGCAAAATTTTTCAAAAACTGATTATTCAAAGACATTGGAACTTAAAAAATTCCTTACTCATAATAATTTTCAAGAAGTGATTAACTATTCATTTATAGATGACGGCTTACAAAAAAAATTAGAGCTTTCAAAAGGAATCATTAAGATTCAAAATCCAATAACTGAAAACTTAAACTCCATGCGAACTAGTTTATTCCCTGGCTTAATAACCAATCTAATTTCGAACGCAAAAAGAGGAAATGATTACCTGAAAATATATGAAGAAGGGAAGGTTTTTTCTAAGATTAAATCGATTAAGGAACTTAATCATTTAGCTGGTTTAATTTTCGATCAAGAGAAAAAAAGTTGGAACCGTTCTAGCACATTTGATTTTTACTCTCTCAAAGAGCTTGCTTTAAACATAGCTAAGTTTTCCAATGTTGCAGACATTTCATTAAAAAAATCTAGCTCAAACTTACTGCATCCTAAAATATCTGCTGATATCTTTAAAGCTAATAAGAAAATAGGAAGTTTCGGAAAAGTTCACCCACTCATTCTTAAAACAATAAATTTTAAAAAGCCTTTTTTCTATTTTGAATTTCAAACAAATGAATTATTTAATTCAAAGAGTATAAAATTAGTAGAGCCTTCTAAATTTCCTTCCATGCAAAGAGATTTAGCTTTTATTGTTTCTGAAAAATTGGATTATATTGAGTTGTTCAATGAAATTACGAAACACGCCGGAAAAGACTTGATAGATATTAAATTATTTGATTTATTTAAAGGGGGAGATCTGCAGAAAAATCAAAAAAGTCTTGCCTTCAGACTTACCTGGCAATCAGCCAAAGGTACATTGGAAGATAGCTATATTGATTCAGCAATCGATAAAATAGTAAAAAACTCAAAAAGCAAATTTGGGGCAAAGCTAAGAAGTTAAAATGTCCTTAACCAAAGCAAAGTTAGTAGATTATTTACATAAAAAAATGGGTCTTCCAAAGAAAGACTGTTTGCAGATCGTTGAGACTTTTTTTGAAGAGATTATGTTGGCCTTGGAGAAAGGGGAAGAGGTTAAATTGCCTGGATTGGGAAATTTTTCAGTTGTTCATAAAAAAAGTCGACCAGGAAGAAATCCTCGAACAGGAGAAGCTCATACCATATCTGAAAGAAATGTCGTCAGCTTTAAAGCAGGAAGAAAGTTAAGAAAAAGTCTGTAATTAATGGATTTTGATCTAGGCAAAATACCGAATAAAAAATATTTTTCTATTCAAGAAGTATCCGAAATTTTGGATATTGAAACGCACACCATTAGATATTGGGAAAAAGAATTTGCAAATTCTTTTTCAATAAAACGAATTGGCAATAGACGAATGTTTCAACAAAAAGATATTATTAATTTAGTGAAAGTTAAAAATTTACTTAAGCAAGAGAAAATGACAATCAAAGGTGCTCGAGAAAAATTTAAAAATGATAAAAAAATAGATTCAGTAGATTTTAAAATTATTAAAGAATTAAAAGAAATTTTAAAAATACTTTAATTTAAAAGGAGAGAAAAATGAGAAGAATAGTAACGGGACATAATGAGGAAGGAAAATCAGTCATTACTATTGATGGTCCGCCAGCAAGATCTTTAAGCGAAAACGAGGGCGGTCTTTATGAGCTCTGGAATACCGATGGCAAAGAAATAAATACTTTGGACGACATTGATCGAGCTGATAGTGAGGTTTTGCTATCACCCCCGGATGGAGGAACAAAATTTAGATATTTCCAAATAAATCCGACTCCTGAAGGTGTGCCAGCAGATTTAATAAAAGAAGCAACCGCTGCAGCTTTTAAAAAGATGGGCGCAGCTCATCACCAAGTCGATACAACTAGGCATCCTGCTATGCATAAAACAAATACGATTGACTATATTATTTTATTAAAAGGGGATGTGACTTTGCTTTTGGATGAAGAGGAAGTGGACCTAAAGCCATTTGATGTAGTGGTCCAAAGAGGTACAAATCATGCCTGGGTTAATAATGGGACTGATACAGCATTGTTTATAGCAGTTTTAATTGATAGCGATTTAAAAGAATAAAAAAAGTGTCAGAAGAAGATAATTCCAAATTAGCCGAACTCAACCGTCGACTTAATAAAACTTTAGATGATGAGCGAGATGCAGCTAGACAAAAACGCCATGACAAAGGTTATAGAACTGCTAGAGAGAATCTAGAAGATTTAGTAGATTCCGGTTCTTTTAATGAATATGGCCAATTGGCTGTTGCAGCTCAAAGAAGTCGTAGAGATTATGAAGAATTACAAACCGAGACTGCTGCCGACGGAATTATCACGGGTCTCTGCAATATTAATAGAGACGAAGTAGGCGAAAATGCATCGCAAGCAGTAGTAATAATAAATGATTTTTCAGTACTTGCAGGAACACAAGGGTTTTTTCATCACAAGAAACTTGATCGTATGTGTGAGTTGGCAGAAAAATCAAAACTGCCGGTGATTATGTATGCAGAGGGCGGTGGTGGTAGACCAGCCGACACGGATGTGTCAACTCAAATTGCTGGTTTAAATATTACCTCTTTTACTAGCTGGGCAAAGCTAACCGGCCATTCTTTAAAAATTGCCGTAAATAATGGTTACTGTTTTGCTGGCAATGCTGCTCTTTATGGCGCGGCAGATTTTTGTATTTCTACTAAGAACTCTTGGATAGGTATGGCTGGCCCAGCTATGATCGAAGGCGGCGGTCTGGGAACTTTTGATCCAAAAGATATTGGTCCTGCTGAGATGCATTATAAAAACGGGCACTTGGATTTTCTCGCTGATGACGAAGCTGAAGCTACGGCAATTACTAAAAAACTATTGTCTTATTTTCAAGGTGCAAAGAAAGACTGGGAAGAAAAAGATCAAACTCCATTGCGAACTATGATCCCCGAAAATCGCAGAAAAGGTTTTCCGGTAAGAGATATTCTCAATACGATTGCAGATGAAAATTCCTTTTTAGAAATGAAAAAAATCTTTGGTCGTAGTGTTATTACTGGTTTTATGAGAATTGAAGGAAGACCGTTTGCTGTATTAGCCAATGACTGTCAGCAACTAGGTGGAGCAATTGATTCTGCGGCAGCAGATAAAGCCGCTAACTTTATTGAAATTTGCAGTGCGCATGGTTTGCCGATGCTTTCTTTTGTTGATACACCTGGCTTTATGGTCGGCCCTGATAGTGAAAAAGAGGGAGCTTTTAGAAGAATGGGAGAATTATTTAAGCACGGGGCAAGGATAAAAACTCCTTTGGTAGGAATTATTTTAAGGAGAGGCTATGGCCTGGGAGCCATGGCGATGATGGGCGGTAGTTTTGTTGATCCTATTTACTCTGCTTCTTGGCCAAATGGTGAATTTGGCGGCATGGGTTTAGAGGGTTATGTAAAACTCGGGTTTAAAAAAGAATTGGAAGCTGAAGAAACGGAAGAAAAGAAAAAAGCACTTTTCGATAAGTTAGTAGCTCGCATGTATGAAGTAGGTAAAGCCACGGAGGCAGCGGCACATTTGGAAATGGATGCTGTAATTGATCCGGCGTCTACTAGAGAAACTATTCTTAAAGCTTTTAAATCGTTCGGGGCGTAGCGCAGCCTGGTAGCGCACTTGACTGGGGGTCAAGTGGTCGCAGGTTCAAATCCTGCCGTCCCGACCAAATTAATTTGCTGCCACGATCCCTTCTTTAATTAATCTCTCTTTGTCCTCATCACTATATTCAATGGACGAAAGAATCTCCAGTGTATGCTCACCTAATTTGGGAGCAGGCCTTGAGATTTCACTGGGAGTTTCGCTAAACCGGGCGGCAGGTTTTGCTTGTCTGACCTCGCCAAAGCCCTCGAAGTTAGCACGCAATATGGAATCGTTAGAAATGATCTGCTCATTGCCTAAGAGCTCCATGCGATCAAGCAGGGGAGCACTTGGTACGCCCTCTTTTTGCAAACGGGCAAGTATTTCATCTCCATTCCATTTTGAAATTTCTTTTCCAGTAATTTCTTTTCTCACTTGAGCATTTGAGACACGGCCAGAAGGTGTTGCAAATCTTTCATCATTTATTAAATCTTTTCTATTTAGTGCTATGCACATACCTTCCCACTCAGCATCCGATACCGCGCCAGCAGTGATATATCTGTCTTTGGCTTTGTATATTAAATCTTGCGTACCTTGAAGCTTCCTTACGTCTACTTCGTTTTCAGCATAAACAATACCTGCCATGCCTTCAGGCCAAAAGAAAGACAACATACTATCGAGCATTGACAATTCTATGTGTTGCCCTTTGCCGTTTTTTTCTCGGGCATACAAAGCCGAAGATACAGCTTGAGCCGAGGTAAGGGCGGTTACTTTGTCAGCAATGATAATTCTAAACATTTTAGGCGTTTGAGTTTCTCTATCGGCTTGGATGTCAGTTGCACCAGATAAAGCTTGAATGATTGGGTCATATACTCTTGAATTAGCATAAGGCCCTTTATTACCAAAACCACTAATAGAAACATAAATTATTTTTTTGTTTATTTCTCTAATGGTTTTTTCTCCTATGCCCATGCGATCCACAGCGCCAGGACGGAAATTTTGCATGAAGACATCTGCTTCCGCTGCTAACTTGAATAATATCTCTTTGCCTTCCTCAGATTTGAGATTTAAGGCAATCGATTTTTTGCCTCGGTTGCAGGAAAAGAAAACTGGGTTTACACCATTGTGAGGTGCCGCCATGTGACGGACTAACTCACCAGTTATTGGCTCCACTTTGATGACTTCAGCTCCCTGATCCGCAAGCATCATAGCGCCAACCGGCCCTGACACCATGCCAGTTAGATCTAATACTTTTACACCATTTAGCGGTCCCATCTTATTTAACTTTGAAAATTTATTTCCATTGCTTTTTTAAAAGCTTTCCTTTCTGAAATTGTATCTCTATAAATTGTAATATTTTTTGGTAAGTCAAATTCATAATAGACTGCCCAATCTAAGCAGGACATTAAAAATATATCGGCCAAACCAAATCCTTGATCTA
The DNA here is from genome assembly GCA_902523885.1 of uncultured SAR86 cluster bacterium. GTDB lineage: Bacteria > Pseudomonadota > Gammaproteobacteria > Magnimaribacterales > AG-339-G14 > CASICS01. Next base: position 153,744 of record CABZAV010000002.1, on the reverse strand, counting down.
AAATAGAGTCTTTTTTTTCTAGGTAAGGTTCAATAACTCGAAACTGACGTTCTAAATACTCCCTACAAGATTTTACAACATTTGGCGCTGCCCCATAAATATCAGTCAAATCATAATGACGTCTCATGACGTAAAGGCAAGTTTCATCAAGCTCACCATAAACAAAACTGCACCATTCATCTTCTCTAGCCAAATCTTTAGGTGTTTGAGGGATGAATAAATTTTTAGAAGGAAAGGTATTTTGCAAATACTTACACATGGCAAGGCTTTCTGAGAGCTTAAAGCCACCATGCTCCAAGAAAGGAATCTTTTGTTTTGGATTAAGTTTTGTGTATTCCTCAGATAAAGTTTCGCCGGTCCTTGGACCTATTGGAAGAAGCTCATAATTAATTTCAAGTTCTTCTGCCATCCATATAGGACGAAGACTTCTTGCAGTTTTTGCACCCCAAATTTTTACCATATCAGATGACATGGATTGATTTTAGTTAAATTTGAGCAAAAAAAAAGGGGCCTTTCGGCCCCTATCTTTAACCTAAGAGTTTACTTTTCGAAGTGAAATTTATTTTTCTAGGTTTCTGATCTTCCGGAATAACTCTTTCAAGTCCAATGTAGAGCATGCCATTGTTCAAAGCAGCGCCTTTAATGACCATATCATCAGAAAGAACGAATTTCTTCACAAAATTCCTTGCTGCAAGACCTTGATGAACAATGCCTTCACTAGCATCTTTGTCTTTAGATCCTGTAACAGTAAGGTTTTCTCCAGCAGCTTCTATATCAAGCTCACTTTCTTCAAAACCAGCTACAGCAAGTTCTATCGTATATTGTTCATCGCTAACCTTTCTTATGTTGTAAGGCGGATAGTTTGATGTTTGTTTTGAATTTGCTAGCAATGACAAAGTGTCAAAAGTTCTATCAAATCCTACAGTGAGAGGGGAGATATCCCTCCATAAAAGTTCAAATGTATTATTTACCATTTTTATACTCCTATATTTAGCAAGTTAAAATTACGTGAATCCTCAAAAGGCATCCACAATACATATATAGGTCCTAAAATCTTAATTTCAAGACTCATATAAAAAATTAATAACTAGATTTGTAGTTTAAATTTTATGATAATCCATTTATGGGAGAAGAAGAAAAATCCGTTGATCAGGTTCATTGGTTAACAGTTGCAAGCGAAAAGGTTTTACTTGCGATAATAGGAATAGCAACTTGCGTAGCTGCTTTACAACATCTCTATCAAATGTATTTGGTTCGAGAAATTGTATTGGCAGATTTATTTATGCTTTTTATTTTTACTGAAATTCTTGCTATGGTAGCCGCATTTTATAGCTCCAAAAGAATTCCAGTAACTCTGCCAATTATCATTGCCATAACAGCTCTTTGTAGATTAATTGTTATGCAAAACAAAGATATGGATGCATTGATAATTATTGCTGAAGCTAGTGCTGTGATTATTCTCGCTGGAGCAGCATACATAATGAGCCTGAAAGATAAAATAAGTTTAGAGAAACTGCAAGATCGAGAAAGCTAGTTAAAGGTCTTTATATATTTTTCTAAAAAATGTAATATTTTTATTCATTTTAAAGGAGAGAAAAATGAAAAAAATATTTAAATTTTTTGTTATGGTCTTTACCCTAACAAGTGGAAATTTATTTTCACAACAATTTGCTTCGACTGGAATCGAAGTCAACTTTGGAATTAATTCTATAAATCCTCTAGCGACACTGAACAATGTCACTACATATATGGAATCTGATGATTTTAATTCCTTAGGGATTTCAGCGGGTCTTTATCAAGTCAATACGAATGGTTCTGATAGCACTACTCACAGCATAGCTTTCTATTATTCCGATACGGAAGAATTACAAAAAGCATACGATGTTTCTCTTACGTCCCCAGCTGTAGCGACTTTACTTATGAATTCAGCTAAAAATGGCACAACAAATACCAATGAAAGCACTTATATCAACACGCGAGAAAAAATTACTCCCGAGGATGTTGCAAAAAATAAAACTTTTTATATATGGAGAATCAAAACGGCCGATGTTCCAAGATACTTAAAAGATTGGGATAAGCTTATTTCTGAAATAGAGGATAATGGAACAGCAGCTGACTCATACGGCTTAAAAGTAACTTTTGCTGGCGGAATAAAAGATGAAGATTTATTTGTTTGGGCAGGTTATGAAAGTCAAAAACAAATGATGGATCAATTAGCTATTTTCAATGCTTCACAAAGCTCGATAGACTTTAATAGAAAAATTTCTAGTTATACAGAAAATGTTTCAACAGAAATATGGTCTCAGATAAATCTTTGGAATGGTGAGGCCTATACGGAATAGAGGTAAATATGATTGTAATAGCTGTTACAAAGTGGGAAGGAACCCCTGAAAAAATACAAGAAACTGTCGACAATGTTAAAGCTGCCGCTGATCTCCACGTTTCTTTAGGAGCCAAGAACCCAAGATTTTGGCGTTCTGTTTCTGGAGGCGGAGTACAAAAAGCATACTATTCTATAGAGTTTGATTCTCATGAAGATTATGGGAAATGGCAAGATGCAATGATGAAATCAGAGTTTTGGCCTGAGTTTCAAAAATTTATTAATGAAGGTTATCCAGATATTGAATATATAAGTACAGACATATACTACAGCATGATTTAAATGAAAGAGCCTTTAGAGGCCCTTTTATTTTTTTTTTATTTTAAAAATTAACTGATCATCTTTTTTTTCAAAAGATAACAACTGGTGACAAAGAAATTCGCAAAATTTTTCAACATCTTTTTTTGCTGCAGGATCAGTAGCAATTAGTTCAATTATTTGACCTGAATCAGATTCATGAATAGCTTTGTGAAGAAGCATAATTGGTTCAGGACAAATCAAACCAATTGCGTCAATCTTCATTTTTAAAATATCTTAAACGTTCTATGTCATCTTCGTTCGTTTCTTCCCCATATTGAATTTCAACAATATGACACGGCTGATCGAAAGGGTTAAAAATTTGATGCCAGGATTCTTTTTGAACATGAAAAGTGTCTTCGGTATTTAAAGATATTTCTTCATAATTTTCAGGATCTTTTTTACTGTAATTTACAGAACACTTCCCTTTGCTGATAAACCAAATTTCGTTTCTTAAAAAATGTCTTTGGAAGCTCATTCCTTTGCCAGGTGCAATGATCAATTCCTTGAGTTTAAGAAAATTATTTGAAAATAACTCATAAAACTCTCCCCAAACCCTTTCCTCTCTGTCATATTGAAAATTTTTTAAAATCCAACTCGATGAATTTTTTTTGTCCTCACCGCCAACTCCAAACTCGAAAGTAATATCTTCAACTTCCATCTCGGTAATGTTATCTTTTGTTCGATCTCCGCCATTACAAAATATAATTTCTTCATTCGGGTAAGAATTTTTTACTTTTACCAATGCTTGTGAAGCACTGCCATTTTCATCATCTTCAAAATCTATTACTTCATCAACCATTTTTAGATTTTCAATAATGATACTTCGTTCATCAAAAGGCATAAAAAATTTTCCCTTTTTATTTATAAGCCAATCGTCGCTATTTAAAGCTACAATCAACTTGTCTCCTAGTTTTTTAGCGGCATTAAAATAGGCTATATGCCCAGAATGAACTGGATCGAAACCACCACTTACAACAACGACTTTCATATAAAGGAATATTTTAAATTATTTCTTAATTAAAAATTTTAAAATTTTTATCTTGTATGGCTTTTTTGGTAGTTTTATCCAATCTAAATAAGACCAAAATAGAAGCTAAGATCACTCCACAACACATCCCAATCCACATGCCGTAGGCACCTTGAGCTGGAACAAAAAGATCAGTTAACCCCAAAGAGTATCCGATAGGAAGGCCAAAACACCAAAACGCTATAATCATAATATACATGGGAGCGTAAGTATCTTTGTAACCTCTTAAAGCACCTTGGCCCGTAAAGCTTATTCCGTCTGATAACTGCATAAAAGCTGCAACGAATAAAAGAGAACTGGAAAGAGCAATTATTGAAGGATCAGCATTGAACCAAGATGCAAATGTATCTCCAAATAATATTAAACCTATGAAATTAAATGAAGCCAATGTAACAGCTGTCAAAATTGCAAAAAAAGAAGAATATCTAGCTGCAACAAATTCTTTTGCTCCAAGAAGATTGCCAGATCGAACAGCAGCTGCTAACCCAACTGATAATGGCAACATAAAGGTAACTGTAGTTACTTGCATGGCAATGGCATGGGAGGCAATTGTTTCCTCACCAAGATTACTAAGCAGAAGACCAGAACCACTAAAAAGACCAAACTCGACAAATATGCAGGCACCTATTGGAAAACCTAATTTAAAGATCTCTGAAATCTTTGCTAGGTTCGGTTTTTCATACTCCGAAAATAAATTTGCAGATTGATAATATTTAGAAGAATAAATATAAATCACTAACGCTAATAAAGCTCCCCATGATGAAATAGCAAAAGAAATACCACAGCCTGCTCCGCCGAGCTCTGGCAGGCCAAATTTTCCAAATATAAACCCATAATTCAATAGAGCATTTGAAGCCACCATTCCTAAATTGATTATTGTTATTGGAATTGGTCTTGTAATACCTTCACTGAAGGATTTAAGGGGTTGAAATAAAAATAATGCTGGAGTTCCTATCATTAAACCATTTAAGTAACTTTTGGTAATTTTTTGAACATCTTCAGGAGTGCTAAAAAAATCAAGTACTTGCCCAGCATAGGATAAATATATTGTTACAAGAATTATCAGAGGAACGCATAACCAAAAAGCTTGTTTCAATAACGGCCCAATTTCATGATTCTTTTTGGCACCATAGAATTGAGCTACAAATGCAGTGACAATGAACAAACTTCCACCCAATCCAAAAAAAACTGGCCAAAAAAGCATATTGCCCGTTGCCACCGCTGCTTGATCTAAAGTGCTGTAACTTCCTGTCATTAAAGCTGCAATGACGCCAGTAGCATGTGAAGCGAGCTGGGAAAAATAAATGGGTATAGCTAAACTTGCAAAAGTTTTAAGTTCAAAACTCATTTTTTTTGAATCTTGGCCAACTATTTCTGGAAGCTTATCTTCGATCTCTTTCATAAAGGTAGGGTATGATACTACTTGAAACTGTCTTGGAGATAAAAATTAGAAGAGATAATCGCCCCTTTTGGTTGAAACGCGTTCATTGGTGGTTTGACCAAAAATATATCAAAAACGTTTTAGCGCCCCAATTTGAAAACTTAGGTATTGGGCCTTTGGTTTTGGGCGTTAAATATTTGCATATAAATGGTGAGGGAATCTCAGTAGGAGACTTTGCAACTTTTATTTCTGCACCAGACTCGCATATTCATTTAACCACTTGGAATGCAGATAAGCATAATGGAAAAATAGAAATAGGAGATTATTGTTTATTCAGTCCCGGAGTGAGAGTTTCAGCTGCGACAAAAGTTAAAATTGGAAATTCTTGTATGTTTGCTAACAGTGCATATATATCTGACTCAGATTGGCATGGGATATATGATCGTGCACTGCCTGTAGGCCAATCGAAGGAAGTAGTACTTGAGGATAATGTTTGGATTGGTGATGGAGCAATAGTGAGCAAGGGCGTGACTATTGGACAAAATTCAATCGTAGGCGCTAGAACAGTAGTAATAAAAGATGTGCCGGCAAATGTAGTAGTAGCAGGAAATCCTGCAAAAATAGTTAAAGAATTAGACTCTGAAGAAAAAATTGTTTCGAGAGCAGATATGTTTTCTAGTCCGAAAGAATTAGATGACCTTTATCTGGAGATCGATCGAATTAGTTTGAAAAAAAACACTCTAATTAGATGGATAAAAAGTAAATTTTATCCAAGCTCTGATCAATGATTGAGATAGTTGCTGACAAAGATATTCCATATTTAAAAGAAGTTTTTGAAAACTCAAAAACCTTCCGTTTAAAAACTTTACCCTTCGATGAAATAAATAAAAAAACTTTAAAAAACTCACAAGCTTTGCTGTCTAGATCTGCAACAATTTTAAATGATGAGCTAATTGACGGCACAGATATTAGATTTATTTTTTCTCTAACTTCTGGAGAGGATCACATAGATCATGATTTTTTATCTTCTAGAGAAATTTTTATAAAAACTGCTAAAGGTGCCAATGCTCAAGCTGTTTTAGAATACACATTGAACGCACTGAGCTTTTCTTCGGAAAAAAAAGTTGGATTGATTGGAGAGGGACATATCGGAAGTAAATTAAAAAAAATACTCTCTTTTTTTAATTACGAAACTGTAACCTTTGATCCATATAAGTTTGAAAACAGTATTGATCAAAAGGATGCTGCATTAAGATGTCCAATCATAAGTGTAAATGCGTCTTACTCAAAAAAAGGTGATTATCCATCACACAACCTAATTTCAAATTTAGAGCCTGAGCAAATGCTGATAAATACTTCTAGAGGAGAAGTTGTCGATTACAAAGCAATTATGAAAAATACCAATGCAAAACTTATTTGCGATGTATGGAATAAAGAACCAAATTTAAATGCTGATGATATCGGGGATACCTTTATAGGAACTCCTCATATTGCTGGAAACACTTTAAATTCTAAAACTGAGGCGCTTAATTTAGCAATTGATTCAATGAAAGAGTTTTTCGAAATAAATGATTTAAATAATTTAAAACCAATGAATAAAACGCTTAATTTAGATAAGTTTTTAGACAAAGATGAAATTAAAGAGGGTGAAATTCCATTTAAATTTATTAAACGCTTTATCGATATTAAAAGCATAAGCGACTCTTTTAAAAAAGATTTAAATTTATTTAATGGAAAGGATTCATTTTCCAACTTTTTTCAGGCAGTCAGAAAAAAAAATGAAAGAATGGGCTTTGGAGATTATCTTCTGTCTACAAAACTGTTAAACGATGAAAAAAAAGAATTACTAACTTTATTAGGATTCAAGATTCACAAAGAATAAATCTTTATAATAATAAGGATGAAAGACCTAAAAGATAAAATATCTGACAAAGCATATTATGTAACTCAAGAACAAGGTACTGAACCTGCTTTTACCGGAGAATTACTAGACGTAAAAGAAGATGGTGTTTTTAAATGTGTTTGTTGTGGAAACCCTCTCTTTGTCACTAAAACAAAATTCGAGTCTGGTACGGGGTGGCCAAGTTTTTGGCAACCAATAAATGAGACCGCAGTTAAAAATGTTGAAGATAGGAGTCATGGAATGATTAGAGTTGAGGTGCAATGTGGAAGTTGTAATGCTCATTTAGGGCATGTTTTCCCAGATGGCCCTCAACCAACAGGATTGAGATATTGTATGAATTCTGTTGCCATGACTTTTGAGCCTGATGAGTAAGATTTGGCAATCTTCAGCTGGGTTTTCTTTTTTTACGCTTATTTCAAGAATTTTTGGATATCTCAGAGATCTTGTTTTGACATCTCTATTGGGTGCTAGTTCAGCTCATGACATTTTTGTTGTAATTTTTAGAATTCCTAACGTTTTTAGAAGTTTCTTTGGAGAAGGAGCATTAGCGCAATCCTTGGTTCCTAGCATCATAGAAGCTAAGGAAAATTTAAACTCCTTTTTAAATCAAGTTTTTACTTCGTTATTTGTAACTCTTTTGTCTTTTGTGATGATCGCAGAACTTTTCCCAGGTTTATTTATCTCAATATTCGCACCTGGATTTTTCGCAGATCCAGAAAAATATCAATCAGCTTCAGATTTTTTAAGGTTAGTTTTTCCTTATATTTTGTTAATTTCTTTTACAGCTTTTTTTGGGGCGATTCAAAACTCAAAAAAGATTTTCCAAATTGTTGCTGCAACTCCAATTATTTTTAATATCACTTTAATCTGTTTTGCTTTATTTTCTAATGAATTTGATTTGCAAATTTTGGGAATTGCAATTTTGATTGCTGGATTAATTCAACTTGGAATTAATTTTATCGTTGTGATTTATTTTAATTACTTTCCAAAATTAGTTTTAAATTTTGATCAAGAAATACTTAAATCCTTTTTTAATAAATTAATTCCTGCTTTTTTTGCGGCAGGTATCTATCAACTAAACGTCTTAGTTGATACTATTTTTGCTTCTTTTTTGGTTACAGGCAGCCCTACATGGCTCTATCTTTCAGAAAGATTGATTCAGTTTCCGCTTGGATTATTTGGTGTCGCAGTTGCTTTAGTAGCATTACCGAATATGACCGAATTATTCCTTGAAAAAAAAATGGAAGAATTAACTCTCCAAAGTAAAAAATTATTAAAGGTATTATTTTTTTTAGGACTTTTATGCGTTATTGGAGCTTTTTTGTTTGGTGAATTAGCAATTAAATTACTTTTCTTGAGAGGAGAATTCACTTCTTTTGACGTTGGAATGACCTTTTTGGCCTTACAGGGGTATGCTTTTTCAATGTTATTTATCTTGCCTCAAAAATTTTTTAATAGCATCTTTTTTGCAATTTCTAAAGCCAATATGGTTGTTATAACTGGGTTAGTTTCTTTAATTTCAAATATAATTTTTAATTATTATTTTATTTACCAATTAGACTATGGTCACTTTGGTCTGGCTTTAGCAACTTCTATTAGTTCAGGCATTATTTTTATAGTTAGTTATATTTGGCTTCGCAATCAGGGAATTTTAAAATTAATCTAATATGTATTTAATTAGAGACATACATAATATAGATTTCTTTAACAAAAAGTTTTCCTCAAAACCATTGATTGCAACAATTGGCAACTTTGACGGCCTTCATTTAGGCCACAAAGAGATTATAAAAAAAATGAAATCAATTGGTGATGAGAATGATTTACAATCTTTAGTAATTTTTACTGAACCCCATGCAAAGGAATTTTTTGCTGAGCAAAAGGCGTTATTTGAACAACCAACGCGAATTTCTCCATGGAGAGACAAATGCAAAAGACTTAAAGAAAACAAAGTTGATTTTGGATTTTTCCTTAGATTCAATAAAAAACTTCAAAACATGTCTCCAGAAGAGTTTATTGAGAAGATACTTTCAAAATTAAATATAAAATATTTAATGGTCGGCGACGATTTTAAATTTGGTAAAGAAAGAAGTGGAGATTTTGATTTTTTATCTGATTGGGGATCGAATAATCAGATAGAGGTTGACAGGATTCCTACGCATAGTTTTGAGGGTAGACGAGTAAGTAGCACTTGGATAAGGGAAAGTATTGCTGATGGAAATTTTGATTTGGCTGCAAAATTATTAGATAGAAGATATACCTTTTCAGGCAAAGTTGTTTTTGGAAATAAGGTCGGCAGAACAATAGGAGTTCCTACTGCAAATATTTGGGTACCAAAAAGCAATCTTCCAATTAAAGGCGTATATGCAGTAAAAGCTTTGGTAAAAGGTGAAACTTTCAATGGAATTGCTAATATGGGCGTTAGACCAACTGTGGGTGGAACATCTCCTGTGCTAGAGATTCATATATTTGATTTTAATGAAGAAATATATGGTTGCAGAATAGAAGTTGAGTTTTATCAAAAAATTAGGAATGAAAAAAAATTTGAGAACTTAGACAAATTAAAAGAACAAATTAATTTGGATATAGCAGAAACCAGAAAATATTTTTCTTAAGTATATGAAGAAATTGAAGGAAACATTAAACTTGCCTAGCACTGGCTTTTCTATGAAAGCCAACCTGGCACAGAAAGAACCTGAAATATTAAAATTTTGGGAAGAAATGGATTTGTATTCAAAAATTTCAGAAAAAAATAAAAATAAACCAAAATTTATTTTGCATGATGGGCCTCCTTACGCAAACGGACCTATACATTTGGGGCATGTGGTCAATAAAGTATTGAAGGACATAATAATTAAATCAAAAATTTTCTCAGGCTATAACTCGCCTTATGTGCCAGGTTGGGATTGCCATGGACTGCCAATTGAATTGAATGTAGAAAAGAAGTCTGGAAAAGCAAACATAGATATTTCTCCGGAAGAATTTAGATCTCAATGTAGAGAATACGCTAATCAACAAATTGCTATCCAAAGAAATGATTTCAAAAGATTAGGCGTGGTAGCAGATTGGAAAAATCCCTATAAAACCATGGACTTTAAATTTGAAGCCAATATTATAAGATCACTCGGAAAAATAATTGAAGCAGGGCATCTCCATCGTGGCTCTAAACCAGTTTATTGGTGTGAAGAATGTGGTTCAGCTTTAGCGGAGGCAGAAGTTGAATATGCAGATAAAGAATCTAAAGCTATTGACTTTTTATTTCCTATAAAGACCGATCAACTCAAAGATATTTTTAAAACTATTTCTTCGGAAAATGTTTTCGTAGCTTCTTGGACAACTACTCCTTGGACTATTCCAAGTAACAAGGCGATATGTTTTAACTCTAAATTCACTTACGAATTAATAGAGCTTAAATTTAAAGGAAAAATTTTAAACTTAATAATTTGTTCTGATCTTATTGAGGCGACCTTGGAAAGATATGAATTAGATAAATATACAAAATTAGGTAAAGTTACTGGAGATAAGCTTTCAGGTTTAATTTGTGATCATCCTTTTTTAGATCAAAAGTCTCCACTGATTTCAGGAGATCACGTTACTCAAGAAATGGGAACTGGGTTCGTGCATACTGCTCCAGCCCATGGACTTGAAGATTACGAAGCATGTAATGATTTAGGATTTGACTTAACTAGTCCCGTCAAAGGAGATGGAAAATTTAAAGATAATATTTCTTTTGTAGGAGGGAAAACTATTAAAGAAGCTAATGAGACTGTAATCGACCTTTTAAGCGAAAGAAGCTTACTGATGGCTAACAAAAAATATTTTCATAGTGTTTCAACCTGCTGGAGACACAAAATTCCATTATTCTATAGAGCGACTCCTCAATGGTTTATTTCAATGAAGAAATCAGATCTCTTAGAAAATAGTGAAAGTATGATTGAAGAAATAAATTGGTTACCTGATTGGGGTAAATCAAGAATATCTGCAATGATGACTGACAGACCTGATTGGTGTGTTTCAAGACAAAGAACTTGGGGTGTTCCTTTACCATTAGTTATTCATAAAGAAACTGGAGAGCTACATAAAGATACTTTGGAAATAATTGATAGGATTGCAAAAAAAGTTGAAACAGAAGGAGTTGAAGCTTGGTTCTCTGAAGATATTAAAAATGTTTTAGATAAGGATTATGAAGAATATGAAAAGGTCACTGACATATTAGATGTTTGGTTTGATTCGGGGGTAACTCATAATTGTGTTTTGAAAGAAAATGAGAATTTAAACTATCCTGCTGATTTATATTTGGAAGGCTCTGATCAGCACAGAGGATGGTTTCAATCATCGTTGCTGTCATCTGTGGCTATGAATAAAGATTCTCCTTATAGAACTGCATTGACTCATGGTTTTGTAGTGGATTCAAAAGGAAAAAAGATGTCAAAATCTTTAGGCAATGTGATTTCTCCTCAATCGGTCTGGAACAAGCGTGGTGCAGAAATTTTAAGAGCATGGGTTGCATCTACCGATTTTAGAAATGAAATGAATTTTTCAGAAGAGATTTTAGAGAGGACTTCTGATTCCTATCGACGCATAAGAAATACAATTAGATTTTTGATTAGTAATCTTGATGATTTTGATTTAAAAAATGATGATTTAGATCTATCTAAATATACTGAAATAGATAAATGGATAATTGAAAAAGCAAATGATCTTCAGGAACAAATTAAATTGGATTATGATAATTATGAAATTCATCTTGCTTTCCAAAAAATACTTTCTTTTTGTACAAATGAATTAGGTAGTTTTTATTTAGATATTATCAAAGACCGCTTATATACATCGAAAAAAGATGGAGCTGCCAGAAAATCGTCTCAATTTGCAATTTTTCATGTTTTAAATGGCTTATTAAGATGGATAGCGCCAATATTGAGCTATACGGCGGAAGAAGCTTATCAAGAATTTAAAAAAGATAAATCTTCGGTATTTCTCCTTGAATGGTATGAAGATTGGCCTAAATTTGAAACTTCAATTAATGATGAAACGTGGGAACTTCTTCTTCTTATGAAAACAGAAGTAAATAAATATTTAGAGGAAAAAAGGAATAATGGAGAAATAGGGTCTTCTTTAGAAGCGGAATTAGATTTGGAATGTAACAATAAAATTTTTATGCAATTAAACGAAATATCAAATGAATTAAAATATCTTTTTATTACTTCAAAAGTTAACTTAACCCTAAAAGAAGAAGAAAATTTTAATTCTGAAATTCCAGGTTTAAGTATTTCTATTAAATCCACGGATTTAGAAAAATGCGCTCGTTGCTGGCATCATGTTGAATCGTTAGTTTCTTATGGTGAAGATAACATATGTTTAAGATGCAACGAAAATATAACTGGAAAAGGTGAGACTAGATTTTTTATATAACACTCGTCTTAAAGTAAAATTATTTTGCTTAATATTTGCTCTAATATTAATTGATCAAGTCTTAAAATTATTTATTTTAAATAATTATGAAATTAATCAATCTAAACAAATTTTTAGCGTTATAAGTTTCACATTTGTGAAAAATTATGGGGTTGCATTTAGCTTTTTAAATAATGAAAGTTTTAATTTGTCACTCTGGATCTCAATTTTAGTTTTAATTATCTGCTTTATATTATTTTTATATATTTTCACTTCTTTTTTTAAAGAAAATTTTTCAACTACTGAATATTGCGCTTTCTCTTTAATTTTAGCAGGTGGCTTAGGAAACTTTATTGATAGAATTAATCATGGGTTTGTGGTTGATTTTATTGATATATCTTTCAATCCGTACATATTTAATTTAGCTGATTCGTATGTCACCATAGGTATATTGATTTATGTATTTAAATCTTTAATTTTTTATAAAAAATGAAAGTAATTAAATTAGCTAATCCACGAGGTTTTTGCGCTGGAGTCGATAGAGCTATTGACATAGTCTCAATTGCTTTAGAAAAGTTTGGAGCGCCAATTTATGTCAGACATGAAGTGGTGCACAACAGAAAAGTTGTTGAAGATTTAAAAAGGAAAGGTGCAATTTTTGTAAAAGAATTATCAGAAATTCCAGAAGACGGCATTACAGTTTTTTCTGCTCATGGCGTTTCAGAAAAGGTCGAGCTGGACGCATATCAAAGAAAATTAAAATTTTTCGATGCAACTTGTCCGTTGGTTTCAAAAGTTCATAAAGAAGTCATCAGGTTTGGTTTAGCTGGAAAAGATATCGTCATGATAGGACATAAAAATCATCCTGAGGTAGAAGGAACACTTGGAAGATTTCCTGAAAAATCGACAGGAAATATGTATTTAGTTGAAAATTTAGATCAAGCTAAAACTGTCTCAATTGAGCAGCCCGAAAACTTATATTTAGTTACCCAAACAACTTTATCGGTCTCTGATACAGAAGAAATAATTTCTGAACTTAAAAAAAGATTTCCTTCTCTTCAAGAACCAAACTCAGAAGATATTTGTTATGCAACACAAAACAGACAAGATGCTGTAAAACAATTAGCACTTGAAACTCAACTTATTCTGGTTGTTGGATCGGAAAATAGCTCTAATTCAAATAGATTAAAAGAATTAGCAGAGAAATCAGGTTCTAAGTCTTATTTAGTAGATGATCCTGATCAAATATCCAGGGAAATGCTAAAAAATGTTTCTGCCCTAGGTATAACTGCTGGAGCTTCGGCCCCTGAAGAGTTGGTTCAATCTATAGTTCATAAATGTGTTAGCTTTGGCTATTCTAATGAAGAAGAATTAGATGGATTAGAAGAAAACATATATTTCAAACTTCCAGCAGAATTAAGATGAGAAAGAAAGTTGCAGTAATTGGAGCTGGAATAGCAGGAACAACTACTGCTTATTCTCTTGCCAAACAAGGTATGGAGGTAACCCTGATAGACTCTAGGAGATATCCTGCTATGGCAACAAGTTATGCGAACGGTGGTCAATTAAGTGCAAGTAACTCTGAAGTTTGGAATACTCCAAAAAATATTATCAATGGTGTTAAATGGATGTTTAAAAAAGATGCACCCCTTTTATTTAATCCTTCTCCGAGTTTACAAAAATATAAATGGATTTTAGGATTTTTGATGGCTACCTTTGACGGCAAACACAAATCCAAAACTCAAGAGACCATTGAGTTGGCTAAAAGAGCTAGACAGATATATTTTGATATTGCAGATCATGAAGGGATAGATTTTGATTTGCTTAAAGAGGGAATACTTCATTTTTATGATAACAAGAAAGAATTAAATGCTGCTGCAAGTAAGGCTTCATGGCTTCATCAAGATGGTATGGAATGGGAAGTCCTAGATTCAGATGAAGTTGAAGATTTAGAACCTGCTTTTAAATCAGCAAAGAATGATAAAAAAATAGTAGGCGGTATTTACACAAAATCAGATGCAAGTGGAGATATTCATAAATTTTGTAAAAATATGCATGAAGTGCTCGAAAAAAAATATGGCGTTAAGTCTAAATTTAATACAGAAATTGAATCAATTTATAAAGATAAAGATAAAGTTATTTTATCTTCAACAAATGAATCTGGAGCCTCTGGAATGCAATTTGATCAAGTTGCAATTTGCGCGGGAATAGAAACTCAAAGGTTTGCAGATACTCTAGGCGATTCTATGCGGGTTTATCCAGTAAAAGGTTATAGTGTAACGATTCAGTTAGATGATGAAGAATCAAAATTTTCAGCTCCGAAAGTTTCTCTTTTAGACGATCCCAAGAAAATTGTTTCAAGTAGGCTGGGAGATAGACTGAGAGTAGCGGGCACTGCTGAATTAGCAGGAACAAACAAAGATATTAAGCAAGACAGAATAAGGCCCTTGCTAGGGTGGGTAAGAGAATATTTTCCAGGAGTAAGTACGGAAAATTACACACCCTGGGCGGGGTTAAGGCCGATGACCCCAGATATGATGCCACTAATTTTTGAGAGCAAAGCCAAAGGCATTTTTTACAACACTGGACATGGACATTTAGGCTGGACTTTAGGAGCTGCGACTGGAGATTTATTAGCCGAGAAAATGATTAATGACTAAAGAAAAGGGCTGGATAGACGGAGCTGAAATTTTAAAATCTCCTAATTTTGATGAAAGAAAGGATGATGTAAGTTTGATTGTAATTCATGCAATAAGTCTTCCCCCTGCAAAATATGGATCGAACCATATAGATAGGTTTTTTTTAAATGAATTAGATCCTTCAGAAGATCCTTATTTCAAACAAATATCTAATTTAAAAGTTTCTTCACATTTTTTAATTGAGAGAACAGGGATTTTGAAACAATTTGTTTCAACAAATAACCGTGCTTGGCATGCAGGCGAGTCATCTTTTCAAGGCAAAAACAACTGTAATGATTTTTCAATTGGAATAGAGCTAGAAGGAACCGATAATAGTATGTTCGAAGATGTTCAATATTCAAAATTGATTGAATTGACGCGCACTTTAATGCAAAACTATCCTAAAATTAGCAAAGAAAGAATTGTTGGCCATTCATTTATTGCTCCAGGAAGAAAGTTAGACCCTGGAATTTATTTTGATTGGAAAAATTATAAATCTGAGATTTAGTTATGCCGTCATTTGATATTGAATCCAAAGTTGATTTACACGAACTTACCAATGCCATAGATCAATCCAATAGAGTCATTGCTAACAGATACGACTTTAAAGAGGCTAATGCAAGTTTTGAGTTTGCCAACGAAATTGTTAAGTTAAATGCAAATGAAGCTTTTCAAATTGATCAAATGATTCCAATATTAAAAGAAAATTTAGCCAAAAGAGGCATTGACTTAAAAGCTTTGAAACTAGGAGAAAAAAATATATCTAATAGCACTGCATCTCTGGATGCTGAAATTAATCAAGGCATAAATCAAGATATAGCGAGAGAAATTGTCAAAATTATTAAGTCTTCTAAAATAAAAGTTCAAAGCTCAATTCAAGGAGACTCTTTAAGGGTCAACGGAAAAAAAAGAGATGAATTGCAAGAAATTATTACTCTGCTTAAAAGTAAAGAGATAGAGATACCTATCCAATTTAAAAACTTTAGAGATTAAAAATGAGTTGGACTAATTCCTTAAGGAATTATCTACAACCAAGAGTAATTTTAGTGCTTTTTTTGGGTTTCCTGTCCGGTTTGCCACTAGGTCTTTTAATTGACCCTCTAAACTATTGGCTTGCTGAAATAGGTATTAAAAAGTCGACAATCGGGCTTTTGTCACTGGTTCTATTGGCATATTCCTTGAAAATGTTTTGGGCCCCGTTAGTAGATAGACTGAGAATTCCTTATTTTTATAGAATTGGTCAAAGACGAAGCTGGCTTTTTTTATCTCAGGTTTTGAGCTTTTTTACAATAATTGTAATAGGATTTCAAAACCCTTCTGAAAATTTACAGGTATTTGTTTTAGCAGTTATTTTTCTTAGTATTTTTTCTGCAACACAAGATATTTGCGTAGATGCTCTAAGGATTGAACTAGTAAATAAAAAAGAGATTGGAGAAGCTTCTGCAGTTTATATTATCGGTTATAGAATCGGCGCCGTTCTTCTTTCACAAGTTATTACCTTTTATATCGCAGAGTTTTATGGTTGGGATATGGCATACATATTTGTTGGAATTTTATTTTTAGCTTTTTCTTTATCAATTCTATTTTTTTTACCTGAACCTGAGAGAGAAGAAAAACCATACATTTCTATTTTGAATACGCCTATGATTTGGTTTAAAGATTCTTTTATTTCTCCCTTAACGGATCTCTTTAAAAGATATAAAAAACACCTATTTTTACTTTTATTATTAACATTTACTTATCGTCTTAGTGATATGTTTCTGGGGCCAATGGCGATGCCTTTTTATCAATCAGTTGGGTTTTCAAAAATTGAAGTAGCAGAAATAGCAAATTTTTATGGTTTGTGGATGGCTATTATTGGCGGACTTTTTGCTGGTTTAACTCTCTTTAAATTTGGACTTGTAAAAAATATGGTTTTCGGAGCTATTTTTGTTCCCTTAGCAAATTTACCTTTTATCTATTTAAATTCAGTTGGATATGATATTTGGGCACTGGTGATAACTATAACTATAGACAATTTTTCTCAAGGCTTTATTGGGGTAGTGGGCATTACCTTTTTATCTAGAATGGTATCAAAAACTTATACCGCAACTCAGTATGCTCTGCTCTTTGGATTGGTTGCTATTCCCCCAAGGCTTATTTCTGGTGGTTCTGGATTTATAGTTGAAGATCTTGGATTTCATTATTTTTTTATCATTTGTGCTTTATTGGGAATTCCAGCCATTATCTTTTCTTTGATGGTTTATAAGAAAAAGGAAATATTTGGGTTTGACTAAAAGTATAGAATTTTCATATTTTTGGACTTCTATTTTTATAGTTGTCTTATTAATTTCTTCTTACGCTCTTTTTTCTCAGCCTAGCGGAGGATCATTAATAAATTTGCCAGACAAAGCAATGCATTTTTTTTTATTTTTAACTTTGTCTTTTTTATTAAAAAAATCAAATAATTATTTAAAAACTTCATTATTTTTTATTATTTTTTATGCAGTTTTATCCGAAATCATCCAATGGTTTCTTCCATATAGAGAAGGAGACTTTATAGATTTATTTTTTAATTTGTTGGGAATTTTAGTTATTTTTTGGAAAAAAATATTTTTCTTTTCTAGGGCTTGAAAAAACAAAAGAAGAACATAAATATATTTGGAGTTGTGTATTTCTTAAGTCTTATCTAGAATGCCGAACTCAAACAATAGATTAAAATTTATGGAGAAAGTTAAATGAAATTTAATCCACTTGGAGATAAGCTTCTTGTAAGAAGAGGCGATGAAGAAGAAACTTCTGCTGGCGGAATAGTACTACCTGGTTCAGCCGCCGAAAAACCTTCTCAAGGAGAAGTTTTGGCAGTTGGACCTGGCAAAACACTTGATAACGGAGAAAAAGTTGAAGTTTCAGTAAAGGTCGGTGATATTGTAGTTTTTGGGCAATATGCAGGAAATAACACAATAAAAATCGACGGAGAAGAATTATTGATACTTAGTGATAGTGACCTTTTAGGTACGGTATCCTAAATTTATAAAGAGAGGAAAACATGGCTAAAGATGTAAAATTTGGAGATTCTGCTAGAGGGCAGATGCTTGACGGTGTAAACATACTTGCAGATGCAGTTAAAGTTACACTAGGACCTAAAGGAAGAAATGTAGTTTTAGATAAATCTTTTGGTGCGCCCACAGTTACTAAAGATGGAGTATCTGTTGCAAAAGAAGTTGAACTTCAAGATAAGTTCGAGAACATGGGTGCTCAAATGGTTAAAGAGGTTTCTTCTCAAACTTCTGATGCCGCTGGAGACGGAACAACTACTGCAACGGTATTGGCTCAATCAATAGTTAACGAAGGATTAAAGTCAGTTGCGGCTGGATTCAATCCAATGGATTTAAAAAGAGGTATTGATAAAGCAGTTGCCAAAGCTGTTGAAAGTATTCAATCAATGGCAATTCCTTGTGAAGAATCATCTTCTATAGCTCAAGTCGGTACTATCTCTGCAAATAGTGATAGCGAAGTCGGAGACATAATCGCTGAAGCAATGGACAAAGTGGGGAAAGAAGGAGTGATTACAGTCGAAGAAGCTTCGGGTATAGAAAACGAATTAGAAGTAGTAGAGGGTATGCAGTTTGATAGAGGATACCTTTCTCCTTATTTTATTAATAATCAAGAGAAGATGATTACAGAATTAGAAGATCCAATGATTCTTTTGCATGATAGTAAAATATCTAATATCAGAGATTTGCTTCCTTTGTTGGAAGCAGTAGCGAAAGCTGGAAAATCGCTTCTTATAATTGCTGAAGATGTTGAAGGCGAAGCCTTGGCAACCCTGGTTGTTAATAATATGAGAGGTGTTGTAAAAGTGTCTGCTTGTAAAGCTCCTGGTTTTGGCGATAGAAGAAAAGCAATGTTGGAAGATATCGCAATTTTAACTGGCGGAACTGTTATTTCAGAGGAAGTAGGTTTAAATCTTGAATCAGCTACCATTGAATCTTTAGGAACTGCAAAAAAAGTAGTTTTGACCAAAGAAACTACTACTGTGATTGATGGCGCAGGCACTCAAGATAATATTTCTGGGAGAGTTAAACAGATCAGAGCACAGATAGAAGAAACTACTTCTGACTATGATAGAGAAAAACTTCAAGAGCGAGTTGCAAAATTAGCTGGTGGAGTTGCAGTAATAAAAGTAGGTGCTGGCTCTGAAATGGAAATGAAAGAAAAGAAAGCTAGAGTTGAAGACGCATTGCATTCTACTAGAGCTGCAGTCGAAGAAGGTGTCGTCCCTGGCGGAGGAGTTGCTCTTGTCAGATCTCTCCAAGCTGTTGATGGGCTTAAAGGCGAAAATGAAGATCAAAACATTGGTATATCTATTGCTCTGAAAGCTATGGAGGCTCCAATAAGACAAATAGTTTTAAATGCCGGAGAAGAGGCATCCGTTGTTGTTGATAAAATTAAATCTGAAAAAGGTAATTATGGATTCAATGCAGCATCCTCAGAGTATGGAGACATGATTAAAATGGGTATTTTAGATCCAGCTAAAGTAACAAGAACTGCTCTTCAAGCAGCAGGATCAGTTGCTGGTTTGATGATAACTACCGAAGCTATGGTCTCTGAAATTCCAGAAGAAAATCCTGCCGGCGGAATGCCTGGTGGCATGCCTCCAGGAATGGGTGGTATGGACGGTATGATGTAATAATCAAATAAACTTATAAGAAAAATAGGGACCACGTGTCCCTATTTTTTTTTATAATTTATAATCAAATATTAAAAAATATAAAAAATTTATTTTTTAAATTATATTTCTCATATTGAAATAATTAATTTTATTTTACTTTTGAGAAAGAATTTGTATTTACTAGTTTAGTAGTGTTTTTATCAGAATTAATAAGGAGAAAATAATATGACTTTTAAAGAAGTTTCAGCTCACTGCGACATACCATGCAAAATTTATGATCCCGTAGTGATTCAGATAGCTGCTCTTACTATAGTAAGGATAATAGATATAATTGAAGAAAAAAAATTTGATACTTCAAAATCAGAAGATTCTTCAGAATTAGCAAGACTTACTTTAGAAAAAGAAAATCAAGCTCGTATTGTAAAAGACGAAACGAGAATTATTTGGGGAGATTATTTTAAAGATCCGCAAATTGAAGCTTTTCCTAATATTCATGAAGTTGTTCACTCAATTATGATGCAAGGTTCTAAATGCAAACAAAGCCTTGAAAGAGGAAATGCAGAAAAACTCGTTGAGCTTGTTAATAATTTCAGTGAGATATTTTGGAGGACAAAAAATATCGAGATTTCAAGAGTGACTGCACCTTATCCTCCTGCTTTGGAAATGGTCGTTCCCAATCTTTAAATGTCTCAGATATTTCGTATTAAAGGTAACAGCATGAATCCATCTTACAATGATGGAGATTTTGTCTTAACCGAGCAATTTCCTAATTATTGTATAGATGATGTAGTCGTTCTAAAACTCCCAAAACTTGGGTACGTTATAAAGAGAATCATAAACATGGAAAAAAGCGGAATTATTTTAAAAGGAGATAACCATAAACTTCATTCTTCCATTTGCGATCAAGTACATAGCGAAAAAGATATTATCGGAAAAGTTGTTTCCAAAAGAGGGCCTAAGATTTCTTTCTAGCAAAAATAAAAGATTTAATATTGAGATAAGTAAAGAAAAAACCGGTCACTACAAGCATAATTTTGGAAAGATCTCCCCAAAAATTTGAGAATATATCTGGGAAACTTCTTAAAACATCCAACCCTCCTAAGAAAATGATTAACCCAAATAAAACGACAATATGCATTAAAAGTTTTTTTCTACTTGGAAATCTTAGACTAAGAAATCCAAATAAGATTAATGGCAAACCAAAAAAAGATGGAATATAAGAGGTAATCGAATCACTTTGAGATAATGCTGAAATAACTATTCCCCAAAATAATAGGAAAAAACCAAAAAAGATTGATATTTTTTCCATTTCATAACCCAAAATAGTAAATTCTTTAGACATTTGTTTTTTTATTTTATTAAAAATACTATACATTGGGAACTCATACTTGTTTTATAATTAAAAATATAAATGGAGGTGAGAATGGAATATTTTACATATGTTCTTTTTAGATTTGCCCATACAGCTGTTGGGATAGTTTGGATTGGATTGCTTTATTACTTTAATTTTGTCCAAACGGAATATTTAAAAGAAGCCGAACCTGATGCTAAATCAGATGTTTTAAAAAAATTAGCCCCTAATGCTCTGTGGTGGTTCAGATGGGCAGCTTTCCTAACTTTTTTAACGGGTCTTTATTTATTATATATTCTTCAAACTGGGGCATCTTCAATAATAATTTTGGGCGCATTGATGGGAACGATAATGATGCTCAATGTTTGGGGAATTATTTGGAGAAACCAAAAAATTGTCATCGGACTTAAAGAAGGAGATGTTGCATTAGCAGGAGCTAGAGCAGGGCTTGCTTCGAGAACTAATACTTTATTTTCCTTACCAATGTTGTATTTTATGGTTTTCTCTGCTCACATGCCCATTGGAACTGAACATTACCCAACTTTCATGCAAGGATATAGTGGGTTAGGATTTCTAATTGTTTTGGCATCAATCTTGTTAATTGAAGCTAATGCTATATTTGGAAAAATGTATCCTGTAATAGCGTCTGTAAGAGCAGTTATTACTTCAAGCATAGCTCTAACGATTATATTCTCAGGTTTAGTTTACTATTTAGTCTAGATCTTCTTCATCAGGGTCAGGGGGCGAAAGTTCTGTGACCTTGGTAAATTTAATCATATTATCTTTAATAAGAACTGTTTCTATTAGGTAATTCTCTATCTCTAAGGAAATATTAGCTTCTGGGATAGTTTCAGTATTTTCTAAAATTAGACCATTTAAAGTTTTAGGGCCCGAAAGGGGTAAATTCCACCCAAGTCTTTTATTAATTTCTCTGACGGATATGCTTGCATCGATTAAATAAGAACCATCTTTTTGTTCTTTGATATCTACCCTAACTTCTTCGTGTGGATCGGAAAGTTCACCAACGATTTCCTCTAAGATATCCTTGATGTCAATCATACCTTTAACTGAGCCATATTCATCTAAAACTATGGCCACCTTTTTTTTATCTTTTTGAAAATTATTGAGTTGAATATTTAGAGAAGTATTCTCTAAAGCAAAATAAACTTCTTCAGAATTATCTAACAAAGAGTCTTTATTATATTTATTTGAGGACAAGAATGAGTTGATTCCATATAAATCTATTATTCCCTTTATATCATCAAGGTTTTGATCAAAGATTGGGAAGAATTCTTTTTTCGAGCTTTCTAAAAAACTTTTTATTTCATTGATATCTTTAGAAAGATCAATTCCTATGACATCATTTTTAGGAATCATCACTTCATCAATAGAAATTTTGTCCAGTTCTAATACACTTAAAAGCATTTCTTGATACCTAGACGGAATTAAATCTCCAGAATTTTCTAAAATACTTTTTAATTCTTCTGGAGATATGTCATCATCAGTTTGTTTTTCTTCGACTCCAAAAAGTTTCAGAATAGAGTTTGAAAAAAAGTTAACAATCCATACCAAGGGATAAAGGACTTTCTGAAGGAATTTAAGAATTATTGATGCAGGAAGAGCGACTTTTTCTGCATAATTTGCAGCGAAAGTTTTAGGAGTTACTTCTGCAAATATTAAGACTATCATTGTTAAAATTACTGAACCTATAAAAACTCCACTATCTCCAAACAATCTCAAACATAAAATTGTAGTTAAAGCAGCAGCTAATATATTTACAAAGTTATTACCTATTAAGATAATTCCGAGCAATCTATCGGGTCTCTGCAGTAATTTGTTTGCTCTGATAGCTGATTTATCTTTTTGTTTGATTAAATGTTTCAACCTAAATCGGTTAAGCGCCATCATTCCAGTTTCAGAGCTAGAAAAAAAAGCAGAGAGACAAAGTAAAATAAAGATGCTAACAACAAGCATCCAAATAGGAAGTTCGTTCAAATTTCAGTGAAGAAGTTTAAGAAAATTAACATTGTTTCTCAATTATATGATGTTTTACTTGAATACCAAATGAATTTACTTAGAATAGCCATTCTTAAAATAAAAATAATAAATTATGGTAACAATCAGACTTTCTAGAGCAGGTGCGAAAAAGCGTCCTTATTATCATATTACTGTGACTGACTCTAGAAAACCTAGGGATGGAAGATTCATTGAAAGGGTAGGGTTTTTTAACCCTATTGCCCAAGGAAAGGACATTAGGTTAAGTATAGATCATGAAAGGGTGGATTATTGGGTCGGCACAGGAGCTACATTAAGTGAAAGGGTTGAATCTCTTATAAAAGAATCAAAATTATCTCCAGAAGAAATATTAAAGGTAGAAGAAAAGAAAGAACAACTTAGATTAAAAAAATTAGCTAAGAAAAAGGAAAATAAGGAAGCTCCAGCCGAAGAAGCAGCAGAAGCTCCAGCCGAAGAAGCAGCAGAAGCTCCAGCCGAAGAAGCTGCCGAAGAAGCAGCAGAAGCTCCAGCCGAAGAAGCTACTGAAGATTCAGAAAAAAAAGAAGATAAATAAAAATATTTAATATGAATAACCAAGATGACGAATTCATTTTGGTCGCTTCTGTGGGCAAACCAATAGGACTTAAAGGTTGGGCAAAAGTAAATTCTTTTACAAGACCTCCTGAAAATTTATTTAATTATAAAAATTTCTTCATTGATGAAGGTGGAACAAAAAAAGTTTTTAAAATAAAGAAATTCTCTAAATCAGGTAAAAACTATATTTTTAAAATTGAATCTTTTAATTCCCTTGAAGAAATAGAAAGGTATAAAAATAAAGAAATATTTATTAATTCAAAAGATCTTCCCAAACTTAAGGAAAATGAATTTTATTGGAAAGACTTAATTGGCAAAGATGTAGAACTAGAAAATGGAACTTTCATTGGAGTTGTCACAGAAATAATAGAAACTGGGTCTGATGATGTTTTGGTTGTCGAGAAAGAAAATAAAAAAGAACTTATTCCATTTAATTTTGGAGAAGTGATAAAAAAGGTGAGTGGTGATTTAATCATCGTAGATTGGCATACTTAAATGAAAGCGGTTTTCGTCACAATATTTCCCGAATTAATTGAATCTTTCTTTTCAGTAGGTGTAATCAATAGAGCTTTGGATGAATCTATTATAAACTTTGAAGTAGTAAACCCTATCAAGTTCCTAAAAAATAATGAACGTTTAGATGACGCTCCATATGGAGGCGGTCCTGGAATGCTTTTCAGGTCTGAGCCTTTAGAAGAGGCCATCAATGAATCAAAAAAACTAACCTCCAGTAACGCAAAAGTTATTAATTTATCACCTCAAGGAAAAAAGCTAACACAAGAAAAAGCAAAAAAATTGGCGCTGGATAAAGAATTGATTTTTGTTTGCGGAAGATATGAAGGAATAGATCAGAGAATAATCGATTCAAAGATAGATGAGGAAATTAGCATCGGCGATTATGTGGTAACAGGTGGAGAATTGCCTGCTTTAATAGTTTTCGAATCAATTGTAAGAAATATTGAAGGAGTATTGGGAGATATAAACTCGCTTGAAGAGGAATCATTCTCCCATCAATTAATTGAATATCCCCAATACACAAGACCAGAAAAAAATAATTTAGGCAATGTTCCCGAGGTTTTATTATCTGGAGATCATAAAAAAATTAAAACTTGGAGAAAAAAACAGTCTCTTGGAAAGACTTTTCTTTTAAGAAAAGATATTTTTCCAAAAGAATTAAGTTCTGATGATTTTAAGCTCTTAAAAGAATTTCTTAGTGACCTTGGGTACGAATCTGATAGAATTGCCGACTTATTAAAGAATATAAATAAAAAATGACAAGTTCAAGAAAATCCGTTCAGATTGTTGAGGCTTCTCAATTAAAGAAAGATATAGCTGAGTTTTCTCAGGGAGACACGGTTCTTGTAGATTATCTTGTTAGAGAAGGCTCAAAAGAAAGGTTTCAGCCTTACGAAGGCGTAGTTATCGCTATCAAAAATAGAGGTTTGAACTCTGCTTTTACTGTAAGAAAGATTTCTAATGGTGTCGGTGTTGAAAGAACCTTTCAAACTCATAGTCCTTTAATAAAATCCATTAAAAGAAAAAGAAAAGGTAAAGTAAGGCAATCTAAGCTTTTTTATCTTAGAGAAAGGTCAGGAAGATCGGCAAGGATCAAAGAAAAAATTTAAAATCATTCTATGAGTGGAGACGAGGGGCAAATTCTTGACGCCTTTATAGATACTATCTGGATAGAAAAAGGTTTAAGTCAAAATACCCTCAATTCTTATAAAAGCGATACTGAAAAATATTTTTTATGGTTGTCAAAGAATTCTTTAAATTATAAAAAAGTCTCCAGAGCTGAAATCCTTGAATATCTTTCTTTTTTATTTAGCCAAAAACTAGGAAGCAAATCAGTAGCAAGAAAACTTTCTTCATTAAGAGTTTTTTACAAATATTTAGTCGTAAAAAATATTCTCATTATAGACCCATGTGAAAAAGTTGAGACTCCAAAAGTTATGAAATCCATTCCCAAGACTTTGGATGAGAAAGAAATTGAAAAGCTCTTGGAATGTCCTGATGTAAATTCAGCCTTAGGTCTTCGAGATAAGGCAATGATAGAAACTTTATATTCCTGTGGACTTAGAGTATCTGAGTTGATTGACCTAGAGCTGATAAATGTAAATGCTCGTCAAGGAGTAATGAAAGTTTTGGGTAAGGGTCAAAAAGAAAGGTTAGTTCCTATGGGAGAGAAGTTAATAAATATAATGGATGCTTATTTAAACGACAGTAGGCCTAAATTGCTAAACAGAAATATTTCAGATTATTTTTTTATATCCTCAAGAGGCTCAAAAATGACGAGACAAAGCTTTTGGCATAGAATAAAATTCTATTCCGATAAAGCAGGTCTTAATAAAAAAAATATATCTCCTCATGTTTTGAGACATGCTTTTGCCACGCACTTGCTAAATAATGGCGCTGATTTAAGAGTGGTTCAGCTTTTATTAGGACATAGTGATTTAAATACAACTCAGATTTATACAGAAGTTGCTAAATATAGACTGAAACAACTTCATAATGAACATCACCCAAGGGGATAAATGAAAAAAATTATTTTTGTATTTCTTTTTATAATTTCTTGTTCTCAAATAGAAAACGACTCTAGTCAATTGATTGAAGAACAGTTATCTAAAGTCATTCCCATAGAATTGAATATTGATTCAATAAAAGAATCTCAACTACCTAATTTCTATGAAGTCATACTATCCGATGGTTCCTTTTTTTATGTTGAGAAAGGAGGTCAATATTTAGTTCTAGGAGATATTTTTAAAATTAAAAACGAAGAATTAGTTAATTTATCCAGAGAAAAAAATTATTCTAAAGCTAAGGATATGCTTCAGAAAATAGATGAAAAATCTTTAATAAAATTTTCCCCCAAAGAGATTAAGTATAAAGTTTACGTATTCACAGATGTGGACTGTGGATTTTGTAGAAAATTTCATAATCAAATTTCTTCTTATTTAGATCAAGGAATTCAAGTAAATTATTTAGCGTTTCCTAGATCTGGTACCGATAGTGATACCTACAAAAAGATGACTATCGCTTGGTGTTCTCCAAATAGACAAGAAGTATTAACAGGATTAAAAAAAGATAAGGATTTTGAACAAATTGATTGTGAAGATAATCCAATAAAAACTCATTTTGAATTAGCCAAAAGCATAGATATACAAGGAACTCCGACTATAATCTCTCAATCAGGTTTTACTATCCCAGGATATATCGAAGCTAAAGAATTAATTGAGTACTTAAAATAATGGATGAATTAGATAAAAATTTTTCTGCAATCAATAGGTTGCCTCCTTATATTTTTGAACAAATTAATTTACTTAAGATGGAAGCCAGAAGAAAAGGAGAAGACGTCATAGATTTTAGTATGGGAAATCCAGACGGCGAGACTCCAAAAAGCATTGTCAATAAACTTACTGAGACCGTTCAGAGGCCTGATACTCATAGATATTCTCAATCCATCGGCATACCAAGGTTGAGAAAAGCTATTACCGATTGGTATGAACGAAAATTTGAAGTTGTCTTAAATCCAGAAACCGAAGCTATTGTCACAATAGGCTCAAAAGAGGGATTAGGCCATCTTGCAATGGCTACTGTAGATAAAGGAGACACTATTCTGGTTCCAAATCCTGCTTATCCAATTCATCCTTTTGGATTTGTAATTTCTGGTGCTGATATCAGACATGTTCCTATTGGACCAGACATTGATTTTTTTGAAAGCCTTCGAGAAGCCATAAAGTCTTCATTCCCTAAACCAAAAATGTTATTGATAAATTTTCCAAGTAATCCAACTACTCAGTGTGTTGATAAAGCTTTTTTTGAAAAAATAATAAAGATAGCTAAAGAAAATTCTATCTGGGTTGTTCATGATTTAGCCTATGCGGATTTATGTTTTGATGGATATAAAGCGCCTTCAATTCTAGAAGTCGACGGAGCTAAAGACATTGCAGTGGAATTTTTTACACTCTCAAAAAGTTACAATATGCCTGGTTGGAGGATTGGCTTTTGCTGCGGAAATACAGAACTTATAAGCGCTTTAGCTAGACTAAAATCTTACTTTGATTATGGACACTTTACTCCAATTCAAGTTGCTGGAATTGAAGCTTTAAATAATGGTGACGAGTACGTAGAAGAAATTTGTAATATGTATAAATCTAGAAGAGATATTTTATGTGATGGATTAAATTCTTTAGGTTGGGAAGTAGATAAACCAAAAGCAACAATGTTTGTTTGGGCAAAAATCCCTGAAAGTTTTAATATGAAATCGTTAGAATTTTCCAGAATTTTACTCGAAAAGGCCAACGTAGCTGTTTCTCCAGGAATAGGTTTTGGAGAATATGGAGATGATTTTATTAGATTTTCTTTAATTGAGAATGATCAAAGAACTAAGCAAGCTCTGAAAAATATCAAAAAACTTTTTAAGTAAAGCATGAATAAATTAAGAATAGGGCTTTGCGGGACAGGAAACGTTGGCTTTGCATTTGCAGAAACTATAATAAATTCAAAATTATTAATTAATCAAAATTATGGCCTTGATTTATCCTTATCTTTAATTGGAGCAAGAAAAGGAAAAGTGCCAGGACTTGAGAATATTAAAGTTATAAAAGATATCCAAGAAGTTCCCTTATCCGATGAAGTAGATGTAGTAGTAGAATTAATAGGTGGAGTCGAAGAATCCTTCAAGCTTGCAAAAGCTGCATTAAATAATAAAAAACACTTTGTAACAGCAAACAAAGCACTTATTGCTGCTCATTCAAAAGAGCTTTTTGAAATTGCAAAACAAAATCAAGTTCATTTGGGCTTTGAAGCTTCTGTTGCTGGAGGAATTCCTATTATTAGGGTTATAAGAGACGGATTAATGAGTAATCAAATTAACTCTTTTGCTGGGATTTTGAACGGTACGTCTAATTTTATATTTTCTAAAATGGCTGACGAAGGGTTATCTTTCGAAACAGCTCTCTCTTTGGCACAGAAAGAAGGTTTTGCAGAACCAGATCCAACTTTTGACATATCGGGACAAGATGCAGCCCAGAAAACATGCATCTTAGCAACACTCTCATTTTTTAAACATGCAGTTATTGAAAACGTGCATTATGAAGGAATTGATAATATTTCACTTCAAGATATTGATTATGGGAAACAACTACAATTAGTCCTTAAGCCTCTATCAATTGGAATGTCAAAAAATAATAAATTTACTTTAGGCAGTTTCCCAGCTTTTGTTAAAGAAAAATCATTATTGGCTTCAATTCAAAACGAAAGTAATGCTGTGTTAATGAATACTGAAAGCACAGGAGGAACAATGTACGCTGGGCCTGGAGCAGGTGCAAAACCTACTTCTAATTCAGTGCTGACAGATATTATTGATATAGCAAGAGGTAAAATCTTTGATTATCAAGAATTTGTAAAAACTTCTCTTGATGCAAGTTTTGAAGATTTTTCATGTGGACACTACCTAAGAATGGAAGTGAGCGATGAGGCCGGAGTAATTGCTAAAATATCTACAGTAATGGCAGAAAATGGTCTCTCTATAGATAATCTAATTCAGAAAGAATTAGATAAGAAAGAAGATGTAATCCCTTTAGTGATTGTTACAAGTAATTCTGAAGAAAAAGTTATCCAGAAAGCTATTTCAGATTTACGAGAGTTATCGGAAGTAAAAAATTCGATTTCTCACTTAAGAATTCTGGATATATAAAAATGAAATACATTAGTACAAGAGGAGACTCAAGGAAATTAGACTTCATGGAGGTTTTAACATCTGGTACTGCAAAGGATGGCGGTTTGTACATGCCTGAGAGATTTCCCAATTTTTCGGAAGATGAAATAAGATCATTTGAGAATTTAAGCTATGAGGAATTAGCTGCAAATCTTCTTTTCCCATATATAGAAGGATTTCTTTCTAAGAATGATTTTGAAGAAATAGTTAAAAACGCTTATAGCTCATTTAGTATTTCTGAAATAGTGAGGTTGAATGAAACAAGAAGCTTAGGATTTGTTCTTGAATTATTTCATGGACCGACATTTGCTTTCAAAGACGTTGCAATGCAGCTTTTGGCAGCGCTTTTAGATAAAGCTGCAGAAAGATCAGATAAAAAGATTGTAGTATTGGGAGCTACTTCAGGAGATACAGGCTCCGCAGCAATAGAAGCTTGTAAGAATTTTAAAGATATTAATATTGTTATATTGTTTCCAGATCAAAAAATTTCGGCTGTTCAACAAAGACAGATGACGACTTCTAATGCGGATAATGTTTTTCCCTTATCTGTAAAGGGTAATTTTGATGATTGTCAGAATCATGTAAAAAAAATATTTTTAGAAAACAATGATGAAAATGTTCGGTTTGTTTCGATAAATTCAATTAACTGGACGAGAATTATGGCACAAAGTGTTTATTTTTTTTATACCAAGCTAAAAATTAAAAAAGATTTTATAGCATCAATTCCTTCAGGAAATTTTGGTCATGCCTATGCAGGATGGACAGCCAAAAATATGGGTTTATCCTTCAAAGGAATTAATGTTGCTACTAATAAGAACGACGTACTGCATAGATTGTTTCTAAAAGACATTTATCAGCAAAAAGAAGCTACGTCATCTTTAGCCCCTTCGATGGATATATCTGTTGCTAGTAATTTTGAAAGATTATTGTTTGAAGTTTATAAAAAAGATGGCTCTTTTCTAAAAAATTTGTTCTCTTCATTCCCTTCTAAACCAATCAAACTAAGTAATTTGCCAGATGACGGATGGAATAGGATCAAGGATTTTTTTCAAAGCTCAACATGCAGTGATGAAGATATAATTGATACGATCGTAAACAACTTCAATCATGAAGACCTTTTATTTGATCCTCACACAGCAACAGCTTTAAAAGGAAATAAAGACTTAAATTATGATTTATCTGAGGTAGTAACATTTGCAACAGCTCATCCAGCTAAGTTTCCAGAAGCTGTAAATGCTAAATTAGATGTTCTTGAAGAAAATACCCCTTCAAAGTTGAAAGAAATTATGACAATGGATGAATCTTTTTCTGTAGTTGAAAATAATTATGAAGACGTATTGAGCTTTATAAATTCTGAGGTATTGAACTAAATGAGCGAACAATCCATAGGTGAGCGAATAAAATCTGCTTTTAAGTCTCTTGAAGAGCTTAGGGGGTATCTTTGACTTTGATGCTAAAAGAAAACGTTTAGAAGAAATAAATACCATACTCCAAGATCCAGAAATTTGGTCCAACCAAGAAAAAAGTCAAAAATTAGGCAAAGAAAAATCTTCTTCAGAGAAATTAGTTAATCTAATTGAAAATTTGAGTTCATCTATAAAAGACTTAAACGAATTGTTTGAATTAGTTGGTAACGATGAAGTTGAGCTAAATCAACTCGAAAAAGATCTTTTATATGTAGAAGAAATGATTAGCGATCTAGAGTTCCGAAGAATGTTTTCTGGAAAAATGGATCAGGCAAGTTCCTATCTTGACATTCAGTCTGGTTCGGGAGGAACGGAAGCACAAGATTGGGCAGAAATGCTACTGCGTATGTACTTGAGATGGGGAGAAAATAAAGGCTTCAAAACAGAGCTAATTGAAGTGTCTCCTGGAGAAGTAGCTGGTATAAAAAGTGCAACCATTAAATTTGATGGTGATTTTGCTTATGGGTGGTTGAGAACTGAATCTGGCGTTCATAGACTCGTAAGAAAATCTCCTTTTGATTCTGGAAGTCGAAGACATACCTCCTTTGCATCTATTTTTGTCTCTCCTGAAGTGGACGACGAAATTCAAATTGATCTAAACCCTGCTGATATTAGAATTGACACTTATAGAGCAAGTGGAGCCGGAGGCCAACACGTAAATAAAACTGATTCTGCAGTAAGACTAACGCATATTCCCTCTGGAATTGTAGTTCAATGCCAAACACAAAGATCGCAACACAAGAATAAAGATAGTGCTATGAAACAGTTACGAGCAAAGCTCTTTGAGATAGAATTAAAAAAACAACAACAAGAAATGGATAATTTAGAAGCGACGAAATCCGATATTGGATGGGGAAGTCAAATAAGGTCTTATGTTTTAGATTCGGCTAGAATCAAAGATCTTCGAACAGGAGTAGAGACGGGAAACTGTAATGACGTTTTAGATGGTAATTTGGATTTATTCATCGAAGCTAGTTTGAAGCAAGGAATAGAATAATGACGCAAGACAAAGAAGAGAATCATTTAATTGAGGAGCGTCGTAAAAAACTAGCTGAACTCAGAGCTGCTGAGAAAGCTTATCCTAATGATTTCAAAAGAAAAAATTTAGCTGGAGAAATCAAAGAAGAACTGGATCAATTTTCTAAAGAAGAGCTTGAAAAGAAAAAGAAAAAAGTCTCTGTAGCAGGAAGAATTATGCTTAGAAGAATGATGGGGAAGGCTAGCTTTACAACCATTCAAGACTTTTCTGGAAGAATCCAGTTATATGTAAGAGCCGATGAAGTCTCTAATTATGATGAATTTAAAAATTACGATTTAGGAGATATTGTTGGAACCGAAGGAACTATTTTTAAAACAAATACTGGTGAGTTATCCATTCATGTAAAAAA
Source organism: uncultured SAR86 cluster bacterium (assembly GCA_902523885.1). Classification (GTDB taxonomy): domain Bacteria; phylum Pseudomonadota; class Gammaproteobacteria; order Magnimaribacterales; family AG-339-G14; genus CASICS01. Next base: position 121,520 of record CABZAV010000002.1, on the reverse strand, counting down.
AATTAGACTTTTAACCAAGTCTCTAAGACCGCTTCCAGAGAAGCACTTGGGCTTAACAGATACAGAGTTGCGTTATCGTAAAAGATATTTGGATTTGCTTACTAATCCAGAAAGCTTGGAAGTTTTCAAGATAAGAGCAGAAATTGTAAACAACATGAGGTCTTTTTTAGTAAATGAAAATTTCATAGAAGTTGAGACTCCCATGATGCATCCTATTCCTGGTGGTGCGAGTGCTAGACCATTTGTAACTCATCATAATTCTTTAAATATGGATTTATTTTTAAGAGTAGCCCCAGAATTGTATTTAAAGAGATTAGTAGTGGGGGGCTTTGAGAAAGTATTTGAAATAAATAGAAATTTTAGAAACGAAGGATTATCTACAAGACATAATCCAGAATTCACAATGTTGGAGTTTTACACTGCTTTTGTAGATAGTAATTTTCAAATGGATTTCGTTGAAAGAATGTTCAAAACAATTGTTAAAAATTTAGCTTCAAAATATAAGATTTTTAAAAAATCTTTTTTCAAATTGAGTATGGATGATGCCATTATTAAGAACACCTCTTTAAAGAAAAAGGATTTGCTTGACTCAAAGCAGCTTAAAGAATTCTGCAAGAAACAAAATATTAAAGTTGATAATAAAGCTTCTATTTCAATAATCAAAAATGAAATTTTTGAAGCTTGTGTAGAAAATAAATTAATCGAACCAACTTTTATTACGGATTATCCAATAGAGATTTCTCCATTGGCCAAAGCATCAATTTCTAACCCTGATATTGCTGAAAGGTTTGAATTATTTATTGATGGTAAAGAAATAGCAAATGGTTTCTCAGAGCTTAATGATCCCGAAGATCAAGTAAAACGTTTTAAAGATCAAGTGGCAAAAAAAGATTCTGGAGATAAAGAAGCTATGCATTTTGATGAAGATTATATTGAGGCTTTAGAACATGGACTACCACCATGTGCTGGAGTAGGAATTGGAATAGATAGACTAACTATGTTAATTACAGGTACAGAATCTATTAGAGATGTTTTATTATTTCCCCAATTAAAAAATAAGTGAAAGATATGAGTAAAGACTGGACAAAAATAAGAGCAAAAGTAAAAGATTTCATTGAAAACGAAATTTATCCAAAAGAGAACGAGTTATCAAAGGGAACTCAAGAATCCAGAGAGATATTAGGTTCTTTAATGCAACTTGCTAAGGATGAAAAGATTTGGGCTTTGGGGCATCCCAAAGATATTGGCGGAGGAGGTATGCCTTTTATGGAGTACGTTTATGTGAACGAAGTCATTGGAAGATCTTCCTTTGCAATGGTGGCTTTAGGAACTCACTCCCTTCAGGATTCAATCATGCTAAGAGAGTTCGCTTCATCTCATTGGCGAGATCAATATTTAGAACCTTTGGTTCAAGGAGAAATTTTTCCCAGTTTTGGGATGACAGAGCCAGATGTAGCTAGTTCTGATCCAACACAACTTCAAACAACCGCTATCTTAGACAATGGCTCTTGGAAGATTAACGGAAGAAAATGGTTTACGACTGGAGCTTCTAGGGCAGCATACACGACAGTAATGTGTCGAACAGAATTAGATGCACCAAGTCATGGTGCTTTTAGTATGATTATAGTTCCAACAGACAATCCGGGTTATAAAATAATTAGAGAAACTCCTGTTTTAGGAATCAACGGAGGACATTACGAAGTTGAATATGACAACGTCGAAGTTCCTGAAGAAAACTTATTAGGACCTAGAGGACAGGGATTTATTATTGCTCAGAAGAGATTAGGCCCTGGAAGAATTTTTCACTGTATGCGTTGGCTAGGACAAGCTCAGAGAGCCTTTGATTTGCTTTGTGAAAGAATGCACGAAAGGGAAACTTTTGGAACTCCTTTAACGAAAAAACAACTTCTTCAAAAGTTTGTCTTTGATAGTGCTTGTGAAATTCAAGCTTCTAGACATTTAACTTTAGACGCTGCAAAGAGAATTGATCAGGGCGATGATGCAAGAATTGAAATTGGTCTCATAAAAGTTCTTGGGGCTGAAATGTTGCATAATGTCATTGATAGAGCTATTCAAGTTCACGGAGCCAAAGGACTTACAGATGATACCCCTTTAAGTCTTATGTATCGTCATGCTCGTGAAGCAAGAATCTATGATGGTCCTGATGAAGTACATGTTCAATCTGTGGCTAGAAGAATTCTAAAAAATTATGAAAATAATGGCCCCGGTTGGGATTTTGGCGAAAGGGACGCTTCTTTAGTATCTTCCTAAAATGTCAATTTTTCAGGAATTTTTAGAAAGTTCACTCAAGCAAAAAATAAAAAATTTAATTCCACTTACAGGTGGAGCATCTGCTGATATAAATAGAATTATCCTTGCAAATAACAAAGAACTCATTGTTAGACGTTCAGTTATTAAAGACGAAGCCGTGATGGCAATTCCAAAACTTTTAGAAGCAAAAATTCAAAAAACAGTTAAGTCCTTTGGGGCACCTGTTCCTGAGATAATTATGGAGTTTTCAGAAGCAGATGAAATTGGCGAAGGCTATATTATGGAGGCAGTTCTCGGCGAGACTATACCAAGAAAAATACTGAAAAATGATAACTACGAATATATAAGAGACAAATTACCATTCGAAATTGGAAGATCTTTAGCACAAATCCATCAAACCGAACTTGATCGATTACAGGAATTAGAGCAAGTTACTTTTGAAGAATCTTTAAATAAATTATTTATTATTTACGAAAATTTTAAGCAGCCTCAGCCTGTATTTGATTTAGCCTTTAAGTGGTTAGAGACTCGAAAAATAGTAGATTACGGTAAGGTTTTGGTACATGGAGATTATAGATTTGGAAATTTTATTATTTCTGAAAAAAAACTAGAATCTATTATTGATTGGGAGTTAGCTCATATTGGCAATCCGATGGAAGATTTAGGATGGTTATGTGTTCGCTCTTGGCGTTTTGGAAATGTTGAGAAACGCGCTGCGGGTTTAGGAGATATTGACGATTTGATTGCAGGATACGAATCTAATTCAAAAATAAAAGTAGATAAATCTCAATTAGATATATGGCAATTATATGGCTCTTTGAAATGGGGCATTATTTGTATGGTACAAACTTTTGCTCATTTGAGTGGAGCAGTAAATTCATTAGAAAAAGCTGCAATAGGAAGAAGGGTATCGGAAACTGAGTTCGATCTGATGAATATGATTAAGAATAAAAATTTTTTATGAACATTTTTGATCGACCTACATCAAAGGAATTACTAGAGGCAGTTCTAGGCTTTGTAAATGAAGAAATAGAATCCAACGATTATACAAAAGATAATAGGTTTAAATTTCTTATAGTTATGAATGTTCTTAATATTGTGAAAAGAGAAGTGAACTTGGGTAGAAAAATAGACGAATCTTTTTTTAATAAAGGCTTAGACTTATTGAAAGAGGATAATTTTTCTGTTAAAAAAATTTCAGAAAAAATTCGAAACGAAGAACTTAGTATTGAAGATCAACCTCTTTTAGATTTTTTATGTGATTTAACGATAGAAAAAATAAAGATAGATAATCCAAAATACCTAAAAGAATGAGAAAGGGCATATTATTATTGATAGCAATCCTTTCAATTGGAAGTTTTCTTCTTTACAACTTATACCAAACTCAATTGGTTAAGATGGAACATTCTTTTGAGCACATAATGCATCGTCACTGACTAAAGCAAGTCACTTATGTCTTTTTTCTCGTCTAAAAGTTCCTGGGTAGTTAAATTAATTTTATCTTGAGCATATTCGCTGATCGGTAAATTCTGGACTATTGATATTTCTCCTGATGAGTTTGTCCTTAAAGGAAAACCAAAAATAATACCCTCCGGTACATTGTAACTGCCATCGCTCATCACGGCTGCACTGAACCAGTCATCTTCAGCAGTTTCACTTAATGTTGCTTTTATTGTATCTATAGCTGCGTTGGCTGCAGAAGTTGCTGATGATGCGCCTCTTGCATCAATAATAGCTTTTCCTCGTTGTTGTACAATTTGTAAAAAATCTTTTTCAATCCAGCTTTTATCATTTATTAGAGTGCTGACAGATTCATTATTAATTTCAGCATTATCGAGATCTGGATACATGGTAGGACTATGATTTCCCCATATGGTCATTTTTTTTATATCAGATATCGCAACATTGCATTTATTTGCAACTTGGGCTTTAGCTCTGTTTGAATCTAAAGCTGTCATAGCCATCCAAGTTTGTGTCGAGTTATTTCCGTGAGTGCACCCAATAAGCGCATTGGTATTTGCAGGATTTCCTACTACTAAAATTTTTGCATTTTGTTTTGCATTTTCTCCTAAAGCTTTGCCTTGTTCAGTGAAAATTCCTCCATTAATTTTTAACAAATCAGCACGTTCTTCAATTTTTTTACCATTTATAGTTATCCCTCTTGGAATACTTCCCACTAATAAAGCCCAATCTATATCACCTGAAGCTTCGTTAATATCCGAAAAACTCTTGATTTCACCTAATGCATTAAATCCACAATCTTCTAATTCCATTCTAGAGCCTTCTAATTTTGAGACCACCTGAGGTACTTCCACCAAATTTAGATTTACTTTAGTATCTTTTCCAAACGTTTCTCCGCTTGCTAATCTCGTTAAGAGTGCGTAACCAATTTGACCTGCTGCCCCTGTAACTAAAACATTTATTTCTTTCATTACTTTTTCCCTTAAATTAAGTTAAAAATATTTTTTCCTTCTTTTTTTGAAACTGAAACTTTTGCTTCCAACATTTCTTCTTTCATCATTTTTTCTAATAAAAAGTTATCTTTCTCGCTGTTAGCAACAAAACGCCAGCCATTTTCTAATGTGCCGATTATTAAAGCAAATTCTGGACCTTTGCGACCATTTATTACGGTGTATGTATCTATTTTTCCATTTCCTTCGGGATTTTCAGTAAAATTTGTAATGGCTTTTTGATTAATTTTTTTCTGTTCGACAGAATTTTTTATTTTTTCATAAGGTCCAGAGGGTTTTGAAGACATTATTACAGCAGCATGCTTTGTAATAAACCATGAGTTGGCAGTTAATAACCCAAAAGATTTTGGATCATTTCTAAGCCGCCTTACCATTTCTGTAGTTGAAAACATAGTGTAAGAATTTCCTGGACCACCAAAATATGGCAATCCGCCGGTAACAGTTAAATCTTTTTTCTCCTGAGGAATGTTGAGTTCTTTTTTGGCTATTTGAACCGCAGAAGGGAAACAAGAGTACAAATCAAAGTATTTTATGTCAGATAGAGAAATCTCCGCTTTATCTAAAGTTTGATTGACACACTTATTGATAGCAGGAGAACTATGAAAATTTGGTCTTTCAGTCACATTCCAAATATCATCTAATATTGAGCACCCATGAACATATATTCTTTTTGAGATTGGTATGCTTAATTCATCAGCTTTTTTTTGAGACATCAATATAAAAGCAGAAGACATATTCACTCTTATAATGGAATTTAGATATTTAGTGTATGGAAAACCTATCATACGATTTTCTGGAGTTACTTCAGATATTTCTCGAGAACTTCGATAGGTTGGAAACCATGATAAAGGGTTACTGGCCGCAACTTTACTAAATTCACTGAATAATTCGCTGCTCTCTTTCAGATGAGTTTTTGCTGTTTTGTTTTCTTGTCCTCTTAATGCATTTGCAAACAAAGGATAGACATTTGTAGGAAGATCCATGCCATGTAATTTTTCATGCTCAGAAAATCCGATAGAATTATTACCAATCATCTCGGGGTTCCCTCCAGGCTCATCTAACCAATCTAGAGACAAACCCGACTTCAATCTCGCTATCATCGTCTGCAAAGCTTCTCCTCCGGATAACAAAGCGCAATCTACTTCTCCAGCTGATATTTTAGTTAAAGCATCATCAAGAAGAACTTGAGGGCTATTCCCTCCCATCGGTGCATATACTTCTTCTTTAGCAGAAATGCCTAGCTTATTTCCCAATGTTCTAGGAAAGTTTGAATACTGAAAATTTGATTGATTTGAAGCCGTTAAAAAATCGACTGAAAATCTGACAACTCCAACATAATCAATATGATAATTTAAGTCTTTGATGCCGCTATCTTGAATTGCTAATGAACTCGCTTTGGCCAGAAGTTCTTGAAGATTCAAACCATCTTCTTTTGATTTATCAACATAATCACCAATGCCAACAATTACTGCAGTATTTTTTTCTACTATTTTATTTTGCTTAGCTTCAGACAAGATGTAATATTAGCGACTTGAAATAATTAAACGCGTATTAAATAACAAGGAGAACTAAATGACCATTAATTTTGAAGGAAAAGTAGCAATTGTTACTGGAGCAGGAGGCGGTTTAGGCAGATGTCATGCTTTAGATTTAGCCAAAAGAGGAGCCAAAGTAGTTGTAAATGATTTGGGCGGAAATGTTGATGGTTCTGATGATGGCTCTTTATCTGCAGCTGAAAAAGTGGTCGAAGAAATAACCGCTGCTGGAGGCGAAGCTATGGCCAACGGTGCAAGTGTTACAGATGTATCTCAAGTAGAAGAAATGGTTAAAGAAACCATGGATAAATGGGGTCGCATAGACATACTAGTCAATAACGCAGGAATATTGAGAGATAAAAGCTTTGCAAAAGTATCCGATGAAGATTTTAGGCTTGTTTTAGAAGTTCATTTGATGGGAAGTGTGAATTGCTGCAAAGCTGTTTGGGAGATTATGAAAGAACAAAATTATGGAAGAATAGTAGTTACTTCCTCCTCTAGCGGTTTATACGGAAATTTTGGACAAACTAATTATGGTGCAGCAAAACTTGGCTGTGTTGGTTTAATCAATACTCTTAAACTTGAAGGGGCAAAATATAATATCAAATGTAATGCTTTGGCTCCTGTAGCAGGGACAAGAATGACAGAAGATCTAATGCCAGGAGAAGTTTTAGAAAAACTTCAACCAGAATTTGTAACTCCTGCTGTAACTTATATGGTTTCTGAAGATGCTCCGAATGGTGCAATAATAGCTGCAGGCGCAGGAGTCTTCACCAGAGTAATGATTCACGAAACAATGGGCGTTAATCTTGGAACAGGCGAAGATATGACTGCAGAAAATATTGCTGATAATTGGGAAAAAATATCAGATATGACTAATGCAAAACTCCCTTATCAAGGCGGCGATCAAACTGTCAAAATATTTGAGCTGATTGGAAAGAGCTAAGGTTTTCCGGTTCCAGCGATATCTACTTCTATAGAGTGAATTTCTCCTTCAGGGCTTAGTTGGGCTTCTTCAGGATCAGAGCTGTTTGAAAGAATCACGTACAAGGTTTTCCTTTCTTTCCCTCCTAACATACAAGCAAAAGCGCCTTTAGGAGTTTTAATAGTATCTGTGATTCTGCCACCTTTTTCTATTCTTACTACAGCATTAGATGTAGGAGAAGCTATCCAGATACCATCTTTTTCATCTAAACAAATTCCATCTGGTACATGAAGATTTCTTGAATATTTTGAAAAATCAACTTTAGATAAATCAAAACCCAAAGCACTCAAAAACCTAATTATTAAAAGTGAAAATAAAGGTGAGGTCCTTGCCCACAATTTTCTATTTGTAAGTTCTCCATTCTCATCAATATCAAAAGAAGTTAATTTTGCTCCTAGGGTTTCAGCCACGATTAACTTTTTTCCATCTTTTGTTATTACAGTTCCGTTTGGAAAAAGAATCTTATCTGGGCCTTTTAAAACAGAACCATCAGGTTTCACAATCATCAAATGAGTAGAATTTAGATTCTCACCAGCATCTTCCATTCCAAAGTTACCAACATACGCAGTGCCGTTTTTACTAACAACCATGTCATTACACTTGTGAGTTACGTCTTCTGATAAATCTGCGTGAACTGAGATTTGACCATTTGAATATCTTAAAATTTTTCTATCCAACATAGAGACTATCAAAAGGTCTCCGTTTGGCAACCAACCTAGACCAGATGGCTGATTAGGAACTTCACAAACCGTTTCTAATAGGTTGTTTTCATCCAATGTCATAACTTTGTGAGAATAAAAATCTGAAAACCATAATTTACCATCATGCCATCTTGGACCTTCTCCAAAATAAAGCCCGCCAGTCAATTTTTTTAATTCATTCATAATTTATTAAATACTTTTTAATGATAAGTTATTTTTTATTAAGAATCTTGATTAGTTTTTGCGGATAATCTGTGATGATGCCGTCAGCTTGCCATTTGGTTAGTTTTTTCATAAACCTGCTGTCATTAACTGTCCAAGTTAGGACAAAGTTTTCTTCTTTTTTTAATTTTTTTACAAGCTTAATGGATTCACTCGAATCTATATGGAGACTAATTCCATCCGAATTAGTACTTTTCATTAATTTTTTAATTTTTTCTGTCTCGTAATTATAGAAGGCGGGTATTGTGTTTAAGGTTGCTTTAAAATTTGGAAAATCTTTTTTAATTTTTTTTATGTTTGCTGGAATATAAGACAGAAAATGGCAGTCTTTTATTTTTAATTTAGATTTTTTTACGATCGATATTAATTCATCTATTTCTTTAAGAGCTCCTTTGATCTCAATAAAAACTTTTTTCCCTTTAGGTATAGTTGATAAAACCTTTGATAAAAGAGGCATTCTTTCATTTTTATATTCTTTAGATTTCCAAGAACCAACGTCTACTTCAGTTAACTCTGATAAGAGCATAGAAGATATGCTCTTCCGGTTTGAAGATATTCTATTTAAATTATTATCGTGAGAGCATACGAGAAAACCGTCTTTGGTCTTTCTGATATCAATTTCAATAGCATCACTATTTAATTTCCAAGCCAAATTATAAGCAGCTAAAGTATTTTCAGGCGCCTTGTAAGAGGCGCCTCTATGAGCTATGACTAACGGGCTTTTAGTCCCAACTGAGTGCGCCACCAGTTTGATACTCGATGACTCTTGTCTCGAAAAAGTTTTTCTCTTTCCTTAAATCCATTATTTCGGACATCCAAGGGAAAGGATTTGTTGCGTTAGGGAACTCTTCGGTTAAGCCAATTTGAGTTAATCTTCTGTTAGCAATAAACCTTAGGTACTCAGCCATCATATCTGAATTCATTCCAAGAATTCCAGTAGGCATAGTGTCTTTGGCATATTCTATTTCTAATGCAGTACCTTGAAGAATCATTTCGGCTGCTTCTTCTTGCATGGCCTCATCCCATAGTTGAGGATTTTCAAGTTTAATTTGATTAATCATATCAATACCAAAATTAACATGCATTGATTCATCTCTTAAAATGTATTGAAACTGTTCGGCTGTTCCAGTCATTTTATTTCTATTTCCCATGGACAGTATTTGAGTAAATCCACAGTAGAAGAAAATTCCTTCCAAGACACAATAAAACGCAATTAAATTTCTTAGCAGTGTTTTATCGTCTTCTAAGGTGCCTGTTTTGAAATTTTCATCTGCCATTGAGTTTGTAAATGGCAAAGCCCAAGCTGCTTTTCGTGCCACCGAAGGAACTTCTTTATACATATTAAAGATTTCTCCTTCGTCCATTCCTAACGACTCGATCACATATTGATAAGCGTGAGTATGAATAGCTTCTTCTAGGGCTTGTCTAAGAAGATACTGTCTACATTCAGGGTTCGTTATTTGCTTGTAAACACTCAAAACAATATTGTTTGCAACTAAAGAATCAGCAGTAGAAAAGAAACCTAGGTTTCTCATGACTATTCTTCTTTCGTCTTCAGTCAAACCATCATTACTTTTCCATAAAGCCACGTCTGCAGTCATATTAATCTCTTGGGGCATCCAATGGTTTGCACTTCCATCTAAATATTTTTGCCATGCCCAGTCATATTTGAAAGGCACGAGTTGGTTGACGTCAGCTCGACAGTTAATCATCATTTTTTCGCTTACATCGACTCTACTCGATGCGCCTTCTAAATCTGCAAGTCCAGCTTCAGTGTCTAGATTTTCAAGACCATGTAGAGCTTTTTCTTCTCTGTTTGAACTGTTTTGTTCGGAAGATAAAACGGGCTCTACTTCTTCTTTTAAGGATTCAGTTTTTTCAATTACAGACTTTTCTATAACTTTGTTCTGAACTGGCTCTTCTTTTTTTATTTCTTCGTTTTTATCGAAATCATCCCAAGATAACATAATTGTCCTCCTTTATTTTATTGGCATGCATCGCAATCAGGATCTAGTATGGAACAAGCTGACGGAGCTTCTGGAGCTTCTGGGACTTGCGCTGCTGATTTGACTGCGTTAAGTTCTAAATTAGTAATTGTTGATTTTTCTGAAGTTGTAGCACTTCTTGATCTTAAATAATAAGTAGTCTTTAAACCTTTTAACCAAGCCATTCTGTACATGACATCTAATTTCTTACCATTAGGATCTGAAATATAGAGATTTAGTGACTGGCTTTGATCAATCCATTTTTGTCTTCTACTTGCAGATTCGATAAGCCATCTTGGCTCAACTTCAAAAGAGGTTGCGAAAAGTTTTTTTATATCCTCAGGTACTCTATTTATTCCTTCTAAACTTCCATTGAGGTTTTTCAGATCATAAACCATGACTTCATCCCACATATCTATTTCCTTTAATGCATCAACTAAGTGCATGTTGATTACAGTAAATTCTCCTGATAAGTTAGATTTAACAAATAGATTAGAATAAGTTGGTTCAATTGATTGAGTTAGCCCCGTTATATTTGCGATTGTTGCAGTAGGAGCAATTGCCATAACATTGGAGTTTCTCATTCCCTGAGCCTTTATTTTTTTCTTAAGGGCATCCCAATCCATCTTAGTAGACTTATCTACCTCAATGTATCCTTCACCTCTTTGTTCTTCTACAATGCTTATTGAGTCTAAAGGCATCACTCCTTGACTCCACAAAGAGCCCTCGTAAGAGGAATAAGTTCCCCTCTCTTTAGCTAAATCAGAAGATGACTTAATCGCGTAATAACTAATCATTTCCATTGAGTTGTCAGCAAATTCAACTGCTTCATCAGAAGAATATGGAGTTTTTCTTATATAAAGAGCATCTTGGAAGCCCATTAAACCCAGACCAATAGGTCTATGTTTAGCATTAGAATTTTTTGCTTGAGGAACCGCATAATAATTAATATCGATGACGTTATCTAACATTCTTATAGCTGTTGCTACTGTTTTCTCAATTTTGCCTTCATCTAACTCACCTTTTTCGTTGAGGTGATTTGGCAGGTTTACAGATCCTAAGTTGCAAACAGCTATTTCATCTTCAGAAGTATTAAGCGTAATCTCTGTGCATAGATTTGAAGAATGAATCACTCCTGCATGTTGTTGAGGAGATCTCAGATTACAGGCATCTTTAAATGTTATCCATGGGTGGCCTGTTTCGAAGAGCATCGAAATGATTTTTCTCCATAGCTCTTCAGCTTCTACTTCTTTAAAAACTTTTATCTTGCCATCTTGTGCTGCCTTTTCATATTCTTCGTATCTTGTTTTGAAATCAGACCCGGTTAAGTCATGTAGATCAGGTGTTTCATTGGGAGTAAAAAGAGTCCAGTTTTTTCCTTCAAAAACTCTTTCCATAAACAAATCAGGTACCCAATTGGCGGTGTTCATATCATGAGTTCTTCTTCGATCATCTCCTGTATTTTTTCTTAGTTCTACAAACTCTTCGATATCAAGATGCCAGGTTTCCAGATAAGAACAAACGGCTCCTTTTCTTTTGCCTCCTTGATTGACTGCAACGGCTGTATCATTGACAACTTTTAAGAAGGGAACTACTCCTTGCGATTTTCCATTTGTTCCTTTTATGTGTGCGCCCATTCCCCTTACAGGAGTCCAGTCATTTCCGAGACCACCAGCCCATTTAGACAGCATAGCGTTATCCTGAAGAGCGCCATATATCCCATGGAGATCATCTGGAACAGTTGTTAAGTAACAAGAGGATAACTGCGAATGAGGCGTTCCAGCATTAAAAAGTGTTGGAGTTGAGCTCATATAGTCAAAAGATGATAGAAGATTATAAAATTCGACAGCTCTCTCTTCTCTATTATCTTCTGCAATAGCAAGACCCATCGCAACCCTCATGAAAAAAACCTGAGGCAACTCAAATCTTACTTCATCGCTATGGATAAAATACCTATCATAAAGCGTTTGAAGTCCTAAATATGAAAACAAAAGATCCCTTTCTGGCTTTATTTGACTTCCAAGGAATTCTAGGTCCATTTTTTGAAGCTCTGGGTCTATAAGCTCTAAAGAAATTGCCTTATCTATAAAAGCTTTTAACGACGTACCATATAAACTTTTCATTTCAGCAAAGGTTGCATTGTCTTTTACTTTTAAAAAACTCAAGGCTTCAGTTCTGAGGCTATCAAGCAGGATTCTTGCAGTTGCGTAAGTATAATTTGGTTCAATTTCAACGAGAGACCTTGAAGAAAGAATTAAAGCCTCCTTAATCTCTTCTTCTGGCGCTCCCTCATAAAGGTTTTTTCTTGCTTCACCTAATATTTTGGAAGGTTCTGTGCCTTTTAAGCCCTCGCAAGCTTCGTTTGCAATAAGCTCTGTTCTTTCGGAAGGCTCTACTTTATTTTCCGCAAGAAGCGGAGACTCTTCCTCTCTAACTTTTGTTCGTTCTGCTCTGTAAAGAACATAAGCACGAGCCACTTTTAACTCCTCAGTACGCATTAAGGCAAGTTCAACTTGATCTTGGATTTCTTCTATATGGATGGTTCCACCAGAGGGCATACGCTTTGAAAAAGTTTCGAAGACGCTTTTTGACAGTTCTTTTACTTTTTGTTGAACGCTAGAAGAAGCTGCTGCTGCACTAGTATGAACTGCTAAAAAAGCTTTTGTAATTGCAACATCAATTTTAGATGAATCAAAGTTTACAACTGATCCGTTTCTTTTTATAACTCTTAATTTGCCTGGTTCTATAACCTCTTTTTTTTGTGGTTGGGAACCCAAGTTCTCCATTGTTTTAGGCTGATTTCCTTCAGTTAAGTCCATAATTCTTAATTATTTATACGATTTTTTCTTTTTTGTAGACCCTACATATAGTGCCACAATCTGAGATATATACAAGATAAAGTGTTTTTAATAAAAAATCAATAGAACAATTTATGAAAATACAGTGGATTAAGTGTGAATAAGTAGATATAAATATGACTCATGAAAAGTTTCTTTTTAACAATTGATCAAGGCACAACTAGTACAAGAGCCATACTTTATGACGATAAAATAAGAAAACTAGACATCAGCCAAATTGAATTAACTCAATACTACCCGAAAAATGGTTGGGTAGAGCATGATCTAGAAGAAATTTGGCTTTCTGTTACTTCATGTGTCAGTAATTTAATCAAAAATAACTCTCTGAAATCCGATGAGATAGTAAGTATCGGTATTACGAATCAAAGAGAAACTGTTGCTATTTGGGATAATAAAACACTGAAACCTTTATCTAGAGCAATTGTTTGGCAGGACAGAAGAACATCAAACTACTGCCAGAAAATGAGAGAAGACGGAATTGAGGAAGTTATTAAGGAAAAGACCGGACTTTTATTAGATCCTTATTTTTCTGCTTCAAAAATGAAATGGTTGAAGAATAATCTAGACCTGAAGAAAAACTCAAATTATCTTCTTGGGACAATTGATACGTTTTTAATATCTAAATTAACAGAAGGTAAAAGTTTTTTAACTGATATTACTAATGCATCAAGAACATCTATATTTAACATTCAAGAATGCAAATATGACGAAGATCTTCTTAAGATTTTTGATTTAGAGGGCATTCAGCTTCCTGATGTGAAAGAAAATGCAGACTTTTTTGGTGAAACAGAATTGTTTGGAGGAAAAATTAGGATCTGTGGAGTTGCGGGAGACCAACAGGCAGCTTTGATAGGTCAAACATGTTTCGACCTGGGGTCGGTAAAGAGCACTTATGGAACAGGATGTTTTTTGATGTTGAATACAGGACAAGATTTAGTGAAATCAAAAAATAAATTATTAACTACCATTGGATATAAACTAAATAATGAAATTACTTATGCGTTGGAAGGAAGTATATTTGTTGCTGGATCTTCTATGCAGTTTCTAAGAGATAAGTTTAAATTTTTTGAAAAAGCAGAAGATTCAGAAAAGTTAGCTTTAGAAGCTGATAAGAATTCAAATGTTTTTTTAGTGCCAGCGTTTACGGGACTTGGAGCCCCTCATTGGGTGCCAGATGCTAAAGGAGCAATATTTGGGTTAACCTTAAATTCAGGTATTGAGGAACTGACGTTAGCAACACTTGAATCTATAGCATTTCAAACAAGAGAGCTGTTAGAGGCCATGAAAGCTGATGGAGGGGAAATATCTTCTATAAAGGTAGACGGTGGAATGTCAAACAATTCTTTCTTCTCGCAACTATTGGCTGATACGCTTAATACAGAAATTTATAGGCCTGAAGATATTGAAACAACGGCATTAGGAGCGACATACCTCGCTGCCATTGGATCAGGATTTGCTAAAAAGGAAGATTTAAAAGATTTTTGGAAGGTTGATAAAAAGTTTCTTCCAAAAAATGATGTAGACAGTAAGTTTAAGGCTTGGCAGAAGCATTTAAAAAAACTAATCGAGCAATAAATATTCAAGAACGGCTTTTTGAATGTGCATTCTGTTTTCAGCTTGCACCCATACTTTAGATGATTGATCCTCTAACATATCAACAGTTATTTCTTCTCCTCTGTGTGCCGGCAAACAATGCAAAAAAATTGATTTATCTTTAGCTTTCTTCATATCGTCTGGAGAAACGAAAAATTCTTTAAAGGTTTCCTTTCTGTCTTTCAACTTTGTATTTGAACTCATCGAAGTCCAAACATCAGTTGTCACTATATCTGCGTTCCTTAGGGCATCTTCTTTGTTTGCTGCTAAAGATACGAATTTTTTAGAAGATTCTAAAATATTCGCATTTGGCTCATACCCTTTTGGACAAAAAATTGATAATTCAAAATTCAATAATTTGGCTGCTTCGATATAAGAATTGCATACATTGTTTCCATCGCCTATCCAACAGACTTTTTCTAAGTTCTTGCCTTCGGAAACTTCTCGGAAAGTCATAAGATCTGCCATTATTTGGCAGGGATGAAACAAATTAGTTAAGCCATTTATTATAGGAACAGACGAGTTTTGAGAAAATATTTCTAATTTTTCATGATTATCTGATCTCAAGACTATTACATCTAGCATGGATGATAAAACTTTTGCCGTATCTGATATGGGCTCACCTCTGGAGAGCTGTAATTCACTACCTGAAAGAAATATAGAACTTCCTCCCAGATCATTAATGCCAACCTCGAAAGAAACTCTTGTTCTGGTTGAGGGTTGTTCAAAAACAAGTCCTAAAATCTTACCTTTTAAAGTTTTTTCAGTCTCATTAGAATTTTTGAGTTCAATCCCTCTTTCAATTATTGAAACAAATTCTTGATTTGAGATTTTTTCGAAATTTAAAAAATGTTTTGGTCTCATGGAATTTAGACTATAGAATTGCGAATCGGTTAATTTTTTTCAAAGTTTTATGAATTTTAAAGTAAAAACACATAATGCCATAGCTGAATCAGGCCTTACTATGTTAAGCGAAGCTAGTTTTTCTGTTTCAAAAGAAGAAAACGATCCTGATGCAATCATCTTAAGAAGTTACAAACTGCCTGTAGATGAGTTGAATAACTCTCTTAAAGCTGTTGCTAGAGCGGGAGCTGGATTTAATAATGTTCCTGTTAAAGAATGCTCTGAAAAAGGAATAGTTGTTTTTAATACTCCTGGTGCAAATGCAAATGCTGTTAAGGAAATTGTTCTTGCAGGCCTGCTTATGTCATCAAGAGGAATATATGCTGGAGCTAGTTTTGTTAATGAAATAGATGGTATTGACTCTAAAGATTTAAAGGCACATATAGAAGCGGGTAAAAAAGAATTTAAAGGAAGGGAGCTCAAGGGAGCAACCTTGGGCGTTGTAGGAATGGGGGCTATAGGAGCTCAAGTAGCTGGAATGGGAGTTTTTCTTGATATGGAAGTTATAGGATATGACCCAGCCATTACTGTAGAAGCAGCTTGGAAATTGCCGAATAATGTTTCTAGAACAGATAATTTAAAAACTATATTCACAAACTCTGACTATGTTACGTTACACGTCCCAGCTATTGAGGCTACAAAAAACTTAATTGACCATTCTGTTCTTTCTGAATGCAAAGCAGGTTTAAAACTGATTAATTTTGCTCGAGACGAGATAGTTGACTCTGGTGCAATTATAAAAGCACTTGAGTCAGGGCAACTCGGTTCTTACGTTACGGATTTTGCAGATCTTGATCTTATAAAGAGAGCCAAAGAAGTTGGAGATGTAATTATTTTGCCTCATATTGGAGCTAGTACTAGACAAGCAGAAGAAAATTGCTCTGCCATGGCGGCAGATCAACTTAAAGACTTTCTGGAAAATGGAAATATTAAAAATTCTGTAAATTTTCCAGAATTAATCGAAGAAAGACAGTCTGATTTTAGATTAACTTTGTCAAATCGAAACGTTGCAGGAATGATTGGTCAAATTACAACGATTCTGGCTGAAAATAATATTAATATCGTAGAATTGATTAATAAAAGCAGAGAAGAAATTGCATATAATGTAATTGATCTTGAAACTGAACCCTCTGATAAAGTAATTGAGGAATTAGAGGCTTTAGAAAACGTTATAAATGTGAGAGCTATATAAAAATATGACTAAATCAGAAAGAGCAACAGCAATAGTAACTGGTTCTAGTAGAGGTGTAGGAGCCTCTACAGCTATTAAACTTGCTTCAAAGGGTTGGAATGTGACAATTACATGTTCCAGCTCTGAAAAAGAAGCTATTGAGGTTTCTGAAGAATGTAAAAGCTTGGGCGGGGAGACCTTGGTAATAAAATCAGATGTGTCTGAAGAGAAAAACTGCAAAGATGTTGTCGAACAAACAATAAAAAAATGGGGAAGACTAGACGCTTTGATTAATAATGCAGGAACCACAAAATTTAATGCTCATGAAAACCTATCTGGCTTAACTTCAGAAGATTTTCTTAGACTTTATAGTGTAAATACTGTTGGACCCTACATGATGCTTAAAGAAGCCCAATCGCATCTAATTGAAAGTTCCAACCCTAGTGTCGTAAACGTGGGTTCTATAGCTGGGGTAACAGGAATTGGAAGTTCAATTGCTTATGCTTCATCAAAGGGAGCTTTGTTGAATATGACAAAGTCATTAGCTCGTGCTTTAGGACCAATTAGAGTAAATGCAATTTGCCCAGGGTTTATTCAAGGCGACTGGTTAAGGAATGGTCTTGGAGATGAAGTTTACGAGATGGTTAAAGAAGCAACAGAAAAATCTACACCTTTAAAATTAACAGTTACTGCTGATCAAGTAGCTGATTCAATCATATATTTTGTTGAGGATGCTGTGACAACAACAGGTGAAACCCTTTTGTTAGACGGGGGGATGCACCTTGGTGGCCCAGTTTCTTTAAAATAAATACTTTAACCTGTTGATTTTTCTTCAATAAAAAAATGCAAGATTTTTTTTTAATTTATAAGAATATTTATCAATAAAAAAATTTTTTTTTATATTTTTTTTTAAAGATTTTGCTCAAGTTACACACAAACCTATCAAACTACTTAAAACTTAAAAAATTTTAACTCTACCAATGATATAACCTTGCACTTTTATAATGCATTTATAAACTATTGATTTTACTGCCTTTTTTATATTGATCATTTTTTAACCAATTTAAGTTGAGACCCTTTTACATAAGGGCTTCAGTTAAAAAGATTTTTTTATCCAAAGACTTATCCACAGATTCTGTGGATAAAAAAAATCACTTTGTTACGATATATAAATGGATTTTGATGTACCAAAAAAGTGGGAAAATTTTTTATCAAATGAGCTTAAAAAAGAGTATATGCTATCGTTGAAACTGAGACTTGAAAAAGAAAAAGCACTTCAAAAAAAAATCTTTCCTTCAGAAAGAGAAATCTTTAAAGCTTTTGAATTAACATCTCCCGAAAAAACTAAAGTAATTATTTTAGGACAAGATCCTTACCATAATCCTAACCGAGCAAACGGTTTATGTTTCTCTGTGAAAAAGAATGAAGCTTTACCTCCCTCATTGAAAAATATATACAAAGAAATTGAAGAAGACTTAGGGATAAAAAATGGTACGAATGGAGATTTGTCTGATTGGGCAAAACAAGGCGTACTTTTGATAAATTCTTCTCTAACAGTAGAGCAAGGCATTCCCGGTTCCCACCTAAAGTTTGGATGGGAAGAATTTACGGACCACGTAATTAAATCTTTCAATAAGAAAAAGGATATTGTTTTTATGTTGTGGGGGAAATTTGCCGTTAACAAGAAAAAATTTATTAATCAAGAAAGACATTTTGTTCTTGAAGCCTCTCATCCATCGCCACTCTCTTGTTATAAAGGTTTTTTTGGTTGCAAACACTTTAGTAAATGTAATACTTTTTTAAAAAGCTCAGGAAGAAAAGAGATAAATTGGAAAATTATATAGATTCGATGTTTAAAAATTTAATTCTTTTTAGATTTTTATCAAATAACTCTTCTTTGAAAGCAGATTTGTCTTTAAAAGTCATCAAACCTTTATTTCGTTCTTCCGAGACGACTTGCCCTAACTTTTTACCGTCTTTATTGAAAACATAATCTTGTTCTCTTAAAAGTTTTTTGTCGTTTACGCTAAATTTTGCGAGACTAAATTTTAGTTTGCCTCTGTAATGCATCCTTGCAATGACTTCTTGACCAGTAAAGCAACCTTTTTCAAAACTAATTAGACCTAAATTCTGATAATTTAATTCATGCGGAGTGAAAGCTTCAGAAATTGACTCGTTAATTTCAACAAATCCCTTTTCAATGCAATCAAGCTTCCAATCTGATGATGGAATAATTTCAATGCCATTTATCGCGTTGTCTATAAATTCAATTTTTGTTTTAAAAAAAACTGCGTACTTTTCTAGATGATTTTTAAATTTTTTTGCTACAGTATTGTTAACAAAAATTAAAAAACCTGAACTAGTTTTTAAAATTTTGAAGACCGCTATTATTCTGCCTTTCACATTGCAAATGGCACTCATTGACATTTTACTTTTTGACGTAAAATTTATGTCATTAGTAATTTGACCTTGAAGAAATTCAGCAGAATCAACACCTGAAATTTGTATAATAGAATCAGAGGAAGAAATATTCATGTTTAGTCTTTATTTTACAATTTAATGAGCAAAAAAGAGAGCCCATTTTTACTCGATAAAGCAAAATTCAAGAGCAGAAGAGGCTTGAATGAACTGGATCAAATTTTAGTTCCGTTTGTAACAAAAAAATTTCAGCAGCTTGAAGAATTAGAAAAAACTCTTTTTCTGGAGTTATTAGAGTTCGAGGATGTAGATTTAGCAGATTTAATTCTATATAAAAAAGTAAAATCCTCAGAAAAGTTTAAAAAAATTATTTCAAAAATAATTGAATTTTCTAGTGAAATTTAGCTGAACTTATGCACAATGCACCTGTCAAACTGAAAAAGGACAAAAATGGATAATGAAATAGCTCTTATAGAATTGGTCAAAAAGGGCGACAAGAAGGCCTACAATACCCTTGTTTTGAAATATCAAGACAGGCTGGTTTTTTCTGTCTATAAATTTTTGAAAGATTTTGAGCTTGCTCAGGACATAGCTCAAGAAGCCTTTATAAAAGCTTATAAAAATATAGAAAAATTTAGAGGCGATAGCCAGTTTTATACTTGGATTTACAGAATAGCTATAAATACTGCCAAGAACGTAATTTCGACTAAAGCTAGAGCATCGGAAGTGTACGATAATGACACAACCGATCAGCTGTTATCCGAATCTGCTACGACGTCTGAAAATCCAGAAAATATTCTTCAAGCTGAGCAGTTAAGATCTGAAATTAATAAGGCTTTGCAAAATTTGCCTGAAGATATTCGGGTTACATTAAGTTTGCGCGAATTTGATGGGCTTAGCTATGAAGAAATATCCAAGGTCCTTAATTGTCCTATAGGGACTGTGAGATCCAGAATTCACAAAGGGCGTGAAATGCTTGATCAAACTTTTTCGAAATATAACCTGTCTAACTTTGAGGCTATAAAATATGAATGAGACTTTAGAAGAAAGATTATCAATGTTACTGGATGGAGAAGTTACTCCATTCGAAACTAAAAGGCTTGTCGACGAAATTGACTGCAATCCTCATATGAAAGCCCTTTGGCTAAGGATGAATAAGCAAAGGGCAGCTCTAAAAGGGGAGCTTATTGATCCAGCCCTTGATATCTCTTCCTCAGTAATGTCCCATTTAAACTCAACCTCTCAAACAATCTCTCTTAAAAATAAAAAAACCTGGCATATTTCACATTTTTTTCCTACGCACTATTTTAAGGCTTGTTGTTACTTGTTAGGTTTTTTCTTAGTTCTTTCATTTCCTCTTCTCAATCTAAACAACTTTTCTCCTTCAGACTCTTTCTCCAAAATAACAAATTCTTCCAAAACTTTTAATAAAAATTTACCTTTACCAGGAAACGAAGCTCTTCTTGTCGATCTGGGTTCTAATTTTAATGGTAATTTAAAAAATTATAGAATGGTGTCTGAAAATGCCTTAGAAGCTAATTATCAATTAGCTGGCAACGAAGCAGTAAAAATTAAAGTTTTTTTTAATGACGTGCCTCAGACAGAAAGATTAAATTTACTTGAAAGTGGAATAACACTTCACACAAAAGCTGGAAAT
The DNA here is from genome assembly GCA_902523885.1 of uncultured SAR86 cluster bacterium. Taxonomy (GTDB): domain Bacteria; phylum Pseudomonadota; class Gammaproteobacteria; order Magnimaribacterales; family AG-339-G14; genus CASICS01. The sequence goes on along the minus strand of CABZAV010000002.1, from coordinate 100,750 downwards.
GAACCAGTTGTTCTAAATGTTTCTAGTGATCAAATTTCAAATAGCAAGTTAATAAAAATTTCCAACACCTTTTTTAAAAAATAAAATCTGTAATTTATATGCTTAGGAGAAGCTTTAACTTAATATTTTTTTTAATTTCGTCAACAGCCTTCTCTTTTTCTGGAATAGACTCAAAAGACTTACCTAATTTCTCATCTTTAGCGGAGTATACTTCACCGGCTGTTGTAAACGTCAGTGTAGTAAAAGTAATTCCTTCGAGGAATGGCATGAATGGCTCTAGATCTCCTTTTCCTCCAGGCAGTCCATTTGAAGATTTTTTTAATTTTCCTTTTGAAGAAAGAAACCCGCCTGAAAGAAAAATTCAATCTGGCGGATCAGGATTTATTATTTCCTCTGATGGTTATGTGCTTACTAATCATCACGTAATTGAAGACGCTTCTGAAATAACAATCAGTTTGAATGATAGAAGAGAGTTCAAGGCTAAACTAATAGGAAGCGATAAAAAAGCAGATGTTGCAGTGCTTAAAATTGATTCAGAAAAAGATTTACCTTTTTTAATTCTAGGAAATTCAGATGAAGTTAAAGTTGGAGATTGGGTTGTTGCTATTGGTTCACCATACCGACTAAATTTTTCCGTAACAGCTGGAATAGTAAGTGCAAAAACGAGAAGTGTTCCCGGTCGGGAAACATCGTACATTCCTTTTATTCAATCCGATGTTGCTATTAATCCCGGTAATTCAGGAGGTCCTCTCTTTAATATGAATGGTGATGTCGTCGGAATAAACGCAATGATTTATTCTGGTTCTGGCGGTTACATGGGAATTTCTTTTACTATCCCGATGAACTATGCAAAAGAAATAGTTGATCAAATCATAGAAACAGGAGTTGTTGCTAGAGGCTGGTTAGGAGTTAGTGTTCAAGAAATTACCAAAGATTTAGCTGATTCTTTCCAATTAGGCACACCTAGAGGAGCTTTGATTGGTAGTGTAATTAAAGATAGCCCCGCAGAGAAAGCAGGCTTTAAGAATGGAGATGTGATTTTAGAATTCGACGGAAAGAAAATAGTATATTCAGGCGATTTGCCTTTAATTGTTGGAAGAATAAAACCAGATGCAAAGGTCCAAGCTTTAATATTTAGAGACAAAAAAGAAAAAATTATTTCTGTGAAAGTTGGACAATTAGAGGAAATTGATCCAAATCAACCGATAATTGCAGAGAAATCTAAAAAAAGAAATAAATTAGAAATAGTTGTTAGCTCGATAGATGAAATTTCTCCTGAAGATCAAGAGAGGTTTAACATTACTAATGGAGTGCTTGTTAAAGAAGTTTATCCAGGGCCTGCTCAAGAAGCAGGGATCCAGGTTGGAGACATAATAACTTCCATCGCACAGAAAGAAATTAAAAGCTTAAATGATTATAGAAAAATAGTTAGTTTTCTTAAAAATGGTTCGAGCGTTCCAGTAAGAATTATTAGAAATGGAAACGGTACTTTTCTGACGCTAAAAATCCAAAAATAAGACATAATCGCCTCATGCCAAAGCATGAAAAAAAGGAGTCCACTAGAAATTTTTCAATAATTGCTCATATTGATCATGGGAAATCTACTTTAGCTGATCGTCTGATCGAATTTTGTGGAGGTTTGAGCAATAGAGAAATGCAGGCGCAAGTTCTTGACTCTCTCGATATTGAGAGAGAAAGGGGAATTACTATTAAAGCTCAATCTGTTGCATTAAGGTTCGAGACAAGCGAAGAGATTATAAATTTTAATCTAATTGATACGCCAGGACATGTTGACTTTGCATACGAAGTTTCAAGATCTTTGGCAGCCTGTGAAGCAGCAATTTTGTTAGTTGACGCTTCTCAAGGCGTGGAGGCTCAAACACTTTCAACTTGTTACAACGCAATTGATCAGGGATTAAGTATTTTGCCGGTGTTAAATAAAGTTGACCTACCTCAGGCTGATCCAGAAAGAGTTAAAACTGAAATAGAAGAAATAATTGGGATAGACGCTTCAAAAGCACCAGTGATAAGTGCAAAAAACGGAGATGGTATAGAGGAATTGCTCAACATCTTAGTTTCTTTCATACCTCAACCTAAAGGAAATATAGATGATAAGTTAGAAGCCTTAATTATTGATTCTTGGTTTGATCAATACCTGGGAGTAGTCTCTCTGGTAAGAGTTGTAAATGGAATTTTGGTTGCTGGAGAAAAAATTAAACTTAGTTCTAATAAAAATATTCACATAGCAGAAAAGATAGGTGTCTTTACTCCCAAAAGATTAGAAAAAAAAGAATTGAAAGCAGGAGAGGTTGGTTTTATTTGTGCAGGAGTAAGGGATATAAGAGGGGCGCCAGTTGGTGACACCATTACTCATCCCGATCATGAAAAAGCACTTCCTGGATTTAAACCGGTAAAACCACAGGTATACGCAGCTTTATATCCTCTTGATTCCTCTGAGTTTGAATTATTTAGAGAGTCTCTAGAAAGGTTGTCTTTAAATGATGCAGCTTTAACTTTTCAACCAGAACAATCGCAAGCATTAGGCTCGGGCTTTAGATGCGGATTCTTGGGCACATTACACATGGAAATTGTAATAGAAAGGCTTCAGGGTGAACATGGAATAGAGCTTCTAGCAACAGCTCCAACAGTTATCTACGAAATAGAAGACACCTCAGGAAATCTTATTGAAGTAGAAAATCCTAGCAAATATCCAGATCAAAGCAATGTAAACGAAGTTAGAGAGCCTATCGCAAGAGCAACAATTCTCGTTCCAGAAAAATATATTGGTAATGTAATTTCACTTTGCATCGAAAGAAGAGGAGTCCAAAAGTCCTTAAGATATGTTGGAGGACAGATTGAACTTATTTATGAAATGCCCATGAATGAAATAGTTTTAGATTTTTTTGACAAATTAAAATCATCCAGTAAAGGCTACGCTTCATTGGACTATGATTTTCTGAGGTTTGAACCCAGTGATATTACTAAAATAGATATTTTACTGAATGGCGAAAAAGTCGACGCGCTTAATTTTATGGTGCACAAATCGAAAGCAGATTATAAAGCCAGAGAAATCGTCAAATCGTTAAGAGAAGTGATTCCAAGACAAATGTACGATGTCGCAATTCAAGGCGCAATCGGTAGTAAAATTTTAGCTAGAGAAACTGTTAAAGCTTATAGAAAAGATGTAACTGCTAAATTGTATGGAGGAGATGTAACTCGAAAGAAAAAACTTTTAGAAAAACAAAAAAAAGGAAAGAAAAAAATGAGACAAATTGGAAAAGTTGAAGTTCCACAAGAAGCCTTTTTATCAGTTCTGCGAGTAACTAAATGAATTTTGAATTGTTACTAATTATTTCAATTCTTATTCTTTCTGGGCTTTTTTTTGGTTGGGTTTATTCCGACACAAAACTAGAAGGAAAATTTAATAAGATTATTAATTGGATTTCTTTTCCTTTTCCGCTTTTAGCTCTTTATGCAATTTTCAAATTAAATTTAGATTTTGGCTACGTTTTAGTATCTATTACTGTTTTGGCCTTTTTAGTTTGGGTAACAAGTGCTTTTTTTAATCTTCATAGTTTAAAAAAAGAAGGAAGGTCTTTTTTTACTATCCTTTTTCTTATTACGATCTTTAGATCATTTATATTTGAGCCTTTTCAAATTCCTTCCGAATCTATGTTGCCGCAGTTAGAAATTGGAGATTTTTTGGTAGTGAATAAATATAGCTATGGCTTGAAAAATCCCATTGGCAACAAAACATTATTTAATATTGGCTCTCCTCAAAGAGGCGATGTGATTGTTTTTACCCCCAAACATACAGTTTGTTCTTCTAATTTAAAAAGCGCTTATCCCGATAGTCTTGATTTATTATCAAATCAACAGAGATTCAATTGGCAAAGATATTATGAAAGTTGTACTGAGCTGGGAGTTAAATACATTAAAAGAGTAGTTGGGCTGCCTGGAGACGAGGTTGTTTATCAGAACAAAAATTTTTTTATAAATGGCATGCCATTGAAAAAGAAATTTATGAATCAAGAATCAAATGAATTTATTTTTGAAGAAACACAAGCTTCTAAAGATTATTTAGTTCGACAAACAGACAAGAATAGAAATTTAAATAATTCATGGAAAGTTCCTGAAGGACATTACTTTGTTTCAGGAGATAATAGAGATAACAGTCTTGATAGTAGAAGTTGGGGATTTGTTTCAGAAGAAGATGTTTCAGGAAAAGCTAGCTTCATTTGGATGCATTGGGAATGCTTGGGCTGTTTTCCAAAATTTTCTAGAAATAAATTCATAAAATGACAAAGAATTTAAAAAGTCTTGAAAAGACATTAAATTATTCTTTTAAAAATCAAAGTTATTTAACAAAAGCTCTCACACATAGCAGTAAGTCAAAAGATAATAATGAAAGACTTGAATATTTGGGGGATGCGGTAATTAATCTTGCTGTTTCTGAACATTTAATTAAAAACTTTTCTGATTTAGATGAAGGCTCTTTATCTATATTAAGAGCGAAACTTGTAAGCAGAAATACGTTATCAAGATTAGCGTCCAACATAGAATTAGAAAGCTATCTAATTATGGGAAAATCTCTTTCAAACCAGGAAAATAAAAAAATCTCTATTTTTGGAAATGCTTTTGAAGCAATAATTGGGGCAATTTATCTTGACGAAAACTTCGATAAAGCTGCAACTGTAGTAATGTGCTTTCTGAAAGAAGAAATTAGATCCTTAACATTAAATCAAATTAAAGATAAAAAAACTCTTCTTCAAGAAGAGCTTCAACAAAGAAAAATTAATCTCCCAGTTTATCAATTGAAAAACACAAGCAAGGGAATGTTTAAAGTTTTTTGTGAAGTGAAAGAGCTTAATCTTTCCAGTGAGGCAGACGGAAAAAATAAAAAAGACGCTGAACAAAAAGCCGCTGCAATTTTATTAGAAAAAATAATTAATTCTGATGAGTAACAAGAAATTTGGCTTTGTATCTATCAGTGGAAGAACAAACGTTGGTAAGTCCACGTTGATTAATTCTTTAATTGAAAAAAAAATTGCCATTACTTCGAGGAAGCCACAAACAACTAGGAATAGAATTTTAGGAATTTCAACGAGTCAACAATCTCAAATCGTATATCTAGACACGCCAGGTTTTCATTTGGGTTATAAAAGAGCTCTCAACAAATACATGAATAAGTTAGCAAGACATTGCTACGAAGAGGTAGATTTAGTTGTTTTTGTCGTAGATAGATCAAAGTGGCTTAAAGAAGAAAAAGATATCTTGAATAATCTTATGCATCTAAATAAGCCTGTTATCCTTGCGATTAATAAAATAGATCGATTAGAAAAAAAAGAAGAGTTGCTTCCATTAATAGACGAAATACAACAAAAATTTAATTTTCTTTCGGTAATTCCTATTTCTGCGTTACGTAAAAATAACCTAGAAATATTGACTAATGAAATAGAAAAAGCTCTTCCAGAAGGACCTTTTCATTTTCCAGAGGATTCAGTAACAGAATTTTCGGAAAATTTTTTTATATCAGAAATCATAAGAGAAAAGGCTATCAACCGACTAGGTGATGAATTACCCTATAGATTGAACGTAGCAATAGATAAAGTCGATAGAAAAAAAGGATTGATTACCATCTATGCAAATATAGTTGTTGAAAGCTCAAGCCAGAAAGGCATCATCCTTGGTAAAGGAGGATCTATGATTAAAGCCATAGGTACATCTGCAAGAAAGGATCTAGAAGCTGAGTTAAAAAAGAAAATAAATCTTCAGTTATTTGTAAAAGTAAGTAAAAAATGGACCAATAATATGAATACGATGAATAAATTTGGTTATGGAGACAATTTTTGAAATCAAATTATAAGGAATCAGACGCTTTCTTATTGCACGCAACTAAATTCAAAGAGACTAGTTTATTGTGCTTCTTTTTTTCAAAAGAATTTGGAAAGGTATCTGCCATTGCAAAAGGTGCGAGATCAAAAAAAAGCAAGTTTCAAACATTAACTGTTCCAGGTGCTATTTTTAAAATAGCCTTTTCTGGCAAGAATGAACTAAAAACTCTTACAAGTTGCGAATCTTTAGAAACTCTAGATATAAAAAGAAATAATTTTAAGATTTATCTTTATTTAAATGAAATAATTTTAAAATTGTTAGAATTTTACGAACCAATGCCTGAAGTTTATGAAAATATCTTGCAGATTTTTAAATTTCTTGATGAGAATGACAAATATTCGGTTGAACTTAAGTTAAGACACTTTGAATATAACTTGATAAGTGAACTTGGATACGGATTTAATATAGACCGAGATATTGAAGGGGAGGTTATTGATAGCAAATCATATTATTCTTTTAATCCTCAATCAGGATTTATAAAAAGTAAAATGGGGCAAAAAATTTTAGGATTACATTTAATCAATTTTCTCAATAATAACTTTTCTGATAAGGAAACTAGATTTTCTTTAAAAATGATAATGAGAGCAGCCATCGAAAATGTTCTTGAAAAACCGATTTCTTCGAGAGAGGTTTTTAAATGAAAAAATTTTTAATTTTTTTGAGTGTCTTGTTTATAAATAGCTGCACTAAAGAATACGATCAAATTATAGATTTTTCCTTAAATAAAGAAGTTGTTGATATTCCTTTGAATCAGGAAAGAAATCTGTATTTTGGAGATTTGCATGTGCACACCAAATACTCTTTTGATGCTTATCTCCTAGGTACTAACGTCACACCAGACATGAGTTATAGATTTGCAAAAGGGGAAACTATCTCCAATGGAGTTAGAGATATGACTTTAGCTGAGCCCTTGGATTTTTACGCAGTAACTGATCACGCCATTCTTTTGGGCATGGCAAATCTATGGGCTGATCCAACTTCAGATGTTGGAAGGCATCCAAAGGCCAAGCCTTATCACAATCTAAACAGACCAGAAAATTTAAGTCCCGAATCAGCATTTAATAGATTTTTGTTATTTAACGATATTCGAGGAGATTCAGGAGGATTTCCCCGAGAAAGAGGAGGTATTTTAGATGTCATTAGAGCTTTTTTCGCTCAAAATTTTATTTTTGCTTCCGCTGCTTATGATCACGAAGAGCATTTATCTGCTTGGAAAAAAATTATGGAGGCAGCTGAGGAGCATAATGATCCAGGAAAATTTACTACTTTCAATGCTTACGAGTGGACAGTTAGAAACCAGGAGCCAGAGAGTGCTTCTTATCATCGAAATGTAATCTTTAAATCTTCAAAGGCGCCGAAAAGACCTTTTTCTTCTTTTGATTCAAATAATCCAGAAGAACTTTGGAACTGGATGGATGGACTTCGATCAGATGGTTTAGATAGCTTGGCCATTCCTCATAATCCAAATGGTTCAAATGGCCAAGTATTTAAAAAATATAAATTTGATGGGAATCCAATAGATAAAGATTATTCTGTTCAAAGAATGAGAAACGAGCCAATAGTTGAAATTACCCAAATTAAAGGAACTTCTGAAACTCATCCACGATTATCCCCAAATGATAAATGGGCAAATTTTGAAATCGTAAATTCTAGAAAAGGCAAACGAACAGCTTATTCAGAGCCAGATGGAAGTTATGTTAGGCAAGGTTTGCAAAAAGGACTAGCATTAAAGCATGAGGAAAGAGGTAATCCTTTTAAAATTGGATTTATTGGATCTACGGACACACACAATGGTGCTTATATTTTTGACGAATCTGACAATGTTGGAACTGCAGCTATTCTTACATCACCTGAAGTAAGAGGTTCAATTCCTATTTCAAATGAAACACTAACTGAAGATATAAAAAACTTAGATTTTATAGCAGAAGATGATCAAGGTTTTTATAGCGGCGGTGAAACAATTTCTAATTCTGTTGGAGGACTTGCAGCGGTTTGGGCAAAAGCAAATACTAGAGATTCTATTTTTGAAGCTTTATCCAATAAAGAGACCTATGCCACCTCAGGAACAAGAATAAGATTAAGATTTTTTGCTGGTGAAAATTTAACTAATCTTGATTTTAACGATGAAGAATTTATTCCAAAAATTTATGAAAATGGTGTTTCTATGGGGAGTGATTTAATTTTATCTGATACAAAAAAACCTTCCTTTATCATTTGGGCACAGAAGGATAAAAATAGTGCACCATTACAGAGGATTCAAATCATAAAGGGTTTCTACAGCGAAAAGGATAGAGAAACCAAAGAGCATTTAATAGACGTGGTTTGCTCTGATGGATTAAAGCCAGACCCTATTTCTAAATTATGTGAATCGAATAATGCGATGGTAAATATTGAGACTTGTGAATTTTCTAAAGATAAAGGCGCAAGCGAGCTTAAAACAACTTGGGTTGATGAAGAATACGATCCTAACATTGAAACTTTTTATTATGTAAGAGTTTTAGAAAATCCAACTTGTCGTTGGTCTACATGGGACGCTATAAAAAATAATTATAAGCCAAGGCAGGGAATTGATGAAATAATACAAGAGAGAGCTTGGTCTTCACCAATCTGGGTGAACTCAAACTAATTATGAAAGTAAATTCTGGAATCGATTTAGTAGAAGTTGAACGTCTAAGGAAAGCTTATAAAAACTTTGGCTCGAGATTTTTAACAAGGATTTATGATCCTCTTGAAATTGAACAATTTAATAAAAAGTCATATAGAGCTAAACCAAACTTTCTTGCTAAGAATTTCGCAGCAAAAGAAGCTGTGTCAAAGGTCCTTGGAGTTGGTTTTAGTCAAGGGGTAAGACCTAAAGATATTGTAGTTCTTAGAAGATATGGGCCTCCAAAAGTTGAACTGAAGGGTAAAGCAAAAGAACTTGCTAAAAAAAAAGGCATTGATAATATTTCTTTAAGCTTAAGTGATACTGATAATTTAGCAGTTGCAGTTGCACAGGCGATAATTAGTTAGGAAAAAAATTATGAAAATAATCCTTTTAGGTCCTCCAGGAGCAGGTAAGGGCACTCAAGCAGAAATCATATGTAAAAACTTTTCTATCCCCCATATATCAACTGGAGATATGTTGAGAGAGGCCATAGCTAAAGAAACGTCTACTGGAAAACTAGCAAAGGAAATTATGGATGCTGGAAACCTTGTTTCAGATGATGTAATAATTAGTTTAGTAAAAGACAGAATAAAAGAAGAAGACTGCAAAAACGGTTTCCTTTTCGACGGGTTTCCAAGAACTATTCCGCAAGCTGATGCTCTGGAAAATCAGGAAATATTTGTGAATGTCGTTTTAGAGCTCACATTAAAAGATGAGCTGATTATAAATAGAATGTCTGGAAGAAGAGTTCATCAACCCTCTGGCAGAAGTTATCACCTTGAATATAACCCTCCAGAAAAAGATGGTGTAGACGATGTCACGGGTGAGCCATTGATTCAAAGAGACGACGATAAACCTGAAACGGTAAAAAATAGATTAGAAGTTTATTGGGAACAAACCAACCCATTAATTGTTTATTATCGATCGAAATCCGTTCAAACGAATTTAAAATATATTGAGATAGACGGTTCTAAGACTATGGAGAAAGTAAGCTCTCAAATACATGCTGCATTAGAGGATTGAATTTTTGCCAAATATTTTATCGATAGAAACTTCTAGTGCTTCTTGTTCTGTTTGTATAAAAACAGATCACTTAGAAACACAACTTTATGAAAATAACGCTCCTAATACACATGGAGAAATTATTTTTGAATTTATTAAAACGGCTTTGCAAGAAAGCGAGATTAGCAAAGAAGACTTAGATTACATCGTTTTTGGCAGTGGACCCGGATCATTTACTGGTTTGAGAGTGGGATGTTCAGTTGTGCAAGGTCTTGGCTATGGTTTGAAAGTGCCTATCATACCTATTTCTAGTTTGAGAATTGCAGCTCAACAAGCCATTGAAAAATTAAATTCTAAAAATATTGTGGTCATAAATGATGCACATATGGAAGAGCTATATGTTGGAGAATATAAATGTTCCAAAAACATAGCTGTAAACTTGAAACCTGACTATTCCATCCATAGAGTCGAAATCAACGAATTAGTTAATTCCTTTCCAGAGGATTTTACTTTTATTGGTAATGCCATGCATTTTATTGAAAAGGATTTACAAAAAAAAATTATCTATGATTTCACTCCTAAGGCAAATTTCAGTTTCAATATAGCCGATGATTTAATTCTTAATCAAAAATTTGTTCCTGCTGAACAAGTAACAATCAATTATCTTTCTGGTGAAAGTCAATGGAAAAGAGCTTGAAATGGAACTAATTCAACTTACCATTTTATCTTTAATACAAGGTCTCACAGAATTCTTACCTATTTCTAGTTCTGCTCATTTAATTTTAGTTTCAACTTTTATGAATTGGCCTGATCAAGGAATTACTGTAGATATTTTTGCGCATTTTGGAACTTTATTAGCTGTAATTTTTTATTTTCGTGAAGACTTAAAAAAAGTTATCCAAACTTTTAATTTGTTTGAGAAAAATAACTTAGGCTTAAATTTGTTTCTTGCAACTATTCCAATTGCAATTACTGGTCTCATCTTTAAAGATTTTATTGAGTTGAATTTAAGATCTGAAGAGGTTATTTTTTGGAGCACTCTTATTTTTGGAATTGCTTTAATTTTTAGTAATAAATTTTCAAACAATCAAAAAAATATTTCTCAAGTTTCTTTAAAAGACTCTTTATTAATAGGCGGTACCCAAATTTTTGCTTTGATTCCGGGATCATCAAGATCAGCAGTTACAATGCTTGCCGCTCTTGCTTTAGGTTTTACAAAATCTGATGCAGCAAGATTTAGTTTTTTGCTCGCAGTTCCAACTTTATCTATTGTATTCTTGGGAGAATTGATTGACTTGAGCAAAGCGACTTTCGAGGTTGATTATTTTGAACTCAGCTATGTTGCTTTTCTTTCTTTTATAAGCGCAATAAGCTGTATACATATTTTTTTAAAATTAATTGAAAAAATAGGCTTTGCTCCTTTTGGAATTTATAGGCTTTTTCTCGCTGGCTTTATTTTAATTTTTTAAAGATGAATCATCTTTATGTTTCATACTTAAAAATCGAAGAAAAAAAACTCGCACAACAATTTGCAGATAAGCATGAGTTAACTTTTGCTTCTCCAAGGCAAATAAGAATTAAAAAGGGCTCCAAACTCGTAATTTGGATCACTAAAGATCAAATATTACTTCAAGACTTGGACGATAAAAATTCAAAACCTTTTTTCTTAAATTTTCATTTATTGGAAAAAGAAAAGAGCGATAGAGGTTTGTTAAAGAAATGTTTTTCTAAATTTGATAAGTCTTGCAAAGTTTTTGATCTAACTGCCGGGTTTTGTCAAGATGCTTATTGCATTGCAAATATGGGATTCGAAGTGATAGCTTACGAAAAAGAGTCCTGGTTGTTTGAGTTCACTAAAAGCTGTATGAAATTTTCAAAGAAAGAAAACTTAAAATTAATTAATTTAAATTCTTTAGAAGCTTTTAATACATTTACTCAGAAAGATATTTTATTTGTAGACCCAATGTTTGAAGTTAATAGTAAATCCTTAGCAAAAAAAGAGATTCAATTCTTGAGAAAATGCATTCCCAGCTCCCTGGAAAGAGAAATTATTGATGCTTCAATTAACTCTTCAGCAGGCTTAATAGTTATTAAAAGACATAAATTAAGCAACACAAAACAGTCAGTCAAACCGTCTTATGTGATTAAAGGAAAGGTTGTATCTTTAGAAGTTTTCGATAGAAGAGGATTTTAAATCCACCTTCTAACTTTAGAAGAGTAATTTTCCCAATCTTCTGAAAACAATTCATGAAGTTTTTTTTCTTCGTGGGCAATCCAAGTGAAATTAATGATTATCCCAAACACAAAAGCAATGATAATCGCTGACAAAGACGACATTAAGAATGCTACTCCCACTAAAATAGCTAACATACCCAAGTAGATTGGGTTTCTTGAAAACTTAAAAGGACCAGATGAGATAAGCACTTCTGGTGTTCCGTCTGGAATAAAAGTTGTTTTCATTTTTCTCATAAATCTAAAGCTTACAAAAACCAAAGAGATACCAGAAAAAATAAGAATTAAACCTAACAAAGAACTTAAATCAACGGATATGGGGAAAGAAAATAAAAGTATTATTTGCAAAACAATGCTTGCCAACAAAATGACAGGTGGAAATGTAATTTTCATCAATTAAATATATCAAAAAAATTACTCTAAGTTGAATAGTTCTTCTTGCCATTCAGGGGTTATAAAAGTTTTAAAATCGTCTTCTATCCTTTTAGTGATGTTTAGGGGATAAACAAATCCTTTTTCATCTTTTTTGACAAATTTTGCTTCAATGAGATGATTTATGAATAAATCAAATGTCCACTTTTCCGAAAACTCGGGCATTAACCAACTGTGCCTTGCTTCGAGATTCTTAGAAATCTTGCGGCATTTCTTTTCCAATTCATTTATTGAAATATGCGACTCTTCATTACGCCATAGCTGCAACATTAAAATATAAAATCTATCTATACTTCTTTGGGCAATTCTTCCAAGCGCCTGACACTCAATAAATTCTTCAGAGTTTACACTAGGCCTTTTAACTTCATTTTCTTTGATAATTAACAAATTATTATCAACGAGTTTTTTGATAGATTTGTCTATCTGAGTTTCAATTTCTTCAAAATGCCATGGCAGAAAATACTCTTCCGCAAAAAATGGATAAAGAGTCTTTGTTAAATCAAAAATTTCATGTTTTTCAATTGATTCCCTAAATTGAAACATTCCGCAAATCATAGAATCTAAAATCAATAGGTGAGAAATGTTATTCTTATAAAAACTCAACATCGCCGCCTGCTGAAAATTGAGTTGTATTTTTTTTGAATTTGATAATTTGTTTATTAATTGAAGCTTTTCTACTTTTTGTAAAACTTCTTCAGGATCACGTTCAGGAATGCTAATTTGTTCTGAATAATCTGATAACTTTATTAAGTTTGTATAAAGAGAAATTCTTGATTTAAGTTTTTCTTTAGAGAGACGGAATTTATTTGCGTTTAAAATTGCCGAGGCAAATAAAGCGCTTGGGGTTACTACAGTTGCTTTATTGATATTTTTCATTATTTCCTTCCCAAGTTTGGGGGTAAGATCATAAAGCCATTGTTGAGTTGGAGAGTTATCTAGTTCTTCAGAAATAATATTATTAGTCCAATTTTCAAAATTATTATCCAAGAATTCTTTGAGATCTATGGGCTCTCCTATTTGTAAGTAAGCATTTCCAAGATAACCTCTGAAATCTTTTGCTACTCTGAGAATGGATCGCAAGCTTTCCCTTTTTTTGGCATCGCCCATTGCTTCTTTATGATAGGAGTTCCCTTCTAAAACCTTTTCGTAGTTCATAGAAATAGGAACAAACTTTACAGGCTTTTCATCCATATCTTGAAAAGCTCTAATTAACATTGAGATTATGCCTGGTCTTGGCGGAAGTAATCTCCCCGATCTTGATCTGCCACCTTCAGGGAAAAATTCGATTGAACTTCCTCTTTGTAATAATTTTCTTAAATGCTCATAAAAGACCCTAGAGTACAATTTGTTGTTACCAAAAGATCTCCTCATAAAAAAAGCTCCGCCATTTCTAAGTATAGGACCAATGATAGGTAAATTAAGATTTTTACCAGCTACTATTTGAGGCATCATTAAATTATTAAGATAAAGCTGATGCGATAAAGCTAAATAGTCAATATGACTTCTATGAGATGGAGCATAAATGATAGTATTTCCAGCTGCTAATTCTTTTATCCGATCTATTCCGATTGAATACAAACCTTCATATCGAGTGTTCCAAAACCAATTTAAAACTTTGTCATATAAGTAAATTACTGGATAAGAAAAATTAGAGCAGATTTCTAATGCATATTTCTCAGCAGTTATTTTTAATCTTTCCCTCTTTTTTTGATTTTCTCCAGCTTCCAAATCAATCATTTTTTTAACCGATCTAGATTGAATTATTGCGTGCACCAATGTTCTTCTGCTTGAGATATCAATTCCAAGTTTTGCTTGACGATGCTTTCTAAATCTTGCTCTTAAAAGCCTTTCAGTCTTTAGGACTAGCTGAGACGGCTCTGCATTTTTATTTAAAAATATTTCTTTTACTTCTAATGGCTTATGGAAATAAACAATAGCTTGTCTTCCATTGAAAATAGCTCTCAATAAATTTTTAACACTTGAAGCTCCTTCCCAAGAATCTCTGAAAAAAAGCCTTACCCAATGATCTTCTCTATCAGGCGCTTTACCCCAATAAACATCCACAGGGATGATAATTCGGTTCACAGTTTTTTCTGGATAATGAGCAAGTTCGTTCAATTCTCTAGGATGTCTTCTTCTAGGGCGTTGCCAAGGAAATAATCTTCGAGCGCCTTTGAGTTGAAAAAAATTTTTCTTAATTCTTGATGGAAATACAAAAGAATTTTTTTTAGCACATTTTTTAAGCGCAGTGAGGTCATAACCAGACTCTGAAGATAAAACATACAAAACTTTTTCTTTTTTAAGTAATTCTTCAGATTCTTCTATTTCGAAATTTGCATCAGGGCTGATAAGAAAATCAAGCATTATAAAGTTTTGTCTCGGTTAAAGTGTTAATATTCCTCAAAATTTGACGTATTTAACCACTAAAATTAAAGTGTTATTTGATTTTATAACTAATTATGCCGAAGTGGCGGAATTGGTAGACGCGCTCGATTCAAAATCGAGTGCCCAAAAGGCGTGAGAGTTCGAGTCTCTCCTTCGGTACCAGAGGAACGATTATGATTGAAACTGAAATTTTAACTGCTCAAACATCAAGTTTTTTGGGGCCACAATTTATTCTTTTACTAGGGTTTATCGGTGTGATGTATTTTTTAATCATAAGGCCTCAAAATAAAAGAATTAAAGCTCAAAAAGAAATGATAGATAATTTAGCAGTTGGGGATGAGATTATTTCATCTGGCGGTTTGGTCTGCACAATTTCTAAGATATCAGATGACTTTTTGACGGTTAGAGCAAACGATACTCAATTTACAATCAAAAGAGACGCTGTCAGCAGTATTTTGCCCAAAGGAACAATCAACTCTATATAAATAATAACGTGCTACGTTTTCAGTTCTGGAAAATCTTATTGGTAGTTGGCGTTTTATTATTGGGTGTTATTTATTCAATGCCTAATATTTTTCCCCCTGATCCAGCAGTTCAAATAACTTTTAATAGTTCAGGTGGAAGTTTTAATGACAGAGTTGTAGAAAAAATTAAATTTAATGCAGAGAAAGAGAAAATAAATTTTTCATCTGTCGAAAACGATGAAAAATCAATTTTATTTAGGACCAACAATTATGACGATCAAATTAAATTAAAGCAGCATTTTGAGGAAAGTTTAGACAACAATTTTGTGATTGCACTAAATCTTGCGCCAAATACACCTGAGTGGCTAAAAAGCCTCAATGCATTTCCCATGAAACTAGGTTTAGATTTGAGAGGAGGAGTGCACTTTTTATTAGAAGCTGATACCGACCTGCTGATAGAGGCTAAATTAGAGTCAGCGATAAGTAATTTGAAGAGAATTTTACGAGATTTGTCTTTGAAGCCAAGGGCACTAGAAATAGAAAATACTAGTATTTTAATTTCCTTAAATACACAACAAGACGAGGAACTCCTCTCTGAAGCTGTTCAAAGCCTGAATGGATTTGATTTAGAGTCTCTAAATTCTTCCGATTATAGATTGAGACTAACCGAAGAAGAATTAGAACAGATGATTGATTATGCGGTTCTTCAGAATCTCAATACTTTGAGAAATAGAGTAAACGAATTAGGAATTTCAGAGCCAGTTGTACAAAGGCAAGGCGCAAAGAGAATATCTATTCAGCTTCCAGGTGTTCAAGATACAGCTGAAGCAAAAAAAATTATTGGTAAGACGGCAAATTTGGAATTTAGATTAGAGGCAGCAAATAGAATCTCTTTAGCATCAAGAATAGATAAATTTCCTTTTAATGGAAGAGACGTTAATTTAGAAAAAAGATTAATAATTTCCGGAGATCAAGTTTCAGATGCAAGTGTCGGTTACGATGAAAATGGATTTCCTCAAGTCAATATTAGTCTGGATTCTGAGGGCGGCGCCAAGATGCACAGATCTACTAGAAATAATGTTGGAACTAAAATGGCAGTTCTTTTTGTTGAAAGAAAATCTAGAACAGAATTAATTAATGGGATTCCAGAAGTTATAAATTTTTTTGAAAAAAGAATTATTAGTTTGGCCACTATTCAGTCAGCACTTGCAAGTCAATTCAGAATAACTGGTTTAGACTCTCCAGAAGAGGCTTCAGAGTTAGCTTTGCTTTTGAGAGCAGGTGCTTTGGCAGCTCCAATGGACTTTGTAGAAGAAGGGACCATTGGACCATCTTTAGGTGCAGATAATATTAAATTAGGAATACAATCTTTGTTATTGGGATTGGGTCTCGTTCTTTTATTTATGATTTTTTATTATAAAATTTTTGGCCTAATTGCTAATTTAGCCGTAGTTTTAAATATAGTTTTAATTGTTTCAGCAATGTCTATTCTTTCTGCTACTCTAACCCTACCTGGAATAGCTGGAATAGTTCTGACGATTGGAATGGCTGTAGATGCAAACGTGCTTATCTTTTCAAGAATCAGAGAAGAACTTAAAAATAGTTTAAAGCCACAAGATGCAATTTCAGCTGGTTACGATAGGGCTCTGATTACAATCATAGATGCGAATTTGACCACCTTAATAGTTGCGGTGATCCTATATGTTGTTGGCACAGGTCCAATACAAGGTTTTGCCATCACTCTGTCAATTGGAATTCTTACTTCGATGTTTACTGCAATTTTATTTACCCGAATGATGGTTTATTTCATTTATGGCAGAAGAAAAGAGATTGAAAAATTATGGATTTGACTAATATAGGCTTTATGAAAATTAGAAGGCAAACGACAATTTTGTCGATAATTTTAATTGTCATTTCTATTTATTCCTTATTTGTAAATAAATTGAATTTCGGACTTGATTTTACTGGCGGCTCATTAATCGAAATAAGATTAACTGAAGACATTGATTCTCTAGAAGAGATTAGAGGACTTTTACAATCGATGAATCTCAACGACTTCCAAGTAAATTATTTTGGCTCTAACAGAGACATAAGCATAAAAGTGCCTGGAGGAGATAATTCCATAGATGAAGATGTATTAATTCAAAATTTAAAACAAGATTTTGATTTCGAAGTGAGAAGACAAGAATTTGTCGGACCTCAGGTTGGTTCGGAATTAAGAGATCAGGGGGGCTTAGGCTTGCTGGCTGCACTGGCAGTGATGATGGTTTATATCATGTTTAGATTTCAGTATAAATTTGCTCTCGGAGCACTTTTGGCATTGGTGCACGATGTTGTGATTGTGCTTGGATTTTTTTCATTTTTCTCTTTAGATTTTGATTTGTCAGTTTTAGCAGCAATCTTGGCTGTAATTGGATACTCTCTTAACGACACCATAGTTGTTTCAGACAGAGTCAGAGAAAACTTTAGAAAAAAGAGAAGGTCTGATTCAGAAATTGCTATCAATAGGTCTCTAAGCCAAATGATAGGTAGGACTTTAATAACCTCCCTGACTACTTTATTGGTTTTGATTGCGCTTCTAATTTTTGGTGGAGAAACTATAAGTAATTTTTCTATTGCCTTGATAGTCGGAGTTATCTCTGGAACCTATTCTTCAATTTATATTGTATGTAACACTTTATTGAGTCTGAAAGTTACTTCGGAGGATTTGATGATAAGAAAAACCGAAGTCTTAGACGATGGAATGCCTTAATTAGTTAAAACAGTCTTTTAAAACGTCACTTAGAATTATTTCGTTGCATTTTTTATTTGCCGCAATAATATGATGACTTGTATCAATTTTTTCCTTACCTAATAGATCCGTAACAAAACCACCCGATTCTTTGACTAGAAGGGCACCCGCAGCAAAATCCCAGTGTTTCATTCCGTATCCAAGAAAAGCGTCTAATTTTCCCGAAGCGACATAGGCCAAATCAATTGCTGTTGAGCCTGTTCTTCTTAAGGTTAAATTTTGTGAATATAAATTTCTGATAACTTTCATTTGATCCATTTTAGGAACTAATTCTTCAGAATAATGGAAAGAGTTACATATCAAAGAATTTCTTAAACTAGGAAGGCTTGCAACTCTTGTTCTTGATTGATTCAAATATGCTCCCTTGCCTCTTGATGCATAATATTCATCGTCTCTCGTTATGTCATAAACTACACCGTGTTCTAATATTCCATCCTCGTAGCACGCAATGGAAACTGAATAATAAGGAAAACCATGAATAAAATTTGTTGTGCCGTCTAGAGGATCAATGACCCATAAAAGCTTGGCATCTTCTTTGCCAGATTTACCTAATTCTTCTCCTTCAAAAGCGCTATCTGGAAAAGATAGTTTAATCGTTTCAATAATTATCTTCTCAGCAATTTGATCTACTTGAGTCACAAAATCAGTTGGCCCTTTTTCGGAAATTTTTATCTTATCTTTTCTTCTTGAGAATTTACTTATTTCTTTTCCAGCAAGTCGAGCTGCTTTGAGAGCTATATTTATTTTTGGTTCCATAATTTTTGAGAAACAATTGTAAACTATTGCAATGTCTGAAACTGATTTAATCTTAAAAAATAATTACGATGTTGAATTTCTTCTTATTGAAACTTCTCATCCGGGAAATATCGGTGCTTGTGCAAGAGCAATAAAAAATATGGGTTTCGGAAAATTGGGTTTAGTCAACCCAAGTAATTTTCCATCAGATGAAGCTTTCTATAGAGCTAAAGGAGCGGGTGATATCTTAGATGACGTAAAAATCTATTCGAATCTGGATGATGCTTTAGCCGAAAAAACTATAGTTTTAGGCACCAGTGCCAGAGATAGGACTATTCCTTGGCCCACAGTTTTTATAAATGAAATTATCAAAGAAAATTTAAATTTAAAAATGGATAGTAAAATTTCTATTTTATTTGGTAGAGAAAAAAGTGGATTAACTAATGAAGAATTGCAAAGATGCCATTTGCATTTGAAAATTCCTTCTAGTGAAGAATACTCCTCTCTTAATTTATCACACGCAGTTCAAATTATTTCCTACGAGTTGAGGAATATGCTTTTGGGGAGCTCTAAAAAACTTATTAAAGATGATGTTCCAAAAAGTACGAATAAGGATGATGAGTTTTTGCTCGAGCATATAGATAAAGTACTGTTAGATTTAAATTTTTACGATCAGAATAGTTCTAGACAAGTTAAAGCTAGAATCAAGAGGTTACTTAAGAAAGCTAGACCAGATAAATTAGAGGTTGGAATCCTCAGAGGTTTTTTAAGTAAGATTCAAGAGGCGCTTAACAAATAAAATCATTCTGATACAATCCCTTTTCTGTTTGAGTCCCCTTCGTCTAGCGGTTAGGACACCGGGTTTTCATCTCGGCAACAGGGGTTCGATCCCCCTAGGGGACGCCATTTTCGTTCTAAGATCGGTTTTAGAGCACAAAAATAAAGTTTTTTAATAAAAATGCCCATATTTAAGGCAAATCTAATTTTATTTTGAATTATCAATTAAAAAAAAGGGAAAAACGGCCTCTGTAAAATGATTTTTCGGAGGATTTGTGAAGCTTGTTTATATTGTTGTTAGACCATCAAAAGTGGAAGTCGTGAAAAGCGCTTTAGCTGCAATAAATATTGGTGGAGCAACTTTATTTGACGTTAGAGGTTTTGGTGCTTCCAGAGGACATACTAGTTCTTATAGAGGTTCACAATACGTAACTGATACTAATCCAAAGGGCATGCTAATGGTAGCGTGCAAAGATGATGATGTTCCTAACATCATTCAGGCTGTTCGTGACGTGGCTAACACCGGATCAATAGGTGATGGAAAAATCTTCGTCAACGAACTTTCAGATGTAATCCGCATCCGAACTGGAGAATCTGGCGAAGATGCAATAATGGAGAAAAATAATGACTGAGATGGAATTTGCACTAAATACATTTTATTTAGTACTTTCTGGGGCTTTTGTTATGTGGATGGCAGCTGGTTTCACAATGTTGGAAGCTGGACTTGTACGTTCTAAAAACGTTTCAGAAATTGTAACCAAAAATTTAGGTCTATATTCAATTGCATGCGTAATGTATTTGGCATGTGGTTTTTATTTAATGTACCCAGGTGATGATGTTATTAACGCATACTTGCCAGGTATGGGTACTACTTGGGGTATTAGCTTAGCTGGTTTAACTGCAAACTATGATTTGGGTTATTCCGATGCTGCTGATTTCTTTTTCCAGGTTGTTTTCGTTGCTACTGCAATGTCAATTGTTTCTGGAGCTGTAGCTGAAAGAATGAGACTAGTACCGTTTTTTTTATTCGCAGTTGTTATGACTGGATTTATCTACCCTGTTCAAGGTTATTGGAAATGGGGTGGTGGTTGGTTAGACGCTATCGGCTATACCGACTTTGCGGGATCTGGAGTAGTTCACTTATGTGGAGCTTCGGCCGCACTAGCAGCTGTTTTAATACTTGGAGCCAGATCAGGTAAATATGGTTCAGATGGATCAGTTACTGTCATGAGAGGGTCAAACATTCCAATCGCTGCCTTAGGTGCTTTTATTCTTTGGTTGGGTTGGTTTGGATTCAATGGTGGTTCTCAATTAGCTGTTCACACTGTGGACAATGCTAATGCTGTAGCCCAAGTTTTCCTTAACACAAATGCAGCAGCTGCTGGTGGTGTTTTAGGAGCAATTATCATTTCAAAAATATTAACAGGAAAAATGGATGTTACTATGGGAATTAACGGAGCGATTGCAGGTTTAGTTGCAATTACAGCTGCTCCTGACACTCCCTCTGGCGGACTTGCCACTATTATTGGTCTGATCGGTGGTGTAATTGTATATTTTTCAGTCGTATTCTTTGACTCAGTACTTAAAGTAGATGACCCAGTCGGGGCAATATCTGCTCACGGTACGGTAGGTGTTTGGGGAATAATGGCAACTCCTTTATCTGGAGCTGGTGCATTTGGCACACAAGCAATCGGAGCTGTCTCAATATTCCTTTGGACTTTTATAACTGCAGGAGCAACTCTTCTCGTCATTAAAGCCATCATGGGGCTTCGTCCTACAATGGAAGACGAAATGGAAGGTATGGATGCTTCAGAAGTTGGAGTTTCAGCTTACCCAGAGTTTTCAGAGTAAAATTCTCCCCCCTAATAAAAAGGCAGATCGAAAGATCTGCCTTTTTTCTTTAAAAAAGGGAGACACAGTCTCCCTTTTTCAAGCCATTAATAATTAAGCTACGTGTTTAACACCACGGTAAATTCCTTTACCTGACGTGTTAGACTTTTCACTTTTAACAGCATCGTGCTTTATACCTCTGTAAATACCAGCTTTTGGAGATTTTTTATCTCTAGCGATATTTTCAGGAGTAACTTTGATACCTCTGTAAGTAGTCATATCGTGCCTCCAGTTTTCGTTTCGATTTCGTACATGCATCCTAAGATGCACACCCTTCTCAACGCGTTCCTTCGTTAGATATTCGGTCTCGTTCCCTCATCGGTACTTGCTTGCCTTTCTTTATAAAAAGAAAGAGGTTTTCCTATCTTCCTACTTCCGTTCCTTGCATTAAAATGATGCAGGGAATGAACGATTACTGTGCAATTATAGAGTTAAGGGACTTTTTTTGCAAGTTTTTTTTAAAAAATACTCATTTGTTTGTTTAATTGTCAATAAAGAACTTATCGACATATACACTAGATATAGACTTCAAAGAAGATATAATCCTTTCTTCATGAGATTTTTAAATTCTTTACTAATTGTTGGTTTAGTTTCAACTGCTCAAATTCTAACCTCAGCGGATGAAGAGCTTGTGGTTACGGGTTCTTATTTGGAAGACAGAACTATTGAATCTTCCCCGGTAGATGTTTTATCTGCGGCTGAAATAGAAAACTTAAATATTTCTTCTTTAGCAGAAATTGGCAAATATATTCATACCTCATCAGGTTCCCATTTCCAAAGCGACTCATTAGAAGGAACGGATCAAGGAATGGCTAATATAAATCTAAGGGGTTTAAATTTATCAGCGACTTTAGTAATGATTAATTCTAAGAGAAATACATTAGCCGGATTGCCTGCGGAAAGTGGAGATAGCTATGTAGATATAAATTTAATTCCTCAAATTGCTGTTGAGCGAATTGAAATCTTAAAAGAAGGAGCAACTTCTTTATACGGCTCAGACGCTATTGCTGGAGTGGTAAATTTCTTAACTTATAAAAATTTTAATGGAGGAAAGTTAAAACTTGCAAACCAAAAGACGCAACATTACGGACAAAATGAAAGGAAATTAGAGTTTCTATACGGAAACAGTTTGAACGATGTTAATTTTGTTTTAGGTTTAGAAATTTTGGATAGATCTAGTTTGCCCTCAAAAAAAATAGAAGGTATCTCTGAGTTAGGAGTAAGCATGTTTGGAAATAGCTTTGAAGCCACAGTGGATGACACGACTGGTACAGGTGCTTATGCCGGCAATGTTTATTCATCTGGAGATGTCATTCAGGATGCTAACTGTCTTCAAAACGGAGGTATTCCTGATTACTTAGCTTATGAAAAATTATATTGTGGATTTTTATATGGAGACAGGTTTAATATTACAAATGATGAGGATCACGAAAAAATTTATCTAAATGCTAATCAATCCTTAGAGAAGTTTAGTTTCTCTTCAACTCTTATTTTTTCAAGCGTAGACGTAAATGATAATCCCCAATCTCCATCTTATCCAGCACTGTCGTTTCCAGTAATAGCAGTAGGAAAAGCAGGCAGCCCATTCAACAATCCCGTAAAATGGAATGGCAGACCTTTGGGCGCTTCATCTCCTTCTCCACTGTCGCCAAAGGAAATAGATCAATTCCATTTTTCAACTAATTTTGATATCGATTTAAATAAAAGCGATAAAATGAAATTAGCATTCACTCATAGTGAGCATGAAAATTCAATGAGTCGTCCGGATACTATTAATTCAAGGTTGATAGATGCTTTGAATAATACTGGAGGTCCAAATAATGATTTGACATGGAATATCTTTGATTCTTCTCAAAATTCAGAAACATTAAAAAACTATATTTTAGGCAGTGAAGATTCGGTCCATCAGGCAAAATTATCTATTTTTGATCTTCTTTACGAGGGTCAAATAAATGATTCTAATTATGTTGTAGGCTTTCAAGCTGGTTCAGAAAGTCTTGATGTAACTTGGAATGACTTAGCAAGAGTTGAATTTGATGCGAATGGCAAAATGACGAAATCTGCAGATTTATTATTTTTAGGAGGCGGATCAAATGTTAATTCCGACAGAGAAAAATATGCAGTTTTTTCCGAATTTTATCCTCAGATAAGTAATGATTTAGATTTAAAAATTTCAGCAAGGTTTGAAAAAATTGGTGATGAATCTTCATTTGATCCAAAAATATCTCTAAAAAAATATGTAAATAATAATTTAATATTAAGGGGCTCGCTGGGAACTTCTTTCGCTATGCCTTCATTGGGTCAGTTGTATTCTGCAAATACATCTTTGGGTAACGTATCAGGAATTTTTATTCGAGTTTCTAAGGTAGGAGATCCAGATCTAAAACCTCAATCATCAACAAATTCAAATTTTGGAATTATTTATATATATGAGGATAGGAAAATTTCTCTAGATTATTGGCAAATAGATTACAAAGATCGATTGACAGTTGAAAGTGCGAAAACTCTCTATGATGCAAATTCTAATAATCCAATTTTTACTTATGATTCGTCAGGTGTCCTTTTTGCAGCTAATGTAAGTTATATAAATGAAGAAAAAACTGATTTATCTGGTATAGATTTTTCTTTTGAATCTGGAAAATACGATAGTAGTTTTGGACAGTTTGATTACAAGATAAATGGTACCTATTTATTGAAGTACGAAACTACCCAAGGAGGTTCTTCAATAGAGAGGGCTGGCAGATTTAATAATGATATCGATGGATATTCTCTTCCTGAATACAAAGTGAATTTATTTGCCTTAATTGAAAAAAATCTTAACAAATATACTTTCAATGCCCGATACGTAAGTGGTTACGATAACCATAAAAAATTGCTTACAAGAGCAATTTCTGTTGGAGGATATACCAATAAAGTAGATTCTTCTCTGATGTATGATCTGGGTTATCAGCGCAGCTTCAAAACAAACAATTTTGACTACAACTTAAATTTTTCAATTCTAAATTTAACCGACGAAGACGCACCGAAAGTCAATAATCAGCCTGAGTTTAGTTATGATCCAAGACAAATAGATCCTAGAGGTAGAATTTTCTCTTTTGGGATTGAAATAAACTTATAAATATCAAAATATAAGGAATTTTATGGCGAGTATTGACCAGTCACCTGATATTGAAGTTTCTCAAGAAGAAATAGAAAAGGTTTCAAGCCCTGAAACTTTGTCAATATGGGGTTTAGCTTGGCCATCTATATTAGCAAACATTCTTTTTGCAGCTGTTGGGATTGTTGGCCTTAAGGCAGTAGGAGCTTTAGGGACCGAGGCTTTGGCAGCTGTTGGTACAGGGCAAAGAATTTTTTTTGTTATTCAATCTTTAATCATGGCAGTTTCAACCGGAACAACTGCTTTAATCGCCAGAGCTTATGGCTCAGGCAATAAAAATGAAGGTGCATTAGTTTTATTTGACTCTTTGTGGATTGGTATAGCTTTGGGAGTTTTTACTACTTTCGTTGGTTGGATTTACGGAGAGAATATCCTTGGACTATTTGGATTAAATGAGCAATCAAAGGAATTGGCAGTTGATTATTTGAAATACTCGATGCTTTTCTCAGCAATGTTTTCAGCTTCTTTTATCTTTGGAGCTGCTTTGAGGGCTGCTGGCGACGCAAAAACACCTTTAGCGATTATGATTTTTCAAAATATCATAAACGTTTTTCTTTTAATCGGCCTTGTTAATGGCAGCTTTGGATTGCCAAACCTTGGTGTGGTTGGAGCAGCATTTGCCTGGGGGATTTCTTTTACTATCGGAACATTAATTTGTTTTTTTCTTTGGTTATCTAACCTTACTATTATCAAACGCCCTAATTTTAATTCTTTCAATAGAAATAGAATTAAATTAATTTTAAAAATTTCAACGCCTGCGACTGTTGAACAGGGAATTTTCCAATTTGGATTACTTATTTATTTTTGGATAATTTCTCTTTATGGAACAGCCCCCGTTGCCGCATACAATATAGGTATCAATATTTTGATGCTTTCGTTTATGATTGGACAGGGTTTCTCAATAGCTGGGGCAACTTTGACCGGTCAATTTTTAGGCGCTGACAATCCAAAAGAAGCCAAGAGAAGTGGATGGAGAAGCACAGGGCTGTCTATAATTTCAATGACTTTTATTGGCCTTACTGTTGCAATTTTTTCTGAGGAGATATCTGGATTTTTAATTAATGATCCGGAAGTTATAAGGTTGACGGTTATTTTCGTTTGGTTTCTGGGTTCGATGCAACCACTTATGGCAATTGAATTTGCTTTGGGTGGTGCTTTGAGGGGAGCTGGGGATACTAAATCTCCACTTATCATTACCATGATAGGGTTAGTTTTTTTCAGACTTAGCGTGGCTTTCATATTTTTAGTTTTTAATTTACCAATTGAATATATTTTTTCGAGCTTGATGATTGACTATTTAGTTAAAGCTTTTCTCTTTTCTTACAGATTCAATTCAGGAAAATGGATAAAAAAATTAGTTTAAATGTATGTAAGTCTATAAAAAGGTTAAAAATTGTTATATATTAAACTCTGAGAATATTAGAAAAAGGATTTTTTAGATATAAAACGGGGAGGTTTTATGGAATCTATTTTAGCTACCAATGATTATGTTGGTATTTCATTTTGGCTAGCAACAGCGATTATGCTTGCTTCAACAGTATTTTTCTTTGTTGAAAGATCTGATGTAAAAGGTAAGTGGAAAACATCAATGACTGTTGCTGGATTAGTAACTGGTGTAGCTTTCTGGCATTACTTATACATGAGAGAAGTATGGGTAGTAATGGGAGATACTCCAACAGTATATCGTTACATTGACTGGTTAATAACAGTACCACTTCAAATAATCGAATTTTATTTAGTTATTGCTGCAGTAACTGCTATTTCAGCAGTTATTTTCTGGAAGCTTTTAATAGCTTCTATAGTAATGCTAGTTTTTGGATATTTCGGAGAAACTGGACTTATGAATGTGACCGTTGGTTTTATAATTGGTATGGTCGCTTGGCTATACATAATTTATGAGATTTTCTTAGGAGAAACTGCCGCAGCGAATGCCTCGAGCGGAAATGCTGCTAGTCAACAAGCATTTAATACAATCAAATGGATTGTTACTGTTGGTTGGGCGATATATCCTTTAGGCTACGCTATTGGATATTTTTCACCTGGCGGTGTCGATGCTAATTCTTTAAATATTATTTATAACCTTGCAGATTTGATTAATAAAACTGCATTTGGTTTAGCTATATGGGCTGCAGCAGTTGCTGATTCTCAGTCTTCAGAATCTTATTCAAGCTAAATATATATTAAAGAAAAAAACCCCGGCAATAGCCGGGGTTTTTTTATGGAGCTTCTTGAGATTCTCCCCCAAGACTCAAGAAGCGAAGTTTAATTTATAAAAAAAAATTGACTTCGTCAAAACTTATTTCTAGATTTTGGTAACATAAAAAATTAAAAAGAACAAAAATATTTGTTTGTTTTGCAAAATTTAATGTAAATTGTATATTTACTGCGATTGTAGCTCAGTTGGTAGAGCGCGACCTTGCCAAGGTCGAGGCCACGGGTTCGAACCCCGTCAATCGCTCCACTTTTCTTGAAAAATATTTAAATTGAATCTGCAATTGCGTGATTACGATCCCTATGTCCAGCTTCATCATCACGAATAACTTCTATTACTTCTCTAAGCGAAGCATTCTTATCTAAGCCCCAATAATTAATGGCTATTTCTGGTGCAGGGGTATTGGGTATTTTTCCAGAATCTATTTCGTATAAATATTCTGTGTAAGAGAAAACTGCCTCTTCTTCAAAGTATCCAACCATTCTATGTGCCGTTCTTTTAAAGAAAATATATAGAACAGTGTAAAAGGCTCCGAATACAAATTGTCCTGCCATAATGATAAATCTTTCAAAAGTTGAAGGCTTAGCAATAGCTATGAAAGTCATTAAATGCATTCTTTCATTGTCTGCTTCTTCAAGAAGTTCTTTAATAAAGTCACCATCATCTATCATTTTTCTAAGAGACTTAAAATGAGCAAGCATCCCACCTACCATACCAGGTACAGCAGCAACGGTTTCTAAAACAACAGCTCTATGACCATATCTTTTTTTAAAAAAAGTGTCGGCGAAAAATCTAAGGGATCTGGTGATGAAAAGAGCAACGCTGTCTGAAAAACATTCAGGATGTAAATGAACTTGAATTCTATCGCTAGAATTCAATTCTATGTCTTTTGGAAGCTCATCGTTACTTAACATAAAAATACTATATATAACTTTTTTTTTGATGTTAACCAAAGGTTTCTAATTATTAGTTATATATTACTTTTAGTAATATCATTTATTTAAGAATTTCCAGCTCACAAATGTTAATGTTTATTGATGAATAATTTCGATGCAATCATTATTGGCGGTGGTCCAGGTGGTGCAACTCTTGCAAATATCTTTGCCTCCAGAGGTATAAAGGTAGCTTTAATCGAAAGACAGAAAGACTTTTCTAAAGAATTTAGGGGCGAAGCCTTAATGCCCAGTGGGAAAGAAGTTCTGGATCAAATAGGAATTGATTTAGACAAAGAAAATATTAAATATAGGAAAGTTGATAAATTAAATATTTTTTACAAAGGAGCTTTGATAGGAAATCCAGATATTGAATTTATTAAAGAAGGTCAATTCAGGTGGGCTTCCCAACCCCAGTTGTTAGAGAAAATTGTAGAAGAATCATCTAAATTTGAAAATTTTAAATTTTTTAGAGGGTATAGAGCTGAAGATTTAGTTTATGAAAACGATAGAGTCAACGGTGTAAAAATAAGCAATTTGGATGAGGATATTTTTTTGAGCGGGAAAGTTGTCATTGGATTTGATGGGAGAAATTCAATGGTCAGAAGAAAGCTTTCTTTTTCAGTTGAGAAATTCCATCAGCCCGCGGATGTTTTATGGTTTAAAGTTCCTTATCCAGAAAATTTTATTCCAGGTTCCCAAGCTTTTTTTAGTTTATTTCCAATGTCTATGCTTGTTTGTGTGCCCGTCTATGATATGAAGATGCAAGTCGGCTGGGTAATACCTTCGGGATCATATGGTAAATTAAAGCAACAGGGCAAAGATAAATGGATTGAATATGTAAAAGAAAATTCTCCAAAAGATTTTTCCGATCATCTTAAAGATTGTTTGGATAAAAATGAAATTTCAGATCCTTTTGTTTTAAAAATGACTTTGGATCGAGTAAAAAAATGGAATAAAAGTGGTGCGTTGTTATTGGGAGATGCAGCACACACTATGAATGCGGTTGGAGGGCAAGGATTAAATATAGCTCTAAGAGATGCTATTGTTTGTGCAAATCATCTAGTGCCTTTGTTAAAAACAGATGCTGATAAAACAGATTTAGATTTTGCTTTTGAAAAAATAGAAAAAGAGAGACTGAATGAAGTAAGGCAAGTGCAAGAAATTCAATCAAGACCTCCAAAATTTATTTTTGTAAATAAATATTTAGTAGACTTATTATTGCCAATAATAAAAATTATTTTTAAATTTAAGGTTATTAAAAGGTTTGCAGATAAAGAATTTGATAAAATTTCTAAAGGATTTGATAAAGTAAAACTAGAGGTTTAAATATGGGAGATGTTGTAAAAAGAGAAATTAGTGAAGACGGAGTTTTAACCGTCACTTTGAATAGGCCGGAGAGTTTAAATAGTCTCAATTATGAACTTGTCATGGGAGTTATTGCTGCTTTTGATGAAGCAAGTTCAAATGATGAAATTAGATCAGTAATTCTTACTGGCGAAGGAAGAGGTTTTTGCTCTGGTGCGGATTTAACTGGTGGCGGTTGGCCGAATGAACCTGAATGGACCGCTGGAGAATCGGCAGCTAACAGCATGATTATTGGAATGAATCCAATGATAAAAAAAATTGTTAATTGTCCTAAGCCTGTTGTGAATGCTATTAATGGTGTGGCAGCTGGCGGCGGAGCTGGACTTGCTTTGAGTGGCGATATAATAATTGCTTCTAAATCAGCTAAATTCAAATTAGTTTTTGGTAATCAGTTAGGCATAATTTCCGACGTAGGAGCATCTTGGTTTGTCCCTAATCTTCTATCAAGAGCAAGGGCAAATGGTTTGGCAATGTTAGGCGAAGATTTATCAGCTGAAAAAGCTGAGGAATGGGGACTTTTATGGAAAACATTTTCAGATGAAGATTTGATGGATGAAGCTATGAAAATCGCATCAAAAATGGCAGATGGAGCTATCGAAGGCTTGAAAGCGATAGTGCATTCTCATGACAACGCTTTGATTTCTACTCTAGAGGATCAGCTTGAATATGAAACTAAAACTCAGAGAGTCTTGTGTGATGCTCCTCCTTTTAAAGAAGGAATAATGGCATTTTTAGAAAAGCGCAAACCTAATTTCAGAAATCTTAAGTAGATAGATTTTTCAATAAGTTTACATAAATATCTTTAAGTGTTTTTAAATCATTCAAAGATACATTTTCATCGATTTTATGGATAGACTCGTTCAAGGGACCAAGCTCAACTATCTCTGCATCCATGGCAATCATAAATCTCCCGTCAGAAGTTCCACCACCATTGTTAATGATAGGTTCTCTGCCGGTGGTCTCTTTAATTGCAGAAATAACTTTGTTAATAAAAAAATCTTTTGTTGTCAAAAACGGGTTTCCGCTTAATGACCAATCCAATTCGTATTTTAGGTCTAAAAAATTTAATATTTCTTCAAAGCTATTAATCAGATTGTCGCTTGTAGATTCGGAACAAAATCTAAAATTAAAATCCATAATCAACTCGCCAGGCACTATATTCCCTGCACCAGTCCCAGAATTTATATTTGATATCTGAAAAGATGTTGGCTGAAAATGTTCGTTTCCCTCATCCCATTTTTTTTCTTTTAAAATCTTTATTAAATCCGAAATTAAAAAAATAGGATTGACGAATTTTTCAGGATAAGCGATGTGCCCTTGTTTGCCAACTATTTTTAACTTACCACTTAATGAACCTCTTCTGCCAATTCTTATAGTGTCAGCTACTTTAGATGAGGATGATGGCTCTCCTACTAAACAATAATTTATAGTTTCTCCTCTGGCTTTGAGTTTTTCTAGTAACTCATCGATAAAGCCATCTTCTGGTATTCCTTCTTCATTACTTGTTAGAAGTACAGCTATTTTATAGTTTAACTTTTCTGTTTTTAAAAAAGTTTCTAAGGCTTCTATAAAAGCACAGATATTACCTTTCATATCTGCAGCTCCTCTTCCATACATGTGGTCATTATGAATTTCTCCACCAAACGGAGGGTAAGTCCATTTGTCTAATGGCCCAGTAGGAACAACATCTGTGTGACCTAAAAAACAAAACGTAGGTCCTTCAGACCCTAATACTGCATAAAGATTTTCAACACTTTTATAGTTAATTCTTTCGCAAGAAAAATTCATTCCACACAGCACAGACTCTAAGATATCAAAACATCCCGCATCATTTGGCGATATAGATTCGATTTCAATAAGCTGTTTAGTAAGTTTTTCTAAATTCATATTACGTAATTATAAGCTGAAAACATCTGCTAGAATTATCTATCCTTTAATCAATATAAAAATATTATGACTGAATATATAAATCATGGCTCTCTAAAAGTTTCTAAAGAATTAGACGATTTAATCACAAAAAAAGTTTGCATAGGTATAGATGTAAATCCTGATAGTTTTTGGGATAGTTTGGAAAAAGTAGTTGAGGAATTTACCCCAAGAAATAAAGCATTACTCGAAAAAAGAGAAGATATTCAAAAAAAAATTGATGAGTGGCATTTAGCTAATAACAAACCAATAGATAAAGCCGAATATAAAAATTTCTTGAAAGAAATTGGATATTTGCTGGAAGAAGCAGATGATTTTTCAATAGAAACAAAAAACGTTGATCCTGAAATAGCATCAATCGCTGGCCCTCAACTTGTTGTCCCTGTTATGAATGCTAGATTTGCTTTGAATGCAGCAAATGCAAGATGGGGAAGCTTATACGATGCACTTTACGGAACTGATGTAATTTCCGAAGATGAAGGAGCTGCAAAAGCTGGAGCTTATAATCCAAAAAGAGGAGCCAAGGTTATTGAGTTTTCAAAAAAATTTCTTGATGAAAATCTTTCCTTAAGTAATGGTTCTTATAACGACATTACTGCATTTCAGATAAAAGAAGGTAAACTCCAAATCACGCTATCTGATCAAACCCAAACAACCATTGAAGACGATTCAAAATTTATTGGTTACGTTGGTACTGAGGAAAATCCAACAGGTATTTTATTAAAAAATAATCTTTTGCACTTAGAAATTCAAATTGATAGGAATGATTCTATTGGAAGTGACGATCCAGCAGGAATTAAAGATGTTCTAGTTGAAAGTGCAATTACAACAATTCAGGATTGTGAAGACTCAGTTGCTGCAGTAGATGGCACTGATAAAGCAGAGGTTTATGGAAATTGGCTAGGATTAATGAAAGGAGATTTATCGGAAACTTTCAAAAAAAACGGAGAAAGTTTGACGCGTACTTTAAACAAGGACAGGGAGTATCTCGATTCAAGTGGAAAAAGCTTTTCTCTTCCAGGCAGAAGCACAATGCTAGTCAGGAATGTTGGACATTTAATGACAAATCCAGGGATTTTAGACGGCGACAATCAAGAAGTTTTCGAAGGCATTATGGATGCAATGTTCACTATTACAATTGCAAAACATGATCTTCTTTCTTCAGGCGAATTCTCAAATAGCAGAGCTAAAAGTATTTACATAGTAAAACCTAAGATGCATGGCCCCGAAGAGGTTAAATTCACTTGTGATTTATTTGCAGCAGTGGAAAAAGCTGTAGGCTTAGATCCTTTAACAGTAAAAGTAGGCATCATGGATGAAGAAAGAAGAACGACGGTTAATTTGAAAGAATGCATTAAGGTTGCAAAAGATAGAGTGATATTTATCAATACTGGCTTTTTGGATAGAACTGGTGATGAAATTCATACTAGCATGGAAGCTGGACCTTTCATTAAAAAATCTGAAATGAAACAACAACCATGGATAAGTGCCTACGAAGATTGGAACGTTGATACTGGATTAGAAACTGGATTCAAAGGAAAAGCCCAAATAGGGAAGGGAATGTGGCCCATGCCCGATGAAATGTTGAATATGTATGAAACAAAAACAATGCATCCGGAAGCTGGAGCAGACTGTGCTTGGGTGCCATCTCCCACTGCAGCAACTTTGCATGCTCTGCATTACCATCAATTGAATGTACCATCTGTTCAAGAAGATTTGATAAAGAGGTCAAAGGCGAGTTTGGAAGATATTCTTGAAATCCCTTTACTTAAAAATCCAGAAGAATTATCTGCAGAAGAAATTCAGGCTGAGTTAGATAACAATGCTCAAGGCATATTAGGATATGTTGTTCGTTGGGTTGATCAGGGCGTAGGTTGTTCAAAAGTTCCAGATATTAACAATGTCGGGTTAATGGAAGATAGAGCAACTTGTAGAATATCTAGTCAGCACATTGCTAATTGGTTGCATCATGGTTTGATAAATGAAGATCAAGTAATTGAAACGATGAAAAAGATGGCACAAGTAGTTGATAATCAAAATAAAGGTGATCCAAAATATGAAAATATGTCACCTGATTATTCTGGATATGCTTTTAAAGCAGCCTGTGCATTAGTTTTAGAGGGCAGAAACCAACCAAGCGGATATACTGAACCAATCTTGCATTCTAAAAGATTAAAATATAAGTCTTGATGTGAGCGCTCTTGAAGATCATTTAATTTGGCTAAAGCAGGTTAAAGAAGATATTCTCGATCCTGAAAGACCAATTATAGATCCTCACCATCATCTTTGGCCCGGAGAACTTCCTTATTTGTTGGACGACTTATGGAAAGATACAGATGATGGTCACAATATTAAAAAAACAGTCTTTATAGAATGCTCACAAGAATATTTATCTGACCTCGATGAGAGTTTTCAACCGGTTGGCGAAACTATTTTTGTCAGAGATATTGCATTGGAAGCAAAAAACCAACCTGATAAAGCTCAAATTTCAGGAATTGTTGGACATGTGGACCTGCATGCAAATAACGTATCCGATGTCCTGGATAGGCACCTGGAAGAAGGGCATGGACTTTTTAAAGGAATAAGGCATGCTGGCGGATGGGATCATCATGATGAGATTGGAAATTCTCATCATAATCCACAAAAAAATCTTTATCTTTCTGATGAATTTTCAGAAGGTCTAAATGAATTAGAAAATAAAAATCTTATTTTTGAAGCCTGGCAGTATCATCATCAGATAAATCAAGTATCTCTTTTAGCTAGAGAACATCCAAATTTAAAAATCGTCTTAAATCATTTTAGTGGCCCTATTGGAATTGGTCCTTACAAAGATATGCGAAATGAAATTTTTGAACAATGGAAAAAAGATATAGATGAGTTAGTTAAAAATAAAAATGTTTATGCCAAATTGGGCGGTCTAGCTATGCCAATCAATGGGTACAATTTTCATAAGCAATCAATGCCGCCTTCATCTGATCAAATAGTAGAAGCACAAAAAAATTATTATGATTATTCTATTAAAAGCTTTGGGCCTGAAAGATGCATGTTTGAAAGTAATTTTCCAGTCGATAAACAATCAGTTTCTTACCATATTATTTGGAATGCTTTCAAAAAAATATCAAAAGACCACACAGAAGAAGATAAGGAATATCTTTTCTTAAAATCAGCTGAAAATTTTTATTCTCTATAGATTATTGGTTGAAGCCTTGAATTTCAGCAGCTTCTTCTCGAACTATCTCTGGCGCTCCTAAGATTTGTCTATTCAGGCCAATTCTTTTGAACCAATAATGTAGCCCGAGTAAATCGGTAAAACCCATTCCACCATGGACTTCCGTAGCTTTTTTTGAAACAGATTTGCCAATTTCAGATAAATGAGATTTGGCCTGACAAGCTAATAATCTTGATTCAAATGGAGAATCAACATCAAAAGAATGAGCCGCTTGCCAAACTAGAGAGTAGCAAGGTTCAAGATCAGCTGCCATCTCCGCACACATATGTTTTACCGCTTGAAATGATCCGATAGTCCTATTGAATTGTTTTCTCTCTTTCGAATAAGCGATAGCTTTCTCAATCATAGATTCCGATGCACCTAAAGTATCGGCAGCTAAAATAATCCTGCCAGCATCGATAACCTTTTTAACTACTTCAATATTCTTTGAAGATTCTTCTAGAATCTCACAATCAACCTTGTCTAAAATTAATTCTTGAAATGTTCTAGTTTTATCTACAGTAGTCAATCCGTTAGCAATTAAATTTTTGTCTTTTGAATCTATAAAAAATAAAACTCCGGCTTTAGTAGCCAAAATTATTTTGTCTGAATTCTCTGCGTCCATTACAAACAATGCTCTTCCTGTAGCTTTGTTATTTTTTATTTCTAATCCAGCATCTTCTCTAGCTCCAACGAATTCACTCAAACCAACACCAAATCTCGTTTCGTTAGATACAATCTTTGGAAGAAGCTCTTCTTTTTGTTTCTCGCTACCTCCCAAATTAATTGCCAAAGGAGCCATAACGTATGATGCTGAAAAAGGAATGGGACCGACTCCATTGCCCAGAGCTTGGGATATTGCAACAGCATGAAGCAAACCCACACCCAGTCCTCCATATTTCTCTGGAACAAGCAGGGCATTTATACCTAAATTAATAATACCTTGAAAAATTTCAGATTGAAGATCTTGTCCTTCACCAATTGCTATTTTTCTTATCTCATCGATAGAGGCATTATCTGCAAGAAATTTTTTAACATTATCTTGAAAAAACTCTTGTTCCTCTGATAAACCAAAGTACATGTTAAACCTCTACAGTGACTTTTGGTTCTCTTGGCATGCCCAATCCTCTCTCAGAAATAATATTTTTCTGAATTTGATTTGTACCTCCACCAATTATCAATCCCAAGAAATACATATAGGTAAATTGCCATGATCCTCCGTCTCTAACATTGGGATCATCTTCATAAAGAGTTCCTAATTCACCCATAATATCTATAGCTAAACCTTCCAATTCATGTCTAAGTTCTGTTCCAACTAATTTTTGAATCATTCCGCCTAGCTTCACATTTTGATTTGGATTAATTTTTGAAGATAGCAAACGTAGGGAGTGGGCTTGAACAGCCATTACTTTTCCTTGAACTTGAAGCAATCTATCTCTATAAGAGGGAACATCAATTAGTCTTCTACCGTCTATTGTCTCTTCTTTCATTAAGTTAATAAGAGTGTTAAGTCTATTCATTGTTGCATTCGGATTTGCAAGAGAACCTCTTTCATGACCCAAAACGGAATTGGCTACAGACCATCCTTCTCCTCTTTTCGCGACAAGATTTTCCTCTGGAACAGTGACGTCATCAAAGAAAACTTCATTGAATCCAGCTTTTAGAGTCATATCGACTAAAGGCCTTATTTCAATTCCAGGCGTGTCCATGGGTATTAAAATGAAGCTTATGCCTGCATGTTTGGAAGCATCTGGTTCGGTTCGAATCAAACAAAACATCATTTGAGAAAATTGAGCAGTACTAGTCCATATTTTTTGACCGTTAATCACCCATTTACCATCAATCAACTCTCCTTTTGTTTGAAGATTTGCTAAGTCACTTCCTGCATTTGGTTCTGAATAACCTTGGCACCAAATTGTTTCGCCATGAAGAGTGGATTTAATATATTTTTGTTTTTGTTCTTCAGTACCCCATTCTAGAAGAGTAGGCACCAACATATCTATACCTTGACCACCCATTGCATTTGGCACCTTATTTTTTGAAAATTCATTTGCGATAATCCGACTTTTTATTATGTCAGGCTCTCCACCATATCCTCCATATTCTTTGGGGATAGACCTTGCAAAGTAACCTTTTTCTATAAGTAATCTTTGCCACTCAGATCGATTTATAACTTTTCCAGTTTTTTCGTTTGAATTGCCGGATAAGGCGTCATGCATTTCAAATTTTTTATCATTGGCATTTGTTATGATTGCATTACTATATTTCTTACAAAAGTCTTGAACATTTTTTGTAAATTCATCATATTCTGAGCCGAATTCAAGATCCATTTTTTTCTCCTAAAATAAATATTTCAAAAATCATTTTATAGGCAAAATAAAAAAAAACCACAGCACATTAAAAATTATTTAAAATAAATTTAAGAGAGTTTTTAAATTTTATTATGAATAGGATAGTTGATGGAATTATGATCGCTGCGGCGATTTTTTTTCTTGGGATGGCGATCCTAAGAATAGTTTTTTTTGATTATCAAAACTTTCCTGGTTCAGGATTGACAGTAGAAGAGCTTTCAAATTGGAAATCAAGAACTATTGATTCGACACTGTATTTGACTCTTTTGTATTTTATTTATAGATATTTCGTTGGAAAAAATCCCACTTCTACAATTTGGCCTGTCTATGTAATAACAATATCTTTTAGCTTTACTCAATTCATTGCTTTATTTACTTTTGAAAAAATAAATCTCTTTATGATCATAAATTTACTAATAAGTGTTTTTGCAGTTGTCATTTTTAGGACTGCCCATAATAGAAGAAAAAAAGAAATCTCAACTTTCTAGGTTCTGTTAAAATTGTTTCAGTTTGAAGAGTTGGGAGATTTTGGATGGATAGGTTTATAAAGCTTTTAATGGGTGGGCTATTCCTTACTCTAATATTTCTATCAATAGATGGTATTTTAGAACTCAAATATCATACGAACTTTCTTCTTTTAGGTGTGGATGCAGATCAGTTAGAATCTTTAAGAACTAAAACTGTGAGACCAACTTTGTACTTAACAGGGGCTTACTTTATTTTTAGATATTTCTCCGGCAAAAATCCTACTTCTTCAGTTTGGCCTGTTTATGTCATGTTCGCATCCTTTACTTTTGTTCAATTTTTAGCATTTTTTACTTCTCCTATAAGAATTGCGATGATTATAAGTTTTGTGCTCTCTTTATTTACGACAGTGATCTTGAGAATCGCACATAACAAGAGACAGAAAGACGTTTCGACTTTTTAACCAGATCTAAAAAACTTATTTAATTTTTTACATCATTTGATTTAAAATTAAATCATGGAAGAAAAGAAGACAGTATTGGTCACTGGAGGATCAGGGTTTATTGCCACTCATTGTATTATCAAGCTCACAGCAGCAGGCTTTAATGTGAGATCAACAGTTAGAGATTTAGGTAGAACAAATAAACTAAACCAAATTATCTCAGATGGATTGCAAGAATATGAAGGACAATCAGAACTAGCGATAGATTGGAAAGTAGCAAACCTAACTGAATCGGAAGGGTGGAAAGAAGCAATGGAAGGGTGTGATTATGTTCTTCATGTCGCCTCACCTGTCATGATGGAAAATCCCAAAGATGAAAATGAATTGATTACTCCTGCTCTAGAAGGTACGAAAAATGTTTTAAGAGCAGCTTCAGAAGCTGGTGTGAAGAGAGTTGTCGTGACGTCTTCTGTTGCAGCAATCCTTTATGGCAGAGACGATGAAATCGATGAAGATTTTTCATTTAATGAAGAGCATTGGACTGATGTAAATCACAAAAATACAAGTGCTTACGCTAAATCTAAAACGCTAGCAGAAAAGGCTGCTTGGGAATTTATAGAAAAAGATTCCAGTGGAATGGAACTTTCTGTTGTA
The DNA here is from genome assembly GCA_902523885.1 of uncultured SAR86 cluster bacterium. Lineage (GTDB taxonomy): Bacteria > Pseudomonadota > Gammaproteobacteria > Magnimaribacterales > AG-339-G14 > CASICS01. Next base: position 62,785 of record CABZAV010000002.1, on the reverse strand, counting down.
AATCCGGCAATGGTTTTTGGCCCTGTGCTTGAGGAAGACTATGGGACAAGTGTTGGAGTAATTCTTGAAATGATGTCAGGTAATTACCCGATGGTACCAAATATGGATATGGGAGTGGTTGATGTTAGAGATGTTGCAGATCTCCAATTACTTGCAATGACTCATCCTGAGGCAGCAGGGAAAAGATTTGTTTGTTCAGAAAGCAATATGATGATGAAAGAGCAGACTGATTTTCTAAGAGATATTTTTCCGGAATTTCAAAATAAAATACCAACTCGCGAAGCACCAACTTGGCTTTTAAAACTTTTTGCTTTTTTAAGACCACCTTTAAAAATGATTACTCCAGAACTAGGAAAAAATAGAAAATTAGATTCTTCAAGAGCAAGGAATTTATTGGGCTGGAAACCTAGACCTGCAAAAGAAGCTATAAAATCGGCTGCTGATAGTTTAATAAAATTTAATACGCTCAGTTAATTATTAAAGTTCAATTTCTGAATTTCCTGCCTTCACCACGAAATACGCAGGTTAAATGGTAGACAATAGAAACCTCTTGAGTAACGTTTTGTGTAATCTCATGATTTCGATACATGCAATAGTTGGCCATTATAAAAGGTAAGTCCGTTTGTTTTTCTGACATGACATAGAGAATATCGTTTTTTTTACAGCCTTTTTCTTGAAGTTCGTTTTTAATAGTTATTAGATTGAGATTTGGAATCAAACAAATATCATCAAATGCTGCGTAAGAATTTAGACTTAATAAAATTAAAAATAGAATTATTTTTTTCATAAAAATATTTTATAAAAAAAAAGTAAGAGTTGTATAATTGTTTTCGGTGAATTTTTAATGGATATAAGAAGAATCTTTGGATTTATTTCATCTCTAGCTTTCAGGTTTAAAGATTATAAAGTAAATCCTCCAAAACTTTACAAAGATGGCGCTTGGATTGATTATTTATCAGAAAATTTCAATAAAAAAGGAAAACGAATTTTAGAAATAGGATCTAGAAATGTAACAGGTGCTAATTTCAGAGAAAAATTCAACAAAGCGGAATATATAGGTTTTGATTTTCTAGAGGGCGAAAATGTCGACATAGTCGGGGATGTTCATAAACTATCTGATTATTTTTTAGATGCCGAAAAATTCGACTTAATTTATTCTGCTGCAGTTTTTGAGCATTTACATATGCCTTGGGTAGCAGCAGAACAAATTCAAAAAAACTTAAAAGTAAACGGTTATGTTTTTATTTTGACTCATTTTTCCTTTAGCTCCCATGAAAGGCCATGGCATTTTTTTCAATTTTCAGATATTGGTCTTAGAGCTCTATTTAACGAAGGTCTTGGGTTTGATTTGATTGATAGTGGAATGTCCAATCCAATGACAGGTTTCTTTTCTCACAAAGCAGATAAAAAAGAAAGATATAAAAAGGTTAAGGAACTTTATTGTAATAGTTCTATTTTATGCAAAAAAAGAGAAGAGGTAGTTTTTTTTGACTGGAATAATATTCATCTAGATAAAATTGTTGGTGTTAACCGATATCCTATTCCTAAGAACAAAGAAAAGAAAAGAAAATTCAAAGATGTATAATCTTCTTTCAAATTAAGATTTGCGGGCATGGTATAATGGCTATTACTTCAGCCTTCCAAGCTGACGATGCGGGTTCGATTCCCGCTGCCCGCTCCATTAACTAGGAGAGTGTTATGGAAGAAATAAACCAAGTTATTGAAGCTGCTTTAAAAGAAAGCAACATTCCATATGCCTCTTTCGCTGTAACCAATTCTAAAGAAACTTTATTATCAGGTTCAGTAGGTTACGAAGACTTAGAGAAAACCAAACCACTTGAAATTAATGCAGTCTTTAGAATTGCCTCAATGACTAAAGCTTTAACCACTTCTGCCTTTATGATACTTGCTAAGGAAAAAGAATTAGATCTTCAGTCTCCAGCAGAAAATTATATCGATGATTTAAAGAGTCTTAAAGTTGCTTCTTTGGAAAATAATGAAATTGTTTATAGCGAACCAGAAACAAAAGTAACTTTGCATCAACTATTAACTCACACATCAGGATTTGGATATGATTTTCATCACGAAACACTTTCTCATCTATTATTGGATGAAAAAATAGCCGGTCTTTTAGATAAAGAAGGAAAGTTTTTAGAGGCTCCACTCATAGAGCAACCTGGTAAATATTGGCACTACGGTATTGGCTTGGGTTGGATAGGTAGGATTATAGAAACTCTATCAGAGCAATCTTTGAATGATTTCATGACGGAAAAATTATTCAAACCTTTAGAGATGAACAATACTTCCTTTGACATTTCAAAATTAGGCGAGGATAGATTACCCAAAATATATTCAATCGAAGAGAATGGAAGTTTAGTTGATATCAGCGATTTAATGTCGCCTCCTCAAATAGACAAATTTGCCTATGGCGGCGGCGGTGTATTTTCTTGCCCAGAAGACTATGCAAAATTCTTAAGAATGTTCCTAAATTCTGGCAAGGTAAATGGAGAGAATATATTGAGCAGTGAAACAGTCAAACAAATGACTACTAATCAAATCGGTGAACTCAACGTGCCTTTCCAACCAACTTTCAGCCCGAGTATCATCGCTCCAAATGAATGGTTTCCAGGAATCAAAAAAAAATGGGGCTATAGCTTTATGATTAATTCCGAAGATATACCGAATAGAAGAACCAAAGGCTCTTGTGCTTGGTCAGGAATAATGAATACCTTCTTTTGGTTTGATAAAGAAAAAGACATAGGCGGAACCATCATGATGCAGATTGCTCCTTGTTATCATGAGAATGCTAAACAGGTGCTAAAAAGATTTGAAGAATTTGTCTATTCAGATGCAGATTTTTTAAAGAGTTGATCGGCAACAAAAGGGTTAGTCAAACGCTCTTGCCCTATAGTAGAGATTGGTCCATGTCCAGGAATGAAAGTTATGTCATCTCCCAAAGGTAAAAGTTTTTCTCTGATTGCCGATATCAACGCTTCCATATTACCGCCAGGTAAATCGGTTCTTCCTACAGAACCTTGAAACAAAACATCTCCCACGATTGCAAGCTTAGATTCAACATGATGAAAGATTACATGTCCTGGAGTATGACCAGGGCAATGGTAAACATCCAATTTCTCTCCATCTAATTCAATTTGATCTCCTTCATTGAGCCACCTATCAGGCGTAAAGTTTTGAGCATTTGGCATGCCATAAGCTTTGCCTTGAGTTTCTAGCGTTGAGGTGAGAAATTCATCTTCAATTTGAGGTCCCTCTATCACTACATTGAATTTATCAGCTAACGCTTTAGCTTCCGCAGCATGATCTAGATGTCCGTGGGTTATAAATATCTTTGATAATGTTAAATTTTGATCCTTGATGAATTTTTCTATTAATTCCAGATCTCCGCCAGGATCAGTAACGGCAGCGATTTTTGTTTCTTCTTTCCATATCACAGAACAATTTTGTTGGAATGGAGTGACAGTAATAATTGCTGCTTTAAGAATTGCCATAATAGTAATCTTTATGGTTATTATAGCCTATGGAATTTAAAGTATTAGATGCAAACGGTATAAAAATAAAAACAGCAGTTGAAGGGGAAGGCCCTTTGGTATTGATGGTACATGGATGGCCTGAAAGCTGGTATAGCTGGCGACACCAAATACCAAAAATTGCTGAAGCCGGTTATACAGCAGCAGCGATCGATGTCAGGGGTTATGGAGAATCTGATAAACCTCACGAAATTGACGCCTACTCACTTAAGAGAATCAGCAATGATGTTATTGGTGTGATTGAGACTCTCGGATTTGAAAAAGCAATTTTGGTAGGACATGACTGGGGAGCACCTATTATACATACCACTGCATTATTCAATGAAGACAGAATAAGCGCTGTTGCCGGTCTTTCCGTTCCATATAGTCCCAGAGGAGAAATGTCACAAATTGAATTATTCAAAATGGTATTCGAGGGCAAGTTTTTTTATATTCTTTATTTTCAAAAAGAAGGTGAAGCGGAAGCAGAATTTGAAAAAGACATGAGAAAAGGGTTAGAGCTGACTTATTTTTCCGGAGACGCTAGAGGCATGCTAAAGCGTTTCGAAAGCACAGAAGAGACTATAGACAAAGATCTAAATTCTAAGTTCCTTGAGGGCACTTTTGAATTTGATGTTTACCCAGAATGGATCAGCAAAGAAGAGATGGATTATTTTGTAAGTCAGTTTGAAATTAGTGGAATGCGTGGTCCAATTAACAGATATCGTGCCTTGGAAATAGATTTTGAAGATTTGAAAGATTTTAAAGATGCTAAATTAAAACAACCTGCATCTTTCATTACTGGCTCTTTAGACCCAGTGAACTTTTTCAATGGAGTGGGCTATAAAGATGCCGATGATATTAAAAGTACAATTGGCGGATTTTACGAAAACTTGATTGACATTCAAATGATCGAAGGAGCAGGACATTGGGTTCAACAAGAAAAACCTGAAGAGGTAAACAAGTATTTATTAAATTTTTTGAAAGAAGTTACGCAGTAAGCTCGTCTGGCTTTGAGTATCTATCCAAGTTAGCTTCAAACTCATGCAATCTTTTCCAGATACTTCTAAGTTCGGTAATAGTTGTCCAATTAAAAAGAAATAAAGCAAAACCACTGTGCACTCTGTCAAAGGCGTTTGCTATCTGAATAACAACTCCCAATAGAGCTGCCCCAGTAAACAAACTAGGTCCGATGATTAAAAAAGGAACTACCACCATAAATTGCCCATAACTTTCAATCCAAATATCAAAATAGCCATAATGCAAATACAATCTTTGATAATTAAATCTTATGCCAGTAAATAAATTCCACAAAGTATCAGTTTGGGCATAATTAACTTTGTCGTCTTCACCTAAAACCAAATCTTTACGAAAAGCAGCTTCTACTTTTTGATTGTTATATTCGAGACCAGGCAATTTGTAACCAACAAACCAAGAAATTATTAATCCCCCCACAGAAACTGAAAGAGCAGTCCATACCAATGAACCTGGAATATCGCTGAAGAAAGGAATGGTTACAGATTCGCTCAAACCCCAAAGAACAGGAACAAAGGCAACCAAAGTCATAATTGCTCTGACAACTTGTAAGCCCAGACTTTCAACAATTCGAGCAAACCTATTGCAGTCCTCTTGGATCCTCTGACTAGCGCCTTCAATTTCTTCTTCAACGCTTTGCCATCTGGGTATGTAATTAAAGGTTATTGCTTGTCTCCATCTAAGACCATAGATCCTAGTAAACCAAGCTGTAAATGTTGCAAGTATCACATAAGGCATTGCAATTACTAAAAAACTTGGTTGGCCTTCAAATCCATTTACCAAATAATCGGTGGAAATTAAAAAATCATAAAAAATATCTATGCCTTCTTGAGGATCGTCTGCAAAGTCAGCAGCTTTTTGAAGATGATCGTAAAAGCCTCCATACCAAGTATTAATGGCAACAGTCAGCTGCACTTGAACCCAAAGAGAGGAAATCAAAAGCGCTAGACCACCATAAGCCCAGAGAACCCACTCTTCTGATTTATAAAATGCTCTGATCATGTTTTTACTTTAAAATTGATAATAGATTATATCCTGATGAGCTCGACAAGAAATAAATTAAATAAAAAATCTAAATTACCTTTTAATGTTAATAGAAAAAGTATCTTAGGCATTTTGAGTCTAGCTTATCAAGAATTTATAGACAGTTTCCTGACTAAAACCAAATTTAAAAAACCTAAAGAAATTGAAGTTCTGGAGCTTGTTAGAAAAAATGCTATCAAAAATAGTCCTGAGTCAATTTTGAAAATAATTGATAATTACGCATACAAGAAAACTTTTTTAATGAATATCGGAGATCAAAAAGGGGAGATTCTTGAAGAAGCAATTAGAGATTCACAGGCATCGAATATTTTGGAATTGGGAGTTTATCTTGGCTACTCTACTATAAGAATATTAAACAACTTAAATGATGTCTCAAAGTTAACTTCTATTGAGGCAAATGAGGAATTTGCTCGAATAGCAAAAGAACACATTAAAATTTGTGGTCTGTCTAAGAATCATTTACTCAAAGTAGGGAAATCAAGTGAGATAATTCCTAAACTAAAAGAGCAATATGATTTTGTCTTTATAGATCATTGGAAAGATATATACCTCAAAGATTTAAAATTATTAGAAGAATTTGGTTTACTAAAAAAGGGCGCTTGGGTATTTGCCGATAATGTAGTTTTATTCAATCTAGAAGACTACTTAGACTATGTCAGAACTTCTCCTAATTATGAGAGTAAATTCATTCCTACTTTAAGGGAGTATTCAAAATCTCATCCTGATGGAGTAGAAATATCAAGATATAGATTATGAAATTAACCACTTTAGATTTGCATGGTAAACGACACCATGAAGTTGATTTAATAGTAGAAAACTTTATTTTTTTAAATCAAGATAATTGCCCTTTGCTGATAATATGTGGAAACAGCCAAAAAATGATTTCACTAGTAATTCAAGTTTTAGACAGAGTGGGGTCTAATTATGAAGAAGGAAAAGGCCATAACTATGGAACTGTTATAGTTAGACAAATTTAAATGAAAATAGAAAACGCAATTTGTATAAACTCAGAAGGAATAATAATTGAATCTTTTTCCTTTGAAACTGAATCAAATGAATATTTATTGGTTGATCTTTATTGTTTGAAACAGATTCTAAAAAGAACTATTTCTTTTAGAGACAATTCCTTTTTTCTTTGTTTAAAAATAATTTTTAGGTCTAACTATTGCCGATCTGCATCTTCACTTGCATCATTTCTAGATTTATCTATATTTGATGTATATAAAACTTTAGATGAAATCCCACAAAGACAGAATCTTGAAATTAATCCTAAGGATTTAAAAATTATACTTTTACTAACTACACTAAAATAATATGAATAAATTAGATTTAGTCCTTAAAAACTGTTTGCTTGTGAATGAAGGCAAACAAACACAAGTTGATGTCGGTATTTCAGATGACCGCATAGAAAAAATAACAAGTGAAATCACAAGCGAATCCAAAGAAGTTATAGATTTAGAGGGCAAGTTCCTAGCACCAGGGATAATTGATGATCAAGTGCACTTTAGAGATCCAGGACTTACCGAAAAAGGCGATATTCGATCAGAATCACTAGCTGCAGTTCATGCTGGAGTAACTTCAACTTTTGATATGCCAAATGTGAATCCAAACATGACTACAATGGAATTGCTAACTGAAAGGAATCAATTGGGTGCTGAAAAATCATGGACTAACTACTCTTACTATTTTGGAGCCATGGAAACCAATCTTGAAGAAATTAAAAAACTTGATCCAAAAGAAACATGTGGACTTAAGGTTTTTATGGGTACTTCTACAGGAACTTTGTTGGTTGAGGATGATCATGCTTTGGAACAGATTTTTGAACATTGTCCTGTAACTATCGTAACTCACTGTGAAGATAACGAAACAATGCAAAAAAACTTAGAGAGAGTAAAGCAAGAAAATAAAGAAATAGATGCAAGCTTTCATCCTATTATTAAAAACGATATATGTTGTTATCTTTCCTCTTCAAAAGTAATAAATTTAGCAAAAAAACATGGCTCTGATTTGCATGTCCTTCACTTAACTACTGAAAAAGAAATTGAATTATTCAGCAATATAGCTCTAAAAGAAAAAAAAATTACCTGCGAAGTCTGTGTACATCATCTTTGGTTTGATGAAAGAGATTATGCTGAATTAGGTAATTTAATAGTTTGTAATCCAGCTATTAAAAAAAAATCAGATCGAGACGCCTTACGCAAAGCGTTAAAAGAAGGTTTCATCGATTACGTTGCTACTGATCATGCGCCTCATGTGTATGAAGATAAAAAGTTACCTTATCTTCAAGCTTCTGCAGGCATTCCTCTTATCGAACACTCTTTCCAAATAATGATTGAACTTCACAAACAGGGTTTTTATACTCTTGAAGAAGTTATTTCTTACATGAGTCATAAAGTTGCCGATCGTTTTTCAATTATTGATCGTGGCTATGTTAGAGAGGGTTATAAAGCAGATCTCATGATGTTTGATCTCAATAAAGAAACTCTTGTCTCTAATGAGACAGAACTCACTAAATGCGGTTGGACCCCTTTTGATGGAAAAAAATTTAGTTCGTCGGTTTTTGGAACGATAGTGAATGGGCAGCCTATAGTTTTAGATGGAAAAATGGTTGCTGAAAGCCTTACTTCTGAAAAAATAAGATTCGATAGATAATTAAATCAAAGCTAGTCTTCTTTGAGAGATTCTCTAGTCTCTATTTCAATATTTTTTCTGTAATCAGACTCTTGAATATAAATTCCTAAATAAGCTAAGCCAACTGTTACAATCGCCACAACCAAAAAGAAAATAATTAAATTTTTTGTAATTTGAGAGTCATTAAGGTCTTTTGACATGGAGCATATGATACTTTAGAAAATTTAAAAAAAAAGTGAATTCTAAGAAAAAATATTTAAATAAAGAAACTATTTCATGGGCTTTTTATGATTGGGCAAATTCTGCATTTGCCACAACAGTAATGGCTGGATTTTTCCCAATTTTTTTTAAAAGTTTTTGGGCTGGGGGTTTATCTGGTCCAGAAAGCTCTGCGTGGTTGGGAACTGCAAATTCGATATCAGGATTGATAATTGTTTGTATTGCTCCTTTTTTAGGAGCTCTTGCAGATATAGCAAATAAGAAAAAACTTTTTTTAGGACTGTTCGCCTTCCTTGGAATAATTGCAACTGGTTCGCTTTTTTTTATTGCTCAAGGAATGTGGATTACCGCAATGTCAATTTATATATTTGCTTGTATTGGATTTTCTGGAGGAAATGTTTTTTATGACTCTCTAATAATTAATGTTTCATCAGATGAGAACAGAAACAGAGTTTCTGCTCTAGGTTATTCATTGGGATATTTGGGGGGAGGGTTTCTTTTTTTGCTAAATGTTGCGATGTATCAAAATCCAGAATTTTTTGGTATCAAGTCAATAACAGATGCTGTGCTATTTTCTTTTTTAAGTGTTTCTATTTGGTGGGGTATCTTTTCAGTGCCACTTTTGAAATTCGTTCGAGAAAAAAAAGAAAATAACATCTCAATAGAATTTTCAAATCTTTTTATACACTCTTTGCAAAGGGTAGTTTCGACTTTTAAAGACATTAGAAAATATAGAACCTTATCTTTATTTCTCTTAGCTTATTGGCTTTATATGGATGGCATAGACACCATAGTTAGAATGGCTTTGGCTTACGGAGCTGATATTGGATTAGAAGCATCTGATATGATTTTAGCTTTGATCATTACTCAGTTTGTTGGATTTCCCGCTACTATCATTTATGGAATTTTAGGAGACAAGTTTGGTCTCAAACTGATGCTTTCTATTGGAATTATTGGTTATATTTTCGTAACCATATTTAGTATTTTTATCACCCAAATTTCAGGTTTTTATTTTTTGGCAGCTACTATTGGTCTTTTTCAAGGAGGCGTTCAATCTATAAGTAGAACTATTTTTTCTCAATTAATACCGGCAGAAAAATCTGCAGAATTTTTTGGCTTTTACAATCTAGTTGGTAAATCTGCAGTAGTTTTTGGACCTATTATGGTTGGTTGGGTAGCATATACTTTTGACAATCCTGATTTTGGAATCTTGAGTTTATTGCTCTTATTTATACCAGGCTTGTTAGTCTTATGGATGGTTCCAAAAATTAGATAAGTTTATTTTGTCTCATAACGTTCATTAAACCTGACGCGTTATCTGTCATTATCCCATCAACACCCAAATCAATTAGTCTTTGCATCTGCGACTCGCTATTTATTGTCCAGACATGAACCTTATAGCCATCTTCATGGAGCCTATCGATAAATTTTTTTGTGACCACTTTAATGCCGTTCCAACTAGTTGGGATTTGAATTAATCTAGAATTATTTTTTTTACAAAAAAATTTATAAATTACTACTTGTGATACTCCCATCGAAGTCAGAATTTTAGGTTCCAAAGCATTAATTTTCTTTATTGTTCTTGAATTAAAAGAGCCAAGGCAAACTCTTTCTAATGCATTATGTGAATTAATTTTTCTCAAAACTTTTTCTTCAATATGACTTACTTTTAGATCCATATTAAAAAAAGAATCCGGAAATTCTTCTAAAAGTTCGTCAATAGTTGGAATGGTCTCTCTCGATGGCAATCTTCTCATTCTGATATCGGAAAACCTAGTTTCACTTATTGTTATGTTAGCGCCAGTGATTCTTTTTAAGTTAGGATCGTGAAAAGTTATTATTTTGCCATCAGCAGTCTCTCTCAAATCTGTTTCTAAATATTGATAACCTGAAGAAACAGCCGATTGAAAGGCTTCGATAGTGTTCTCTAAAAAAACAGAAGTATCACCTCTATGGACAAAACCTTGAAATTCACTATCTAAAAAAGAATTCATAAAGAATTTTTATATATAATCTTTTGTGGGGAGCATTATGACTTTAACAGCATTAACAATTTTTATCACGGTAATAGTTTTAATAAGCTTTCCCTACATTCTTAATACACTAAAATTAAAAAATCCTAATAAAATTAAAATTCCCTCTGAGGGAAATCAAGCGACTCTGAGCAAAGGCAAAATATTTTATCGCTGGCATGAGCCTAAGGAATTATTATCAGATGAGATAATTGTATTGGTTCATGGATTTTCAACTCCAAGTTTTGTTTGGAATGGAATTATGGAAGACTTGCTTTCAACAGGTAGAAGAGTTTTATCTTATGATCATTTTGGCAGAGGGTATTCTGATCGTCCCAAAGAAAAATATAGTATTAATTTCTATGTAGATACTTTGGAAGAACTATTAACACTATTAAAAGTTTCTGAAGATCTTCATTTGATAGGTTATTCTATGGGTGGTCCAATTTCTGCTTTGTTCTCCCACAGAAATAAACAAAAAATTAAAACTTTAAATTTAGTAGCACCCGCTGGTTATATTCCTAAGCCACATTGGGCAATGAAGTTGTTCATGATGCCGCTAGTTGGAGATTATTTTTTTAAAGCCTTTCCATTGATTTATAAAAATATATCAGCATCTGAAACAGAACATAGTGACGATCCTAAGGCCATAGGCAAAAAAGAGTTTGAAAATTTTTTTTTACAGCAAACTTTATACAAAGGCTTCACTGATTCCTTACTATCGACGGCTAGAAATTTTAATATGACAGATTCTTCAGAGGCTTTTAAAAAAATAGGACTAGATAGAATTAATACCCAAGTTATTTGGGGCACTCAAGATGGAGTCTGCCCTATATCAGGCTTAGAAAAATTAAAACTTGATGTGCCAGAGATAATATTCAAAGAGATAAAAGACGGTACTCACGATATTACATATCGACAACCTACTGAAGTAGGAAAATATCTATCCGATTTTATCAATAAAAATCAGGAATAAAAAAACCTCTCCGAAGAGAGGTTTTTTATTAAGTCTAATGACAATCTTACATGCTTATTGTTATAGCAACAGATTCGTCATCTGCTTTAGATCCTATAGCGTTAGTATTTCCATTAAAGTCGCTATATGAAATATCTACAGTAAAGTCACCAGCGGGCATGCTGTAACCGAGAGTAGTGTGAGTTCCAGCATCAGACGCTGCAGTTGAACTTGCATCATCCATATCTCCATATGCAATTGAAAAAGAACCAGCACCAACATCCATGCCCCAACTTATTTCTGCATAGTCTCCTAACTCGTCACCTTCAGAATAATGAAGGCCAACATTCATAGGAAGAGACAAAGCAATATAATTTTCTGAGAAATCTATATCGTCAGTTCCATTATAAGTTACTTGGATTGCACCTATATCTACACCAATACCGCCCAGTTCAAAGGCATAACCACCATAGTAGTCATGTTCTAAAGTATTGCCGTTACTGAAGTCCACAGTTGCTGCCCAAGTACCAACATAGAAACCACCGCCTAAGTCAGCATCTAAGCCAACATTAACAGATGTTTCTCCGTCGTTTTGAGTCATCCCTCTCCAGATATAGTCGGTTTGAATAGCCGCATTACCAGAGATAGAAACAGCATTAGTAAGTGTGGAAACAAATACTAGAGCTAAACCAATTAACGTTAATTTTAGTTTATTCATATCTTCTCCATTTATAAATTTATAAATAAGTCGTCATTAAAACATAATAATTCAAATAAAACGATTCAGTTTTTATGGGGTTTATACCTTTTTTAAGTAGTCTGCAAGTAAATATGCAATAAAATGGTGCAAGAAAAAATTAGATTTGGTGGAATTTAGAAGATTTCTATAAAAAACCCCCTAAGAATAAGGGGGTTTTTAAAGGTAATATGAAAAAGTACTTATAAAATACCGATATCAATGAAGAAAGCGTCTTCATCATCTGGCATAAGAGCAGAGGAAGTGTCGTCAGAGAATTCCGTATAACCTAGTGTTATAGCAAAATCCATGAAGTCAAATCCATATGTGATATAAAAGTAATCTCCAAAATCATCATATTCTCCATATGAAAGTCCTACAGAACCTTCTCCTAAGTCAAAACCGTAAGATACTTCAATATTATCTGAAATACCAAATCCTTCACTTACAGTTTCGTCGAAGGCTTTTTCTCCAGAAGCGTAGGATATTCCAATACCCATTGGAAGATCTACACCAATATAAAGTTCTTCGAAGTCTGCAACTCCACCTTGTGTCTTAGGATAATCAAATTTGACATATCCAATGTCATAACCGATATCACCAGCAGAACCAGCGTAACCAGCGTAGTAATCTACTTCGGAACCGTCGGCTACACTTGCAGCCCATGAACCAACATAGAAACCCGAATCAAACTCAATATCAAGTCCGCCATTTACAGAGCCGTCACCTAAATTTTGAGTCATTCCTCTCCATGTGTAATCACTTTGTAGAGTAGCGTTAGCAGATATCGAAGCTGCCGAAGCTATTCCTGAAGCGAGAATAAGAGAAATACTAACTATTAATAGTTTAAGTTTATTCATTACATCTCCTGTTTATTAATTAATAAATAAAAGTTAATTAAACCGGATTATTTATAACCTTAAATTTTGTAAATTTTTAAATATTTATCAACTTATGTTCAATTTAAGTGCATGTGTGGTAATTTCTTTCAAAGCTTGTGCTGATTTAACGCAAAATCAAACTTAAAGTATCTTATTTTTTTTATTTAATGTTAAATGTGTTTTTGAATTTTACTTATGAATTTTAAAGCTTTCGTAACAGAAGAAACCAAAAAAGGTTTTGTTTCAAACGTCATAGAAAGATCTTTGGAAGATCTTCCTGAAGGAGACGTTTTAATCAAAGTTTTATTCTCTTCTTTAAATTACAAAGATGCTCTTTCCGCCTCTGGAAATAAAGGGGTATCAAGAAATTATCCTCATTCTCCAGGTATTGATGCTGCCGGTATAGTTGAGGAATCAAATTCAGATGAATTTTTAGCAGGAGACGAAGTTATCGTTACTGGATACGATTTGGGTATGAATACTTCTGGTGGTTTTTCTGAATACATTAGAGTTCCTAAGGAATGGATTGTTAAAAAACCAGATAATTTTGACTTAGAAGAATCCATGGCTTACGGAACTGCTGGCTTGACTGCTGGTTTATGCGTTAGAAAAATATTATTCAGCGGAATAAAACCAAAAGATGGAGAGGTTTTTGTTACCGGCGCAACTGGAGGAGTAGGAATTGTAGCGGTTATGCTTTTGGCAAAACTTGGATTTGAAGTTGTAGCAATAACTGGTAAAGAGACGGAAGCAGATCTTCTCTTGTCATTAGGCGCTACAGAGGTTGTAAATAGGTCTGAATTTGAAGGAGATATGAAAAGTCCTTTAGCGAAACCAAGATGGGCAGGTGGTGTAGATGCGGTTGGAAGTGACATTTTATCCAACCTGATTACAGCCACTCATCAAAGAGCGGCAATAGCATGTTGCGGCATGGTGGGTGGAGTTAATTTAAACACCAGTATTTTCCCATTTATTCTGAGAGGACTTTCTTTGTTAGGGATTGATTCAGCAGAAACTTTAATAGATGTAAAAAAAGAAATATGGAATAATTTCGCAACGGATTGGAAATTAGAAAAAATTAACGATCAAATAAAAGACGTTGGACTTGAAGAGTTGTCTTTTGAAATAGATAAAATTCTTAAGGGCCAACAAGTCGGTAGAGTTAGATTAAAAAATTAATCATGGAAGACAATCAAGAAACAAAATTTGATGAAAAAGCAGCCGAGGCTGATAGTAAAGTTGATGCTTTAGTTGCGGTAATTATCATGTTGACAGTTACAGCTATGGTTGTTTTCTGGGTCGCATCTCAATAATGGATATAAGACAACTTTTAAAAGACAACACACGAATTCCTGTCATTGGGGCTCCACTATTTACTGTCTCTTATCCCGAACTGGTGATCGCACAATGTAAGGCTGGAATAGTTGGATCTTTCCCTGCTTTAAACGCAAGACCTGCAGATCAACTAGAAGTATGGATTGAAAAAATTTCCAAAGAATTAGAAGAATACAAAAAAGTAAACCCTGAAAAAAAAGTTGCGCCTTTTGCAGTAAATCAAATTTGTCACAGTTCAAATGATCGCTTAGAACACGACATGGAAGTTTGTGTTAAACACAAAGTGCCAATAATCATTACTAGCTTAAGAGCGCCAAAATTCGTGACCGAAGCGGTACATAGTTATGGCGGGGTGGTTATGCACGATGTTATAAATATTAGACATGCAAAAAAAGCTTTGTCAGAAGGCGCCGATGGACTAATTTTAGTATGTGCAGGTGCCGGAGGACATGCTGGTACATTAAGTCCATTTGCTTTGGTGAGAGAAGTAAGAGAATTCTTTGATGGCCCCATTGCTCTTTCTGGAAGTATTTCAGAAGGATCATCGGTTCTATCAGCATTAGCTCTTGGGGCAGATTTTGCTTATGTTGGAACCAAGTTTATTGCAACAGAAGAAGCCAATGCTTCTCCTGGGTATAAGCAGATGATCATAGATAGCACTGCAGATGACATTATGTATTCTGCAACTTTTACTGGGGTGAACGGTAATTATTTGCGGCCAAGTGTTGAGGCAGCTGGTTTGAATCCAGAGGAGCATACTTCTGGAAGCAAAGAAGATATGAATTTCAGCACTTCTGCAATCGCAAAAAAAGACAATTCTTCCAAAGCCTGGAAAGACATTTGGGGATCTGGACAAGGAATTGGTTCAATCAAAAATGCTCCGTCTGTTCAGACTGCGGTAGATCAAATGGTTTCCGAATACGAAGATGCTAAGTCTAGATTAGATAATTTTTAAATATTTCTAGATAACAAAAACTGATCAAATTCCATATGCATTACAGATTTAGCATGGGTAAAAGCTAATTCGTTTGCACTTTTTTTAATCATTTTTAGTTGTAATCTCGGCATTTTCTTAAATTTACTAATCCATTTTTTTAAACACCTATTTTTATTTTCTAAATCGAAGGTTTCATTTAAAAATCCTTTATTCTTCATTTCTAGAGCATCAAATTTTTTGCCACTTAAAACTACATGTTTTGCTTCCGATAGACCTAAACAACTTATAGCAAGAGGTAAACCAAACCAGCTCAGATTCATACCGAGTTCTATTTCTGGGTAGCCAATTAAGGAATTTTCTTCAGCTATCCTGAAATCACAAGCAGATGCAATGACTGCGCCGCCTCCGAGACAATAACCCTCAATCAGGCAGATAGATAATTGCGGCAAATTCAAGATGGAGTTTATGCACTTTCTCCCATAATTTTCGTGCCAATAATCTTCAATGGTTTTATTTTTTTCTATTTCCGTTAAATCAGCTCCAGCAGAAAAATTTTTTGATGTAGAAGAAATGACTACTATTTTAATTTTTTTATTCAAAGCGATTTCATCGCAAGCGCTAGAAATTTCTCTTAAAGTGGCTGAACTTAGAGCATTTAACTTTTTAGGGTTATCTAAAGAAATATGGCATGTATTAGTTTTTTTTGAGATTGAAATATTTTTATAAATATTCTTTTTAATCATTGTAGATTTAATTTAAGCGGATTCTTCGATATATTTTTGAGCATCCAAGGCTGCCATACATCCAAATCCAGCAGATGTAACTGCTTGCCTATAAACAGAATCAGCAACATCGCCCGCGGCAAATACTCCGGGCATGCTCGTGGAGGTAACATCTCCCTTTAAGCCACTCTTAATTTGAATATAACCATTTTTCATATCTAGCTGCCCCTCAAAGATTTCAGTATTTGGTTTGTGTCCTATAGCAATAAAGACTCCTTCAACTTCTAGCAAACCATGATTATCTAATTTTATCTTCTCAACAAATTCATCACCGATAACTTCTTTCAATTGGTTATTCCAAATAATCTGAACCTTCCCATTTTTTTCCTTTTCAAAAATTCTATCTTGAAGAATTTTTTCTGCTCTCAACGCATCTCTTCTATGTATGAGATAAACTTTAGAACAAATATTACTTAGATAAAGCGCTTCTTCCACAGCAGTATTTCCTCCGCCTATGACAGCAACTTCTTTGTTTTTGTAGAAAAAACCATCGCAAGTAGCGCAAGCACTTACACCTCGACCTAAAAATTCTTGCTCAGAAGGTATTCCTAGATATTGTGCTGATGCACCTGTTGCTATTATTAATGTCTGGGTAGAATATTCATTGCTTCCTTTTAATTTAAAAGGACTTTCTGCAAGTTCGACTGATTCAATGTGATCATTAATAATTTCAACATCAAATTGTTTGGCATGCTCTTCCATTCTGGTCATCAATTCAGGACCTTGCAAACCATCCGAGTCCCCGGGCCAGTTTTCAACATCTGTTGTTGTGGTCAATTGACCACCCATTTCTAAACCGGTTATTAAAACGGGATCAAGTCCAGCCCTCGCTGCATAAATTCCCGCACTATAGCCGGCTGGCCCAGAACCTAAAATTATAAGTTTTTTTTCTTGAGTCATTTTTTAAAAGAAAGATAAATTTAACTCTATTATACTTACATAGCTATAATGCAGAATAATATTCTTAAATTTTTTGAATAAAAAGAAAACATCTTCGATTTCTGAATCTGTAAAAGCCAGATTCCAAGTGAGTTCTTCAACAAAGAAGCTTCTCTTAGACCTCTTCGTTTTATTTCAATTGTTATCAGGAATAATTCTAAGCCTATCTTTGTTGACATATTCAATTAATGATTTTCAATGGAGAGAATCTATAGATGTTTCTGTTAGAAATAGTATTGGTCTTGTAGGCGCTTGGATAAGTAGCTTTCTATATTCTTTTTTAGGACTTACTGCTTGGATAATCTCGTTAGTTCTTTTCATTAATCCTCTCAATTATTATTTAAAAAAAACTGATGGTTTAGATTCTGAGGCGCAAGTTAAATCTGGGCTTTTTACTTTTTTTGGATTTATTATTCTCTGTTTTTCGGTTTCTCTTTTAGTTAGCCTGCATATAGATCCTTACAGCAACTACTTCCCGAAAACTTCAGCTGGAATTTTTGGGAGTTATTTGTCAGAAGCTACTTTGCCTTACCTAAGCTCAGTTGGCACAACCATTGTTGGAGCTTTTTTCTTTATGGTTAGTTTGAGTTTATTAGTTAATTTGCACTGGCAAGATTTGATATCAGTTTTAAAAGATAGGTTTATAAACTTTATTTTTTATCTTAATAAAATATCGAAAGAAAGCTTTTCTTCTTTGAAAGAAAAAATAGCGAAAAGTAGAGAAAAGAAAAATAGGCAAGAATTTCTTAATGAACACAAGTCAAAAATAAGATCGATGCCAAAACCTGAAATAAAGAAGGCCGAGTCTAAAATACCTGAGGGCAAGAAAGTAATTTTAGAAAAGCAAGAAGAGTTATTTGAAAAGAAAATCCCTGGTGAGATGCCAAAAATTTCTTTACTGGATGAAAGAAAAGAAAACAATAAAGAAATGTCTTCTCAACAACTTTATGAATTGGATATTTTGAAAGAAGCGTTAATTACTAAGCTAGCAGAATTCAAAGTAACCGGTCCTGAAGGTGAATATGCAATTGTAAGAGAAACTATGCGCGGTCCTGTGGTGACTAGATTTGAAGTTGAACTGCCAAAGGGTATAAAAGTTTCAATGGTTTCAAATCTAAATAAAGATTTGGCTCGTTCATTGGGAGTAGGCAGTATAAGAATAGTCGAAGTGATTGAAGGGAGAGAGACCATTGGAGTTGAAATTCCAAATGCTGATAGAGAAAGCGTTATGTTAGGAGAAGTTATTGCTTCGAAAGAATTTGAAGATGCCAAAAGTCCTTTAACTCTAGCTTACGGAAAAGATATTGAAGGCAAACCCGTATTAGAAGACCTGGCCTCACTACCACACTTATTAATAGCCGGAACTACTGGATCAGGAAAGTCAGTAGCCCTTAATTCAATGTTGATGAGTATCCTCTACAAAGCAAACCCTCAAGAAGTTAAATTAGTTTTGATCGATCCTAAAATGTTGGAACTTTCAGTTTATGAAGATTTACCCCATTTGCTTTGTCCGGTGATAACAGATATGTCTGAGGCAGCATATGGACTAAGATGGTGTGTAAATGAAATGGAAAGAAGATACAAACTTATGTCTGCGTTATCAGTAAGAAACCTAGGCGGTTTCAATTCAAAAGTAAACAAAGCTATTGCTGATGGTAATCCAATTAAGGATCCAACAATGAAAATAGACGAAGATAAAGGTATTACAGAAAACGATATTCCTGATTTGACTGAATTACCCCAAATAGTAATAGCTGTTGATGAGCTTGCTGATTTAATGATGGTTGTTGGAAAAAAAGTTGAACAATTAATTGCTAGATTAGCCCAAAAAGCGAGAGCTGCAGGAATACATATGTTGCTAGCAACTCAAAGACCTTCTGTTGACGTTATTACCGGTTTAATTAAGGCAAACATTTCTGCCAGAATGGCCTTTAATGTTGCTTCATCAATGGATTCTAGAGTTGTTCTAGATCAAGTCGGAGCGGAGCAGCTTTTGGGAAAGGGAGATATGCTTTACGTTGGATCTGGAACTTCCATTCCTCTTAGAGTTCATGGTGCTTTTGTTGGAGAAGAAGAAATAATAAGAGTTGTGAAAGACTGGAAGGATAAAGAAACGGTGAATTATTTAGATGAAGTTACAAAAGCTCCCGAGGTCGCAGATGGCACAGATTCCCATGAAGATAATTCGGAAAAAGATGAATTCTACGACCAAGCAGTTGCTTTTGTGGTTGAATCCAGAAGAGCGTCTATATCAGCAGTCCAGAGAAAATTTAGAATAGGTTATAATAGAGCAGCTCGCTTGATAGAAACAATGGAAACAGCTGGCCTTGTTAGCGAGATGAATTCAAATGGAAATAGAGAGGTTTTAGCGCCTGGGCCTGATGCCGAATAAAAATCTCATATTTTCTTTTCTTTTCTTTTTTCTTTCAATGTCAAATGCAACTTGCCTAGAAGAACATAAACATTTATTAAATTTTTCTAAAGAGAAATTTTATAGTGCTGATTTCTCTCAAACATTTGAAAACAAACGAAAAGAACCAGTATTTGGCAAAATTATTTTGAAAAAACCTTTCTTTCTTAAAGTTTCAAATTTAAATTCTAATTCGGTTGAATCAGAAATTATTATAAACGAAAACTCAATTTATAGAATTGACTACGATTTAGACCAGGCGGTCAAATACAAGAAAGAAAACATCATTCATCAAATTCCTGCTGCCTTTCTACTCGAAGATTCAGACTCTATCTGTCTTAACTCCACAAAAATAGATTGTATTGATAATACCTGCACCATTTTTCCTAAAGATAAAACCTATATTTCTAAAATAGATCTAATTTTTAATGATACTTTTCTGACTAATATTAAGTACCTGGATGCTTTCGGTGTTAAGAGTGAAGTCGCAATTACCAATTTTACTTCTCAGCCCAAACTATCGTCTTCTGTATTTAGCTATAATTATGAAGTGAAAGATTTAATTTCAATAGACTAAGATGATTGACATTCAAAAATTAAAAAAAAACCTGTCTGAAACTATAGATAATTTATCAAGAAGAGGTTTTGAACTTGATAAAGACTATTGGTTAAAGACAGAGGAGAAAAGAAAAAAATTACAAATAGAAACCGAACAATTACAGGAAACTCAAAATAATTTAGCTCGAGAAATTGGAAAATTGCAAAAAAATAAAAAAGACTTTTCAAAGGTTAAGAAGGAAGCATCAAAATCTTCTGCCGATTTAAAAATAAAAAAGATTGAATTAGATAAAGTCCAAGGCGAACTATATGATTTCTTATTATCAATACCAAACCTTATTGATGCTAGGGTTCCAGATGGTAATTCAGAGGCAGATAATACCGTTGTTGAAGAAATAGGAAAAAAACCAAAATTTAATTTTGAAATTAAAGATCATCAAGAATTAGGTCTCTTGAGCGATGGAATGGATTTTGAAGCCGCTTCAAAGATTTCAAAATCTAGATTCGTGGTTTTCAAAGACTCGCTTGCTTTACTCAACAGAGCGTTAATAAATTTTATGCTAGATATTCATACGAAAAAACATTCATATAAAGAGATATACGTACCTTTAATTGTGAATTCAGAATCTTTAACAGGAACAGGCCAATTACCAAAATTTAAAGAAGATCAATTTAAAATTGATGATAGCGAACAAGATTTATACTTGATTCCTACTGCAGAAGTTCCAGTAACTAACTACCATAGAAATGAAATTTTAGAATTAGAAGATTTGCCACTTTCTTATGTTTGTCATACACCATGTTTTAGAAGTGAAGCTGGAAGTTATGGGCTTGATACCAAGGGCATTATTCGTCAACATCAATTTGAAAAAGTAGAATTAGTAAGTTTTGTAGAACCAGATAAATCTGATGAACAGTTAGAAATTCTTACCTCACATGCCGAAAATATTCTTAAACAGCTCAATCTACCTTTTAGAAAAGTAATTCTATGCTCAAAAGATATAGGCTTTTCATCGAGCTTAACTTACGACTTAGAAGTCTGGCTTCCAAGCCAAGATAAATTTAGAGAAATTTCTTCTTGTAGTAATTTTAAAGATTTTCAATCAAGAAGAATGAAAATAAGAATAAAGAAAGATAAAAAAAATATTTTTTGCCATACTTTAAATGGTTCTGGATTGGCAATTGGCAGAACTATGGCCGCAATTTTAGAAAATTATCAAAATGAAGATGGGACTGTATCTATTCCTGAAGTATTAAGACCATATATGAATAATTTAGAGATTCTTTAATTTTTTTTAATTCAAGATATCAATTATTACTGTTAGAATCTTCACTCAAATTTAACTTCAAATACTATGGAAATTTTAATCGAGTACGGTCTTTTTGTTTTAAAAGCATTCACTATAATTGTTCTAATTTTTATACCTATTTTTTTTCTAGTCACCTCAATGCGTCAACCTCCTGAGACAAATGAATCTTTAAAAATAAAAAATTTAACTAAACGATATCAATCAATGGCTAATTCTTTAAAAGTATTAACCATGAACAAAGAAGAAAAAAAGAAATTAAAAAAAACACTTAAGCAAGAAAAAAAGACGAATTCAAAATTAAAAACAAAAAAGAAACCAGTTTATGTTTTAAATTTTCAAGGAGACATTGAAGCATCTAACGTAGAAAATTTAAAAGAAGAAATAAGTGCAATTCTTCAAAGCAAAACTAAATGCGAGGAAATAGTTCTTAACTTAGAAAGTGCAGGTGGCACTGTCATTGGATATGGTTTAGCTGCAGCACAACTTAAGAGAATTAGAGATGCCGGCATTAAACTAACAGCTTGTGTAGACAAAGTAGCCGCATCGGGTGGCTACATGATGGCTTGTGTTGCGAACAAAATAGTCTCAGCACCTTTTGCGATAATTGGTTCAATTGGTGTCGTAGCAGCAATTCCAAATTTCAGTAAAATTTTAAAAAAATTAGACGTTGATTATGAGCTTCACACAGCTGGTGAATTTAAGAGAACGATTACAACTTTTGGAGAGACCACTGATGAGGGAAGAGAAAAATTTAAAAAAGATCTTCAAGAAATTCATGATCTTTTTAAAGAACATGTTACAAAATTTAGACCTGAATTAGATATTTCCAAGGTTGCTACTGGAGAAATTTGGGAGGGTACGAAAGCTCTAGAGGTAGGCTTAGTAGACGAGATTTCTACCAGTGATGAATACTTAATGAATTTTTCAAACAAACATGATGTTTACGAAATAAAATTTGAAACGAAGAAAAAAATACAGGATAAACTTAGTAGATTTTTAAATACATTGCTTAAAGATCTAATAAATACAGTCGATGAAACTTTAAACAAAAACAGATTTAAATAAAAAGGAGAGATAATGATATTAGCTAGAATAATATGTTTACTTCCAGGATTAATGCTTTTACCAAGTGGAATAGGGTGGATGATCAATCCAGCAGAAACTAGCACTAGTTTTGGATTTATTTTCGAGGAATTAAGTTCAGCGGCCCAAAATGCCTTGATTCGAGATTTAACAGCTTTTTTTCTAGTAGTTCCGATTCTTTGTCTTATGAGTGCAATTACTGTTAATTATCGTTGGATTTTTGCTGTAGCAATTTTGTTTGCACTGGTAGTTTTAGCTCATATTATTGCAGCAACAATTCATGGAACCGGTTTTATTATGGAAATGTTTTTGCCAGAAATTGTTATATTGATCCTTTCCATTTCAGGAACATATTTAATAGCAAAACAACAAAATTAAACTCTGCTTAAATTTTAAAAAAACTTGCAAGAAAAGAGTAACTGAATTAAAGAATCAAAATTTTATTTAAATATATCTTTCAGTTTGATCAAATTAGTATTTAATACACCTTTTGAAACAATTTACTTATAGGTATATATGAAACTTTACGTAGGAAATCTCCCATGGAGCATCGGTAATCAGGAATTAGAAGATTTATTTTCAAGTTATGGGACTGTAACCTCTGCTAATGTAATTACAGATAGAGACACCAAAAGATCTAGAGGATTTGGCTTTGTCGAATTAGATTCTGGTGGACCAGAAGCAATTGAAGCAATGAACGAATCTGAGGTAGAAGGAAGAAAAGTTATTGTTAACGAAGCAAGACCCAAAACATAATTTATTTTGGCTGCAATAGAGAATTAGCCCTCTGTTCAGCCACCTTTTTTTGGCTGGAATGTATCGTTGCAGACTTTCCAGCCCCTAAAAATACAAAACTTATTTTTTAAAAATCGCGGCTATTATTAGCAGCGAGACTAAGGCAATTAAGCCTTCCTCCCCAATTATTGATAATATTGAAGAAAAATTAGAAACTACTGATCCAAAAAAAGCGGTTTCGGGTCCAAAAATAATACCAACTAACAATGAAACAGCCACAAATAAAGCCAACACTTCTGTAACTTTGTACAGAAAGTTTTTTACTGTTTCTAAATTTAACCAGTCCATAATTTTTGAAAAGGCAAGGGGCCTTATGAAAGACCCCAAACCTATATTTTTAGTTATCTAAGTAACTGTATAAGAATCGCTGCTGCCAAAAGCCCAACAATTCCATTGTCACCTAATGTTTGTATGACAGCAATAAGCTGGTTTAAAACATCACCAAAGAAAAAAGAGTTTCCGCCGAAAACTATGCCAGCAACAACTCCTAACCCGATTACACCAACTAAGATTCCAGTTAAGCCTGAAACCAAGTCACGAATCATATTAAATGCATTTTCCATAATTTCCTCCCCAGAGTTTATGTAATTAGCAAGTAAAATTAAATCACATTAAATATCACAAATTTTAAAAAATTTTTCTTGGGGAACATCTTTTTCTAGAGACTGTCAATTAAACTAAAATTTGTAACTACATAAATAGTTTCTTTTGCCAATTTTTAATATTTTTTTAATCGTAATTAGATTAATATCTCTCCTAAATTCGGAGGGGTGGCAGAGCTTGGTTGAATGCACTGGTCTTGAAAACCAGCAGGTCAGAAATGGCCTCGTGGGTTCGAATCCCACCCCCTCCGCCACTAAATAAAAAAGAGATGTCTGAACAAGTAAGAATATTTTCATATTTACCTAATCCAAGAGTATGGAAATCAATCATTACTGCAAAGATGGGGAAAGTAGATTTAAAAATTATCGGCGACAAGCCTTTAAATCTTAGCAATTGGCTGTGGGACTTTGAAGCCAGAGAAATAGATGCCTCCAAATTAGATGAACTTGAACTTTATGAAAGAACAAGCAAAAGGGGATTTAAAGGCATACTCTATAAAACCGATAAATTTCTTGAAAAACATCCTTTTGGAACTGTCCCTGCAGGATTTAACTCTGATGGATCTGAGGGTATTTTCGAATCCAACAGCATCATGAGAGCTGTTGCTAGAGTATCTTCTGTGAAATCTCTTTACGGCGACGAAGATAATTTTAAAAAATCAAGAATAGATAGTTTTTTAGATGCAAATCTTGTGTTTGGAAGAGAGTTTCAAGTTTATGTTTTAGAAATTAATATGCTAAACGAATATTTATATAAAAGGATGAAGTCTGCTTATTTATTTTATTTAGACGGTATAGAAAGAGCATTATCAAACGATAAATACATTGCAGGAAAAGTTTTAACAATTGCCGATATATCATTTGTATGTGACGTTGCTCAATTTTTGCGCGAAAGAGACAAAGAAAAAATTATTAATAATCAAGGATACGAAATTATTTCAAAAAATTTTGAAAAAGAATTTCCCAAAGCAACAAATCACTTAAAAAAACTATCAAAAAAAGAAGAATTTAAAGAAATTATGCTCGATTACCTTGATAAAGTTTTATAATTTAGCTTTTAAAATCCTTTATTCATAAAAAATTTTTTTTTAATTCAAACTTAGTCTAAAAAACATCAAATTAGGTGTTGTAAATCCTTTTTATTTTCTCTAATATGAATCCATAACTTAGTGGGAAGCTTAACAACTCGAGACGGAAAGAAAGAAGCTAAGGAGTAGAAGAAGAAGGGTGAGAAGACGAAAGAAATTTCGCCACATGCAGGGAAAGGGTAACTCGCCTGCACTAGATAACCCGCTAGACCCCTTCAACTTCGATAAATAAAACACCACTTTGTGGTGTTTTTTTTTATACTAAACCCATGTCCTCCATCTTAACTGGCATAACAACTAGCGGTTCTCCTCATTTGGGTAATTATGTGGGAGCTATAAAACCCGCTCTTGAGAAAATAAAAGAATCAAAAAAATCTTTTTTATTTTTGGCCGACTATCACTCATTAATTAAACAACAGGATCCTTTACTTACTCATAAATCTAGTTTGGAAATTGCTTCTGCCTGGCTGGCTTGTGGATTAGATCCTGAAAAAACTTATTTCTACAGACAATCAAAAGTTTCCCAGATAATGGAGTTGAATTGGATCTTATCCAATATAACCTCAAAAGGACTTCTCAACAGAGCACACGCTTATAAAGCAGCTCAGGATTTAAATTCTGAAAAAAAACAGAAAGACTTGGATAAAGGTATAACGGCTGGTTTATTTAATTATCCAGTACTGATGGCTGCCGATATTTTAATATTTGATACTGATATTGTTCCAGTAGGAAGTGATCAAAAGCAACACATTGAAATGACTAGAGACATTGCAGCACGGTTTAATCATTTATATGGAGAAACTCTTAAAATTCCAGAAGCACTTATTTCTGAAAATACACCTATCTTGTTAGGAACAGACGGAAGAAAGATGAGCAAATCATATAAAAACTATATCGAACTATTTTCTGAAGAAAAAGCTTTAAAGAAATCTCTAAATCAAATCGTTACTGATTCTCTTATGCCCGGAGAGCCAAAGGAAACAAAGAATTCAGTTTTGTATAATTATTTTCAAGCATTTGCCACTGAAATATATTTAGAAGAAGTAAATAAAATGTTTTCCAATGGTAAAGGTTGGGGTGAATTAAAATCTGATCTCTTCGATTTAATTAATACTGAATTGAAAGACTCAAGAGAAAAGTACTTTTATTTTCTTAACAATGCTAATGAGGTTGAAGCTATTTTAAAAAAAGGAGAAATTCAAGCTTCTCTTCTTGCAGAAAAAAAACTTATTGATGTAAGAAACAAAATAGGAATCAAACCCTTAGATGAAAAATAAAAAAAACCTCTTAATTTATCCAAAAAATATTAATTTTGAGTTTTTAGGATTAGAGTTTATGAGACTTCATGAACATGGGCAGGGAATCATATCAAGATCAAGATGTTCTCACTCAATAGAAAAGCACGGCTTCCCTTTTATACTTGATAAGTATTTATCTGAAGATTTTAATAATTTTCAATTGACAGATTTTATGTTTTTAAGGGCGTCAGGCTTTCATGGCCCATTTTCTACTAGATTTTTATCTAATAAAGATTTTGAAGAATTAGATGGTAAAAAAATTGAAAAAAGATTACTGGAAGTTTTAAGGAAAACTAGAATAAATACCCCTGAAATTTCTAAACAAGTTTTGACAAGATTCAAATATTTCATCGACGTAATTTTAAATAGGAAAACTATTTGTTTTTTTTTGAATAGGTCAATAAACGATAAAAAAAACCAAATAAAATTTGAACATGAATGGTCTCACGCTTTAAATGAATACCATGAATTTGTTATATTTTCTCTAGAAGCAAACGAGTGCTTTTCTATAATTCTTGCATATGATTAATGAGCAAGAAAAACCTCATAAGTCTATCTGGTTTCTTTCTGCTGCTTTAGCTTGTGTGGGCGCTGGCCAATCAACAGTATTCATTCTTATTCCATCAGAAGTGAGAAGTCTTGGGTTTAGTGAATTTGAGGTTGGACTAATTTTCTCAATATCTGCTTTAGCATGGATGATATTCAGTCCTTTCTGGGGAAGACTGAGTGATAGGTTTGGCAGGGGCTCTATTTTTTTAATCGGAATGATCGGATTTGCACTTTCCATGGCATCTTTTGCTGTGATTTTAATTTCGGCTCAAAATTTTTTACTACCCTTAGCATTAGTCTTTCCTTTATTAGTTTTAACAAGATTAATAAACGGGCTCTTAGGAAGTGCTGTTAGGCCTGCTGCCGGAGGAAGAATAGCCGATTTAACCTCTCCGACAACAAGAACAGCAGGATTTGCTCGATTTGATGCAGGTTGGCAATTTGGAGTGGTGATAGGACCTATAGTAGTAGGATTCTTATTATCTATTTTCAATGAAAATCTTCTGGCTCCTTTTTTATTTATAGCTCTATTAGGTTTATTGATTGGTTTTTATAACTATAAAAATATGAACGAAGCGAATGGATTTTCAGAATCTGAAAACTTAACAAAACTAAAATTTTATGATGCAAGGGTTTGGCCATCGTTGCTTGTAGCATCATTTATGGGCATTTCGAACGCATGCTTAGTCTTAACATCTGCTCTATATACAAAAGATGTGATTGTAACGAGTGGAGAGAGTGTTTATGCAGTAATTGCAATTGGCTTTTCATTGGTAGCCATGTCAGGAATGTTTGCTAATTTATTCATCGTAGATAAATTTAAGATCAGACCTCTCAATCTCATTAAATGGGGGTGTGCTTTAATTTTATTCAGTTACTTGTTTTTAGCCAATGCCACTTCGATATCCAATTTATATTTATCATTGATTATGTTTGGATTGGGCTCAGGTCTCATAAGACCTGGGAACGTAACTATCCTTTCATTATCTGTAAGCCCAAATGAACAGGGTGCTGCAAGCGGTTGGATGGGCACAGTTTTTCCAATCGGACATTTAATAACCCCTTTTACGATAATGCCACTTTATATGTTGAGTCCAAACTTGCCATATTTAGCCATTAGTTTTTTGGCTTTATTGCTAATAGTATTTATACTTTTGAATCAAAAAAAATATTTTTATTATTAGGATCGAAAAATTATGTTTAAAAAAAATGCATTAGAAGGAAAAAGAATTTTAGTCACTGGCGGAGGAAGTGGCTTAGGAAAAGAAATGGCAAAACATTTTTTATCTCATGGCGCCGAAATTATTATCTGTGGAAGAAGAGATTCAGTTTTAAAAGAAACAGAAAAGGAGTTAGAAGAAACTACTAATGGAAAGGTTTCATCCTTCAGTTTGGATATTAGAGATTCTCTTGCAATCGAAGAAGCTATAGATACTGTCTTTGCAAATGGCGGTCTTGATGGCTTGGTGAATAATGCCGCAGGTAATTTTATTAGCAGGACAAAAGATTTATCGCCAAATGCTTTCAACGCTATTGCTTCTATTGTTTTTCATGGAACATTCAATATGACAAATTCAGTTGGAAAGAAATGGATAGAACAAAATAAACCTGGGAATATTCTATCAATAACAACGACTTGGGTTTGGACAGGTTCTCCTTTTGTTGTCCCTTCTGCAATGTCTAAATCAGGAATAAATGCTATGACAAAATCTTTGGCCGTAGAATGGGGGCCTCATAACATTAGATTAAATTGCATTGCCCCTGGGCCATTTCCTACTGAAGGTGCTTGGTCTAGACTTAGCCCTGAAACAGAAAATAATAAAGGCGCATTGGACCAAAGCTCTATGTCGTCAAATCCAATGGGCAGAGTAGGAGAAATGAGCGAGCTAGGAAACCTTGCAACTTTTTTGATGGCCGATGGATGCGATTATTTAACAGGACAAACTATTGCAATTGATGGAGCGGCTTATCTTTCTGCTGGAGGTACTTTTGCTAGTTTAGGCAAACTTAAAGATGAAGACTGGACAAATATAAGAGATACTATAAAGAGAAGTAATGAGAAAGATAAAAGTTTAAGAAATACTAAATAAAATTAAATAGGAGAAGATATGTCTAACGAAAAAATACAGGAAATGGAAAAGATCCTTAAACTTCAAAAAAAATTATATATTGAAGAAGAAACGCCAAGTTTAGAACTAAGAGAAGACAGACTAAATAGGTGCGTCGAAATGCTCAAAAAATATAATGTTGAAATTTTAGATGCTATTCAAGAAGATTTTGGTAACAGAGATTATAAAGCGGGTTTTATATCAGAAATTATGTCCACAATTGGTTCTATTAATCACTCTAAAGAAAATGTTAAAAGATGGATGAAAGACGAGAAAAGGAAAAGCAATCCTTCCCAACCTTTTGCAATAAGGACAGTCATGTCTTTATTTGGCGCAAAATCATGGATTAAATATCAGCCTTTAGGAACAGTAGGCGTTATAAGTCCATGGAATTTTCCAATTAATCTTGTTTTATCTCCACTTGGGACAATTTTTGCTGCTGGCAATAGAGTAATGATTAAACCATCTGAATTTACTCCAGTAACTTCTGATTTGACGGAGAAAATGTTTAAAGAGTTTTTTGACCCATCGGAAGCCGCAGTATTTACTGGCGGTCCAGATGTGGCAGCTGCATTTAGTTCCTTGCCTTTTGATCACTTGCTTTTCACAGGAAGCACTCAAACTGGAAAATTAGTTATGAAATCGGCTTCAGAAAATTTAGTTCCTGTAACTTTAGAGCTTGGTGGAAAATCACCTGTAATAGTTGACGAAAATGCTGATTTAAAGAATACAGCTACTAAAGTTATGAGGGGAAAGACAATGAATGCAGGACAGATCTGCTTAGCTCCAGATTATGTAATGGTGCCAAAAGGAAAATCTGAAGATTTTGTAAAAGAGTCTGAATCTGCTGTTAAATCTATGTATGAAAATTTAAAGTACAATCAAAACTATACTTCTGTCATTAACGAAAAACATTATGATCGATTAAACAATTTAATTGAAGATGCAAAAGAAAAGGGTGCAGACATAAGAGTTATAAATCCCGCTGATGAGGATTTCAGCCAGCAAGAAGTCCATAAAATTCCTCCAACTTTGGTATTAAACCCTACTGACGATATGGATATTATGAAAGAGGAAATATTTGGTCCACTATTGCCAGTTAAAGAGTACGATGATTTTCAAGAGACTATAGGTTATGTTAACTCCAAAGACAGGCCTCTAGGTTTGTACTATTTTGGAAATGATAAAAAAAGAGAAAATGACGTTTTAAATAACACTATTTCGGGTGGAGTGACTCTTAATGATGTTATTTGGCATATAGGTCAAGAGGATATCCCTTTTGGTGGGGTCGGACCAAGCGGCACTGGAAATTATCATGGCTTCGATGGTTTTAAAAACTTTAGTCATGCAAAGGCAATTTATAAACAATTTTCAGCTGACCTTTTAGCCCCAATGATGCCTCCCTATAAAGGAAAGCAATTCGATTCGACTAAAGACTCAGTATTGAAATAATTTTTCTGTATAGTTTTATATCTTATGGAAACTAAAGATATATCTCTATCCATTGCTTTTGAATATCTCAGATCAAAAACTAAGGGAGCCACCTCTTTTGTTTCCTCTTTAGCCTATGCTTGTGTCGCAATTGGAGTAGCTGTTTTGATAATAGTTTCTTCGGTTATGAATGGTTTTGAAAAAGAACTTAGAGATAGAATACTTAATGTTATTCCTCATGCCTCGATAATGGGAGTTGCTCCAATTTCAAATTGGAGTGATGTTTATGAAGTATTGAAAGAGCATCCTAAAGTAATGGGAGTTTCTCCTTTTGTCCAATCTCAAATGTTGATTGGGAGTGTAGATGAAGTATATGGATCTAATTTAATAGGAATAGTTCCAGATTCTGAAAAGAACGTTTCCGTTGTCTCTAATTTTATTATAAAGGGCAGTTATGATTCTTTAAATGAAAACGGAAATAATATAATTATAGGAGAGCTATTAGCAAGAAAGTTAAACCTAGATATTGGTAATCAGGTGTCTTTAATGCTTCCAGATGGCAAAGCTTCATTTGCTGGCTATTTTCCAAAAATCAAAAACTTCAAAGTAACAGGAATTTTTAGAGTTGGAGCGCCGGATATTGACGAAGGAGTTGCTTATGTAAATATTATTCAAGCAGCAAATTTGCTATCAATCAAAGATCAAATTCAAGGTTTTAGAATTAAGTTTGATGATTTGTTTGATGCCAATTACTTATCATGGGAAGTACTAATGGATGTAGAGGATTATACCAATCAAATATTAATTTCTGAAAATTGGACAGTAACCTATGGACCTCTATTCGAAGCAATAATGATGGAAAAAACACTAGTTGGAATTTTGGTATTTTTGATTGTTATAGTTGCGGCTTTTAATATTGTCTCGATGTTAATTATGATGATTAATGATAAAAAAGCTCAATTAGCAATTTTCAAAACCATGGGTATGTCGAAATATGAAATTAGAAAAATATTTATTTATCTTGGGGCAATGATTTCTTTGATTGGTTCATTGGTCGGTCTTGGATTAGGTATATTAATTACCTATTTGCTTTCATCAAGATTTTTTGAAGAAGCCATAAATTCTCTGATGCAAGATACTTATTTCATAAATTACTTTCCAATAGATATAAGGTTTTCTTGGATCTTTTTTATCTTATTTTCTACGATTATTCTCACTCTTTTGGTTTGTTTATATCCCGCTAGAGTTGCTTCCAAAGTTGTGCCAGCAGAGGTTTTGAGAAATGAGTAACAAAGTTGTTGATGTAAAAGATTTAAAAAAAAATTTTTCTGATAATTTAAATATTATAAAAGCAGTAAACGAGGTCAGTTTTTCAATTCATGAATCCGATATAATGATTATCTTTGGACGTTCTGGCTCAGGTAAATCGACCCTTCTTCATTTGTTAGCTGGGTTAGAAACCATTACAAGTGGGCAAATAAAATTTGAAAATTATGATTTCCAATATTTGACTCTTGATGAGCTAGCATCAATAAGGAGGACAAATATTGGGTTTGTTTATCAATTTCATCATTTAATTCCTGAATTCAAAGCAATTGATAATGCGGCATTTCCTCTTTTGCTTAACGGTCAGTCAAAAGAAGTTGCTTATGAAAAATCAAGACAAATATTAGCTAAATTTGGTCTTGAAAAAAGATTATTCCACAAGCCTAATCAATTATCTGGAGGAGAAAGGCAACGTGTCGCCATTGCAAGAGCCCTAATACATGACCCAAAGTTTGTTTTGCTAGATGAACCTACAGGAGATCTCGATCGTGAGACTGCCCAAGAAGTTAGAGAAATGCTAAAAGATTTTATGATAAATTCTAAATCTTCCTTAATAATAGCTACCCATGATAGAAGTTTTGAAGAAATATCAGATTTTCAGAAAACAATGGACTCAGGTTCTTTTATATGAACGCTAAGGTATTCTTTATATGTCTTACATAATTCTTTCAGGCGGTTTTATAATTTGGCCAATAATCTTACTCTCGATTATCTCCTTAGCCATCGTGATTGAAAAAACATGGAACTTGGCAAGAGATGCGGTTTTGCCAAAAGACTTAACTAAAGATGTTATATCTCAAATTAAAAAAAAATCTTTAACGAACAGTATGAAAGAAAAAATGTCTAGTGATTCTGTACAAGGAAATATTTTTTTTGCACTTATGGAGGAAAAATTAAAAAGTAAAACTAATTTAAGGCTTCGCGCTGAGGAAATTGGTAGATTTGAAATAAATAGACTTGAAAAGTTTATGACGTTGTTAGGAACAATTGCTTCTGTTTCTCCCATATTAGGCCTTCTAGGAACAGTAACTGGAATGATTTCTATATTCAGTAATTTGTTAGTTTCAGGAATCAATTCAATTGGACCGTTGGCTGGGGGAATTGCAGAAGCTTTGGTTACAACAGCTGCTGGATTAATAGTCGCTATTCCGAGTCTAATTTTTTATAGATCTTTTAATAGGACAATAGAAAATTATTCGCTAGAGCTGGAAGAAGAATCCAATAAATTAATTAATTACTTATCAAAAAATTGAAATTTAAGAAAAAAAAATCTCCTGAAATTAATTTAGAAATTACCCCTTTGGTGGATGTTATTTTTTTATTGCTCATATTCTTTGTGTTGAGTACTCAGTTTATAGATTTAAAAACTATGTCTATCGACTTACCAACAATTGACAAAGAAACAATGAGTAATTTACCGCAAAAAAGAGTCAAAATAGAGATATCAAAAGAAGGAGAGGTTTTGATTAATAACATAATTTTAGATGATTTTTCTATCAAGGCTTTAAATGAAGAGCTCAGAGCCATTTCTCCTGAGATAAAAACAGCCATTATTTCTGCTGATTCAGATACAAAATATCAATATTTAGTTACTATTATGGAATCTTTAAATAGAAACGGCTTCAAAAATATTCAAATAAATGGAGCTTCAAAGGCAAATTAATATGTCTAAGAAAAAATCTTACTATCTAAGACTACTTTCTTATGTAAAACCTTATTACGGTTATTTCTTATTAAGTTTCATTGGATTTGCAATTTTTGCTTCTACGCAAGTAGCAATAGCCGAGTGGTTCAAACAAATTGTTGACTATATTTCTGAACCTGATGAATCAAAATCACTTTTATTACCTATAGCTTTAGTTGGATTAGCTGTATTTAGAGGAATTGGATCTTATTTAGGTCATTTTTTTATGCAATTTGTATCTTTGAATTTAGTTCATGATTTAAGATCTGAACTTTTCAAATCATTAGTTTCTTTACCTTCCAAGTATTATGACGATAATAACAGAGGACATCTTTTGTCAAGAATTACCTTTAATGTGGGCCAAGTAAGGGAATCCGGTACCGAAGCACTTAAGATTTTATTCAGAGAAGGTTTAATAGCAATTGGTCTTATTCTTTATCTCTTATACCTAAATTGGAGACTTTCATTAGTATTTTTAATAACTGCTCCTTTTATAAGTGGGATTATATATATAGCAGCAAGAAGGCTTAAAAGAGTAAGCACAAGACTTCAAAACGCTATGGGAGACGTAACTCATGTTAGTTCTGAATCAATTAACGCAAACAAAGAAATAAAATTATTCAATCAACAAGAAGCTGAAAATTTGAAATTCAAAAAAGCAAGCATGGATAATACTATTGCCTACTTAAAATTTGAATCGACTAATGCAATTTCATCTCCCTTAATACAAATCATTCTTTCTCTTGCACTAGCACTGATAACTTGGATTGCTTTAGATTCAAATGTATTGGAGATTATGACTGCTGGAACTTTCATTGCATTCTTTGGTGCAGCGGGAATGTTGGCTAAACCTATAAGACAATTAACTCAAGTAAATGCAATGATACAAAGAGGAGTTGCAGCGTCTGAAACAATTTTTGATCAGCTTGATGAATTACCAGAACGAGATAATGGAGACGTCATTTTAAATGATTGTAAAGGGAAGCTAGAATTTAGAGATGTATCGTTTAGTTATGAAAATTCTAATGAAGTTATATTGAAAAACTTATCTTTTAATGCTTCGCCAAGCAAAACTCTCGCGATAGTTGGCTCTTCAGGAGCAGGAAAGTCGACTATAGTTAACTTGATTCCAAGGTTTTATGAAGTGTCTAGTGGAGAAATTTTAATTGATGACTATTCCTTAAATGAAATAGAACTATCAAACTTAAGAGAAAATATATCTGCAGTAGGACAAACGACT
Source organism: uncultured SAR86 cluster bacterium (assembly GCA_902523885.1). Taxonomy (GTDB): domain Bacteria; phylum Pseudomonadota; class Gammaproteobacteria; order Magnimaribacterales; family AG-339-G14; genus CASICS01. Next base: position 28,270 of record CABZAV010000002.1, on the reverse strand, counting down.
GTACTATTCAATGATACAGTTTTTAACAATATTAAATATGCCTATCGCGAAGCTTCCGAAGAGGAAATAATTGAAGCATCAAAACAAGCTCATGCTCATGAATTTATTTCAGAACTTCCAAATAAATATGAAACTTTAATTGGTAACGATGGAACCCTATTATCTGGTGGTCAGAGGCAAAGAATTGCAATCGCCCGAGCTTTTTTAAAAAAATGCTCAATCTTGCTTTTAGATGAGGCAACGTCAGCTTTGGATTCAGAATCTGAAAAACTTGTGCAAGATGCAATAGAAAAATTAAAAATTGGCAAAACTACAATAGTCATAGCTCATCGATTATCTACTGTTGAAAACGCCAATGAAATAATTGTAATAAAAAAAGGGAAGATTGTTGAAAAGGGAAATCACAAAGATTTATTGACTCTAGAAGGAGAATATTTTGAACTGTATAAAAATCAATTTTCTGATAAAGATTTGCAAGCTCCAGAAGAGTCTAAAATAATTCTTCCTCCTATAAAAATTGAAGAAAAATCTCCACAAGGAATGATTGAAAAGGCTTGGTATGAAAATAAATCATGGATAAAATTTATGTTACCTTTGTCTTGGTTATTTAATTTCTTGACGGCAATTAGAAAAAGAAGACAAAAAAAGGAGGCATGGAAACCCGATCAAAAAGTTATAGTTGTAGGAAATTTGAGTGTGGGGGGGAACGGCAAAACTCCTTTTGTAATCTGGCTAGCAAATCTCTTGAAAAATAAAGGACTTAAACCGGGAATTGTTTCAAGAGGATACAAAAGCTCATCTACTAAATTTCCATTAGATGTTAGTGAGCAGACTAATGTTAGCGCTTCCGGGGATGAACCAAAGCTTATTTTTAATCAGACTCAATGTCCTACAGTAATTTCCCCGGATAGAGTAGAAGCAGTAAAATTCCTATTAAAAAAACATAATTGCGATGTAATAATCAGTGATGATGGAATGCAACATTATAAGCTTCACAGAGATATAGAAGTAGCATTAGTTGATGGCTTTAGAAAATTTGGCAATGGGTTTACTTTTCCTGCTGGCCCATTAAGAGAGCCCCTTAAAAGACTTAGAGAAGTTAATTACATTATAAATACAAACAAATTCTATGCTGAAGAAGAAAATTTATCTGACAAAGACATATTAATGACGTACGAGCCAGTTTCTTGGGTCAAGTTAAATTCTGGGGAAGAAAAAAAAATTGAAGATTGGCCCCACGAAAAATTAGTATATGCAGTTGCAGGTATTGCAAATCCAAATAATTTTTTTTCTACACTTAGAAATCTAGGATTTGAAGTGATTGAAAATTCTTTTCCTGATCATCATACTTATAACAAGGCTGATTTTATTGGACTTGAAAATTTACCGATAATAATGACTGAAAAAGACGCAATAAAGTGTAAAAATTTTATTGGTAATTTTTGGTATCTTAAGATAGAAGCAAAATTATCCGAGGATTTTGCTGAAAAAATTTATAAAGAAGTTATATCTTGAAAAAAATAGTTATCATTCCAGCAAGATTAGATTCTGAGCGTTTACCTGAAAAACCTCTTAAATTAATTGATAAAAAACCCATGATTGAATGGACTTATCAAGCTGCAAAAAATTCTATAGCCGATGAGATTATTGTTGCTACTGATTCAAATAAAATAAAAAAAGTAGTGGAGGAATTTGAAGGAAACGCAGTTTTAACATCTGATCAGCACCAAACCGGAACCGATAGAATATTTGAAGTTGCTAATAATCTTGATTTAAAAGATGAAGATATTGTAATTAATGTGCAAGGAGATGAACCTTTCATTGACCCAGTTGATATAAATAATATTTTCTATTCTTTTTTGAATGTTGAAAATCATCTTCCTTCTAAATTAGAAACTATTTTAGATCATGAAATGACTACTCTTTATTCAGCACATGAAACTTTACCGACTAAAAATAATTCTAACGAAGTAAAAATTAAAGTTGATAAATGCATTTCATTAGATTTTTCTAGAGAAGTTGAAGGCGATACTTCAGATTGGTTTATTCATCTCGGTATCTATGGTTACAAATTTAAATGTTTAAAGAATTTTGTAAAATGGCAGCAATCTAAACGAGAATTAGAGTTTAAATTAGAGCAATTGCGCGCATTAGATAATGGTGTTTTGATTAAAGCTTTACCATCAAAGTCATTATTTCATCTTGGCGTTGATACGAAAAGAGATTTAATAGAAGCAAATGAAATTGCCAAAAAATTTTAAGATAAATCATAGTTTAAAAAAAAATAATTCGCTTAAGTTGAATTATGCCTCTGACTACTTTGTATCTTGTAACTCCGCAAAAGATCTTTTCTTAATTTACGACTTTCTAGAAGAAAAAAAAATTAAATATTGGATTTTTGGAGACGGGACCAATGTCATTTTAAAAAATAATTTGAAAGGACTGGTTATTAAAAATAATTTAAAAGGATTTTCAGTCAATGAAAATTCTATAATAGTCGGCGCAGGAGAAATTTGGGACGACATAGTATCTAAGTCATTAAATGAAAATCTATATGGGTTAGAAAATTTATCAGGTATTCCTGGTTCTGTAGGAGCCTCACCAATTCAAAACATTGGCGCATACGGATCTGAAATTTCAAATTTTGTGAATTATGTAGAAACTTTTAATTTTGATAAAGGTTGTTTCGAGGTATTTTCTAACAAAGCTTGTAACTTTTCATATCGAGATAGTATCTTTAAAGACAATCCTCATTTGATGGTAACAAAAATTTGTCTTGATCTAAGCCAAGAATTTAAACCTAATACACATTATGAGGCCTTGCCAAAAATAGTTAAGAACGCCAAAGAACAGAGGAAAAATATTTTAAATATTCGATCTCAAAAATTACCCGATCATAAAAAAATTCCTAACGTAGGGAGCTTTTTTAAAAATCCAATAATCTCAGAAACTCATCTCAGAAGATTAGTTCTTGATTTTCCCGATATTAAATACTATTTATTTGAAGATAAAAATTTCAAAGTTTCGGCAGCTTGGTTGATAGAAAATGCGGGTTTAAAGGATTCGAAAAAAGAAGATTGTGGTATACACAACAAACATGCCCTTGTTTTTTATAATTATTCTGAAACTTCAGATTTTCTTTTGTCTTATTCTTCAGAGGTAATAGATATAATAAAAGATAAGTTTGGAATTATTTTGGAATATGAACCTTCAATACTTTGCTAACGATGAATAGAGAAGTTAATACTGCAAGCATACTTAAAGATATTCTAGAGGCTCAAGAAACATCTGGAGAATTGCCTCCTGTAGATAAATGGAATCCACCACTTTGTGAAAATGTGGAAATGAAAATTTCAAAGGATGGTAAATGGTTTTTTATGGGCTCTCTAATCGGAAGAGAAAAAATGGTTAAACTATTTAGCTCAGTTTTAAGGCTAGATGAGGATGGTTTTTATTACTTAGTTACTCCAGTTGAAAAAATTAAAATAGAAGTCGCCGATAAACCATTTGTTATAGTTACTTATGATAAGGAAATAATCGACGATCAGGAAACTTTCTTTTTTCAAACCAATGTTGGCGATGTTGTACCTTTGAATTCTGCTCACCCATTAAGAATAGAGTTTTCCGAAGCTACTAATGAGCCTTCTCCTTATCTTCTGGTTAGGAAAAATTTAGAAGGATTGATTTCAAGAAATGTTTTTTACCAATTGGTTCAGGAAGCAGCATTAGACAGGAGCTCAAAGGAATTAATTATAGAAAGCTCAGGGATAAATTTTTCTTTAGGGAAAATAGAATAAATTATTATAGTTACATGTTCGGATAATTAGGGCCACCCATTCCTTCAGGAGTTACCCAAACTATATTTTGACTCGGATCTTTAATGTCACAAGTTTTACAATGCACGCAGTTTTGAGCATTGATCTGAAACTTTTTCTCACCTTCTTTTTCTATGACTTCATAAACTCCAGCAGGACAATATCTTTGTGCTGGCTCATCATATTGCGGCAAGTTAACTGCAATCGGAATAGATGCATCTTTAAGAGTCAAGTGACAAGGTTGATCTTCTTCGTGATTTGTATTTGATAAAAAAACTGATGAAAGCTTATCAAAACTAACGACGCCATCCGGTTTAGGATAATCTATTTTTTCTGCTTCTGTAGCTTTTTTCATACAAGCATAATCAGGAGTTTTATGTCTCCAAGTAAAAGGCATTTTTCCTCTGAAAAGAAATTGTTCTATCCCCAATATCAATCCACCTAGGGCAATTCCATATTTATGAATTAGAGCTCCCATGTTCCTTGATTTATATAAATCATTTTGTATCCATGATGCTTGAAATTTTTCTTCGAAATCCAGTAAATCTCCACCTACTTTATTTTCAGAAATAGCTTCAAAAGTTGACTCAGCAGCAAGCATGCCCGATTTCATAGCAGTATGAGATCCCTTGATTTTGGTGAAAACCATTAAACCAGCGTCACAACCTACTAAAAGCCCACCTGGAAAAGTCATTTTAGGTCTGGAGCTATATCCACCCTTAGTAAGAGCTCTAGCCCCATAAGCAACTCTAGTACCTTTTTCTAATATATTCTTGATGTCCTTGTGTTGTTTCCATTGTTGAAATTCATCAAACGGACTTAAATGAGGATTTGAATAGTCCAGTGGAACTACAATTCCTAAGTAAACCTGATTATTTTCACCGTGGTAAAAATAAGAGCCCGCTCCAGATTCCATACTAGGCCAACCTAAAGTGTGCATGACTGTTCCCTCAGAATGCAATTCCTCAGGCACATCCCAAACTTCTTTGAAACCAATGCCGTAATGTTGAGGGTCACTTTCAGCATCTAATTCGTATTTTGAAATGAGTTGCTTTCCTAAATGTCCGCGGCAACCTTCTGCAAAAATTGTGTATTTTCCTCTTAACTCCATTGATGGCTGATAAGAAGCTTTTTTCTCACCTTCTTTGGAAATTCCCATCTCTCCGGTAAGAATTCCTTTGACAATGTTATCTTCAAAAATAACTTCAGAAGCAGTAAAACCTGGAAATATTTCAACACCTAGACCTTCGGCTTGTGTTGCAAGCCATCGGCAAAGGTTAGCCAAGCTCATAACGTAGTTTCCATGATTATTAAAATTTGGGAGGAAAAAGGAAGGGAAAGGGACATTGAATGATAGTTTTTCATTCAAGAGAACCTTGATTACATCTTTTTTAGCAGGGCTATTAAGAGGTGCACCTTTTTCTTTCCAGTCAGGAATTAATTCGTTTAAAGCTCTCGGCTCGAAACAATTACCAGATAAAATATGAGCTCCAACTTCAGAACCTTTTTCAATGACGCAAACACTCAAATCAGAATTATTTTCTGCTGCCAGCTGTTTTAATCTTATGGCTGAGGAAAGACCAGATGGTCCTGCACCAACAATAACGACGTCATATTCCATAACGTCTCTTGACACTTCTTCAGTAGTAACTTCCATTTGTTTATATTGTAGTTTAAAAACCTAAAATCAAGTTGTTTTATAGCAAATAAGCATAAAAAAATGCTTCTTTTAATAACTTTTTTCAAATATTCATATAAACTTATGCCTTCAAGTCTTTGCTTGGATAACTGATATCAATTAAAATGTTCTCATTCAGAACCAGTAAATCATTAATTTTATGAAAATCTTAGTACCAATTAAAAGAGTTGTAGATTACAACGTTAAAGTTAGACCTAAATCAGACGAAACTGGAGTAGATCTAAATAATGTAAAAATGGCTATGAATCCATTTTGTGAAATTGCTGTCGAAGAGGCGGTAAGACTAAAAGAAGCTGGAAAAGCAGAAGAAATTATTGCTGTTACTATTGGAGCTAGCTCGTCTCAAGAACAACTTAGAACGGCTCTTGCTTTAGGAGCCGATAGAGCCATCTTAGTCGAAACTGAAGTTGAAGCTGAACCCCTAGGAATTTCCAAATTACTAAAATCCATTGTTGATAAAGAATCTCCTGATCTTATTATTTTAGGAAAACAAGCGATAGATGGTGACAATAACCAAACTGGGCAGATGCTTGGTGCCTTGACTGGCTTTTCCCAAGCAACATTTGCTTCTGAAGTAAATTTAGAGGGTGACAGTCTTTCTGTAACCAGAGAAATTGATGGAGGTTTACAAACTTTAGATATAAATTTGCCAGCAATTGTCACAACTGACTTAAGATTAAATGAGCCAAGATATGCGTCTCTACCTAATATTATGAAAGCAAAATCTAAGCCACTAGATATTATTCCTGCAGTAGACCTCGGAGTGGATATTTCTCCAAGGCTTGAAACTATAAAAGTAACTTTACCGGCTGAAAGAGAAGCTGGAGTTATTGTTGAAACAGTCGACGAATTAATAGATAAACTTAAAAACGAAGCAAAGGTGATTTCATGACAGCATTAGTAGTAGCAGAACATAACAACCAAGAACTCAAACCAGTTACTTTAAATACAGTTACGGCGGCCTTAGGACTAGATCAAGATGTCCATATATTAATTGCAGGAAATGCTTGTTCAGCTGTGGCTGAAGAAGCTGCCAAGGTTTCTGGAGCAGCCAAAGTGCTTTTAGTCGAATCTGGGGCTTACGAGAACTTCCTAGCTGAAAACATCGCTACATTGGTGTCTAACATTTCAGGCGATTATGACTTTATCCTTGCGCCAACCACAACTAATGGTAAAAATGTGATGCCAAGAGTCGCTGCTCTTCAAGACGTTAGTCAAATTTCAGATATTTCTGCGATAGAAAGTTCTGATACCTTCCAGAGACCGATTTATGCTGGAAATTGTATTGCTACTGTTAAAAGCAGTGATTCTAAAAAGATTATAACTGTCAGAAACACTGCTTTTGATGCAGCAGATGCAACCGGCGGTAGTGCAGAGATAATTACTTTAGAGGAGATTAATGATGCAGGCATTTCAAAATTTGTCAAAGAAGAAATCGCTGAATCAGACAGGCCTGAGTTAACGGCAGCGGATGTCATTATTTCAGGAGGACGAGGCATGCAAAACGGAGATAATTTTTCTATTTTAGAAGGTATCGCTGATAAATTAGGAGCGGCTATAGGCGCCTCAAGGGCTGCTGTCGATTCTGGATTTGTGCCAAATGATTATCAAGTAGGACAAACTGGAAAAATTGTTGCTCCAGATTTATACATAGCTGTAGGAATTTCAGGGGCAATTCAACATCTTGCTGGCATGAAAGACAGTAAGGTTATTGTAGCAATCAATAAAGATGAGGACGCACCCATATTTCAAGTTGCTGATTATGGATTGGTTGCTGATTTATTTGAAGCGATGCCGGAGTTAGAATCAAAAATATAAGTTTGCCAAATATTTTTATCTCTGAATCAGCTGAAGATTATTTAGCTGACTTACTTTCTAAGCAAGATGAAAATAACATAAATATTAAAATTTTTGTAACAGATCCCGGAATGCCTTCTGCAGAAACTTGCATAGTTTATTGCAAAGAAGGGGAGCAGGAAAAAGACGACAAACTTTTAGAATTAAAAAAAATTAAAGTTTATTTAGAAAACCTAAGCTTACCTTTTTTAGAGGATACTAAAGTTGATTACAATCCCGATAAGTTTGGGGGTCAGTTAACAATCAGAGCGCCAAACGCAAAGACACCAAATCTTAAAGAAGATAGTTCCATTGAAGATAAAATAAATTACTATCTATACAGCGAGGTAAATCCTTCTTTGGCTTCGCACGGAGGAGAAGTCCACTTAGTCGAGGTAATTGAAAATTCTAAAGCAGTCTTAAAGTTCGGTGGTGGATGCCAAGGTTGTGGCATGGTTGATTTAACGCTCAGAGATGGTGTAGAAAAAACTCTCAAAGATAATATTCCTGAATTAACCGAAATAGTCGACTCTACAGATCACTCTCAAAGAGAAAACGCTTACTATAAATAGTCTTTCATTGGACACTATCTGTCGTAATTATTTAATATAATTAAATTAATGAGTGACGAAAATAAACTCTACGTATTTAACGATACGGAAACCACTGGTTTGAATACTTGGTTTTCCCAAATTATTCAAATTGGATCTGTTCTAAGTGATGAAAACTTTGAAGTTTTAGAAGAATTGGATATTTCTTCAAAGGTTTTGCCTTGGGTTGTTCCTACAGTAGGAGCATATAAAGTCCATAAACAACTAGATAGCTTAAATAGCAATATGTCTCATCTTGATATGATGACAACTTTAAAAGATAAATGGTCACTATGGAGCAAAGAAAAGAATTTAATTCATATAACTTACAATGGAATGAAATTTGATGAAGAGTTATTTCGAAGACAATTTTATTGGAATCTCTATGACCCCTATATGACCAACACAAATGGCGCTAGTCGAATAGATTTAATGGTGGTGATGATGATAATCGCTAATTTTTATTCCGATCAAATTCTTTTTCCAACGGATGATGAAGGAAAAATAAAATATAAGTTAGAACTGCTTGCAGAAGAGAATGGAATTTCTGCTCAAAATGCTCATGATGCTGTAGTTGACTGTTATTTAATGATTAACCTCCTAAGAGTTATTAAAAAAAAGATTCCTGAAGTTTGGTCTTCTGCAGTATCAGCATCATCTAAAGAAGGCTGTATGAAACTACTTAATTCAGAACCTTTTTGCATGCAAGGAGAGTTGTATGGCGGTAAAAAATTTACCTATCCTGTTGTGCCATGTGGTCAAAATCCCAATAACAAAAATGAAATAATTCTTCTTGATCTGTATTTTGATCCTAAGGAGCTTTTTGAAATGAAAGACAGTGAACTAAAGGGGCAATTTGGTAGATCAGGTGCATTTAAAAAGATAGCAATCAACAAAACTATTCCTATTATTAATGCAAAAAACATACCTAATCTGTCTAAATTTTTAGACGTCCCAGAAAAGCAATTAGAAGAAAGGGCAATGTTAGTAAAAGAAAACATAGATTTTCAAGAAAGAATTTCTAATGTCTTAGGAGAAACTCAATTTAATTGGCCAGCACAAGAAATTGTTGAGCAAAGGATCTATGATGGCTTTCCTTCGGAGGCTGATAAATTATGGAGGGAAAGGTTTGAATTAGCGCCATGGGCTGAAAAAGCTAAATTGATTGAGGGCTTTGAAGATGAAAGATATCGAGAATTAGCTGAGAGGATTGTTTGTTATCAAAAACCAGAATTTGCTTCTAAAGAAATGATTGGTAGATTTGAGTCTTTTGTTAAGACAAGACTTTTTTCAAAAGGGCCTTGGCTTAAGGATCGAGGACAAACTTTAGATCAGGCCATTATAGAAGCTGAAGCGTCCCTAACTGAGGAAAATTCAGAAGAGGATGTAGAAATTTTAGAAAAACTTCTCGATCACTACAAAGAAAAGAAATCTATATATTCTTAGTTGGCGATATCTGAAAAATAACACCGAATTTTGGATGGTCTATGTAATGCAGTTCTTTAGATCTTACCTTCCTAGAATGGTTAATTTGATACAAAAATTCTAATTCTTCATTTTCAAAAAGATTAATTTTATTAATTACAAATTCTCCTTTCTTGAATTGCTCTTTTAATATAACTATTTTTTCAAATGAAGCAGGGTCTATAGATTCTTCAGCAAAATAAAGATTTGCATCTAGGTGTAAAAATCTTTTTTTATAAGCTTTGATTTCTCCGACAACAATATCTCCATCATCTATTTTGGTTTTAATTAAAACTGCTGGCGCTTGAGACTGATCTTTTATTTCTTGAAACCATGAATTCTGGTCAATTACTCTGTAATTTTTGCTTCTTTTTAATGTCTGAACAATCTCTTCCATTGCAAAGTCGACGCCAGAATCATTTTGAAAAAAAACTTGATTTTTAGACATTCGAACTTGGTCTTCAGTGCTTTCTTGCTGAAGATTTGATTGGTTTATTACTCTTGAAATTGAAATATCCTGAAATAAATTCTGATAAGGTAAATTATTATTTAAAGAATCTGGTTTATTAAATTCTGGATATTTTAAGTCGGTGATATTTATTAACTCATCAGAAAAAGTTATTTCAGGAGTTTTAAATTTTTCTTTGGAATCAATGTTTGGTAAAAACTTAAAAATAATATAGTCGATTCTATAAATACTCTCATCTGAAAAAGTGAAACTCGAAAAAAGAATAGAGCTGAAAATAAAAAGTAAATTAAGATTTATTTTGTTCATTAAAAGAAACTAGTTTATTTAAGACAAAATCTATTTTATCTACTTCTTTAGTTGAATAGTTAAGAAATATTTTTTCTAGCTTAGAATCTTTTGGTTTCAAAGGACTTTTAGAATTCAAGAAAAGAAAGATTCGATCTTGTTCTGACAAAATCTTATAAATTGATAGCTTGCTGCTCAAGATTCTTATTCTTGCAACTTTTATTAAATTTTCTGTTTCTTCGGGAAGTTTTCCAAATCTATCTTCTAATTCCTTTTTTAACTCAAATAAATCATTTTCCTCTTTGAACGAAGTCATTTTTTTGTAGAGAGATAATCTTACTTCAGGTTGGGGGATCGATTCCTCTGTGATATAACCATTAACTCCTAACTTAATTTCAATTTCATCATGACTGGTTTCAAGATTTCCTTCAAGAAGTTTTATTGATTTATCAATCAAAGAAGTAAAAAGAGTTAAGCCAACAAAATCAATTATTCCACTTTGTTTTTCTCCTAATAATTCTCCTGCTCCTCTAATTTCAAGATCTCTCATTGCTAGGTTAAAACCCGAATTAAGAGAGTCTCCAAATTTAAGAGCATCAATTCTTGAAACAGCGTTTTTTGAAAGATTTTTATCTTTTGAAGTTAAAAAATATGCATATGCTTGCCTTTTTGATCTTCCGACTCTCCCTCTTATTTGATGGAGCTGAGACAATCCAAAGTTCTCAGCACTTTCAACTATTAAAGTATTTGCGTTAGGAATGTCTAGGCCGCTCTCTATGATGGTCGTACAAACCAGGATATCTATTTCTTTATTGTGGAATTTGATCATGATTTCTTTTAGATCTTTGGGCGACATTTGACCATGAGCCAATGAAACGATTGCATCAGGAAGTATTTTTCTAATTTCCTCAACTTTAAAGTTCAAGTTAGAGACGCTATTGAGTAAGTAAAAAGATTGTCCTGATCTATGAAATTCTCTTTCAAGGGCTTCTTTTATCAATGCATTTGAATACCTAGAAACTATTGTTTCCACTGTTTTCCTTCCTGGAGGAGGAGATGAAATGATGGAAATATCTCTGACTTTAGATAAAGCCAAATTTAGTGATCTAGGAATTGGAGTTGCGGAAAGATAGATCACATTTACCCCTTTTTTTAAATTTCTTAATTTTTCTTTTTGTCTCACTCCAAACCTATGTTCTTCATCAATAACTAACAACCCAAGATCAGCAAAAGTTATAGAATCACCTAGCAGAGAATGAGTACCGATAATAATAGAGATGTCGCCACTTTTTAATTCATCAATAATTATTTTCTTTTCTTTTTGACTTCTTTCTCTAGATAAAAAATCAACTTTGACATTGAAATTTTTGAATCTTTCTTTAAATAACTCATAGTGTTGTTTGGCTAAAAGAGTTGTTGGGGCAAGAATACAAACTTGCTTTAAATTTTCTGAACAAATGTAAGATGCTCTTAATGCAATTTCAGTTTTTCCAAATCCAACTTCTCCACAAATTAAACGATCTTGAGGTTTCGATATAGATAGATCGTCTATAACTTGAGAAATTGTAATCGCTTGATCTGGCGTCTCTGAGAATCCAAAACCATCTTTAAAAGCTTGATACTTGTCTTGATCAGGGATAATTAATTGTTCTGATTTCTCAATTTTTCTTTTTGCTTCAGCTTCAAGTAATTCAGTAGCTATATCATAGGCCCTTTTCTCAGATTTTTCTTTTTTAAGCTTCCAATTATTTTTACTTAGTGAATCAAGTTTAATATCTTGGTTTCCAACATATGGAGTCAAAACATTTATTGAATCAACCGGGATATATAAAATTTCTTCACCCTCATATTCAATAACAAAACACTCAGTATTATTAAGATTTTTTAGACCTTTATAAATTCCAATACCATAGTTAGAGTGAACTATTCTTTTATCGATTGTAAATTCGTGGAAATCATCAATGGTGGTTTGATTTTGATTTTGATTTAAATTCTTCTCTGATTCAGCTTCTTTAAAAACTCCACTAGTTGTCTCAATTTCTTTTTTGACAGGTAAAATTTCATGATTTTTTAAAATTTCTGCTGGGTCGTTGTATAAGAACTTAGGTTTGAGAGGAGGACGATCTTTATCTGAAATAAAATCTTCAAACCTTCTATTTATTAATTCCCAATATTTTTCTGCACCAGTATCTACTTTTCCGTAGGAGAAAATAGAGAAAAGTGAAAAAAAATCTCCGAATGCGGGCTTTTTTTCATAAAACAATGGAAAGTAAGATTCAATTCCTTCAGGAAATTTGCCTTTAGATACTTGATCAAAAAAATCTCCATCTTCATTAAACTCTCTTCGCCAATTTTTCTTAAATAACGCTATTGCTTCTTTATCCAATTCAAAACCTTTGCTGGGCCTACATTTGTATTTATTGATCGTTTGAAATGACATCTGAGAATCTCTGTCGAAAATTCTAATGGATTCTATCATTTCGTCATCAAGGTCAATTCTAAGAGGAAAATTAGAGTTGGCAGGAAAAATATCTATGACAGAGCCTCTGATAGCATATTCAGATCGCTCAGATACTATTTCGGATACTTTATAGCCAGATTTTGATAATGAATTTATAAGATGATTTCTATCTAACAAATCTCCTTCGCTAAATTCATATGAAAAGCTATTAAAGGAATTCTTATCAAAATAAGGTTGAATGAGTGAATTTATGGTCGCAAGAACAATAATTTTATCTTCACTTGTAATTTTTGCCATTGTTTCAAGACGCGAAGATAATTTTTCTGGATGAGGTGAAAAAAGATCATAAGGCAAAACTTCTAGGTCATTTAAAATAAAATAATCATTAATTTTCTTATCTTCTAAAAAGTTAGCAAAATCATTTAAAAAAAATTGATTCTCACAAATTACTAGAGATTTTTGATGTCCTAAAATTCTATGCATATGAGTGTCTTTACACCTTTTGAAGTTTAATTCTGTGTGTATAATACCTACCTCAGATACAATTCAAATACTTTATAGAGGTTAATTATGAACTTATCTTTTTCAGAAGAAGACTTAAAATTTCAATCAGAAGTTCGATCGTTTATTAAAGAAAACTACCCGTCTGAAATCAAAGAAAAAATGGATAATGGTGTTCCAGTATCTAAAGATGACATTGTCACTTGGCAAAAAATTCTCAGCAAAAAAGGCTGGTTTGCGATCAATTGGCCGGAAGAACATGGTGGCTCAGGCTGGTCTGTAACTCAAAAATTTATTTTTCAAAACGAGTTGGCTGAAGCCAATACCCCTAATATCGTTCCTTTTGGAGTAAGTATGTGTGGACCAGTAATTTACACATTTGGAACAGAAGAACAAAAAGAGAGATTCTTACCTGACATCAGAGATAACAATGTTTGGTGGTGTCAGGGCTATTCTGAACCTGGATCAGGATCTGATTTAGCGTCCTTGAAGACAAAAGCAGAAAAAAAAGGAGATAAATACATAGTTAACGGCACCAAGACTTGGACAACCATGGCACAACATGCAGATTGGATTTTCTGTTTGGTCAGAACTGACTCTTCAGGAATTAAACAACAAGGAATAAGTTTCCTATTGATAGACATGAAATCTCCTGGTGTAGAAGTAAAACCAATAATAACAATCGATGGTTCACATGAAGTAAATATGGTTTATCTTGATAACGTTGAAGTTCCTGCTGAAAATTTAATTGGTGAAGAAGGTGCTGGATGGAGCATAGCCAAGTTTTTACTTGCCCATGAAAGAACTGGTATCGGCGGTATTCCCCACCTCAAAAGAGAAATTAGAAGGTTGAGACAGATTACAGAAGAGCTTCCTTTAAACGAAGGTTTTTTAAAGGATGATCAACTTTTTATGGATAAACTAAACAAAGTTGAGATTGATTTGTTGTCAGCAGAGTTTACAGAACTAAGAACATTAGCTTCTATATCTGCAGGAGGTCATCCTGGTCCTGAATCTTCTATTTTAAAAATCGGAGGAACAGATTTACAACAATCTTTATCCGATCTTTATGTTGAAGCATTAGGTTATTATGCTCATCCTTTCATGAGCGAGGAAGATTTAAAATCAAATGAAAAAAGAATAGGTCCTGATTTTGCAGCTAATGTTATGCCTCATTATCTAAATTATAGAAAAGTATCTATCTATGGTGGAAGTAATGAAGTTCAAAGGAATGTTATCGCAAAAGCTGTTTTAGGCCTTTAAAACCGCTGGGTGTAAGTTATGGATTTTTTAATCTCCGACGAGCAAAAACAGCTGCAAGACTTAATTCACCAATTTATTCAAAAAGACTATCCCTTTGATGTCAGAGAAAAGCTAGTCAAGACAGAAGAAGGATTCAGTAAAGATTTCTGGAAAACTTTCTCTCAATTCGGTCTTTTAGCAATGCCTTTCTCAGAAGAGGATGGAGGGTTTAATGGTGGTCCGGTAGACATAATGATCATTCTTGAGGCATTTGGAACTGGTTTGATTGTCGAGCCTTATATTCCAAATATTGTGCTTTCTGGAAATCTTGTCAGCAAGCTGGGCTCTAAAGACCAAAAAGACGCTATTCTTCCAAATTTATTAAATGGTGACATGCAATTAGCTTTTGCTTTTTCTGAGCCTCAAAGTAGGTTTGATTTGAATGATGTAACTACTGCTGCTGAAAAAGATGGAGATGGATACAAACTCAATGGCTATAAGTGTGTGGTCATGAACGGACCTGCTGCAGATAAGTTGATTGTCTCCGCTAGAACTGCAGGATCTCAACTAAATGAAAATGGTATCAGTTTATTTATAGTTGACAGAGAAACTAAAGGAGTATCCTTAAGAGATTACTCTAATGTTGACGGTTCAAAAGCATCTGAACTTACACTGGAGGATGTTGTCTTAACTAAAGACGCTCTTCTTGGTAAACAAGATAAGGCATTTTCAACCATTGAAGAGGTTGTAAATCTTGCAACTTTAGCTATATCTGCCGAAGCAATTGGTATTATGCAGAAAATGAATGAGTTAACTTTAGAATACACAAAAACTAGAGAACAATTTGGTCAAGCGCTTAGCCAATTTCAAGCTCTTCAGCACAGAATGGTTGATACCTTCATGGTACATGAGCAAACTAAATCTTTGCTTCTAATGGCAGCAGCCAAAATGAATGACAAATCAGAAGATGCAGTGAAATCGATTTCGGCCCTAAAATATCAAGTAGGAAATGCAGCTAAATTGATCGGGGAAGAAGCCATACAATTGCATGGCGGAATGGGAGTTACAGAAGAAATGAGCATCGGTCATTACTTCAAGAGATTAACTACGATAAGAACTATTTTTGGAAACGCAGACTATCACCTAAAAAAATACTCTTCCTTATAAGAAAATGGTCCCAACCGATTCGGATAAAAACCCTGATAAAAGATCAAGGGCGAAACCAGAAAACTACTTAGAAAATTGGATTGAAAGACAATCCTTAGTCGAATCTATGATTCCAGTCATTGGAAAATGGCACAGAAATAACGTAAGAATTCTTCTTTATGGCAATCCGCTGATGAACCTGTCAGTGATTGAAATTATGCAACTTCACAGGAAGGTTCGTGAAGTTGAAGCAAATGAACTTAGTGAATATGAAACCTCTTTAGTACTGGCAGCAATAGATAAACTTGACGTTGGTCCATGTCAGATAGACATTGGCATTCTAGCAGCTGGTTTTATGTTTGATGATAAAGGACTAAATATTGATGAATTTGTTCATAGCCAAATAAAAGACGTAATTGGAGCGCATGACCCAATTTTAGATAGCCCACAAGATTTAGTTTTATTTGGATTTGGGCGCATAGGTAGATTGATAACGAGATTGTTGCTAGAAGATAGCGGTGCAGGCGAAACTCTGAATCTCAAAGCAGTAGTAACCAGACAAAAATCTAGTAATGATTTACTAAAGAGAGCAGAACTAATTAGAAAAGATTCAGTTCATGGTCGTTTTAAAGGAACCGTAAGGGTAGACGAAGAACAAAACGCCTTAATAATGAATGGAAATATAGTTAAATTCATAAATGCCGAAGATCCAAGTGATGTTGATTATTCTAAATATGGAATTAAAGACGCATTATTAATTGATAATACTGGAATAGTCTCAGATGAAAAAGGTTTGTCTGCGCACTTAAAAAATAAAGAAATCAAAAAAGTTTTATTAACTGCTCCTGTAAAAGGTGGTTTAAAAAATATTGTTTATGGCGTAAATCATGACGATATTCAAGATACAGATAAAATCATTGGTGCAGCATCTTGTACCACTAATGCAATCGTTCCTGTCCTAAGCGCTATTGATAATGAGTTCAAAATTGATAATGGACACGTCGAAACAGTTCATGCTTATACTAACGATCAAAACCTTATTGATAATTATCATAGTAAAAATAGGAGAGGAAGAGCAGCAGCTCTTAACATGGTCTTAACAGAAACTGGAGCCGCAAGTGCAGTTTCTCAAGTTTTACCGAATTTAGAGGGAAAGATATCTGCAAATGCAATTCGGGTTCCAACACCTAATGTTTCTTTAGCAATCTTAAAATTATATTTAGAAAAACCTTCTGAGCTAGAAAAATTCAATGATTTTTTAAAACAAACAGCCTTTCACAGTTTATTAAAGGATCAAATTGATTTTTCAATTTCAACAGAAAATGTTTCTTCTGATTTTGTAGGAAGTAAATATGCGGCTGTAATAGATGGTCAATCGACAATTATAAAAGACAGAAATGCGGTAGTTTATGTTTGGTACGATAATGAATTCGGTTACTGTGCTCAATTATTAAAAGTAATTAAAAAAATGTCAGGAATACAGTATAGAAAGTTACCTAATTTTTTATAAAAATATTGAATATCCCCTCTACTAATGAAGTTTAAAGTTTCAAAAGGTTTGAATATACCGATCAGTGGAAATATAAACCCTGATAAAAAGAATTCTGTTTCTGTAAGAAATGTTGCTCTATTAGGAGAGGATTACCATGGTTTGAAACCAACGATGTTGGTGAAAGAAGGCAATGTTGTTATTAAAGGACAGAATTTATTTGAAGATAAAAAAAATTCTGGAGTAAAGTTCACCTCTCCAGTTTCTGGAAAAATTGTTGAGATAAATAGAGGAGAGCGAAGATCATTCCTTTCTATGGTTATTGAAAAAAATTTAAACAGTACTTCAGAAGTTACATTTGAGTCTTTTCAGGATTCTTCTGAGTTATCTAAAGATTCAGTAGTTAAAAACTTGATAGAGTCAGGAACTTGGACATCATTTAAAACAAGACCTTTTTCTAAAATTCCAAAAATAGACACAATTCCCGAAGAAATATTTATTTCTTTAATTAGCTCTGATCCTTTGAGCTTAAACCCAGAAGATTACCTTAATCATAAGGCAGACGATTTTAACTTTGGATTAGAAGTGATTTCATATATTCCAAAAAATTGTGTACATATTTCAACTTCTAGCACTAGTAACTTTTCGAAAATTACGTCTGATAAAATTCAATATCATGAGTTTGATGGAATTCATCCTGTTGGATTGGTTGGTACTCAAATTCATAGAATTTCACCGGTAAGTTTGAACAGAACTGTATGGACAATAAATTATCAAGACGTAGCTATGATAGGTAGACTATTTAAAACAGGATCGCTAGACACAACTAGAATGGTAGCTTTTTGCGGTCCACAAGTTGAAACCCCATGTCTCATAGAAACTGAAATTGGTGCATCAATATCAGAGGTTTCAGCAGGTAAGACACTTCAAGGAAATAATAGATTTATATCAGGATCAGTTTTATGTGGGAGAGAGGCTAATAGTTATACAAATTACTTGGGAAGGTATAACTCACAAATTTCAGTTTTAAGAGAGGTTGAAAAAGATGATAGAGAATTTTTAAATTTTTTAAGACCAGGATTAGAAAAACATTCTGTTCTTCCTGTATTCTTAACCAAATTAAAAGAAAAATTTTTAAAACTCAATTATACAACTGCGATGAATGGCGCAGACAGAGCAATAGTTCCTATTGGCATTTTTGAAGATATATTTCCTTATAATATTATGGTTACTCAGCTTCTTAAAAGCATTGTCATTGGCGATACTGAATTAGCACAAAAACTTGGCATTTTAGAATTAGATGAAGAAGATCTAGCTCTATGTACTTATGCTTGCCCTAGTAAATATGATTACGGATCCCTCTTAAGAGAAATGTTAACCAAGATAGAGGAGGAAGGTTAATAATGTCAGATCCTCTAAGAAATTTCTTTGATAAATTAAAGCCATCTTTTCAAGGCTCAGGAAAACTAGCAAAATATTTTCCTCTTTTCGATGTATTTGAAAACCTTTTTTATTCTTCTGATCGAAAAACCTCAGGACTCACTCACATAAGAGACGGCAGCGACATTCAAAGGATCATGGTAGTGGTTTGGTTGGCAACTTTTCCTGCTGCTTTTTTTGGGATGTATAACGTAGGATTCCAAGCTTTATCCGCATTAGAGGAAATTAATCTCAATGGAGGAGTTTTTGAAACAGACTGGCATTGGCCAATAATTCAACTTGTTTCAGGTTTGAACCCAAACAATCTTTTAGATTGTATTAGTTATGGGGCGATTTATTTCATACCAATTTACTTAGTCACTTTTATTGTCGGAATAGGCTGGGAGATGATTTTTGCTGTCATTAGAAAACACGAAATAAGCGAAGGTGCTTTTGTTACAACCATTCTCTTTGCTCTTTCTTGCCCACCGGATGCTCCTTTATGGCAAGTAGCTTTAGGTATCAGTGTCGGTTTGGTAATAGGTAAAGAAATATTTGGTGGTACCGGAAAGAATTTCTTAAATCCAGCTTTAACGGGTAGGGCATTTTTATATTTTGCATACCCAGCATCATGGTCAGGCGATATGGCTTGGGTGGCAGTCGATGGCTATACAGCAGCAACAATGTTAGGAATGTCCGCTCAAGAATCTTATATGAACATGTCTTATACTTGGAGTGATGCTTTTTTAGGTTTTATTCCTGGATCAATCGGCGAAACGTCAGTTGTAGCAATATTAATAGGACTGGCTATTTTGCTTTATACAAAGATAGCTTCATGGAGGATTGTTGCAGGTGTTGTCTTGGGTACAATGTTTACCGCAACACTATTTAACTTAGCTGGCAGCGATACTAATCCAATGTTTGCTATTCCTTTTTGGTGGCATATGGTCATGGGTGGTTATATGTTTGGCCTAGTCTTTATGGCAACAGAGCCAGTTTCTGGTTCACACACTAACCAAGGAAGATGGGTCTACGGGTTTGTAATCGGTTTCATGGTAATCATGATCAGAGTTCTTAATCCTGCTTACCCAGAGGGTATGATGTTAGCTATTTTATTTGGAAATTTACTTTCTCCTCTCATAGATCATTATTTTGTTTCAAGAAATATTAAACAAAGAGTGAGAGTGCTCAATGCAGAATAAAGATAGCATTAAAAATACTTTGCTTATTGGAATTGGACTTTGTCTAGTTTGCGCCGCTGTCATTTCAGTTATAGCTGTAGGCTTAAAGGAACTCCAAAAGAGTAATGCCGTATTAGATCAACAAAAAAAAATTGTTGCAGCAGCAGACTTAAAAGGTTTTTATGGCACTACAGAATCTGCTTTTGACTCTATAGAAGAAAAAATTATTGATATAGAAGAAGGGCTTATTACTGATATTTCAACCAAAAAATACGATCTTTCTAAGGAATTGAAAGATCCATCTCGATACATAGCGCTAAGCTCAATAGAGGATATTGCCACTATTAAGAAAAGAGAAAACTTTTCAAAAGTGTTCCTTGAATACCGTGAAGATCAATTAAATACTGTGATTTTGCCTGTTAGAGGTTATGGATTGTGGGGAATACTATACGGATATTTAGCAATTTCTAGTGATTTAAATACGATCGTCGGTCTCGAATTCTATCAACATAAAGAAACTCCAGGTCTTGGAGCCGAAGTAGATAATCCAAAATGGAAGGCTCTTTGGAGAGGGAAAAAGATTTATGACGAAAACGGTGAAATTCTTATTAAAGTTGTAAAGGGAAAAGTGGATAATAACACTGATATGTCCACTTATGAGGTAGATGGTTTATCTGGAGCAACTTTAACTAGCAACGGGGTATCTAACTTATTAGCTTACTGGTTGGGTGATAGTGGTTTCAAAAAGTTTTTAAATAATTTAAAACAGGAAAATATAAATGGCTAAAACTTCGGAAGTATTGTTATCTCCGATATTCAAAGATAACCCAATTGCGTTGCAAGTTTTGGGTATCTGTTCTGCTTTAGCTGTAACTAGCAAGCTCTATCCAACTTTAATTATGTGTGTCGCCTTAACTGCGACAATTACGTTATCCAATTTTTTTATTTCATTAATAAGAAACATAGTCCCGAGCAACATAAGGATTATCGTTCAAATGACAATTATTTCTTCTTTAGTAATTATCGTTGATCAGCTTTTGAAAGCTTATGATTACGAGACGAGTAAAACTCTTTCAGTATTTGTAGGTTTAATTATCACCAATTGTATTGTCATGGGACGTGCTGAAGCTTATGCCATGCAAAATGGTCCTTATATGAGTATGGTCGATGGGTTTGGAAATGGTTTAGGTTACAGCGTGATTTTGATTATCGTTGGTTCTATAAGAGAGCTGATAGGAAGCGGACAACTATTAGGGGTACAAATTCTTCCATTAGTCTCTGAAGGTGGATGGTACGTAAGTAATAATTTTTTTCTATTGCCACCAAGCTCTTTTTTGATAATTGGATTATTTATATGGTTTTTAAGATCTTGGAAGACTGAACAAGTAGAACCAGCTGAATTTAAAATGAGCAAGAATGCTCCTAAAGAAGTGAAGGCAGATCATGCTTGAAAGTTATTTAAGTATATTTATCAATGCTGTCTTTATAGAGAATATAGCGCTTTCGGTGTTTCTTGGAATGTGCACCTTTATTGCAATCTCAAAAAAAATAGATGCTGCAATCGGTCTTGGAATAGCTGTCATTGTAATTATTGGAATCACAGTTCCTTTAAATAATTTAATTTATACATACATTCTTAAAGAAGGCGCATTGGCTTGGTTGGGCTTCCCAGAAGTTTCCTTAGAGTTTGTAGGACTTATAAGTTATATAGGCGTCATAGCGGCTACCGTTCAAATTTTAGAAATGTTTTTAGATAGATATGTGCCAGTGTTATATAACGCCCTGGGAATTTTTCTACCATTAATTACAGTCAATTGTGCAATTTTGGGCGCGTCATTGTTTATGGTCGAGAAGAGTCTAGCTTTTGGAGAAAGTGTTGTTTATGGATTAGGTGCTGGAGTTGGTTGGGCCCTTGCAATTGCTATGCTTGCTGGAATTAGAGAAAAGCTTAAATACAGCGATATTCCCGACGGTTTACAAGGATTAGGTATTACCTTTATAACTGTTGGTTTGATGTGCTTTGGATTTATGTCGTTTGGGGGTATAAGTATTTAATGGTTGATATAATTGAAATAGCATTGGGTATCGTAGCATTCACATTAATAGTGAACATGATGATTTTCGTCATTTTGTTTGCTAGAACTAGATTAGTTTCTACAGGAGATGTGACAGTTGAGATTAATGGTGACCCTGAAAAAACTATTACAGTACCAGCAGGTGGTAAATTACTTCAAACACTCGCAGAACAAGATTTATTTTTATCTTCAGCTTGCGGTGGAGGCGGAACTTGTGCGCAATGTAAGTGTCAGGTTTTTGATGGTGGAGGCTCAATTTTAGCGACAGAAGAAGCACATTTTAATAATAGAGAAAAGAAAGATTTTTGGCGATTGTCATGTCAGGTTCCCGTTAAAAGTGATATGAAAATCACCGTACCTGATGAAGTTTTTGGAGCCAAAAAATGGGAAACTACTGTAAAATCAAATGAAAATGTTGCCACTTTTATTAAAGAACTAATATTGGAATTACCTGAAGGAGAAGCTGTCGGCTTTGACGCAGGAGGTTATGTCCAAATGGAAATTCCTGCTTATGAGGCTGATTATAAAAACTTTGAAATTGAAAATGAGTACTTGGAAGACTGGGAAAAATTTAAAGTTCTTGAAAATAAGTCCATTGTAAAAGAACCTGTAATAAGAGCTTATTCAATGGCAAATTACCCTGAGGAGAAAGGTATTATGAAATTCAATATCAGAATTGCTAGTCCTCCTCCAGGAACAGATTTTCCTCCTGGTGAAGCATCATCGTATTTATTCAATTTAAAAAAAGGTGACAAATTAACTATTTTTGGACCATTTGGAGAATTCATGGCTAAGGATACACAAAATGAAATGGTATTCATTGGCGGTGGAGCAGGTATGGCACCATTGAGATCTCATATCTTTGACCAGCTCTTACGATTAGATTCCTCAAGAAAAATATCTTTCTGGTATGGGGCAAGGAGCCTCAAAGAGATGTTTTATGATGAAGAATTTAGAGAACTTGAACAAAAATATGAAAATTTCTCTTATCATACTGCTTTATCCGATCCACTTCCGGAAGATAGTTGGAGCGGTTATACAGGTTTCATAAGCCATGTTCTACATGATAATTATTTGGTTAATCACCCAACACCTGAAGATTGCGAGTACTATATGTGCGGACCGCCGATGATGATGGATGCAGCATTCAAAATGCTTGATAGTCTTGGGGTTGAGCCTGAAAACATCATGTTTGATGATTTCGGTGGCTAATAATGCCAAAAACCTTTCTCTTTCTTTTTTTTGGTCTCATCTTCTTAAGTTGTTCAAACGAGTCTAGCCAAAAAATAATTCAAGGAGAGATTTATGGTACTACTTGGCAGTTAAAGTACTTTTCTGAAAATAAAGAAGTTCCTATAGAAGCAATCATTTTAAAGGAGCTGAATAGAATTGATGACCTTTTTTCTCATTATAAAGACGATTCACTGACTTCCCTTATAAATAACAACAAGATTGATTTAAGAGAAGCAGATAAGGAATGGAAAAAGCTAGATCAACTTGGATGGAATATTCACAGCAAATCAAAAGGTTACTTTAATCATAAAATTACGGGTAATTATGACTTTAATTCTTTTGCGAAAGGATATGCTGTTGATAAAGTTTCTGATCTTTTAAAAGCCAATAACATTAATAATTATATGATTGAGATAGGAGGAGAATTAAGGTTTGAAGGTTTGAACAAATCCAAACCCTGGTCTTTTGCTATAGAAGACCCATCTTTGTCTAAAACTATTCATAAAAAGTTTTCTGTTTTAAGAAATCTATCAATCGCATCTTCAGGAAATTACAGAAATCCAGGACATATACTGGATCCAAATACTTCTAAACCTTCCAAGACAAACTTATTAAGTGTCACAGTGATTGATGAGAACTCAACAACTCTTGCAGATGCCTGGGCTACTGCTCTTTACGCTTCACAAAGCAATGACTGGCTTAATTTGGCTAATCAGAACAACTTAAATGCTTATTTTATTTACGGTGAGGAAGAAAAAGTTAAAATTATCACTACATCTAAGTGGTCTGAATTGGTAGAATAAACCTATGGCTACAATAGTTTTTGCATTAATAGTAGTTGCCTTGTCGATCGGAGGCATGGCGATAGGCTTAATTCTAAATAAAAAACCTTTACAGCCTAGCTGCGGAGGAATCTACCTTGAAAAGGGAGATACTTGCAGTGTTTGCGGTAAAGTGAAAGATTAGAATTGATTCATGGTGTTATCTGCACCACCAGCCTTCAAAGCATTTTCACCAGAGAAGTACTCTTTGTGAGTATCGCCAACAGTTGAACCAGCTAAATCCTGATGCTTAACAGAAGACATTTCTCTTCTAATTTCTGCTCTTTGAATTTCTTTTACGTAAGCCAACATACCTTTATCTCCAAAATAACCTTCCGATAGAACTGCTGTTCCCAAAGCTGTTTCATGATAAGTAGGCAAAGTAATGAGATGGTGGAATATTCCAGCTTCTCTGGCCGCATCCTTTTGAAAATCTTGTATTAATTGATCGGCTTCTGCTGCTAACTCACTATCATCAAATTTTACATCCATAAGACCTCTTGGAGCTTTTGCTGGATCCGGATAATTGCTTACGTCTTTGCCGGCAGCTACCCATTCGCCATAGACCTGTTCTCTAAAAGATAAAGTCCAGTTGAAAGAAGGCGAGTTGTTGTAAACAAGCTTAGCGCTTGGCTCAGTTTCTCTTATTTTGTTAACCATCTCGGCAATTTGAGCGACATTTGGTTTTTCAGTTTCTATCCAAAGCAGATCCGCCCCATTTTGAAGGCTTGTTATACAGTCTAAAACCACTCGGTCGAAACCAGTACCATTTCTAAACTTATATAATCCATTAGCCAATCTGACAGGCTTTACTAAAATACCGTTTTGATGAATCGAAATATCATTTTCATTTAACTGATTTAAATCTTGAATTTCTTCAGTTTCAAGAAAAGAATTGTATTGATCAGCTAAATCTCCCGGCTCTTTCGAAACTGGAACCTTTTGAGTAAGGCCAGCACCTAAGGAATCTGTTCTTGCAACAATAATTCCATTTTCAACACCCAATTCTAAAAAAGCATATCGAACAGCATTTATTTTTGAAAGAAAATCTTCATGCGGTACGGTAACTTTGCCATCTTGGTGACCACATTGTTTTTCATCTGAAACTTGATTTTCTATTTGGATGCAACACGCACCTGCTTGAATCATTTTTTTAGCCAACAAATAAGTTGCTTCTTCATTTCCAAAACCGGCATCGATGTCAGCAATAATAGGAACGACATGAGTTTCAAAATTATCTATTCTAGAAATAATTTCATCTGTTTTAGAACCACTCTTGTAAGCTTCATCTAACTCATTGAATAGATGTTGAAGTTGAACTGAATCGGCTCTTTTTAAAAAAGTATAAATTTCTTTTATTAGATTTGGCACGGTTGTCTTTTCATGCATGCTTTGGTCAGGTAGGGGACCGAATTCAGATCTTAATGCTGCAACCATCCAACCACTAAGGTAGACATATGATTTTGCCGTAGTTTTTTGAGATTTTTTTATCTCCATCATCATTTGTTGAGCTGTAAAACCATGCCAACAACCAAGAGATTGAGTATATTTTGAAGAATCTCCATCATAATCTTTCATGTCAGCATGCATGATATCTGCAGTGTACCTAGCAATATCTAAGCCTGAATGAAATCTATTTTGAAGTCTCATTCTTGCGGCACTTTCAGCGTTGATATGCTTAAGAAGATTAGGTTCTTTCTCTCTGAGATCAGTGTAATGATCTAGCATTTCTTTGTATTTCAACATGGAGTTCCCTTAAATTGTGTTTGTAAGATTTAAATTTCTTTAGTTAATTTCTCGGCCAAGCCAATATATTTTAATGGAGTTAACTGAGAAAGTTTAGCTTTATCTTTTTCACTTATATCCAAGGTTGCTATGATATCTAAATAGATTTTTTTATCAAACGGTTTTCCTCTTGAAATCTTTTTAATCAAGTCATAACTATTAGAAATGTTATTTTTTCTCATTATTGTTTGAAGCGGCTCAGCAAGAACTTCCCAGCTATTTTCTAAATCCTCTTTAATTTGTTTTTTATTTGCCTCAATTTTAGAAAATCCTTTGAGTAAAGATTTGTATGCTAAATGGGAATATCCAAAAGCAGAGCCCAAATTTCTTAATGTTGTTGAATCGGATAAATCTCTTTGCAACCTTGAAATTTGAATCTTATCTCTTATAGTTGACAAAATAGAGTTTGAAATAGTTAAGTTTCCTTCTGCATTTTCAAAATCTATAGGATTTACCTTATGCGGCATAGTTGATGAGCCTACTTCTCCAGTAACAATTAATTGTTTTAAATATCCTTTCGAAATATACAACCAACAATCTTTTGATAGGTCTAGGAGAACGTTGTTAAGATTTTCCATTGTCGAAATAATAGTTACCATTTCATCTTTTAATTCGATCTGAGTTGAGTACTTGGACCAATTCAAACCAAGGGATTTTACAAACCTTTCGGATAGATATTGCCAATTCACCTTATCATCAGTTATTACATGCGCATTATAATTACCTACTGCACCATTAAATTTTCCGCTAGGATTTAAAGATTTTAAAAGATTCAAATGGTATTTAATTCTTTCGTGAAAATTTGCAATTTCCTTACCTAAAGTTGTGGGTGATGCAGTTTGACCGTGAGTAAAAGATAACATGGATAACTTAGACCACTTTTTAGATTTAGATTTTAAATCTTTCAAAAGCAATGAATTTATTTCTTTGAATTCGTTGTCTAGATAACCTTTTAGCATTAAATTGTAAGACAAGTTATTGATATCTTCAGAAGTACAAAATAAATGCACAAATTCTGAGTATTTTTTAAGATTTAGGCTTTCTAACTTTTTTCCAATAAATATTTCTACTGCTTTAACATCATGATTAGTTTTAGCTTCTATTTTTTTTATATGCTCGGCATCTTTTAAAGAAAACTCATCAATTATTTTTATCAATGAAGTTTCTTTATTTTTAGACAATGCAGGAATAAAACTCAAACTTTTAGTGCGGGACATAAAAATAAGCCAGTTGATTTCAACAAGAACTCTATTTTTTATTAAGGCAAATTCGCTGAAATATTGTTCTAGATCCCTTAATTTAGTTGCGTATCTTCCATCTAAAGGAGAGATTGAATTAAGAGTATTTTTCAGCATGAGAAGCTAATTTATTATACATTAAATCGTCGATACATTATTCAATTTCGCCTCCCCCCAAACAGATATCCCCAGAGTATAAAACTACAGATTGCCCCGGAGTAATCGCACGTTGGGGTACATCAAATTTAACACTCCAGCCATTAGCTGTTTCTTGTAGAGTGCAAGCTTGCTCTTTTTGTCGGTATCGAATTTTTGCAGTTATATTTTTTAGATTAGGGATAGTTTCAACTAGCCAATTTATTTTTTTAACAGTTAACTCAGATTTAAAAAGCAAAGGGTGATTATTATCTTGTACAACAGTCAAAGAATTTTTTTGATTGTCTTTAGCTGCGACATACCAGGGTTGTTCTAATGAGCCTTTAATACCACCAATTCCAAGACCTTGTCTTTGACCAAGAGTGTAAAAATAAACACCGTTATGTTCACCAATTAAATTTTGGTTTTCATCATAAATATCTCCCTTTTTTACGGGTAAATAACTAGATAAAAATTCTGGAAATGGTCTTTCTCCAATAAAACAAATGCCGGTGCTATCTTTTTTGTTATGCGTAACCAGATCTCTACTTTTGGCTATTTCTCTAACTTGGCTTTTTTCTATATCACCAATTGGAAATAAACATTTATTTAGAACCTCTTTATTAATGTCATTTAAGAAGTAAGTTTGATCTTTCGATTGATCGTGAGACTTTTTTAGTAAACATGAGGGTTCTTTTTGTTCAATTTTACAATAGTGACCAGTGGCAATCTGATCAAAATTATTCTTAATTGCATAATCGTAAAAAGCATCAAATTTTATAAATTTGTTGCAAAATATATCTGGATTAGGAGTTTTTCCATTTTTCAAGCCATCTAAAAAATACTCAAAAACTTTCTCTTTGTATTCTTTTGCAAAGTTGAGTTGAATGAGTTCGATACCTAATTTATGGCAAACTCGAGCAGCGTCAAAAAAATCTTCTTTCACACTGCAATAGGGAGTGCCATCGTCGTCTTCCCAATTTTTCATGAAAGCACCAGTTACCTCAAAACCTTTATCTTTTAAAATTGCAGCAGAAACCGAAGAATCCACTCCTCCTGAGACACCTACTAGTACTTTATTTGCCATAACTTTGACCTTTAAAAATGTTATAATAATAAAAAGACTTGCAATTCTAAATCGTTTATATGGAATTTAAAAATATTACAGTCCCAGAAAGTGGGGAAAAAATAACCCATGATTACAAGGGAAACTTAATTGTACCTGACAATCCAATTATTCCCTTCATAGAAGGAGATGGCATTGGAACTGATATAACCCCGGTCATGCTGAAGGTTATCGATCATGCCGTACAAAAAGCATACGGCGGTAAAAAGAAAATTAATTGGATGGAAGTTTATTGCGGAGAAAAATCTTTGAAAGTCTAC
>CABZAV010000001.1 GCA_902523885.1 uncultured SAR86 cluster bacterium | reverse complement strand
CATTTAAATATAATCTTCTTTTCGATTTAGAAATTTATAATTTACCCAATCATTTTGACGTATGGAAAGAAACTTCATCAATGAGTGATTTGGAAGGAACTTATGGTTTAGAATTTCCTATTTTAGTTAACCGAATAAATCTTGGAAATAAGAATTTTTTCTCTTATTCTCCCGAATCAAAAATTAATTATTCTTTAGGATTTGACCTGATAAATTTCATAAATCATGGCAATGATTACTTTGGTCTTTTGGGAGCGTATTACTACTCGAAAAATCAAATTAAAATTCAACCTATCAACGTTTCTTTTGAAGATGGAAAATTGATTCAAAGTTTAAATTAGCAATTCTTTTTCAGATTCCGAAATACTATCGGCAAAACTTTTATGTTCTCTCATACGTTCTAAATATTCATTTAAGGGTTTTGCAGCCTTATTAGACGGTAATTTGATTTCATAAAAAGACAACCTAAACAAAATTGGCATAATTACCGTGTCCAGAACAGTGAGCTCATCACTTCTGAAGAAATTTTGATTGTTAAATAAAGATAAGGAATTAGATAAGTTTTTTTCAAGAATTTTCTTATTTTTCGTTTTTTCATTTTTTGAAGCAGACTCTTCTTCTATGATGTCCATTGGCTCACACCAATCTGCCTCTATTCTGTGAAGAATAAGCCTTGTTTGGGCTCTTGCAACAGGATAGACAGGTAACAAAGGAGGATGAGGAAATCTCTCATCTAAATATTCGACAATTAAACCAGAGTGATACAAAGAAAGTTCTCTATCTATTAATAAAGGAAGACTACCTGAAGGATTAACTTCCAAAATTTCGGTAGGTATATTTTCTGGATCCAAACTTTCAAAGTCACAAGCTATCCCTTTCTCAGAAAGAACCATTCTTATTTTTTGACTTCTATGACCCATTTCATTTTGAAACAAGACCATGTTCGAACGGTTATTGAGTAAACTCATTTCTATTTAAGCTCTTTTTTAAATTCTCTGTATGTTAGATAAGCGAACGAGGTAAATAATAACAGAAACAGTAAAACATAAACTCCTATTCTTTTTCTTTCGTTAGCAGAAGGATCAGCAACATAAACTAAAAAATTTGTAAGGTCATAAATAACTTTATCAAATTCAGCTGCAGAAAGATTAAGTTGAAGGTCTTCCAAAACGTTTGGCATAGATACATTTTGGTAAACTCTATTGTTCACACCGTATGGTCTGGAAGCATCGGGATAATAAGTTCTTAAATATGTATATATCCACTCTGGTTTTCTGATTCTTGCCTCCAAAGTCAAGTCAGGTGGTTTAGCTCCTATCCATTCGACAGCGTCTTTTTCATTAAGACTTATATTCATTAATTCCCCCGGTTTGGACCCGTCGAATATAAGATTCTCTTGGTAAATTTCTATTGGAATTTTTAAATCTTTAGCAACTCTGTTGTACCTAGAATACTTCAAAGAGTGACAGCCATAGCAATTATTCATGTATGTCGTTAATCCAGATTGTAAGGAAGCTAGGTCAGTTGTATCGGCGGAAAAGTTATCACACTCAATCGTTCCACAATTAAAATCTCCCTCTGCACTAAAAGTAAAACTAGAAAAAAACAGGATTATAAAGAGAAGTCTCATCTTCAATGCCCAGGAGCTCTCTCCGGAACAGGTTTGCATTTTTCTAACCTAGTATAGATTGGCATTAACAGAAAGTAAGAAAAATAAACCACAGTAAAGACCTTCGCTAAGAGGTTCTTTAAGTCAGACGGCGGTACGGCACCCAAATAGCCTAAGACAAAAAAGCTTACTACAAATCCTGCTAAAAATGCCTTACTTAATATTCCTTTGTATCTAATCGACTTAACAGGACTTCTGTCTAACCATGGCAAAGCGGCAAAGATAGCAATTCCAGCCGCCATTGTGACGAATCCAAGAAATTTTGCTGTGAAACCAAATAAAGCAAAATCTACTGCTCTTAACATTGCATAAAAAGGTGTGAAGTACCATGATGGAACTATATGAGCGGGAGTTGAAAGAGGATTTGCTGGCTCAAAATTTACATACTCTAGGACATACCCTCCTCCCTCAGGAAAAAAGAATACAACCGAGCAAAAAATAAGAAGAAATACTCCCAAAGCATAAATATCATGAGTGATATCGTATGGATAAAACGGTTTAGAATCCAATGGAACTCCGTCTTTATCAACATGCTTTTTGATATCGATTCCATCTGGATTATTAGATCCAATTTCATGAAGTGCCAAAATATGAAAAAATACAACTGCGATTATCATTATCGGTAGTAAAACTACATGAAAAGCAAATAATCTAGACAGAGTAATTCCCGAAATTAAATAATCACCTCTTATCCAAGTAGCTAGATCTTCTCCTATGATTGGTATTGAGCCTAGTAAAGAAATTATTACTTGTGCAGCCCAAAAAGACATTTGACCCCAGGGAAGAACATATCCAGTGAATCCTTCTGCACAAAGAAGTACATAGGTAACCCAGCCCCCGACCCAGATTAATTCTCTTGGTTTTCTATAGGAGCCATACATCATGCCCCTGAACATATGTAAATAAATTAGAGCAAAAAAAGCAGAAGCTCCCGCTGCATGCATATATCTTAAAAGCCAACCGTATTCTACGTCTCGCATAATATATTCCACGGAAGAAAAAGCTTCTTCAGCAGTGTTGGTATAATTCATCATTAACCACAAACCTGTAAGAATTTGCATGGCAAGAACCACAATCATTAAAAACCCAAACAAATACCAAAAATTTAAATTGGTTGGGGCAGGATATTTGGATAAATGTCTCTCAAGTAAGTCTGTTACAGGAAATCTGGTATCAAACCAGTTGACTATTCCACCTGAATTTTTTTCATTTGCAGCCATTATGAAACTCCGTCGGACCCTATTACTAAAATGTTTTCTTTTGAAAAATAATGTGGAGGCACTTCCATATTAGTAGGCGCCGGAACTCCAGCATAAACTCTACCCAGAAGATCAAATTTAGATCCATGACAAGGACAAAAGAATCCTCCTTGCCAATCTGGATCAAAATCAGTCGAACCAGCCTCAGGATAATATTTTGGAGAACAACCTAAATGAGAACATACTCCTGTTATGACAGCGATGCCCTCTTTTCGTGATCTAAATTCATTTTTTGCATATTCAGGTTGAAAAGGCGTTTCCAATGAAGGGTCAGCAAGTTTAGGATCAACTTTACTAAGCAATTTTATAGAATTGTCGGAAATTTTAACCACAAAAACGGGTTTACCTCTCCACTCCACTATCATCATTTCTCCAGAACCTATACTTGAAATATCAACTTGAACGGGTGCTCCTGCAGCCTCGGCTCTGGCACTGGGCTTAAAAGCACTTAGAAAAGGCACAGCGACGAAAGCCGCACCAATTAAACCTAAAAAGCTGGTGGCATATGATAAGAATTTTCTTCTACCTGGATTGGGTGGAGAGATTGGTTGAACCATAAATTTTATCTTTTACTAAATTGTTTTGATTTCCTTGCTTTTACTAGACCTATTTTTTTTCTTTCAGATTTCCTAGAATCCCTAGTTAGGTAACCTGCTGATTTTAAAGGAGGTCTATTGTCAGCGTCGAACTTTTCTAGAGCTCTAGCGATGCCGTGTCTGATCGCACCGGCTTGGCCAAATGAACCACCGCCTGAAACTTTTACCTTTACATCAAATTTTTCTAACATATCGAGTATTACCAAGGGTTGTTTAACCAATATTTTAGCAACTTCCCTACCAAAGTATTCTTCTAAAGGTAGATCATTTACTAATATGTTGCCCTTACCTTTAGTAAGATAAACCCTTGCAGTTGAGGTTTTTCTTCGTCCAGTAGCGTAAGTAAAGTTATTTTCCATTTTCAAAGCTCAATTTTAATTGGATTTTGTCCAGCATGAGGGTGATTATCGCCTTCATATACTTTTAAATTGGATATCATAGAATTAGAAAGTTTATTTTTAGGTAGCATTCCCTTTACAGCCTTTAAAATTAAATTTTTAGGGTTTTTTTTGATTATTTCAGAAAACGAAGATGACTTTAGTCCTCCTGGATAGCCTGTATGTTTGTAATACTTTTTTTGTATGTCTTTATTTCCTGTAACTCTGATCTTTTTTGCATTAACAACAACTACATAATCTCCTAAGTCGTTATGCGGTGTATATTGAGCTTTATTTTTGCCCATTAAAATAGATGCAATCTTAGAACTTAGTCTTCCTAAAGTTTCATCTCTTGCATCAAGCAGAAGCCACTTCTTATCCAAATCAGTATTTTTATAACTTTTTGTTTTCATAACTATTAAATTAAACTACGAAGGGCGTGAATATTAACTCAGAGAGATTATAATTTCCAATAGATATGAACAAAAATTTTGTTAAAAATTTATCTTTATGGCTTCTTTTGGGGCTATTTTCAGGTTATTTGTTTTTAAATTTGAATCAAAATGATAATTTACCAAAAACTCTGGAAACAACTTCTCCTTCAGTAGTGAATATTTGGAGTTTAAAAAAATGGAAAGCTTGGCAAGAAAGATCGAATTTGTTAGGAATTAAAAGATATAAACAAGTAATCAAAACAGGATTTGTCCCCAATGGATCGGGAGTCATCATCACAGAAGAAGGAAATATAATTACCAGCTTTCATGTAGTAGATGACTCTTTTAAAAATAATCAAAAATTAATCGTAGAATTTAATGATGGAACAACTGAAGAGGCATTGATTATAGGATTTGATTTAGATGCAGATGTTGCAGTAATAAAAACTTTGGGAAATAAAACCTACCTTCCGATGAAAATTAGAAAGGATCTGGAAGATCTTAGAGTTGGAGAAACTGTCGTTGCGATTGGTAATCCGCAAGGATTAGGTCAGTCTTTTAGCATTGGAATTGTTAGTGCAATAAATAGACAATTTAAAAATAAAAATGGTTCTTTCATTCAAACTGATGCATCTATAAATCCTGGAAACTCTGGGGGAGCTTTGGTTGATTCAAAAGGGAGACTAATTGGTATAACCAACTTTATTGAAAGTACATCAGGTGGCAGCCAAGGACTTAATTTTGCTATTCCTGTAGATATAGTTATGGACAGTTATAGAGCAATTATTAATTAGACTTTATATTTTTTTTTCTATATTTTAATGCTTCGGAATGAGCAAAGAGCCCTTCCATCTCGGCTATATTAATTGAGCTATCAATTACTTTTTGCAATTCATCACTATCATGATTTTCAGTAAGGATAGAATAAGAAGATGTAACAAAAAAGTCGCTTAAATTAACTTGAGAACTAAACCTGCTAGCACCATTAGTAGGAATAACATGGCTAGGTCCTGCACAATAATCACCGAAAACTGCACTATTAGACGTACCTATAAAAATTGCTCCAGCAGATAAATTTTCTTTCACCAGTTGCTCTGGGTTTTCTAAAGAAATTTGTAAATGTTCTGGATGTACAAAATTACAGATTAACTCTGCTTCATCAAATTTTTCTACTTCAACTAAAAAGGAAAAATTCTCTAAAGATTTTTTAGCAATAGCTGATCTTTTTAAATTGGATAATTGTTTTTGCAAAGCATCGGTAATATTTTTTTTTATTTCTTTACCAATCAAAACTAAGAAACACGAAGAATCTACTCCGTGTTCAGCTTGAGCAAGGAGATCAGCAGCTATATATTCAGGATTTGCTGAGTCATCCGCAATTATCATCACCTCAGAAGGGCCTGTTAAAGAATCAATACCGACTATTCCGTAAACCTGTCTTTTAGCTTCTGCAACATATTGATTTCCAGGGCCAAAAATTTTATCAACTTTTTTTATGGATTCTGTTCCAAAAGCCATAGCAGCGATAGATTGTGCTCCGCCAACACTAAATGCTTCTGTTACACCGCCAATGTGACAGCAAGCTAACATTAAATTTGTAATATTTTCGTCTGAAGGAGGAAAAGCTAAAATTATTTCATTCACTCCAGCAATATTGGCTAAAACTGAAGTCATTAAAACAGAAGAGGGATAGGTAGCTGTACCTCCAGGAGCATATAAACCTACTCTATTTATCGGTCTAACTATTTGTCCATACTCATTGAAAGCTGAATCTTTCGATTTCCAACCAGTGACTGTTTTTTTTGAATGGAACTTAGTTATTCTCAACTTTAAATATTCCAAGTTTTTTATAATTTTATTATCTAGTTTTTCATAAGCATTTTTAAAATCTTTATTTTCATATTTAAAATTTTGAGCTGATGAAAATTCCACATTATCAAACTTCTTTGAAAAATTTATTAATGCTTCATCTTCAGAAAGTTTTACCTCTTCTAAAATCTTTGAAACTTCTTTTTTTAATTTTTCAGAGGTCTTAAGTGGGTTGATAGACTCATAATTGTTCATGAAATCTTTGAAAGAAAGTTCTTGAATGAGACGTCTTGTCATATTTCTTTTTTAAGTTTTTCTAGTAAATTTTTAATAGTTTTGTTATTTGACTTAAATGAAGATTTATTCACTATCAATTTAGAGCTAATATTTGAAATTAAATCAAGTTCTTTGAGTCCATTTTCTTTTAATGTTTTCCCTGTCTGAACGAGATCAACTATACAATCTGAAAGACCTAGAATCGGTGCTATCTCTATAGCTCCTTTTAAAATAACAATATCAATGTCTTTCGAAAGCTTAGAAAAAAAATCTTTTGAAAATGAGGGGTATTTAGTCGCAACTTTTATTTTTTTATTTTCAGGTAATTTACTATCCAATGAAGCTAAACTCATCCTACAAATTCCAATTTTCAAATCTAATATTTCGTAATAATTATTTTCTAAATCCGTCTCAAATAAAATATCTTTTCCAACAATGCCAAGATCTGCAGCACCATAATTTACAAACTTAGGTATATCCCAAGTTCTTAAAATAGCTATTTTTATGTTTTCTTCAGAGGATTCGATTATTAGTTTTCGAGAGTTTTCATCAAAATCTATTCCAATTTTAGAAAATAACTTTTTGATTTCTGGAAGCAATCTTCCTTTAGGCAATGCAATCAACATATTTATTCCGAAATTCTATCTATTTTTGCTCCAAGAAGTTTTAATTTCTCTTCAATTCTCTCATATCCTCTGTCTATATGATAAATTCTATCTATTTTAGTTATTCCTTTAGCAACTAGGCCAGCTAAAACTAGACTTGCCGAAGCTCTCAGATCAGTTGCCATAACAGGAGCAGAGGTTAATCCGTTAAGGTTTCCGTCGATCATAGCTAAATTTCCTTTTAACTCAATTTTCCCTCCCATCCTAATTAACTCTTGAACGTGCATAAATCTATTTTCGAACACATTCTCTATAACTTCAGACTGACCTTTCGCAATTGAATTCATTGCAATAAATTGGGCTTGCATATCGGTAGGAAAAGAAGGATAAGGAGCAGTTGAAATATTTACTGCATTAGGTAGTTTCTTCATTTTTAAACTTATCGAATCTTTATCTTTAGATATTTTGGCGCCAGCAAGTTCTAATTTTTGAAGAACTTTATCAATAGTGTTTGGATTAACTGCTTTTACAGTTATTTCTCCTCCAGTCATTGTTGTTGCAGTGAGATAAGTTGCTATTTCAATACGGTCTGGCATAACAGAAAAATTTGTAGGCTTCAGCTCTCTCACTCCATCGATAATTAACTTATCCGTGTCTTCCCCTTGAATTTTAGCTCCCATTTTATTAAGGCACTTAATTAAATCTGTCACTTCTGGTTCTTTTGCGGCATTGGTAATTTTTGTTTGGCCTTTTGCAAGCGTGGCAGCCATAATTGCATTTTCTGTCCCTGTTACTGTTACTTGAGAAAATTCTATATTTGCACCTGTTAATCCACCCTTAGCTGATGCTTTAATATACCCATTAGTGGTATCAATGTTCGCACCCAATTTTCTCATACAATCCAAATGCAAATTTACGGGCCTACTTCCTATTGCACATCCTCCAGGCAATGCGACTTCTGCTTCGTGGAATCTTGCTAATAGAGGGCCAAGAACTAGGATTGAAGCCCTCATTGTTTTAACAAGCTCATATCTAGCTTTCAGATTATTAATTAAGCTGGTATTTACTTCAATATCCATATTCTCGTTAAAGGTCATATAAGCGCCCATTGAACTTAGAATTTCTAACATTGTTGTAATGTCATTCAAATGAGGAATATTGCCTAGAGTTAGTTTGTCTTTAAGAAGTATTGAACTTGCTAAAATAGGCAGTGCTGAATTTTTCGCGCCTGAAGCCGTAACGGAGCCATTAAGTTGAAAGCCACCTTCAATTAATAATTTATCCATATTATGAAATTTTAACTATCCAATTCCCAATTTTTTATTGCTAAATCAAAATTTCCGTTAAAATCAGTTAGAAGTTTGTTAAATTGTTTTCTAAATATTGCAATCATGTCTATTCCGTCTAGTATTATTCCAATAACTCTCCATTTTCCTTCTATTTTTTTCATTTTATAAATCAAATCAAATTCTGTATCAGAAACACTTACACTCATTCTGACAATTGCTAAATCTAAACGTTCATTAGGGTGGACATGAGAATCAATGATTATATTTGCGTTATCAATTTCAACTAAGGCTGTTGAGTAAGTATCGAAAAGAGTATTTTTAAATTTTAAATCAAAATCATTCTTTTGCTTTTTTGTCGCTATTATGTAATTTTTTTTCCCAAGAACTCTTTTGGAGATTTCTTTAGAAATTATCAAATCTTTCAAAACATCTTCTAATCCTTCTAGGAATTTGATTCTGTCTTCTTCAAGAAGATGTTCTGAGTCATTTATAAATTTAAAGATCTTGTTGTGTTGTTCTAAAACATATTCTTCAACCTCATTGCCCGAAAGTGAAACCATAGAAAAAATGAATAAAATGAAAAATATTAAAAGTTTTCGCATAAAATCAATCTGTTATTATAAAAATTTTACTATAAAAGTTAGAATTATCTGTTATGAATAAAAAAAGTCCTAATTTTTTTGCTTCAGCCAAAAAAACGTTTACTCAAGAAGTCAGCTCTTTGGCAAAAATTCCGAATCAAATTGATAGAAAAAAATTTAATAAAATTTGCGAGTTAATAATAAATTGCAGAGGAAACATTGTTTTGATGGGTATTGGTAAATCCGGCAATATTGCTGCAAAAATTTCTTCTACTTTCTCGAGTACAGGCACATCATCATTTTATTTGAATGCAGCAGAGGCAAGTCATGGCGACCTTGGTAGTCTAAAAAAAAATGATATTTTAGTAATCTTTTCATTTTCTGGAGAGACAGAAGAAATTATCAAAATTTTTCCTACTTGTAAGTCAAAAGTTAGAACTATAGTTTCCGTAACTGGTAACGAAGAATCATCCATAGCAAAAGAATCTAACTTAAATTTACATTTAGAAATCTCGGAAGAAGCTTGTCCACTAAATTTAGCTCCTACTACTAGCTCCTCGGCAATGTTAATTTTAGGAGACGCCATAGCCATAGCTATTCTCGAAGCTAGAAAATTTTCTCCAGAAGATTTTGCAAAAAATCATCCTGGCGGAAAACTTGGCAAAAGTCTTCTTAAAGTAAAAGATTTAATGATTTCTGGTAATTCTCTTCCATTAATTTCTGATTCGGCACCCATGAAAGATGTGATTTATGAAATATCAAACAAAGGTCTTGGGCTTACACTGGTAAAAGATAGTAAAAGGAAAATAATTGGATTGTTTACCGATGGCGATCTTAGAAGATTACTGAATAAAAATTCTAATATTGAAAATTTAAAAATTAACGCTTTGATGACAAGAAAATTTCAAGCAATTAACAAAAACATGCAAATTAAAAACGCTATTGATCAAATGAATAAAAATAAAATTTATTCTCTTGTTGTTAAAGACGAAAAAGACAGAGTTGTAGGAATTATCAGAATGCATGATATTGTTGAAGCAAAGATCTTTTGATGTACAAACAAATCTCAGTTTATATTGTCTTGCTACTGGCGTTGATCGCACTAACATTTTTCCTAACATCTTACTATATTGATTCTGAAACTGGCCCAGCAGAAAAGAATAAAAATTTAAATATATTTCAAGCTAAAGATATAAATCTCAAACTCAATTTTTTTGAGTCTGACTTTGACATAACTTTAAAAAGTAAAATGATTAATGGATTGTCTAATTCTAAAATTTTAGATATTTTTAATCCAATTATTAATATAAAAAATTCTGAAATTGAGGTCGAGATTATTTCTGAAAGTACCAAATTAAATTATGGTACTGAAGAGTTATTTATACCGAGCAAAATTATTTTTAAAGGAATGTATCTAAATAAACCATTCACCGGCGAAGCTGACGAAATGAATTTTTATTTTTTAGAAAATAGAATTTCTTTCAGCAAAAATTTAATGTTTATATTCGATGAAAAAAAATACGAAGGACAGAATATCGAAATTAACACCAAAGACAAGTCAATCATTGGAAGTGATAAAATAAGTATTAATAAAATTAATGATTTTAAAAGCGAAAAAAATCTCTAAACATTATGGTAATAAAACCATTTTGCAATGTATTGACGCAGAGATAAACATCAATAGTATTAGTGGTTTGCTTGGACCGAATGGAGCAGGAAAAACTACATTTTTTTATATATTGGCAGGGCTTCTCCAGCCTTCTAAAGGAGAAATTATTTTTAATCAAAAAGTTATTACAAATAAAACTATTAGAGAAAGAGCAAATTTAGGAATTGTTTATTTGCCTCAAGAGCCTTCGATTTTTAGAAATTTAACTGTTTCAGATAATATCAAGTCAGCTTTCGAAGTTCGAAAATTAGACAAAAGGGAACTTAGTCTAAAAACAGAAGAAATAATTGAAGACTTTGATATTGGTTCTATAACATCACAAAAAGGAGGTCAATTATCTGGCGGACAAAGAAGAAGAGTAGAAATTGCAAGATCAATTGCTTTAAATCCTAAATTTATTATGCTTGATGAACCATTCGCAGGAATTGATCCAATAGCAATACTTGAATTAAAAAACTTAATAAAAAAACTTTCCAATAAAGGTTTAGGTATTTTAATAAGTGACCATAATGTTAAAGCGACAATGGATATCTGCAGTGAAATTTTTATTATTAGCGAAGGATCGATAATCTCTAGAGGAACTCCAAATGAAGTTTCTAATAATAAATTAGTTAAAGAAACTTATTTAGGTGAAGAAAGTTAATGAAAAAAAAGCATTTTTACATCAATCAGTTACAAATTAAAAAAAGTCTTAGAACTAAGATTTATGAATTTCTTAAAAAGGAGATAAAAAAAGAAGGAATTAAGAAAAAATCAGATGAAGAGCTTTCTAATATATTTAATTTAGAATTTGATATTAAAGTATCCAGAAAAACCATAGCAAAGTATAGAGAAGAATTAAATATACCCTCTTCTTTAAAAAGAGAATGAATAATCCTTCAGATGTGAACATAAGTTTTGTTCAAGAAGAACTATCTAAGAGAGAATTTAAAGATCTAAAAAGAATGTTTAATGGCATTCCACCATATGATATTGCAATCTTGATAGAGTCTAGCTCCCCAAATAACAGAGCAATAATTTGGCAATTGATCGATGAAAGCATTGAGGGAGAAGTTTTAAGCAACCTTTCTGATGAAGTAAGAGAAATGGTTCTTTCTTTTATGGACTCTATCGAAGTAGCTGAAGTTATAAAAAACCTTGAACCAGATGAAATAGCAGACATTCTTCAAGATCTTCCCGAAACGGTTACAGCTGAAGTATTAGATGCCATGACTGATCAGAATAGGCAATTGATCAAAAAAGTCTTAGATTATCCTGAAAATACTGCAGGTGGACTAATGAACACTGACCTTATCTTGATAAGGCCTAATCATACTTTAGAAGTAGTATTAAGGTACTTAAGAATGAAAAAAAAATTTCCTGACGCGACGGACAGTCTTTTCGTTGTAAGTAAAACTAATAAATTTAGAGGAATACTTTCTCTCTCTAAAATATTAACTAACTCTCCTAATAAGCTTGCAAAAGATTTAATGGAAGATGAGACTAATTCCATAAATGTCAACTCAACATCTTCGGAAGTAATTAGAATCTTTGAGAAAAATGATTTAATTTCTGCGCCAGTGACAGATGATCAAAATAATTTATTGGGTAGAATTACCTTTGACGATGTAATAGACGAAATAAAATCAGAAGCAGATGTATCACTGAGACAAATTTCAGGGATTGATAGTGATACTTTTGAAAAAACGAGCACCGCTATTAAAACAAGAGGGTTTTGGCTTGGAACAAATCTTCTAACTGCCTTAATAGCTGCCTCAGTCATTAATATTTTCAAAGAAACTTTAGAACAAGTAATTTTTTTAGCAGTTTTAATGCCAATTATTGCAAGTATGGGAGGAGTAGCTGCCACACAAACACTTACAATAACTGTTAGAGGTTTGGCTCTTGGCCAAATAGTAAGGGCAAATTATTTATATATTTTCAATAGAGAACTAATTGTAGGAATTTCTAATGGTTTTATATGGGCAGTTATTCTTAGTTTGATAGCTTGTTCATGGTTTCAAGATTGGTTGCTTGCTTGGGTAATTTGCTTGTCAATGATAATCAATTTGATTGCAGGTGTTTTGTCTGGAATGGGAATTCCAATACTCTTAAAAGGTCTAAAAATGGATCCAGCAGTTGCAGGAAGCGTAATAGTTACAACAGTAACTGATGTTATTGGATTCTTCTCTTTCCTAGGGCTGGCCGCTTACTTTTATTCTTAGCTAGATTGAATAAATTTAATTCTTAATTGTCGTAAGATTCCAAAAACAACTGGCCACAAAAAAGCTGATAACATCGTCATCAGAATCAACTCGAACAAGATTCTTTCTTTAAACTCACTAAAAAAAAGAATTAAAAAAATTTGATAAATTAAAACAACGATAGCAACGAATAATGATTGTTGAATCATGTAAAGAGCTCTTAATCTATGAAAATATCTTTGTGTTAAGTAAGAAATAAGTAAAAAAAGTAA
Source organism: uncultured SAR86 cluster bacterium (assembly GCA_902523885.1). Classification (GTDB taxonomy): domain Bacteria; phylum Pseudomonadota; class Gammaproteobacteria; order Magnimaribacterales; family AG-339-G14; genus CASICS01. Next base: position 302,926 of record CABZAV010000001.1, on the reverse strand, counting down.
TACATGAGATCCCAACAATATTTCTTGATTAACGTCTAAGCAAAAACCAAATATCATTGCCCAAATTAATCCTATATCTTTTGGAAGTGCCATATTCCAATAAATTAGAACCATAAGAGTTACAGGCAGAAAAACAAATAAATTAAATAAATTTGATATAAAAATTTCTGATACTAGTGATATGAATATTGTTATTCCAATAAAAAAATATACTGATATAAAATTATTTTTTTTATCGAGATATTCTGTCATGGATGAGCGAAAAGGATTTTTGTTCCAGTATTAAAATCTGATAATGAGTGCACTTCTACTTCAAGGATAGATTCATCTTCAGCGTTAGAAATTTTCTTGACTGTGCCAATTAAAAAACCTTTAGGATATTTTCCCCCTAATCCTGAAGTGAAAATCTTATCTTCTAATAATACGTTTGAGTTATTTTTAAAATTTTTAATTAATAATTTATTTTGCTCTCCCATCCCTTCAAGAATAATATTTTGATTAGTTCTTTGAATTAACCCAGGAATATTGACCTTTTTTTCATAAATTGGAATTACTTTGACATAGCTCGGAAAAATTTGGTCTATTATTCCGACCAAACCATTCATACTTAAAGCAACCATTTCTTCTGAAATCTCAGCTATTTCGGTTTTTATGCTAATTGACTCTTTTGGAAAATATGACATATCAATAATCTCTCCTATTACTGATTTAGAAATAGTTTGTCTTTTTGTATAACCCATCATCTCTATGAGCTCTTTATTTTCTTTCGACAATTGTTCTAGCTTAAGGAGCTCAAAATTTAACCTTTCTATTTCTTTATTCTTTTCTTCAAGATCGTTAACAAGTCTATATTGCGAAGTAAAAAAAAGGCTTATCTCTTTTGATAACTCAGTGGTAGATTGCGATAAATTACTTATTGGAGAAAAGCTTTCTAAAAATGCAGATTTAATTTCCTTACCAAGACTAAAATTAAAATCTAAAATTAAAATAAACATTGTAAAAATAAGAGAAGGAAGAAGTTTCGAAGCTCTCATGGAGCCAGTAGTGAAAATTGCGTTACTTGCTATTGAAGTTTGTTTGTGTTCTTTTTGGAACATATTAAAATTTACTCAGTAGATAAAAGATCTACGTCATATTTATCTAATATATCAAGTGCTATTCCTCCTCCTTTAGCCACACACGTTAATGGATCTTCAGCTACATAAACAGGAATTCCAGTTTGGTCTGAAATCATAATATCCAAATCTCTAAGTAGTGCTCCTCCACCAGTCAGAACAATACCTCTTTCGGAAATATCTGCACTTAATTCCGGAGGAGACTGCTCCAAAGCATTTTTAATAGACTGTAATATAGCTGATAAAGGTCCAGAAATTGCCTCGTAAACTTCTTTGCTGCTCAAGTTAAGAGTGTTAGGAACCCCTTCTGCTAAGTTCCTTCCTCTAACTTCGAGATTTAGCTCTTCACTATCAGATGATGCGCATCCTATTTTTTCTTTTATTCTTTCAGCGGTTGATTCTCCAATCAATACTCCATATTTTCTTCGAAGATAAGAAACTATAGATTCATTAAATCTATCTCCTCCAGTTTTCAAAGAGCTAGAAAAAACAACTCCATTAAGAGCTAGAATTGCAATTTCTGTAGTCCCTCCACCTATATCAACCACCATAGAACCAGATGCATCTTCAACAGGTAATCCAGCACCTATAGCAGCTGCCATTGGTTCCTCTATTAGTCTTACTTCTCGAGCTCCAGCTTGCAAAGCAGATTCTCTAATAGCTCTTCTTTCAACCTGAGTTGATTGACAAGGCACACATATCAAAATTCTTGGACTTGGTTTAAAAAAGTTTTCACCATGAACTAGTTGGATGAAATGCTGAAGCATTTTCTCTGTTACTTGAAAATCTGCAATAACGCCATCTTTTAGAGGTCTTATAGCCTCTATATTTCCGGGAACTCTTCCGAGCATCCTTTTAGCTTCTGAGCCAACAGCTACTACTGTCCTATGCCCATCTGCTTTTTTTATAGCAACTACTGATGGTTCGTCTAAAACTATTCCTTTATCTTTCACAAAGACCAAAGTGTTTGCGGTTCCCAAATCTATAGAAAGATCAGTAGAATAGAAACCTTTTAAATATTTAAAAATTGAGGCCATTACAAATTATCTTATCTATCAAAAAGTTTTTTTTTCAATTGGTATAATAACCTTTTTATCTATACAAATGAAAATTTCTAAAAAAGTACTAAGTAACATATCTTCTTTATCAAAAATTAAAATTGAAGAAGAAATCAAGTCTGATTTGATAAAAGATTTAGAGTCTATTTTGAAGATGGTTACAGAAATGAATAAAATTGATACTTCAGGAATTGAACCAATGAGTCATCCATTAGAAGATGCCGATAATTTAAGAAAAGATAAAGCAACTAAAGAGATTAAACGGGATGAATATCAAAAATCCGCACCACAAACGGACGATGGTTTTTACCTAACTCCGAAAGTTATTGAATAATATGGAAGATTTATCAAAGTTGAGTCTTATCGATCAAATAAATGGTTTGAAATCAAGAAAATTTTCCTCTCTGGAACTTACTGAATTTTATTTAAAAAAGATAGATCAAGCAAAGGCTTTAAATTCTTTTATATCTTTAAATGAAAATGCGTTGAAGGAAGCAAAAAAATCTGATGAAAAAATTTCCAAAAATAAAAATTCAAGCTTAGAGGGAATCCCCATTGCTCACAAAGATATATTTTGTATCAAAGATCAGATAACAACTTGTGGCTCCAAAATGCTTGAAAACTTTGTGTCTCCATATTCATCTACTGTTTATGAAAAGCTATCAAATTCAGGTACTGTAAACTTGGGTAAAACAAATATGGATGAATTTGCTATGGGCTCCTCTAATGAAACAAGTTTCTTTGGAAATGTACTAAATCCAATAGATCCTGAAAGAGTGCCAGGAGGCTCTTCAGGAGGATCTGCTTCTGCTGTTGCCGCAAATTTATGTTCTTTCGCAACTGGAACAGATACCGGCGGCTCTATAAGGCAGCCAGCTGCATTTTGTGGAATTACAGGTATAAAACCGACTTATGGCAGGGTTTCAAGATGGGGAATGATAGCTTTTGCTTCTAGCCTTGATCAAGGAGGTATATTTGCTAAGAATGCATTAGATGCAGCTCTAGCCTTAGAAAATATTGCTGGATTTGATGAAAAAGATTCTACTTCTATAAATAAAAAAGTGCCTTCTTTTCTGAATGAAGCTAAATCTAAAGATAAAGAACACATTGTAGGTATTCCAAAAGATATTATTGAAGATATTAAAGATGACAAAGTAAAGAATAACTTTTATGAATCTTTAGAAATTCTTAAAAAATCGGGAGTAAAAGTTAAAGAGATTGATCTTAAAAATATTCAATACTCTCTACCTGTTTATTATGTGATAGCTCCTGCGGAATGTTCTGCAAATTTATCTAGGTATGATGGTGTGAGGTTTGGCCATAGATGCGAAAATCCAAAAGATTTAGAAGATTTATATGAACGCTCTAGAGCTGAAGGTTTTGGAGAAGAAGTAAAAAAGAGGATATTAATTGGAACATATTGTCTTTCAGCTGGTTACTATGAAGCTTACTATATTAAAGCTCAAAAAATTAGAAATTTAATTAAGCAGAGTTTTGTAAATGCTTTCAAAGAAGTATCTTCCATTATGATGCCGACATGTGCGAACGTTTCGTTCAAATTAAATTCTATTCAAAATCCAGTAGAGATGTATGAACAGGATATCTATACTATTCCTGCTAACTTAGCTGGACTGCCTGCAATATCAATTCCTTCCGGGAAAATAAAGAATTTACCTTTGGGCATACAATTTATTGGAAATTATTTAGAGGAGGGAAATTTATTTAATCTTTCTAATAAATTCCAACAAAACAGTAATTTTCATAATGAATAATACTTGGGAATCAGTTATTGGATTAGAAGTTCATGTTCAGTTATCTACCGAATCCAAAATCTTTTCTAATGCGCCAACAAAATTTGGACAAACGCAAAATAGTCAAGCGTCCTTGGTGGACCTTGGTTTGCCAGGTGTTTTGCCCGTTTTAAATGAAAAAACTATTGAAATGGCAATAAAGTTTGGGTGTGCAATTAACGCAAATATTTCATCTAAAGCAATTTTTGCGAGGAAAAACTATTTTTATCCAGATTTACCAAAAGGTTATCAAATTAGTCAGCTTGACGATCCTATTGTAGGCGAAGGGAAAATAAGTATTGAAGTCGATAATGAAGAAAAGTTTATTGGTATCACTAGAGCCCATCTTGAAGAAGATGCTGGAAAGTCATTGCACGATAGATATGAAAATCTTTCTGCTATTGATTTAAATAGAGCCGGAACACCTCTCTTAGAAATTGTCTCAGAGCCAGATTTAAGATCTGCCAAGGAAGCTGTGGCTTATTTAAAAAAAATCCATTCGATAATTACTTTTTTAGAAATCTCCGACGGAAATATGTCGCAGGGTTCTATGAGATGTGATGCAAATGTATCTATAAGAAAATATGGTGAAAAAGAGTTTGGTAATAGAACAGAGTTAAAAAATATAAATTCATTTAGATTTGTAGAAAAAGCCATAAATTATGAAATAGATAGACAAATTGAAATTGTTGAAAATGGTGGTTCTATTGATCAAGAAACAAGACTTTATGACGCTAATAAAAATGAAACACGTTCAATGCGTTCAAAAGAACATGCTAATGATTATAGATACTTTCCAGATCCTGACTTAGTACCAGTAATAATTTCTAAAGAAAAAATACAAGAAATTCAAAAAACATTGCCCGAACTTCCTGAACAAAAAATTTCAAGGTTTATTAAAGATTATAAAATATCTGAATACGAATCTAAGAATCTAAATGTTTCAAAAGAATTAAGTAGTTTTTTTGAAAAAGTTGCAAAAAAAATATCTTCGCCTGAACTTGCAGCCAAATGGATTTTGGGGGACTTAATGGCTATCTTAAACAAAAATAATAGTGAAATTCAAGATTCTAAAATTTCTAGCGAAGACATGATTGATTTACTTTCTAGATTAGAAGAGGGTTCCATATCTGGTCCGGGAGCAAAAAAAATAATTGATTTATGCTGGTTATCTAACGAATCCATTGATGTTTTGATTAAAAAAGAAGGGTTTGATGAAGTAAAAGGAGAAGACGAGCTTTTAGAAATTATTACTAGAATAATAAGGGATAATTCAAAGCAATTCGAACAGTATTTAAATGGCAAAGATAAACTCTTTGGTTTCTTTGTCGGTCAGGTTATGAAAGAAACTAAAGGTAATGCTGATCCTAAATTAGTAAATGAACTTTTGAACAAAAAACTTAAGCAGTAACATACATAGTCAAAGATTCAGCAATATATGCTGGTTTTTCCTGGCCTTCTATTTCCATAGTCACTTCATTTTTTACTAAATATCTTCCATCGCCTTTGTCATCAACTGATAATAGTTTGGCTTTTGTTCTAACTTTTGATCCTACGTTAACTGGTGTTAAAAAACGGACTCTGTCTAGTCCATAATTAAAAGCCATAGTCATATTTTCTGGAGCCACTTGAGGAGCTGGCATGCCAGCCATCAAAGATAAAGATAAAAATCCATGTGCTATTGTCGATCCAAAAAGTGGAGTAGCTTTCTCTGAATCGACATGGATAAATTGATGATCTAATGTTGCGTCAGCAAATTGATTGATTCTATCTTGATCTACAACTAACCAATCCGATTCCCCCATATCTTTTCCGATATAGTCTTTTAAAGTATCTGCAGGTACTAATCCAGCCATAATTTTCTCCTTTAATTTAATTCATTAAGTGGTTTTTATATTCTTCTCTCAATCCAGTTTTTAATAATTTACCAGTAGCCCCATGAGGTAATTCATCTACAAATATTATATCGTCAGGTAGCCACCACTTTGCAACTTTATCTGACAAATAATTAAGAACGGAATCTTTATCGCAATCCTCAGAGTTATTTTTGACAACAAACATCAAGGGTCTTTCATCCCATTTAGGATGAAGAACTCCAACAACACATGCTTCAGCAATACCTGGATGCCCAACAGCAGTATTTTCTAAATCAATTGAACTAATCCACTCACCACCTGTTTTGATAACATCTTTACTTCTATCTACAATCCTCATGTATCCGTCTTTTGATATAGTTGAAACATCTCCAGTATCAAACCATCCATTTTCTAGAGCTGTTTCTTCGCCTTTATAATATCTTTCGATAATTGCAGGTCCCTTGACCATCAATCTTCCAAAAGTCTTTCCATCATTTGGTAAAGTATTACCTTCGTCATCTACAATTTTTATTTGACAGCCATAGATAGCCTTTCCCTGACTAGTTTGTAAATCATATCTTTCTTCCAAATCCATATTTACCATATCGCTATTAAAAGCATTTAAAGTACCGAGCGGGCTCATTTCAGTCATTCCCCAACCATGTAATAAAAAAGCTCCGTGTTTTTCTTGAAATTCTTTTATCATCGCTCTTGGAGCAGCGGATCCTCCGACTAAAACCGACGTAACAGATTCCAGAGTGATGCTATTTTCTCTTGTAAAATTAAGAAGATCTAACCAAACAGTTGGAACTCCCATTAAATTTGTAACATTTTCTGATTGAACTAACTTACTGATAGCTTCTCCGCCTGTATGCGGTCCAGGAAGAACTAATTTAGAACCAAACATTGCAGCAGCATATGGAATGCCCCAAGCATTTACATGGAACATAGGAACAACTGGCAATATGACGCTTGTAGAAGAAACATTCATGGCATTAGCTGCACAAGCATACCAAGCATGCAGAATTGTCGATCTATGAGAATATAAAACTCCTTTTGGATTTCCTGTGGTCCCAGAGGTGTAACACAAAGATGATGCCGTATTTTCGTCAAATTCAGGCCAATCTATTTCATCAGATTCTTCAGCAATTAGTTCTTCATAACAAATTAGGTTTTTAACTTTTGTTTCAGTTGGCATTTGAGATTTTTCGCATAAAAGAATTATTCCTTTAACATCAGGTATATTTTCATAGACGTTTTCAACAATGGATAAAAATGGAAGATCTACAAAAATGAATTTATCTTCAGCATGATTGACTATGTACTCAACTTGCTCTGGAAATAATCTTGGATTCAAAGTGTGCAAAACTGCGCCAATGCCGGAAATTCCAAAATATAATTCATAATGCCTGTAACCATTTAAAGCAATTGTTCCCAAAACATCGCCTTCTTTTATTTCCAATTTTTTTAGAGCATTAGCCAGTTTTTTTGCTCTTTTTGAAGAGTCCTCAATTGAATATCTATGAATATCTCCTTCGATTGTATAACTAACAATTTCTGTTTGAGGATGAGTCTTTATAGCATGTTCTAATACTCCGGAAATGAGTAATTGATCCTGCATCATGTTTCCTTGCATTTTTTCTCCATATTTATTTTTTGGTCTTAAAGGATATCTTTGCTTTCAAAAAGCATCAACTTATTTTTTTTTACATATTTTGCAAAAAGGATTCTTCTTAATTTCTCTTTTTTGTATTTCGTTAGTCAAAGAATCAATTTCAATAAAATTTTCCTTAGAATTATTAATTTCTAATATATTTTTTATTATTTCAATTGCGAGAAAAGTGCCAACTAATCCAGCTAAAGGAGAAAAAATACTTGATTCTCTGCAGGATAAATCTTCTTCTTCAATTTCTTCAAACAAACATTCGTAACAAGAGGAGTTGGAAGAAGAGAAATTAAAATTAAAAATTTGTCCTTTCCAACCAATACAAGCTCCACTTATAAGATCTTTATCATTTTTAAAACAATACTCATTAATAATTTTTCTTGTTTCAAAATTGTCAGAACAATCTATTATAAAGTCTGAATCTTTTAAAAGCTTAGTTATATTTTTTTTGGTTATTCTTTCAGAAAAAGAATTACAAATTATATTTTCGTTTAGGTTTAGAAGCTTTTTTTTAGCAATTAAGTTTTTTTTTGCTCCAACATCAGATGAATCAAATATTATTTGTCTTTGTAAATTTGATAGCTCAACATTATCGTCGTCAAACAGATTCATAGTACCAATTCCTGATGCTGCAAGATAAATTGAACAAGGCGAGCCCAAGCCGCCTAAACCTATAATTCCAATCGAAGAATTAACTAGCTTTTCTTGGCCAACAATATCTATTTCAGGCAACATAATATGCCTGCTATACCTCATGAGTTCCTCTTGTTTCATTATTTTGTAAGTATAGATACTCTAATATCTTTATTTAAATCTTTCCTTTGTTCTAATTCTTTGTAACCAAGTTTTTTTGAAATGCTTGCTATTTTTTTAGCTTGAAAGGGGGCGTGCTCAAGAAATAGTTTGCCCCTTTTTTTTAAAAAAATTATGCTTTTTTGTAATATGATCTTAATATCTTTGAGACCCGATTTTTTTGAAAATAATGCTTCTTCAGGTTCAAACCAGACTCCATCCTCATCCTTATCAAGTGACTTTTTATCCACATAAGGCGGATTTGAAATAATTATATCTAAGTTGGGAAAAAGCCATTCTCTTTTCCAATCGTGATTCATAAAAATTATACGGTCTGCTTCGTTAAATTTTGCATTTTTTTTTGCAGTCATTAGAGCACCCATTGAAATATCAGTTGCATAAATTATTACTCCTGGATTTTCCTTCTTAATAGAAATAGAAATATTTCCAGAACCTGTTCCAAGCTCTAGAATAATTTTTTTGTTTAATTCCTCTTTTAAAACTTCTTCAACTATCAATTCTGTTTCTGGTCTTGGTATTAACACTGAATTATTAACTTCAAATTCACTTTTCCAAAATTCTTTTTTTCCTGTTATGTAGGCTAAAGGAAAGCCTTTTCTTCTTTTCTCCACAAGCTCATAAAAGTTTTGAAATTTTTTTAAACTTAAATCAGAATTTAAATTTGTAAAAATTTTTTCTCTTGTTTGATTTTGAATAAATCCCAATATCAATTCTGCATCTAAGCTATCTATTTTTTCTTTTGCTTTATTAAGAGCATCTTGATAAGTCATTATTTAAAGATTGCTTTCCAATTGCGACAATAGCCTCGCTTGATTTTCCTCAATTAACGTTTCTATCATTTCATCAATATCGCCATCCAAGAAGGCTTCTAAACTGTGAATTGAATATTCAATTCTATGATCGGTAATTCTATTTTGAGGAAAATTATAAGTTCTTATTTTTTCTGACCTATCTCCACTACCCACCATATTTTTTCTCTCTGAATCTTGTTTTTCAATTTGTTTATTATTTGCTTTTTCCATCAACTTTGACTGTAATAAAGTCATAGCCTTTGCTTTATTTTTATGTTGGGATCTCCCATCCTGACATTCAACAACCAATCCGCTAGGTATATGCGTCAGCCTTACTGCTGAATCTGTTTTATTGACATGCTGTCCTCCTGCCCCTGATGCGCGGAAAGTATCGACTCTAATTTCTGATTTATCAATTTCAATTGAGTCTAATTCTTCAACTTCTGGTAAAACTGCAACAGAGCATGCTGACGTATGCACTCTCCCTTGAGATTCAGTATCAGGGACCCTCTGAACACGGTGCACTCCTGATTCAAATTTGAGAAACCTGTAAACTTGTTTGCCGGAAATTTTTGCAACTACTTCTTTGAATCCACCCTTTTCACTTTCTCTTGAGCTAATTAGTTCTATTTTCCATTTCTTTCTTTCGGTAACCCTAGTAAACATTCTAAACAAGTCCCCAACAAATAAACCTGCTTCATCCCCTCCTGTTCCTGCTCTAATTTCTAAAAATACATCTTTTTCATCATTTTCATTTTCAGGTATTAAAAGTTTTTTTATTTCTAATTCATTTATTTTCAGTTGTTCAGTAATAATATTTAATTCGTCTTGAGCTAAGGATTTTATTTCAGGATCTGAGTCTTCAAGTAAAAGTTTAGTTGAAGAAAAATTTTCTAAATATGTTTTATGTTCTTCATATTTTTCTACTATTTTTTTTATTTTTGAATATTCTTTAGAATAGTTCGCATAAAGTTGATGATTATTAACTATTTCAGAATTAGATAGTTCTTTTTCTAAAAAAAGGTATCTTTCTTTTATAGAATCTAACTTTAATAAAATTGTATCCAGCATGACTAATTTGGTTATTATAAATCGATATCTATTAAAAAAATTTAAATATGTATTTTAAAAAGCCTTTCCTATTATCTTTATTTATTCTTTTTATTAGCTGTTCAACCACCAATCTGGAAAGCGATTCTAATTCTAAAAAAATAATAGGAAAATTCTCAATGTTTTCAGAAAATACTTATATTTCTGGAAAAATTTCTATTTTTAATCAAAAAGAAATTAGCCAAATAAAAATTAATCTTGATAGATACCCAAAAACTTTCTTAATTACCGAAGTCAGAGAAGGAAATCAAAAAAAAATTAATAACAATTTTAACGAATCTTATGAGGAAAATATTGTCAAAAATTTATTTGAAGAAATTACAATATCTAGATTTAGTAAATGGCTTAGTGAATTATGCAACCTGAATGAATGTAAAGAGTATGCTACGCAAAACGTTATAATTACCAAAGAAGAAATTCATGCAAATAAAAAGATTAAGAAAATTGTTGGTTCATATAAAAACTTTAAATTTGCTGTTATTTTTAAATCATGATTTTTATTTCTCCAGCCAAGATAAATAGAGGGTTTAATGTTTTAAAAAAAAGGTCTGATGGTTTTCATGATATTGAAACTAATTTCCAATTTTTAGAATGGGGAGATGAAATAACTTTCAATTTTGATACGAGCACTTCGCAGGTTACTTGCCCAAAAGTAAAGGAAAAAAACAATCTTGCCTATAAAGCAATCCATCTTTTAAAAAAAACCTATAAAATTAATAAGGAAGTTTCTCTAAAAATAAAGAAAAATATTCCAATTGGCTCAGGCCTTGGAGGCGGAAGTTCTAATGCTGCGACTGTGCTACTTGTATTGAACAAATACTGGAAATTAAATTTAAATAATAAAGTTTTAAAGGATCTTGGTTCTTCATTAGGCTCCGATGTTCCAATTTTTATTGAGGGAGTTGCAAGAAAAGCAAATGGTAAAGGGGAAATATTTTCAAAAACATTATTAAAAGAAGAAATAATTTTTTTAGTTATGCCTAAATGTAACATTTCAACTGCAAAAGCTTTTAGAGAAATAAAGATCAATGATTTTAAAAATTCAAAAAAGAGTAAAGATTTTAATTTTTTTGAAAAATGGGCTAGAAAGAATTATAAAGAAGTTGACGATTCTTTTATTTGGTTAGAATCTATAAAAAAAGGGAACTTAACTGGAACAGGCTCTGCCTTGTATGCAATATTTAATTCTTTTGAAGAGGCAAGTAAAATAATAGATAATGCTCCAAAAAATAATAATTATTTTGTAACAAGGAGTTTAAACGAATCGCCTTTATTAAAAGAATTAAATAAAAATGGGGTGTAGCCAAGCGGTAAGGCAGCGGCTTTTGATGCCGCCATGCGATGGTTCGAATCCATCCACCCCAGCCAACATAAATTATGAATGACAAAAATAACCTAGTTCTTTTTTCAGGAAATTCGAATCCTGAATTAGCCAATAAAATAGCCAAAAAATTAAATACTACTCTAGGAAAAGCTTTGGTAGATAAATTTAGTGACAAAGAATTAAATATCAGAGTCGATGAACATGTGCGAGGAAAAGATGTATTTATTTTGCAATCTACTTGTTTCCCAGCAAATGACAATCTAATGGAGCTTATTATTCTTATAGATGCTCTTAGAAGATCTTCTGCATCTAGAATAACAGCGGTAATTCCCTATTTTGGATATGCTAGACAGGATAGAAGAGTAAGATCTGAGAGGGTTCCAATAAGTGCTAAATTAGTTGCTGATATGTTGCAAAGCGCTGGAGCAGACAGAATCTTAACCATAGAGCTGCATTCAGATCAAATTCAAGGATTTTTTAATGTTCCTGTTGATAACGTTTATGGAACAAAAGTTATACATAATCATATTGTTAATTCTTCTTATGAAGATCAAATCATAGTTTCTCCTGATGTCGGAGGAGTGGTTAGAGCTAGAGCTTTGGCTAAATTGTTAGATGATGCTGATTTAGCCATAATCGATAAAAGAAGAGAAAAAGAAAACTCATCTCAAGTTATGAACGTAATTGGAGATGTTCAAGGAAAAACTTGTATATTGGTAGATGATATTATCGATACTGCAGGTACAATTTGTAATGCCGCTGAAGCACTTAAACAAGGAGGTGCTAGCAAAGTTGTTTCCTATGCCACCCATGCGGTTCTTTCTGGACCAGCAATTGAAAGAATTAGTAATTCAAAGCTAGACGAATTGATAGTTACTGATACAATCCCTCTTTCAGAAAATGCTTCAAAATTAAAAAAGATTAAGATCATTTCTATAGACGAAACATTATCTGATGCTATAAATAGAGTTAATAAGGAAGAATCTATTAGTGCAATGTTTCTTTAAGAGGTTAAAATGTCTTTGCAAACAGAGTTGGAAATTAATTTAAGAACAGATTCAAACGAAGGAACTAATATATTAAGAAAAAATGGAAATGTTCCTGGAATTCTTTATGGTAACAATGAAGATTCTGTAAAAATTCAGTTACTAAGCAAAGACCTCAGAAAGGCGCTAGAACAGCCTAGTATTTTCTCTCAAATTATAAATCTTAAAGAAAGTGGTAAAGAATTTAAGGTTCTTTTAAAAGATGTTCAAGTTAATCCTGCAAATGACGAGCCAATTCATGTTGATTTTCAGAGGGTGTCTGAAAAGACTAAGCTTACCTTAGATGTTCCAATTAAATATATAAATGAAGAATTATGCATTGGAGTAAAAAATCAGGGAGGTATGCTTTCAAAGAATAAAAATGACATCGAACTAACTTGCTCAGCTGACAATCTCCCAGAATTCATAGTAATAGATTGCACAAATATAGAATTAAACTCAGCAATAATGCAATTTGCTCTTATTCTTCCTGAGGGAGTACAACTATCTCAAAACCTTTTAAATGGTCAAGATCAACCCGTTGTGGCATGTTCGGCTACAAGGGCTACATTAGATATTGAAGAAGAAGTTGAAGTTGTTGAAGGTGAAGATGGGGAAGTCATTGAATCTGAAGCGGAGCAAGAAAATAGTAGTGAAGCTACTGACGAGTCTGAAAAACAAGGAGATTAAAGAACTCTTTTTTTTTTAGAGTATGAAAAAGTTTCTAATAGCAGGTCTAGGAAATCCCGGTACGAGATATGCAAATACTAGACACAATGCTGGAACAGATTTAATAAATTTATTTTTAGAGAAAAATTCCCTAGAGTTAAAAGAGAATAAATCTATAAAAGGAGAAATAAGCTCTTTAAAAATACTGGATGTAGAGGTATTTTTTTTAATTCCAAATATTTTCATGAATCATAGTGGCAAATCATTAAAACCAACAATTAAAAAACTTAACTTGCCTTTAAATAAAGTTTTAATAATTCATGATGATTTAGATCTGCCTTCTGGAACTTGTAAATTGAAAGATGGCGGCGGTGATGGCGGTCATAATGGATTGAAGAGTATCATTGAAAGCCTTGGAGGGAGAAAAGATTTTAAAAGAATGAGAATTGGTATTGGTCATCCTGGTGAATCAAAATTAGTTAATAAATATGTTGTTCAAAAAGGCTCTTTGAAAGAAAGACAAGAACGTTTAAGTGCAATTAAAAGAGGAATAGAGGTTATTGAATTGATAATTAATGATAGATGGGATAATGCTCTAAACATTCTTCATTCCAAATAATGTCTTTTAAATGTGGAATTGTAGGTTTACCAAATGTTGGAAAATCTACATTATTCAACGCACTTACCTCAGCAGGAATCCAAGCAGAAAACTTTCCTTTTTGCACTATTGACCCAAACACAGGAATTGTGAATGTTCCGGATAAGAGATTAGTTCAATTAAAAAAAATTGTTAATCCAGAAAAAATTATCCCTGCCACAGTTGAATTTGTTGATATTGCAGGGTTAGTTTCTGGAGCTTCCAAAGGAGAAGGATTGGGTAATAAATTTCTTGGTCATATAAGAGAAACTCAGGCTATTGCCCATGTTGTGAGATGTTTTGAAAATCAAAAAATTACTCATATAAACGAAAAAATAGATCCTCTTCAAGATATTGAAATTATAGAAACGGAATTAATTCTTTCTGACATTGAAACATTGGAAAAAACAAAAGAATCTTTAAAGAAAAAAATTAAGAGTGGTGACAAAACAATCTCTGTAAAATTAGGAACAATTGAAAAATTTTTATCTAGTTTATCTAAAGGAATAAACGCTCGTTCAATTGAATGTAATGAAGATGAAATAGATATTATTAATGAGTTCAATTTAATTTCTCTTAAGCCAGTAATCTATGTTGCTAATGTTGATGAAAGTGAAAACAATGCAGAAGCGATTAAAAAAGTTATAGAAAAAGCAACACAAGATAATTCTGTAGTTATAGAAATGTGCAATCAATTAGAAGCGGAAATTAGTGAATTAGGAGACGACAAAGAAGATTTTTTAAAAGAAATTGGCTTAGAGGAGCCTGGATTAGATAGATTTATCAGGACCGCTTACGAAACCTTAGGTTATAAGACCTTTTTTACCGCAGGAGAAAAAGAGGTTAGGTCTTGGGTAATAAAATCTGGATACAAAGCACCGCAAGCCGCTGGTGTAATACATACTGATTTTGAAAAAGGCTTTATTAGAGCGGAAACAATAAGTTTTGACGATTTTATAGAATTTAAAGGAGAGCAAGGTTGTAAAGCAGCTGGCAAATGGAGATCGGAAGGAGCTGAATATTTAATTAATGATGGTGATGTAATCCTTTTTAGATTCAATGTCTGAGATTACTTGACATTTAATGTCCTGATGAAGAGAATCCACTTGCGGCTATGTAGCTCAGCTGGTTAGAGCGCAGCATTCATAATGCTGAGGTCCTGTGTTCAAGTCACAGCATAGCCACCATTAAAGGTGTCTGCATTTGAAAATATATTACTCTTCAGAAGGGGCTAAAACAGCTTTCATACTAAGCTTTACTTTGCCTCTATCATCGATTCCGATGACTTTAATATCTACTTCCTCACCTTCTACAAGATAGTCAGAAACATTTTTCACTCTTTCTTCAGCTATTTCAGAAACATGTACTAAGCCTTCTTTGCCATTATCAAAAGAAACAAAAGCTCCAAAATCTACAATTTTAAGAACAGTCCCTGTACAGATAAGTCCTACTTCAGGTTCTGCAGTCATAGATTCTATTATCGCTAAAGCCTCTTCTCTATCTTCTTTACTTCTTCCATAGATACTTATTTGACCTTTATCGTTGATGTCAATGTTAGTTGAAGTTTGCTCGGTAATTTTCTTTATTGTAGCTCCACCCTTTCCAATTACTTCTCCAATTTTATTTTTTGGTATTGAAGTTTTTAATGATTGAGGGGCCTTTTCATTCAACTCTGGTCTAGACTCTGATAAAACCTTGTTCATTTCTCCAAGTATATGAACTCTTGCTGTATTTGCTTTTTCTAGTGCATCCTGAAGAATTTCTTCGTTTATACCTGCAATTTTTATATCCATCTGGAGAGCTGTGACTCCATCTGTAGTTCCTGCGACTTTAAAGTCCATGTCACCTAGGTGATCTTCATCTCCCAAAATGTCAGTTATTACACAGTGTTGATCCTTATCTTTTACTAAACCCATAGCAACTCCTGCGACTGGTTTTTTTAATGGGATACCGGCATCCATCATTGCTAAACTTGATGCACAAACAGTTGCCATTGAGCTTGAGCCATTGGATTCTGTAATTTCAGAAACTACTCTTATAGCATATTCAAATTCCTCTGGATTAGGTATGACAGCCTCCAAAGCTCTTCTGGCTAATTTTCCATGTCCAATTTCTCTTCTTTTGGGACTTCCCATCATTCCTGCCTCTCCTACAGAATAAGGTGGAAAATTATAATGAAGCATAAAAGGATCTTTAGAATCTCCTTGTAAAGAGTCAATAAGTTGAGAAAGTTTTAAGGAATCAACAGTAGCTACCGCTATAGATTGAGTTTCACCCCTAGTAAAAAGAGACGATCCATGAGCTTGATTCAAGATTCCTATTTCGACAGCAATAGGTCTAACAGTGTCCAAATCTCTACCATCTATTCTAGGCTCACCATTCAAAAGTCTTGTCCTAACGATATCAGACTCAAGAGCTTTAAATTGATCCGATACTTCTTTCAATGCATCTTCATCTTCTTCATCAACCTCCGCTTTAACTAGATCTCTGGCTTCGGCCACAGCTTCTTGTCGCTTAGTTTTTTCAGCTATTTGATAAGCATTCTTAAGTAAGTCTGAAGCTTTATCTAAAACCATTTGCTTGAGATCTTGATTTTCTTCTGCTAATTCATATTCAATTGGAGTAATTGTTGCTTGATTGACCATTTCCTCAATAAGTTCAAGACTGGGCTTCATTTCCTGCTGAGCGAAAAGAATTGCTCCTAGCATTTGATCCTCAGACAGCTCTGATGCTTCAGACTCAACCATAAATACTGCATCAGTAGAGCCAGCAATAACCATATCAAGTTGAGATTCCTTCAAATCTTTAAGCCCTGGATTTAAAATATAACTTCCGTCTTTAAAACCTACTCTGGCTGCTGATAAAGGCCCTGAAAAAGGGAGGCCAGAAAGTTGAAGAGCTGCCGAAACACCGATCAGTGAAATTATATCGGCTGTATCATCATTATCAATCGACATTACTGTGCAAACCACCTGTACTTCTTGGGTATAACCTTTTGGAAAAAGAGGTCTAATAGGCCTATCAATCAATCTTGACGTTAAAACTTCCGTTTCTGAAGGCCTGCCTTCTCTTCTAAAAAAACTTCCTGGGATTTTTCCTGCAGCATAAAACTTTTCAATGTAATTTACTGTTAAAGGAAAAAAACTTTGACCTGGCTTTTGTCCACCTGCCACTACTGTTACGAGAACTTGTGTATCCCCTGATGATGCTATGACAGATGCTGTTGCTTGCCTTGCAACTTTTCCAGTTTCTAACGTAATTTCTCTACCTGCAATAGTTTTAGTACAAGAGATAATATTTGATGTATCCATAATATTTTGTGTTGATTAGATTGAAATAATCTAAATTATTTTCTTAAATTAAGTTCTTTAAGTAAGGAGCTATACTTTTTAAGGTCCTTTTTTTTAAGATAGTCTAAAAGCTTTCTTCTTTTATTGACCATTCTAATAAGACCTTGACGAGAGTGATGATCTTTTTTATGTTCATCAAAATGACTTTGTAATGCGCTAATATTTTCGGTTAACAAAGCTATTTGTACCTCTGGAGAACCAGTATCTACTTCAGACCTAGCGTGTTTATTCATCACCTCTTTTTTCTTATCTGTCCCTAAACTCAAGAACTTCCTCCGTTCCAGTTTTAATCAATAGTTAACAATCTTTTGGGCTTTATAAAGCCGTTACAGTTTTCGACAACTCCTATAAAATTTTTGTTTTTATCAAATAACCTTAAAAACTTGTCTTCACTGGTCAATTTCATTTCAACTTTTTGACCTTTTGTTATTTTTTCTATAATTTCTGATCGGCATTGTATATCATCTAGGCGATTTAGTGCATCCCCAGGAGAAATTATTTTTTCTCTAAAATTATCATTACGCAAGCTTTCTTCTCTCAAAGAGTCCTCAACCTTAAAACCTGCAGATTCAGTTCTTCTAAGGTTCAGAAGAGTACCTAAACTTCCTGCTTTTTTTGAAATGTCCTCGGCAAGAACTCTTATATAAGTGCCCCTTCCACAAGATATTTCTAATTTAAGAATATTTTTTTCAAAAGAAATAAAATTAATTTCATGAATCAATATTTTTCTTGAATTCATATTTAGATTTACCCCTTTTCTGGCATATTTATAAAGT
Organism: uncultured SAR86 cluster bacterium; assembly: GCA_902523885.1. Lineage (GTDB taxonomy): Bacteria > Pseudomonadota > Gammaproteobacteria > Magnimaribacterales > AG-339-G14 > CASICS01. The sequence goes on along the minus strand of CABZAV010000001.1, from coordinate 284,946 downwards.
GATTTCCCTTTATATTTTAAAGCTGAATAGATAGGGGGTACCTGATCTATCTCTCCAACAAAACAATTAAGAATTTTTTCTAACTCATTTTTTGATGGAATAAAGTTGGTTCTTTCTATTACTTTTCCTTCAATATCCCCTGTATTAGTCTGCTGTCCTAATAATATTTCAGCTTCATATGATTTAGGTAAATTAGCTAAGTAGTCTGAAAATCTTGTCATCTGTCCAACACAAGCAATTAAAATTCCGGTAGCCATAGGATCTAAAGTTCCTGCATGTCCTACCTTTTCTTTTGACAAATATTTTTTTAATTTTCTAACGTAGTTGCCTGATGATATATTTTTTGGCTTATCTAAAACTAAAATTCCAGATAACATTTTTAAATATCGTCTTTAAAAAACGAAATGGTTGGTATTTTTTTTAAACTTATCGATTTTCCCAACATCGTTCTTATAAAACCCTTAGATTTATCTAAAGCTTTTTTAATAGAGACTTCTTCATCCTTTAAGTTAATAGTTGAATAAAAAATCTTTGCATTAGATAAATCATCTGAAAGCACAACATTTGTAATAGTAATATTTCTTAACCGAGGATCATTAACTTTAAATAAAAATATGGACGCAACTTCTTTTTTAATCGAATCAGAAACTCTTTGAGATCTTTTATATGGTAGTGAGTCAAACAAATCTATAGCTTTCTCTGTATTTCTTCTCTTTGAAACACTTCAATAATATCACCCTCTTTTATATCCGTGTAATTTGTAATTCCTATTCCACATTCAGTTCCACTCTTTACTTCCTTAGCCTCATCTTTAAATCTTCTCAATGAATCTAACATTCCTTCATGTATAACTGTATTGTCTCTAATAACTCTCACATTTTTATTGGGATAAATGGTTCCATCTTCCACGACAGATCCTGCAATAAACCCAAATTTTGGAGACTTAAATATATCCTTAACTTTCGCTTTTCCTAAAATAGATTCTTTTATATCTGGATCCAACGACCCTTCAACTACTTTTTTAACAGCATCAATTAGATCATAAATTATTCCAAAATATTGAATTGAAACTCCTTCTTGCTCTGCTAAATCTGTAGCGGCAGTCTCAGCTCTAACGTTAAAGCCGAAAATAAACGCCTCAGAAGCAATAGCTAAGTTAACATCATTTGGAGTTATTGGACCGACAGCATCTAAAACGATTTTAATTTTTGCTTCTTCAACGTTCATGTTTAATATTGAGCCAGATAGCGCCTCCAAAGAGCCATTAGTATCTGATTTTAAAATTAGATTTATAGATGGTTTGACTCCCTCGCTTGCATTCGCAAAAATATTTTCCATATTTACGACGCTTTTTTGAGCTAGTCTTTTATCTCGAATTTTATTTGCTCTGTTTTCTGACAACACTTTTGCTGCTTTTTCGTCTTTAACAACAATAAACTCGTCTCCTGCCGAAGGTGGAAACTCTAAGCCAGAGATAAAAACTGGAGATGATGGTATAGCTTGTTTGATTAAATTTTCATTGAAATCTTTTAAAGCTCTAATTTTTCTTGATTGATCTCCTACTAAAATATAATCACCGGACTGTAAGGTCCCTTTTTGAACAAGTAAAGTTGCAACTGAGCCTTCTCCTTTTCTTACACCAGATTCCAAAACAATTCCCGCTGCGGGGCCAGTATGATTTGTTTTAAGTTCCATTAGCTCTGAAACTAATTGAATGCTATCTAATAAATCATTCATGCCATCTCCATTTTTAGCAGAAACTGGAATCATTTGGGTATCGCCCCCCCAATCTTCTGGAACTAAGCCAATTGCTGAAAGGTCACCTTTCACTTTCTCAATATCAGCATCTGGAGTATCTATCTTATTTATCGCAACAATAATTTGAACGCCAGCATCTTTTGCATGATTGTATGCCTCTTCAGTTTGTGGCTTAACGCTGTCGTCAGCAGCGACGACCAAAATAACTATATCAGTTGAATTAGCTCCTCTTGCTCGCATCTGTGAAAAAGCTGCATGTCCAGGTGTGTCAATGAAAGTTATTAATGAATCATTATATTCAACTTGATAAGCACCGATTCCTTGAGTAATTCCACCCTCTTCCGAGTCAGCAACAGAAGATTTTCTTATAAAATCAAGAATAGATGTTTTTCCATGATCTACATGACCCAAAACAGAGACAATTGCATTGCGAGGTTCCACTTCTCCTTCATATTGGATATTTTCAATTAAATTCTCTTCATCTTCATTTTCTGTAAAGGGTATGCCTATATGACCTAGCTCCTCTGTAACAACTAGAGCTGTTTCTTGATCGATAAATTGGTTGAGAGTGACCATAACCCCGTTATTCATTAAAGTTTTGATTAACTCTCCAGATTTAATAGATAAGTCTTTTGCTAGATCTGAAACAGAGATGGTTTCAGGTATTTTAATTTCTTTTTGAATGAACTCGGCAGGCTTTTCAAACTCTTGAACATTAGAAAGTTTTGTTTCTAAGTACTTTTCCCCTTCAAGTTCTCTTTTATCTTTTTTTGATTCTTGTTTTTCTTTGAATTGGATTTTAGTATTTACCAAAGACTTTTTTTGAACTTTTACTTCCGAAGTGGACGGTTTCTTTATCCTTTTTACAGTTTGGTTTTGTTTTTCTTCTTTAGCCTGCTCTACTTTTTTTTCAGCATCTTTTCTTTTTGCTTCTGCAGCATCAAAATCTATGTCTCCACTTAAATCAGCTTTTGTAGTTGATTTTGTTTCGGATAAGTTCTGATTCAACCTAGTTATTGATATGCCCTTTTTTGCAGATGGAGTATCTTTTTTCAAAGAAATAGTTTTTTTTGATGTCTTCTTTGAAGATTTTAAAAAAGTTAAAAGGGTTTTTTTATCTTCGTTATTAACCTCGTCAGTAATTGACTTATGAGACAAGCCAGCCGCTGACATTTGTTTAAGGAGATTTTCAGGCTCGAAGCCAATAGCTTTTGATAACTGTGTTACGTTCACTTTTTTCTTTTAATTAATTAAACCAATCCGCTCGGGCATCCATTATTATTTTTCCTGCTTCTTCCTCGCTTAAATCTAAAATTGGAGATAACTCATCAGAAGATAAATCAGCTAAATTTTCTTTGTCTTTAATACCAGCAGTTTTTAAAAGCTCTATATACTCTGGCTTAAGTGACTCAATGCTTTCCAAGGTGCTATCTATTTCAGCTTCAACTGATTCTTCGTCCATTTCAGCAATAGCGATTTCAAGTAGAGCTTCTTCAGCTCTTTCTATTAAAGTATCAATAATTTCTGAATCAAGTTCTTCAATTTTTGCAAAATCTTTTGCTTCTGCTTGAGAAATTTTTTGAACTGAGTCAAGGCCATTTTCCATCAATTTATCTGCAAGTTCTTGATCTACACCGATATACTTTATGAGAGCATTTTCTGGAGATTCTTTTACATCAAGATTATCATTTTCCCCACTTATCTGTATTTCCCAGCCAACCAATTCTGAAGCTAATCTTATATTCTGTCCATTTCTTCCGATTGCCAAAGCCAGATTTTCGTCTTTAACTATTACTTCCATAATTCCTGAATCATCGTCCATTACAATGGACGTAACTTCTGCAGGAGAAAGAGTATTTATTAGAAGCTTCGCTGGATCGTCATCCCAAACCACGATATCAATTCTTTCACTTCCTAATTCATTAGAAACGGCTTGAACTCTCGATCCTCTCATTCCAACACATGCTCCTACAGGATCTATTCGAACATCATTGGTTTTGACTGCAATTTTTGTTCTGGCTCCTGGATCTCTAGCCACTGACCTAATCTGAATTACCTCCTCAGCGATTTCAGGGACTTCAAGTTTGAATAATTCAGTTACCATTTCTTTACTACTTCTGGATAAAACTAGTTGAGCTCCTCTATTCTCTCTTACGCTTTCCTCAAGAATTCCTTTAATTCTGTCTCCCACTCTATAAATTTCTCCCTGAACTAAATCTCTTCTTGGCAAAGAAGCTTCTGCATTATCTCCCAAATCTACAATTATTAATTCTCTTGTTACTTTTTTTACCGTTCCATTTATTAAAGTTCCTAAATAAGGCCTGAATTTTTTGATTATCTCCAATCTTTCCGCATCTCTGACCTTTTGAACTATGACTTGTTTGGCAGCTTGTGCTGCGATTCTTCCAAATTCTGGATTTTCTATTGGTTCTCTATGAATATCTCCAACTTTGAGCCCTTTTTCTTCTGCATTATCACTATCAACCAAAATATGAAAATTAGGTTCTTCATAATTATCAAAATCTACAACTTCCCAAGTCCTATAAGAGGAATACTCTCCGGTATCAGGATCAATATCAACTTTAATGGAAACTTCTTCGGTAAATTTTTTCTTTGCTGCACTAGCTAATGCTAATTCTATTGCTTCAAAAATTGTTTCTTTAGGTAAATCTTTCTCGTTGGATACAGACTCAGCTATTGTTAAAATTTCTTCATTCATTTTTATCCTTCGTAAATTAGTTTTGATGTAATGTAACTATTTGCGTCTATTTTAATAGGTTCTTTTTTATTGTTCATAACCTCAATATAATTATCAGAAACAGAAAGAAGTTTACCTAAAACAGAATCTTTTCGGGAATCTTCTTCAAATTTTACAAGTATAGTTTGCTCTCTAAAGTTCTTGAGCTGTTCCATATTAAAAAAAGTCCTTTCTATGCCTGGTGACGAAACTTCTAAGCTAAAATTAAAATTAATAAGCTCTGTGTTTTCTAAAACTTCTTTAATTTGTATATTTACTTTTTCACAATCTCCTAAATTAATAGGTGCATCCTCATTATCTATATAGACTCTTATTAGTTTTGAGTTATTTTTACCTGATAACTCTATTCCCCATAGAATATAGCCAAGATTGCAAATATCCTTGCTAATAATATCTTCTATTTCCTTTTCTATTTTCATACTAAATCATAATAAATAGGCCCATAAAGGGCCTAAATTTGGTAGCGGGGGCAGGATTTGAACCTACGACCTTCGGGTTATGAGCCCGACGAGCTACCAGACTGCTCCACCCCGCAATTAAGTGGCGGGAGTATAAAATTTAGGAGAAATAAGGTCAAGTATTGGTACCGAAGAGAGGATTTGAACCTCCACGGGCATAAGCCCACTACCCCCTCAAGGTAGCGTGTCTACCAATTCCACCACTTCGGCACATCATAATCAATCTGGTAAATTTTCTATTTCTGAAGATATTGACTGAGTTTCTTCTGATTCTTCTAAAAATACTTCAATTTCAGACTCAAAAGAATATTTTTGATAAAACGAGATTGCAACTGTATTTACAAAAAATAAAAAGACCAATACCCATGTTAATTTCGTTAAAACATTAGCTGATTCTGTAGGGCCTAATAAAGCATTATTTCCACCACCACCGAAGGCAGATCCGATATCGGCACCTTTCCCATTCTGAAGAAGAATAATCAAAATCAAAGCTATGGCAATGAAAATTTGTAATCCAACTAAAACGCTTAACATCTTCTAAAATTTTTTGGCGATTCTAGCAAATTCTTCACCATCAAGCGAAGCATTTCCTACTAAGCATCCTGACAAAATATCTGAAGACATAATTTCTTCGACATTTTTACTAGATACGCTGCCTCCATAAAGTAAAGGAATTTTTTTTAATTTTTTCTCTTTTAAAAAAATAGAAATTATTTTTAAAGCGTCATCAATATTCTTTTTATCCGCAGGTATGCCTGTTCCAATTGCCCAAATAGGTTCATAAGCAATAAATTTTGGACAAAGTCCGTCTTGAAAATAAGAATCTAATTGATTAAGAAGGAATTTTTCTCTTTCTCCCTTATTCAGGATACTTTCGTCCTCACCAACACAAAGTATTGAATTTATATTACAACCTTCTAATTTTTGAGATTTTTTTTTGACTATAGAGTTACTGTCTCCTTTAAATCTAACTTCAGAATGACCTACTAAGCAATATTTTAGTTGTTCTGAGCTCCTCGAAAGTTGATAAGCAGAAATTTGTCCTGTGAAAGGTCCATCGTCATGAATAGAAACATCTTGGGCTGCCATGATTAAATTAGGAGCCTGTTGAGAGCACTTGATAATATCTAAATAATTGGGACAGACAATAATTTCTATGTCTTTTTTTATTAGTTTAAGAGTTTTATTAAATCTATTTTGCCATTCCTCAATATCAATGGAATTCATCTTCCAATTTGCTATTAAGTATTTCATCTTAAGTTAATTTTTTTACAAAATTAGATAAAATTTTTGAAGCAGACTTAGTCTCTTTTTCGTTTTTACTCTCAACCATAATTCTAATCAATGGTTCAGTTCCAGATGGCCTTACGTTAATTCTTCCATCGTATTTTTTTAAATTGAGAGATATATCTCTCAATAAATTTTGAAAATTTTTATTTTTAAGAACTTTTTCAGAATTTTTAGTCTTTACATTAGTTAAAATTTGAGGATATTTTGTAAAAGGTTTTAATAATTGATCCAAAGATAAACCAGAACAAATATACGCTTCAAGGAATTTAATCGCTGCAATAATTGCATCGCCACTATTTGAAGAATCCAAAGAGATAATATGCCCTGATTGCTCACCTCCCAAGTCCCAGTTAAGTTCTTCTAGTTTTTGCAAAACATATCTATCTCCAACATCTGACCTGACTAGTTCTACTCCCATTTTTGTAAGAGAATTTTCCAGTCCCTTGTTTGTCATGATTGTTCCCACAATCCCTTTTGAACCAAGAGTAATTTGATTTTCAAACTTATCTCTAGCTAACACATATAAAATATCGTCTCCATTTAATTCCTTAGCGTTTTTATCAACAATAATTAATCGATCTCCATCTCCATCAAAAGCTATTCCAAAATCTGCTTTATTTTTAAGAACTTCTTTTTGAAGAAATTTTATATTCGTTGAACCGCAATCCTTATTAATATTGGTACCATCTGGTGAGTCAAATAAAACAATTATTTCAGCTCCTAGTTCTTTAAAAACTTTAGGAGCCACATCATAAGTGGCGCCATTTGCAACATCTAAAACAATTTTGAGCTTATTAAAATTTATATTTCTTTTTAAAGAACTTTTACAAAATTCAATATACCTTCCACTGGCATCTGTTAGTCTTGCAGCCTTACCTAAATTCTTTGCTTCAGAAACATCTAATTCTTCAGTTAATTTTTTTTCTATTTTTTCTTCTAAGTCATTAGAAATTTTTTTTCCATCGTCACCAAAAAATTTTATCCCATTATCTTCATAAGAATTATGAGATGCGCTTATGACTACACCGGCTTGATTTTTAAATGAGCTAGCTAAATAGGAAACAGCAGGCGTTGGCATAGGGCCGACTAGCCTAACATCCACTCCAGCAGAAATAATTCCTGATTGAAGTGCTGTTTCCAGCATGTATCCAGAAATTCTTGTATCTTTTCCAATAATAAGTGCTTTGATTCCTTGCTCTTTAAACACTTTTCCAGCAGCCCAACCTAATTTGAGGACAAATTCTGGATTTGTTTCTTTAGAGATAGATCCTCTTATGCCATCTGTACCAAAGTGCTTTCTCTTTTTAATCTTAAGTAGCCTAGCCAAAAACTTCACCTATCATAGTTGCAGTCAATGGAACATTATGAGTTCTAATTATTTTAGCTCCATTTAATAGGGAAATTATACCAGTTGTAGCACTTGTCTGATCTAAATTAGTATCTTTTGTCAGCTTCTTAAGAAACCCTTTTCTTGAAATGCCAATCAAACATGGATTTTCAAATTTTGTATAATTAAATTTACTTATTATTTCTAAATTTTCATGAGGAGTCTTTTCATAGCCAAATCCTGGGTCTAATATTATTTTTTCTTTAGAAATTCCATTCTTTGAGAGTTCTAAAATCTTTTTTTTAAAAAAGTTTCCGATCTCGGAGCAAATTGAATTTTTAGAAAGGTTTTTTTCTTTATGCATAATACAAACTGGAAGATTATGTTCTCTAACTAATTCTAAAGATTTTTGATCCTTCAACGAATTTATGTCATTAATAAAATCAACCCCATTTTTAATTGCTTCAAATATCACTTCGCCTTTTGAAGAATCAATTGAAACAACGGCATTTATGTTTTTTATATCTTCTAAAATTGGAATAAGCCTATCTAGTTCTTCAGCAACTGAAATTAGTGATGCACTAGGTCGAGAGGATTCAGCTCCAATATCTATGAAAGCGGCCCCTCCGCTCTCCATTTTTTCAATTTCTTTTAAAACTTTATTTCTGTCAGTTTTTAAAGTTTTTGGACAAATAAACTTTCCACCATCAGAAAAAGAATCAGGAGTTAAATTTATAACTCCCATTACTTTTGGGACTTCAAAATTAAGCTCTTTTTTAGAAAAGAGCATCTTATCTAAGTTTGATTTGCAGGGTCTGAAATCGAAGGTCCGCTGGTCGACTTCTTTTTCTTATTTCCTGAGTCACCATCATCATTAGACCTAGGAGAAGCACCAGCCATTATATCTTCAATTTGATCGCTGTCGAGAGTTTCGAATTCTACTAAAGCTTTTGCCATGCTATGAAGCTTATCAATATTATCTTTGAGAATTTTTGTTGCTGCAGAATAACAATCATCAATTATTTTCCTTGCCTCAGAATCAATAAGTTCCGAAGTCTGATCAGAAAATGCGGTGCTGGAGCTTGCAGCAGATCTTCCTAAAAAAGGCTCATCTCCACTTTCTTCAGAATACTTCATTGGACCAAGTTTTGATGAATAACCCCATTTAGTGATCATATTTCTTGCTAATTCGGAAGCTCTTTCAATATCATTGGAGGCTCCAGTTGTCACTCCATCTGCTCCGTAAATTAACTCTTCAGCTATACGACCACCGAATAAACCGCAAATCCTATCCAAAATAGCCTGCTTGCTTAAACTATATTTATCTTCTTCGGGAAGAAAAACCGTAACTCCCAAAGCTCTTCCTCGAGGAATGATAGAAACTTTGTAAACCGGATCATGCTCTTTCAAACATTTACCGACGATTGTATGACCGGCTTCATGATAAGCTGTCTGAGTTTTTTCATCCTCACTCATCACCATGGATTTCCTTTCTGCACCCATCATAACTTTATCTTTTGCCAACTCTAGTTCGATCATTGATACTTTCTTTTTCCCTGATCTTGCAGCAAATAATGCTGCTTCATTGATTAAATTAGCTAAATCAGCTCCTGAAAATCCAGGAGTTCCTCTAGCAATAAAAGAAACCTCAACATCTTTATCAACAGGAACCTTTTTAATGTGAACTTTAAGAATTTGTTCTCTTCCTTTAATGTCAGGTAAGGGAACTACAACTTGTCTGTCAAATCTTCCTGGTCTTAGAAGCGCAGGATCTAAAACGTCTGGTCTATTTGTAGCAGCGATGATAATAACTCCTTCATTTGCTTCAAACCCGTCCATTTCAACTAGAAGCTGATTTAATGTTTGTTCTCTTTCGTCATGTCCTCCGCCTAAGCCTGCTCCTCTGTGCCTTCCAACAGCGTCAATTTCATCTATAAATACAATACAAGGAGATTGTCTTTTAGCCTGTTCAAACATATCTCTCACTCTCGAAGCACCAACTCCTACAAACATTTCAACGAAATCTGAACCTGAGATAGTAAAAAAAGGAACTTTAGCTTCTCCTGCGATAGCTCTTGCCAAAAGGGTTTTTCCTGTTCCAGGTGATCCAACCATGAGGATACCTCTAGGAATTTTTCCTCCAAGTTTTTGAAATTTAGTAGGATCTCTTAAAAAATCAACAAGTTCCTGAACTTCTTCTTTTGCTTCTTCTACACCAGCAACATCTTTAAAAGTTGTCTTTACTTTTCCGCCTTCTAACATTTTTGCTTTGCTTTTTCCAAAGCTCATCGGTCCGCCTCTGCCGCCAGCTCCGCCTTGCATTTGCCTCATAAAAAAGAAGAAAATTGCTAAAATTATCAAAATGGGGAAGCTTGCCACTAAGAGTTGAGACCAAATACTATCTGATTGGGGTTGTTCTCCTAAAACTTCTACTTGATGAGCAAATAAATCATCCATCAGTTGATTATCTTGTACATAAATAGGTCGGGTAGTTGTGAATGTGCTTCCATCATTCATAGTTCCATCTATAGTGAATCCATCTCCCTTAAAAGAGACAGTGCTGATTTGATCTTTGTTAACCAAAGATATGAATTCAGAATATGTCATATTTTCTTTAGGTGGACCGTCATAGACGCTTTGAATAGCAAAGAAGGTCATACCAACAATAGCCATCCATAAAAGCGCATTTTTCATAAACTGTGACATATTAATTCCTCTTTTTTTATATTTTATTCAAGCCTAATACGTAAACTTCTTTTGAAATATTTCTAGAAGCTAAAGGCTTTTTTCTTTTTAAAATTTTAAATCTTTTTTTTAAGTTGAGAGTTAAATATTCCAATGATTCACCCTGAAAACATTTTGCAAGAAAATTGCCACCTTTTACAAGCGTTTTATCTACTATGCTTAGCTCTATTTCTAATAAATCAATCATATTTGCGTCATCTACTAAATTTACTCCACTTATATTGGGGGCTATATCAGATATTACAACGTCTATAGTAGTTTTTAATTGACTCACATCAAAATTCCTCAAATCGCATTGAATAAATTCGACGCCTTTTAATCTAAGCATATTTAGTATATCTATCCCAACTATTGATCCTGTCCCTTTTAGTCTTTCACTCACAACTTGTGACCAACCGCCTGGAGCACAGCCAAGATCAATAATATTTAAGTTTTTTTTAAGAATGTTTTCTTCTTTGTCTATTTGGACTAATTTAAAGGCTGCTCTCGAACGATACCCTTGTTTTTTTGCTAATAAATTATATTTTTCACCTGAATAGTAAGACTCATTTTTAGCCACAATTATTTATGATCCACTTCAATAATTTCGTATTCTTGTATTCCAGAAGGACTTTCAAATTTAATAATATCGCCCTCCTCTTTTGAGATTAAAGCTCTAGATAGAGGAGAAGAATATGAAATTTTTCCTGTTTGAACGTCTGCTTCGTCTTCACCAACAATTTTATACTCTACTTCTAATTCATCAGTTAATTTAACTAGCTTAATAGTAGTTCCGAAAATTATTTTTCCAGAAGGAGGGATTGACATAATATCTATCACTTGTGCTCTACTGAGTTTTGACTCTATCTCCCTTATTCTAGCTTCAGCTAATCCTTGTTGTTCTTTAGCCGCATGATATTCAGCATTCTCTTTTAGATCGCCAAACTCTCTAGCAGCAGCAATTTCTTTCGAAATTTTAGGTCTTTCTGATAAAAGAGATTCAAGCTCTTTTTTCAAAAGCAGTTCTCCCTGAACTGTCATTGGCTCTCTTTCTTCCATTGATCTATCCTTTAATGTATATCTTGAAGTCTTTGTACTGACCAATCAAGCTGATTTCTTATTACTTTACAAATTGCTACTGCTCCTTGAATAGTAGTAGTACAACAAATCTTTTCTTCTAAAGCGGTTCTTCTTATGGAAGCAGAATCTTTAATTGACTCCCTGCCTTCAGTAGTATTTATCACTAAAGTTATTTCGCTATTTTTCATCAGATCAATTATGTGTGGTCTGCCTTCAAGAACTTTATTAATTTGTCTCGCTTGAAAACCCAGTTCATTAAGACTTCTTACAGTTCCTTTGGTTCCAACTAAAGAAAAATTACTTTTAGTTAAATCTTCAGCAATCTCTTTTAGGAATTGCTTATCGATATCTCTGACACTAATAAATGCTGAACCAGCGTCAGGAATAATTACCCCTGCAGCAATTTCTGCCTTTTCAAAAGCTTCTTCGAATGTCTTGCCAATTCCCATGACTTCTCCCGTAGATCTCATTTCTGGTCCTAAAATAGGATCAACATTTTGAAATTTTTCAAATGGCATAACTGCTTCTTTTACATTAAAAAATTTTAGTTCTGGAATATTTAAGATTTTTTGTTCTTCAAGAGAAATCCCTGCCATCACTCTTGCAGCAATTTTTGCCAAAGGCATTCCCAAAGCCTTTGAAACAAAAGGAATTGTTCTAGATGCTCTTGGATTCACTTCTAGAAGATAAACGGTATTGTTCACATATGCTATTTGGACATTTACTAATCCAATAATATTCATATTTTTAATAACTTTTATTACTTCATTTTTGATTTTATTTTCTATAGCAACTGTTATGTTATAAGGCGGAATGGAACAAGCTGAATCACCTGAATGTACACCTGCTTGTTCAATATGTTGAAGAATTCCACAAATCAATATTTTAGAGCCATCAGAAATAGCTTCTACATCAAACTCAATTGCAACGTCCAAAAACTTATCTAGTAAAACAGGGTTTGAATCGTTAACTTGAAAGGCTTCTGTTAAATAATTTACTAAGTCATCTGCACCATATACAACCTCCATTGCTCTACCTCCCAAAACATAAGAGGGTCTCACAACCAATGGATAACCAATTTCATTTCCTATTTCGATAGCTTCTTCTTTATCAGAAGCCATCCCGTTTGGAGGTTGCGTAAGATTATTTTGTTTTACAAATTCTAAAAATCTAGCCCTATCTTCGGACAAATCTATTTGATCCGGAGAGGTGCCGAAAATTGGAACATCAAACTTTTCTAAATCGTTTGCAAGTTTTAAAGGCGTTTGACCTCCATATTGAATTATGAGTCCATCTGGATTTTCTATTTCAATTATTTCTAAAACGTCTTCAAGAGTAATTGGTTCAAAATACAATCTATCCGATGTATCGTAGTCCGTAGACACAGTCTCTGGATTACAATTAACCATAATTGTTTCGAATCCGTTTTCTTTCAGAGCTTGAGCTGCATGAACGCAACAATAATCAAACTCTATGCCTTGACCAATCCTATTGGGACCGCCCCCTAAAACCATGACTTTCTTTTTGCTTGTTGGATTAGATTCACACTCATCTTCATAAGTAGAATACATATATGCTGTTGAAGTTTTGAATTCGGCCGCACAAGTATCAACTCTTTTAAATACTGGATTTATTTGTAAATTCTTTCTGACTTTTCTAATGTCATCCTCTTTTTCATTTCTTATGAGAGAAATTTTTTTATCTGAAAAACCCATCTTTTTAGCTTTATAAAATTCCTCTTTATTATCTAAAAAATCTTTGTGGGAAATATTTTTCTCAAAATCAACAATTTCTTTTAATTCTTTCAAAAACCAGGGATCTATTCCACTCATTGTGTGCAACTCTTCAATTAAATAATCCATTCTTAGAGCTTCAGCAACATAATAAATTCTATCTGGGGTTGGTGAAATAATTCCGGCCCTTAAAGAAGATTTGTTTACCTTTTTTTCAAATCTATCTAACCCGCTTTTATCAATCTCTAAACCTCTGATAGCTTTTTGAAAAGATTCTTTAAAAGTTGAGCCTATTGCCATTACTTCTCCAACAGATTTCATCTGAGAGGTTAATTTGTTTGAGGCGCCAGCAAATTTTTCAAAATTAAATCTGGGAATTTTTGTTACAACGTAATCTATTGTTGGCTCGAATGATGCCGGTATTCCATCTTCACTTATATCATTTTCTAATTCATCTAAGGTGAATCCAACGGCTAGTTTTGCTGCTATCTTAGCAATAGGAAATCCAGTTGCTTTTGAAGCCAAAGCTGAAGATCTTGAAACTCTCGGATTCATTTCAATCACAACCATGTCTCCATTTTCAGGATTTATGGCAAATTGAACATTTGAGCCGCCGGTCTCAACACCAATTTCTCTCAAAATTGCCATAGAAGCATCTCGCATATGTTGATATTCCTTGTCAGTAAGTGTTTGTGCTGGAGCAACTGTTATCGAATCACCAGTATGAACTCCCATTGGATCAAAGTTTTCAATGCTGCAAACAATTATGCAGTTATCCGATTTATCTCTAACGACTTCCATTTCATACTCTTTCCATCCAGATAGGTATTGATCGATATAAAGTTCTGTTGTTGGGGATAAATCTAAACCTCTTTCACAGATTTCTTCAAATTCTTCGGTATTGTATGCAATGCCACTTCCAGTTCCCCCCATTGTAAAATTTGGGCGGATGATACAAGGAAACCCAACTTGTCTTTGAATTTCGGTTGCTTCTTTCAAGTTGTGAGCTAAGCCAGCTTTAGGAGTGAATAACCCGATTTTTGCAATTGCTTCTGCGAATTTTTCCCTATCCTCAGCTTTATCTATCGCCTCCTTTGTTGCTCCAATTAATTCAACATCATATTCCTTTAGCACTCCAAATTTATCTAAATCTAATGCAGCGTTTAAGCCTGTTTGACCTCCCATCGTTGGCAAGATTGCATCTGGTTTTTCGATTTCAATAATTTTTTTTAAGGCCTTCCAATTTATAGGCTCTATATAAGTTGAGTCTGCAAGTTCCGGATCTGTCATAATAGTAGCAGGATTAGAATTGACTAAAATAACTCTAAAACCTTCTTCTCTTAGCGCCTTACAAGCCTGAACACCAGAATAATCAAATTCGCAGGCTTGGCCAATAACTATTGGGCCAGCCCCTATAATTAAAATTGAATTTAAATCATTTCTTTTTGGCATTAGTTAGACTTTTTTGAGATTGCATATTACTTATAAACTTATCAAATAAATTTTGTATATCTTTAGGGCCTGGACTTGCTTCAGGATGCCCTTGAAAACTAAAAACTCTTCCATCTTTTGATGATATTCCCTGAATGGACTTATCAAACAATGATCTATGAGTAACAATCACATCGTCATTTAAGCTTTCTTCGCTAATAGTAAAGCCATGATTTTGGCTTGTTATGGAAACTGTTTTATCGAGGACATTTTGCACAGGATGATTTGCTCCATGATGACCAAATTTCATTTTTTCCGTTTTTAAATTTAAAGCTAATCCCAATAGTTGGTGTCCTAAACATATTCCAAAAATAGGAATATTAATTTCAATTAATTTCTTTATTGCTGAAATTGCATATTCACATGGTTCTGGATCACCGGGACCATTAGATAGAAAAATACCATCTGGGTTTTCTTTCATGACATCTTCTGCAGAAGTTTCTGCTGGAACCACAAGGACTTCGCAGCCTCTGTCCACAAGGAGTCTCAAAATGTTATGTTTCACACCAAAATCGTAGGCCACTACTTTATATGAATTTTTTTTAGTCTCTTTTCTATATGAAGGCTCTTTCCAAATGTATGCTTCTTTGGTGCTAACTTCTCTTGCTAAATCTTTTCCTTTAATCCCATCAAAAGAATCAAATAAAGCCTCTATTTGTTTTTTTGAATATTCCTCAGGGACAATAGCAGATATTTGAGAACCCTTATCTCTTAATATTCTCGTGAGCTTTCTAGTATCAAGATTAGCTATACCAGAAATATTTTTCTCTTTTAAAAAAGACGAAAGATCATTATCTTTTCTCCAATTACTTTCTATTTTAGAAAGATCTTTAATTACTATTCCTGAACATCCTCCTGTCATAGATTCTAAGTCTTCTTTGTTAACTCCAGTATTTCCAATTTGCGGGTACGTAAAACAAATTAATTGATCAGTGTATGAAAGATCGGTGATTATCTCCTGATATCCTGTCATTGCAGTATTAAAAATTAATTCCCCTATTTTTGGCTCACTTGAACCAAAATTAACGCCAGAAAAAATTTCTCCTGATTTCAAAATCAATTTAGCTGGTTTAAAATCCATTCTGATTTAAATAAAGAAGCGAAAATTTGCTAAAAAAAATCGCGACATAGTTAAAACTAAGTATCGCGATCAAATGTACTAATGCTGTTTGCATTAGAAAGTGACTATAATGAATTCTCGCTAATTAGTCTATGAGTTAAATGATAAAAAGCCCAAAAGAAATTGAAAAAATGAAAGTTGCTGGTCAATTGGCTGCAAAAACACTCGAAATGATAGATCAATATGTAAAAGAAGGAGTTTCTACGGGTGAGCTAGATGACATATGTCATGATTTTATAGTTAACGAAATAAATTGCATTCCTGCTTGTTTAAATTACAAGGGCTACCCTAAAACAATTTGTACTTCTATTAATCAAGTGATATGTCATGGAATTCCTGATCATAAAAAAATTCTAAAAGATGGAGATATTATGAATATTGACGTAACTGTTATCAAAGATGGCTATCACGGAGACACGAGCAAAATGTATTTTATTGGAAATAAAAAACCTCACGCAGAAAAGTTAGTAAAAATTACACAAGAAAGCTTGTACAAAGGTATTGAAGTTGTTAAGCCGGGTATGAAATTAGGAGACATAGGATATGCAATTCAAAAATATGCAGAAAGTAATCACTATTCAGTTGTTAGAGACTATTGTGGACATGGAATAGGCGCAAATTTCCATGAAGACCCCCAGGTGCTTCACTATGGTGTTCCAAATACTGGGATGACACTAGAAGAAGGTATGTGTTTTACCATTGAACCGATGTTAAATTTAGGCTCACACAAAACAAAACTTTCCAAAAAAGATGGTTGGACTGTGGAAACGGTTGATGGAAGGCTTTCAGCTCAGTGGGAACATACAATTTTAGTAACTTCAAATGGATTTGAAATATTAACCAAACGAGAAGAAGAAAATTTTTAATTCATGAATTCTACTATCGACGAAATTAATTCTTATCCTTTTGAACGTCTTAGAAATTTAATTGATGCGAAACGGACCAATGGAGAGATTAATCTTTCTATTGGCGAGCCCAAACACGAGGCAAATCCTGAAGTATTGGAAGAAATAAATAAGCAAAAAGATCTTTTCAGCCATTACCCTCCGATGGCAATGATTCCTGAATTGAAGAGCAGTTACAAAAGTTATCTAAAAAATAATTTCAAATTAAATAATATTTTAGATGAAGAAATATTTTTGGTTGGAGGCACTAGGGAAGGAACTTTTTCGGCCATTCAAACTATGGTTGATAGAAAAAAAATTAAAAGAAAACCTTATGTATGTATGCCGAACCCCTTTTATCAAATTTATGGAGGAGCCACATTATTTGCCGGTGCAAAGCCATTTTTTTTAGATTGCAAAGAAGAAAATAGTTTTCAAATAGATTTTGATAGTATTGATTACAAGATTTGGCAAGAATGTCAGCTCTTAATTCTTTGTTCTCCTTCTAATCCGACTGGAAAAGTCATGAGCAAAGATGAACTATGTCAGGTTGTAGAATTAAGTAAAAAGTATAATTTTAAAATTCTAAGTGATGAATGTTACATAGATATTTATTTTCAAGATAAACCTTTTTCTCTTCTTCAGGCAGCAGATGAAGTTAATAGTTCATTTGAAAATATAATGGTTTTGCATAGTTTATCCAAGCGCTCCAATCTTCCCGGATTTAGATCAGGTTGTGCGACTGGAGATCAAAAAATTATTTCATCTTTCTCAAAATACAGAATGTTTCATGGTGTTAGCGTCCCTCTACCAATTCAAAGAGCGAGTGTTTTAGCTTGGCAAGACGATTCAATAGTTCAAAAAAATAGAGATATGTATAAAGAAAAATTTAATTTGGCGGAAAATATCTTAGAAAGAGATTCGCTTATTCCCGAAGGAGCATTTTATCTTTGGTTAAAAGTAAAAGACTCAGAGTCTTTTACAAAAAAACTCTATGACAAGGAAAAGGTCATAGTCTTACCGGGCAAATATTTGGGTTCAGAGAATAAAGGCATTAATCCAGCTGAACAATACTTAAGAATTGCCTTAGTACATAATATAGAATTGACATCTAAAGCTTTAGAAAGCATAAAAAAGATCTTGAATAATGAGTAATACTTGGACTGGCCTTGGGATAGGAACAAAAGATAGCAAAGGCGAATGGCTTGAAATGTTTTTTTCTGAAGAAAATATATCTTCTTCAGATATAAATTCTTCTGATAAGACTTATGAAAAAGTAATAGTTAATGATTCTGAGGCACCCTTATCCGTACCTGAGGCATATCTCAAACTTCATTTGCTGTCTTACCGTTTGGTAAAACCAAACGAAATAAACTTAGATGGTATTTTCGGCATTTTAAGAAATATTGTGTGGACTTCAGAAGGTCCTTTTTCTTTAGAAGACTTTCAGATAAAGCAAAAGGAAACAAAAAAAATAAATAAGCATGTCCTAGTCCATAGTGTTGATAAGTTTCCTCGTATGACAGATTATGTAATTTTGTCAGATGTTAGAATTGCTGATGCAAATCGAGTAAGACTAGGAGCATACCTAGGATCAGGAACAACAGTTATGCATGAGGGCTTTGTTAACTTCAATGCTGGTTCATTGGGAGAGGCAATGATAGAGGGAAGAATTTCTCAAGGCGTAGTTATTGGTGATAAAACTGATATTGGTGGTGGAGCATCAACAATGGGTACTTTGTCTGGAGGAAATGAAGTAAAAATTTCTTTGGGAAAAAACTGTTTATTAGGTGCAAATTCTGGACTTGGTATACCTTTAGGGGATCGTTGCACTGTTGAAGCTGGTCTTTATCTGACTGCTGCGTCTAAAGTAGAGATGGTTAATGAACAGGGAGAAATCATGGATATATTGAAAGCTTCAGATCTTTCATCTAAATCAGATTTACTTTTCATAAGAAATTCTCTTAACGGTTCTATTCAATGTCGTCCCAATAAAAATATTGCAAAACTTAATGTAGAACTACATTCGAATGATTAAAAATTCATCAAAAAAAGTTTAAAAAACCAAATAAAAAGCACCCGCTCACTCCGCTAGTTAAGTAAAGTCTTAATTTTTCATAATCTTCATTTTTAAAAAAGAGACCTCTCTTTTTCTCAAAAAGATAAAAAAGAGGAAAAGAGAAAAAATTTATAATCATTGAATAAATTAAAAAACTTTCTGCAAGAAGAATTATTAAAAAACCTGAAAGAGAAAATGAAATTCCAATTAATAAATTATAATTATTTGATTCTTTTTCTGGCCATCCCCAAGTCATTCCTGCCAAAAAAGATAATATTATTCCTCCATAAATTGAAAGAATTTGTAAAGACCAAATGGCTAAAACTTCACCAAAAATCATCGGCAGAATTGTAAAAAAAGCAAATGGTAAAAATCCTAGGTAACCTAAAATAATTTTCAATCGGATAAAATTCATATTTAATATGTAGTAAAAAATTTTTAATTTATGAATGATTCTGTCACAGAAACAAAAGCTAACTTGCTAAGAAGACTTTTAGCACTTTTGTATGACGCCATTCTTATTATAGGAATATACATGAGTTATGTAATTTTAATTACATATCTAAATGGAAGCGCTCTTGAAAATAAAATTGAGATATTATTTCTCCAATTCTCTTTTATAGCTTTGATTTTTATATTTTATTGTTATTTTTGGAAATTCAATAAAGGGCAAACTTTAGGAATGCAAGTTTGGAAAATAAAATTAGTTGGAGCTATCAACGAAAGCATAAGCTTGAAGACAATGATATTTAGATGTTTCCTTTCTCTGCTTTTTTCAATTCTTTTTCTCTCAAATTTTATATTTATTATTTTTAATAAAGAAAGAAAAACTATTGGAGATTATTTTTCTGGAACCAGAATATTAAGAGTTTATTGATTTCTAAACATTCTATAACCAATAAACATTAAAACTAATGAGGGCGCGACTATGGCTAAGCCAGGTGAAAAACCATTTATGATTGCAATATTTCCAAAGATCTTTAGCAACAAGTTAAAACCGTAGGCAATCAATACTCCAAACATTAATCTTTCTAAGTTTTTATTTAATCCAAAAAACTTAAATGAGACTGCTAAAGCGAAAATAATTATAGAAATAGCCGATATCGGTTCAAATAATTTTTTCCAAAACTCATAAGAAATCATATTTTTTTCTCTTTTAGGTCCAGCATCATCCAAGATTTTATAAACTTGTGTTAAAGACATTTCTTTCCTACCCAATTTATCCTTAAAACCGTATTCGGGTCCGTCTTGCCAAATAAATTCACTAAGAATTTTATTTCTTGTAATGTCCTTTGGTTTAAAAAAGTTCCAACCCTCTTCTGTGATAGTAACCTTTTCTGAACTTATAATTTTTTGAGTTTTTTTATCTAAATCAAATTGATAAAGAAGAACATCTTCAAGAGCTTGATTATTTATTTTAAATTTCGCAAAACTATCATTCTTAGTTACCCATTTAATTTGTTCAGAATTTATTGAATTGCCATATTTAAGAAAAAGTGCTTTTTTTTCTAAACCTGGAGTTACAAACTCTAGGAGAAAAAGACTCAATAATAGAAAGAAAACAATTGGTTTTAGAATATCAAATATAGTCGAGAAAAGAGGCTTTCCTAAAATTCTCGCTGCAGTAAGTTCCCCTGAATCTGAAATAAGTCCAAAAGTTAGAATAGATGAAATGACACAACAAAGTGCCAATATTTCACAAGCTCTTCCTAATAAAATTAAAAGTAAGTAATTTATTGCAGATAAAAAACTATAATTTTCATTTATGTCTTCTATTTCGGAAATAATTTGTATTAAAAAGTCTAAGGAAAAAACTATAAAGAAAACAATAAAAAATGTTTTAACAGATTGAGTTAAAAAAGAACGTCCTAAAATTCCTCCAATTAAAAAATTCATCTAAAAGTTAAAATATAAAATGTTAAGCAGAAAAAAAACTAATGCAGTTAAAAAGAATGCTTGTATGAAAAAATTTTTTGAATTTCTTGCAATTATGAAATTCACTAATTCAAATCTATATTGTTCTAATCCATAAAGTAAAAGCCAAATTGTTACAAAAATAAAATGCAAAACACTAAAAATTTGAAAAGAAGAAAATGAGCTTTCTAAAATTAAAGCCTTTTGACCTTGAACTAATCCATAATAAGTTAAGAAAATTACTAAGCCAGAAAGAATCATTGTGAATCTCCCTTTTTTTGCCATTCTTAAACTAAGCGGAATAGCCAATAAAGAGCTAATTATCAACATCAGACTTAAAGATAATCTTTTTAAGAATTCCGCATAAAAATCCTCATTTTTATCTTCTTGAATTAACAAGCTCAAAGACATTTTTTCTATATTTTTTTCAGCTAACTTTTGTTTTTTATTAAAGAGAAAAAATAATTCCTCAAACTCCAAATCTATTGTTCCGCTTTGAGATGGAATTACTAAATTCCCACTTTCAAAAGTAAGTTTATTTAGTTTTTCATCTTGAGAAGAGCCCAAAACTTCTTTTGAATTTAAAATAAGATCAGAGTTTTCTGAATTGAAGTTCGCGAATACGTCCTTAAATCCTCTATCAGAGGCCTCTTTAGCAAAAATAATTCCACCCAAGTCGGGAAAAGCATTTATTTTTCCTTCCCCCATGAGTTTAAACTTATCTGAAAAAGATTGAGAGTCTGATAAAAAAGATAGATTTTCATTTGATTGAGGAACAAAATAAAAAGAATTAAAAAAGACAAAGAAAGAGCAAAAAATAACAGGAATTAAAGTTACAAGTGTTAAGTTTTTTTGGCCCATTCCCAATTGGTAAATAAACGAGAGTTCGTTAGTTTTATTTAGGTTGTATATAGATATTAAAATTCCTAGAAAAACTGAAATTGGTATAGAAACTTCTAATGTGGCAGGTAAACTATAGAATAAGACGGGTATCAATAAACTCGGATATAAATCTCCTCTAGAAGCTTTTTCTAAAAACTGAATTGATTCATTAAAAAATAGAATTCCAAAGAGGATTAAAAAAGTAAAAAAGATTGTTTTTGTTACTTGTTTTAAAATATATAAAACTATAATTTTTGGCATAATAAGTTTTTAATGATTTTAACTCATAAAAACAAAATTTAATTTATCAGGAGTAAAAATGAAAAAATTAATCAACATCTCATTATCAGAGATTAAGATAAGTGAACTTACTAAATTAAAAAGCGAAGCTTTAATCGTGTCTTTCTATGAAAGCAAAAAAATTTCTGATATTACTGATATTTTTGATAAAAAATCTAAGGGCGTCATAAAAAAATTAATATCCCGCAATGAATTATCTGGCTCGCTTGGTAATAAAGTTTATTTACCAAATTTAAATGGTACCAACTCTGAAAAGGTTTATTTTTTAGGTTGTGGAAAAAAAGATAAAGAAATGAGTGAACAAGAATTTCTTTCTTTATCTGAAAAGATAGCCAGCGCTGCTATTCAATCTAAAGTGAAGAATGTTCATATTTATCTCCCAACTTTGACTATCAAGGGCAGAACTGAAGATTGGAATTTTAAAATTTTGGCTAGAACTCTTGAAGCAAGTTGTTACAAATACTTCTTTAAAGGAAAAAAAGCTCAGTCGAAAAATATCTTATCTAAAGTTACTCTACTTAAGAATGCAGATAAGAAGGGTTTAACTACTTTTAATAAAGCGTTAAAAATTGGACATGTCATTGGTGTTGGAATGAATACTTCAAGAGAATTAGCTAATACTCCGGCGAATATATGTACTCCCACTTTTTTGGCTTCTCAAGCTAAAAAGCTATCAAAGTCTTTTCCTGTAATTAAAACAAAAATTCTGGGCGAAAAAGAAATGAAGAAAATAGGTATGGATTGTCTTTTGTCTGTCGGTAATGGAAGCGCACAAGAATCTAAATTTATAATTATGCAATATTCTGGGGCTACAAAAACAAAAAAACCCAATATCATTGTTGGCAAAGGCATAACTTTCGATACTGGAGGAATTAGTATTAAGCCCAGTCCAGCAATGGATGAAATGAAATATGATATGACAGGGTCCGCTAGCGTTATCGGTACTATGAGAGCAATCGCTGAAATTAAGCCCAAATCTAACATAATTGGCGTTATAGCTTCAGCAGAAAATATGCCAAGTAGTACAGCTACTAAGCCGGGAGATGTAGTTAAAACTTTATCTGGACAAACAGTCGAGATTTTAAATACAGATGCTGAGGGTAGATTAGTCCTTTGTGATGCTTTAACTTATGTTGAAAGATTTAACCCTGCAAATGTCATAGACATAGCGACTTTAACTGGGGCATGTGTCGTTGCTTTAGGGCATGAAGCGACTGGAATGCTTTCAAACGATCAAAAGCTAGCTGATAATATCTTAGAATCTGGTTATGCAAGTTGCGATAGAGCTTGGCAGCTTCCTTTGTGGGATTCTTATCAAGATGCATTAGATAGCAGGTATGCAGACATTGCTAATATAGGTGGAAGAGCTGGTGCAATTACCGCAGCTTGTTTTCTTTCTAGGTTTGCAAAAAAATATAACTGGGCTCATTTAGATATAGCTGGAACAGCCTATGGTGGAAAAATTGGAAAGAAATCAAGTGGAAGACCAGTCCCTTTATTGACGGAATATTTATTGAGCCAAAAATAAAAAGATGGAAAAGGTAAATTTTCTTACTGCTGGCCAGTCAGAAGAGGTAGCTTTGCGTTTTGCGTGTGATTTAGTTGGAAAATTATATTTAAATTCTTTAAAAAGAGATCATACTGATATGATCAATTTAAGGTGTTTTGATGCTAATCAAGCTCATGCTATTGATAAACTATTATGGCAGATTCCAGAAAACTTATTAATTCCTCATAAATTAATAAATGACAAAGATAGTAAAGATTGTAACGTTGAAATTTCTTATCCTGGTACTAGAACAATTAAAAATTATGATTTTTTAATAAATTTAAATCCACAACTTCCATCAAATTACCGAGACTTTAGAGAAACTTATCAAATCGTTATAAAAGACGATTCAAGCCTTCAAGAAAAAGCAAGAGCAAGTTATAAAAAATGTCTGAAAGATGGAATAAAACCAACTTATATTGATTAAATGAAAGTAGCTTTTGAACCTAAGAAAATTGAAAAAAAATGGTATTCTTTTTGGGAGAAAAATAATCTATTTTCTCCTGCTGAAAAATCAAAAAAAGAGCCCTTCTGCATAATGATTCCTCCCCCAAATGTTACTGGAAGCTTGCATATGGGACATGGTTTTCAAAATACTTTAATGGATGTTTTAGCTAGATATAAAAGGTTAAAAGGGTTTAATGTTTTGTGGCAGGTTGGGACGGATCATGCAGGAATTGCAACTCAAATAGTTGTTGAAAGAAATCTTGAAAAAGAAGGAAAAACAAAAGAATCTTTAGGCAGAAAGAAATTTGAAAAAGAAATTTGGAAGTGGAAAAAACATTCAGGAACTACAATTACAAAGCAACTTCGAAGATTAGGTGCTTCTCTAGATTGGAAAAGTGAAAAATTTACTATGGACGATGACTTTAATGAAGCTGTTATAGAAGTTTTTTGTACCTTATATGATGAAGGACTTATTTACAGAGGCTTTAGGCTTGCAAACTGGGATGTTAAGTTGCAAACAGCTCTCTCTGATTTGGAGGTGGTTTCAAATGAGGAGCAAGGTAAAATATGGGAAATTTCTTATAAAACAGATTTAGGCAATATAGTCGTTGCAACTACTAGACCTGAAACTATGCTTGGCGATGTCGCTATAGCGGTAAATCCAAATGATAAAAGGTATAAAAAATTTATAAATAAAAAAGCTTTTATCCCATTAATAAACAAGGAAATACCCATCATTGGCGATTCTTATGTTGATATGGAATTCGGGACTGGATGCTTAAAAATTACTCCTGGACATGATTTTAATGATTTCGAGATCGGTCAAAAAAATAATCTTCCAATTATTAATATCATGAAAAAAAACGGGACTTTAAATTCTAATGTTCCTAAAAAATTTAGATCTTTATCAATGTTAGAAGCTAGAAAAAAAATACTTAAAGATTTAGAAGAATCTGGAGATCTCATAAGCGAAAAAGATCATATGATAACAATACCAAGAAGTGACAGGACAGGAGCAACTCTTGAACCATTTTTAACTGAACAATGGTATCTAAAATCTGATGAAATGGCTTCTAAAGCTAAAAAGTTAATTCAAAATAAACAAATAAAATTGATCCCCAGAAACTGGGAAAATACTTTTTTTTCCTGGATGAACGAGATCAGAGATTGGTGTATTTCAAGACAATTATGGTGGGGCCATAGAATTCCAGCTTGGTATGATAATGATAAGAACATTTACGTTGGAAGAAATATCTCAGAAGTGAGAAAGAAATATAGGCTTTCAAATAAGATTAAGTTAAACCAAGATGAAGATGTTTTAGATACTTGGTTTTCCTCGCAATTATGGACATTCGCTACGTTGGGCTGGCCTAAAAACACAAAAAGATTAAAAAAATTTCATCCAACTTCTGTGTTAGTTACTGGGTTTGATATTATTTTTTTCTGGGTAGCAAGAATGATAATGATTACTCAAAAATTTTTAAACGAGGTTCCATTTAAAGAAGTTTATGTTCATGGCCTAGTAAGAGATGGCGAAGGGCAAAAAATGTCAAAATCAAAAGGAAATATTATTGATCCGATAGATATTATTGATGGCATTGAATTAGAAGAACTCATTGAAAAGAGAACTTTTGGTTTAATGAATCTAAATCAAAAAGAAAAAATAATAGCTAACACTAAAAAAGAATTTCCTAACGGAATCAATTCTTTTGGAACAGATGCAATGAGATTTACCTTCTGTTCTCTTGCCTCTGGAAGTAGAGATATAAATTTTGATCTTAAAAGGTTGGAAGGATACAGAAATTTTTGCAATAAATTATGGAATGCCGCAAATTTTATAAAAATACAGTGCAAAGGATATGATAATAAAAAAGTCTTATCTAAAAACTTAGAAGATTTCTGGATTTATGATGAATTTAATAAAACTGCTAAAAATTTTTCTAAACATATTGACTCTTATAGGTTTGATCTAGCTACGCAAGTGACATATGATTTTTTCTGGGAAAAATTTTGTGACTGGTATATTGAATTTTGCAAAATAAAATTAAACGATCCCAAAGTAACTCAACTAGAAAAAAATAAAATTAAAGCCTCTTTAATTGATTTGATGCATAAATCTTTAATTCTGTTTCATCCGATTTTGCCTTTTATAACAGAAGAAATTTGGCAAGAATTCAAGCCTTTTCATAAATCTAAATTACTAAGTATTTCTCAAGAGAAATTCCCAGAAGTCAGAAAAATTTCAAGAGATTTTTCAAAAATTGAAGCTTTAAAGGAATCTATTTCTGGTATAAGAAATATAAGATCTGAAATGCTTATTTCTCATAAAATAAAAATAGATATTCTTTGTGATAGTAAGGGTCCACTCTTCAAACTTTTAGAAAAAAATAAAAGTTACCTTCATGATATGGCTGGAATTAATAAAATTAACAAACTTGTTAAAAAAATTCCCCCTTCTGCAATTCTCTTAGTTGGAAAAGAAAAAATTTATATTCCTTTAGAAGGCTTGATTGATGTTCAAGATGAAAAAACTAGAAATAAAAATACTTTAGCAAAACTTGAAAAAACTTACGAAGGATTAAAAAAACAACTAGAAAATAAAAAATTCACTAAAAATGCTCCAAAAAACTTAGTAGCTGAAAGAAAATCTCAGTTAAAAGAATCAAGAGCAAAAATAAAAAAACTTAATGACCATCTTAAAGTTTTAGAGTTAATATAAATAATTATGTGGTTTAGAGGGGCTTCTTCAGCGCTTATTATAAGTTTCTTATTTTCTGTATGTTATAAGTTCTATATCTCGAATGATGTTAATAAGATATTTGATTTCGATTTTCTACCATTTTTTCTTTTTATTTTTTTTACAACTTTCATTTCAAGTATGGTCTTAGTTTATGGAAGACAAATTAAATATAGAATTAAAAGAGAGAGAGGGACCATCAAATGGTTCGATCCGAGCAAAGGTTATGGTTTCTTAGAAAGAGATAAAGGAGGAGACTTATTTATTCATTTTGCATCAGTATCTGAAATGGATAGAAAATTTTTAAAAGAAAATACAAGAGTAAGTTATGTTGTCTCTCATGGATCTAAGGGACCACAAGCTAATCAAATAAAAATTATTTAGTTTTTCTAGTCATGAAGTAATGAAGATTGCCATTTTCATCATGAGTAAAATAATTAATACTAAAACCAAATTTTTCATAAAATAGTTTCGTATCTTCCAAGGAAGAGAGGCTTAAAACTTCTTTAGGAAAGAGATTCGCAGCTTCATCAATAATATATTTAATCAAAATCCGAGAAATTCCTCTTCCTTTATAAGCATTCGCTACACAAAATCTTTCCAAGGTTAAATTTCTAAAATTTGAACTTGGCGGAACAAGCCTCGAATATGCAATAAGCTTCTCATTTTGTAAGATTAGGAAGTGATAGCTTCTATGATCTATAATATTTAACTCAAAAGAATTTTTTGTTTCAGAATTCTTAAAATTTTCTAATTTAATTTTCTTTATAGAGGCTATTTCTTCAACTGACAATTCAGAAAAATTTTTATAAGTACTCTCAATATTTAAGTTACTTGAAAATAATAAGTTTTGTTTATCTTTTTTAAAAAAATTCATAAAAAAAAATTTAAATAATTACCGAAAATTATTCCCCTAAGAGAAACTGAATCTATTTTAATGATTTTAAGGACAAGGATTTGGGCATGCTGCATGTATCATGTCAAATTCTTTAAAATCTTCTTCAGATAATTTTACTTCCCAACTACCAACCGCAAGTTTCAATTGCTCCATTGTTGTCGCGCCTATAATATTTGACGTTACAAATTCTCTGGAGTTCACAAAAGCATTTGCCATAACGGAAGGATCCATACCAATTTTTTCTGCATAATCAACATATGCTTGAATAGACTTTTCAGCAGCAGGAGTCTCATATCTTTGGCCCCTGCCGAATAACTGAGTTCGAGAGCCCTTAGGCATGGCTCCATTTAAATATTTTCCCGACAAATATCCTTGTGCTAAAGGTGAATATGCAAGGAGCCCCACTGAAGACCTATGAGCAAATTCAGACATCCCATATTCATAGGTCCTATTAAGAAGGTTATATGCATTTTGAACAGATTGAACTCTTGGAAAATTTAGCATTTCAGATTTATTAATAAATTCAGAAAGACCCCACGGGGTTTCATTTGAAAGTGCTATATTTCTGACTTTTCCTGTCTTTACAATTTCCGATAATACTTCTAATGTTTCTGAAATCTCGATACTTTCTAAATCGTAATGCTTATAAGCCCCCAATCCTCCACCAAAAATATTTAATGGTCTATCCGGCCAGTGTAGTTGATATAAATCTATGTAATCGGTATTTAGTCTTTTTAAACTTCCTTCAACGGCTGCTTCAATATTTTTTTTATCTAATCTGGTCTCGCCACCTCTAAACCACCTCATGCCGCTTCTCCCTGCGACTTTAGTAGCTAATATAATTTTATCTCTATTTTTATTTTTCTTGAACCAAGATCCAATGATTTCTTCTGTACTTCCTTGAGTTTCTTCTTTAGGAGGTATCGCATAAAGTTCAGCTGTATCAAAGAAATTTATTCCTTGATCAACCGCATAATCCATCTGTTCGTGACCTTCTTCTTCTGTATTTTGTTGACCCCAGGTCATAGTTCCTAAACAGATAACACTTACTTCTATATTAGTATTCCCTAACTTTCTATACTCCATTTTTACCCCAGTTAATTTTTAATTTTTAAAATACTCGTAATCATATATGTCATTTGATTATAAAGGCTGTTTAATTTACTAATTTTTAAATGTTTGGTAAATATCAATCCATCCTCTCTTCCTGAGCTATTTTTATAGTAATTTTTTCTAATCCCCACATATTTATATCCATTTTTTTTATAAAATGAAATGGCATTTTTATTTGACTCTCTTACTTCTAAAAAAATATCTGAAACCCCTTTGTTAACAGATTTTTTTTCTGATGTTTTTAATAAAATAGCTCCAATACCTTTATGTCTGTAGTTTGGATGCACTGAGATATTAAGTAAGTGTGATTCAGTAAAATTAATAGTCATAATACAAAAAGCAATAGTTTCTGAGTCTAATGTAATAATTAAGTTTTGATAAAAACCCTTAAGACAGTCTGAAAAGCTGGTTTGGCTCCACGGAGTTGGATTGGAAAGCTTTTCAATCTCATAAACATCCTCCAAATCTTTGAAGGTCATTTTTTTTATATTAAGAGTTTTCGATCCAAATTTTTCTTTTTGCATCTGGGTCCTTCATTAGTTTGTTTATATTAACCTCTTTCAAAAGTTTATTTTCCGTTAAGAATTTGTATATTTTTAATGAATCTTTTAATTGAAAATCCAGTCCAAAAGCTTTAGAAACTGAAAATAAAAATTCTGATTCAGTTTGGGAAAAATTAATATGTTTATTAGGTTTTATTTTATTATTTTTAAATTTAAAGTTGTCATTCAACTTCCAATATTGGATTCCTACTTCCTTTATAAAACTTTCGTCTGCGTTCATAATGCCGTTTCTATATGTTATTTTAGAATAAAATGAAGAAAAAGATTGAAAGAAATAGTAAATAGCTCCGTAAATAAATATTCCCCTTTCAAGGTCATTGCGCTTGACGATAGAACTTGGCCTACAAAACAGATAATCAAGTCGCCAATTTGGTGTAGTGTAGATTTAAGAGATGGGAATCAATCTTTGATTGAGCCAATGGGAATGGAAAAAAAATTAAGGTTTTTTTCTATGTTGGTTAATTTAGGTTTTAAAGAAATTGAAGTAGGATTTCCTTCAGCTTCAGATACAGAATTTAGTTTCGTAAGAGAACTAATTGAAAAAAAACTCATTCCTAATGACGTTAAAATTCAGGTTTTGACGCAAGCTAGAGAACATTTAATCAAAAGGACATTCGAGTCTGTAAAAGGAGCAGAAAATGTAATTTTACATTTATATAATTCTACTTCTTCTTTGCAAAGAGAAGTCGTCTTCAGACAGGATAAAAAAGGTATTTTAAAAATAGCTACCGATGGTGCAAAACTTGTAAAGTTACTTGCAGACGAAAATAAAAATACAAACTGGCAATTTGAATATAGTCCTGAAAGCTTTACTGGAACCGAGTTAGAGTATGCTGTTGAGGTATGTAACGAGGTAAATCAAATATGGAAGCCAAGTAAAGAACTCAAAACTATTATGAATCTTCCAGCAACTGTGGAACTAGCGTCGCCAAATATTTATGCAGATCAAATAGAATGGATGTGCCGTAATTTAGATCAGAGAGAAAACGTTTTGGTAAGCCTTCATCCTCACAATGATAGAGGAACTGGAATCGCCGCAGCAGAATTGGGATTAATGGCTGGTGCCGACAGAATAGAAGGAACGCTTTTTGGAAACGGAGAAAGAACAGGAAATGTAGATATTGTTTCATTAGCACTTAATCAATTAACTCAAGGGGTAGATCCTAAACTTGATTTTTCAGATATCAATAAGGTGATGCGAGAAGTTGAATATTGTAATCAACTTCCAATTCACCCAAGACATCCTTACGCTGGAGATTTAGTTTTCACTGCTTTTTCTGGATCTCATCAAGATGCAATAAAAAAAGGTTTCGATGCAATGAGAGAAACAAATGACCCTAAGTGGAGAGTTCCTTATCTTCCAATAGATCCTGAAGACGTGGGTAGAAATTATGAAGCTGTTATCCGAATAAATAGTCAATCTGGAAAAGGTGGTGTGGCATATATTATAGAAAAAGATCACGGATTATCTTTGCCTAGACGCTTACAAATAGATTTTTCAGGGATCATTCAAAAGATAGCAGATGAAACTGGAAAAGAGCTTGAAGCTGATTTAATTTGGGAAACTTTTAATAAAACTTACATAGAAGTTATTGGAAAGTGTGAGTATTTAAATCATGAAATTATTTCTAAAATTGATGAAAACAATAAGCAAATAGATGAAATAAATCTTAATCTAAAAATTAATGGTAAAGACACAAAATTGTATGGCAAAGGAAATGGACCGATAGATTCTTTTATTGACGCCTTATCAAGTAAATTTAAATTTAATTTAAAGGTTTCTGATTATCAACAAAACGCTATTTCATCTGGATCTGATGCATCCGCAGCCGCATATATTGAACTTTCGATCAAAGATAAAACCTTTTGGGGCATAGGGATAAATCCAAATACCGTGGTTGCGTCTTTTCAAGCAATTATTAACGGAATCAATAGATCAGGATATTGATTTAGCAATTAGATTATCTTTCTTGATTTTTAAACACACCGAACCTTTTTTTTCTTTGGTTCCCCAAAAAAAAATTGGATTTTTATCTTTTGCAGCGAATACAAATTTATCTACAATTTCATTTAATACTTTACCGTTAGGTGGGTTCAAGTTTAAGGTATCTATCCAAAAAATAATTATATTTTTCTGTCTATTTTTAGGTAAAGCAATTAATTTTGACAGGAAAATTTGATTTTTTTTATTAGAAGAAACTGCACTAAAATCAATTTCAGTTTGATTCTTTATAATCCCATAAGATTCATTCGCATTTGAAATAAACTTTTTTATATTATGGTTATATTTTGGCCATCGTTTTTTAATCAAAGGAATAATTTCATTTCTTATAAAATTTCTATCAAAGTTAACATCTTCATTTGATTTATCACTTATAAAATCCAATTCTTTATCTTCTGCATAATTTTCGATATCTTTTTTAGTAACATCTAAAAAGGGTCTTACTAGCTCGCCTTTACCCAAAGATCTTTTAAATGGGATTGATTTGGCGCCTTTTAAGCCTGTTCCTCTAAATAATCTAAGAAATAAAGTTTCTACATTATCGTCTAAATGATGAGCCATAAAAAGTTTTTCATCTTTCCCGATATTTTCTTCAAAAACTTTATATCTTAAGTTTCTTAACTGATTTTCCAAACTAGCTCCTTTTAATTTTGAAAGATCTAAATCAAAAGTTAAAATTTTTATATTTCTTTTATTGCAAAAATCGATGCAATGATTTTTCCAAGCATTGGAGTCATCAGAATAATTGTGATTTATATGTAATGCTATGAGAGATAAGCCTTTATGAGATTTAATAATTGTATTTGCACAATTTAAAAGAACAGTTGAATCTATGCCGCCACTATAAGCAACAAAATAATTTTTTGCTTTTTTATCTATTAAGGAATTTAATTTTTCTTCTAAAGAATGCAAGATTTACTATATAGATCCATAAGACATAATTTTTTCATATCTCTTTTTCAACAAATCAGAAATATCAACCTCATCGAAGGTTTGTAATTTTTTTTCGATAACTTGGGAAATAGAATTTGACATCCCTCTTATATCTCTATGAGCACCCCCCAAGGGCTCTTCGATAACTTCGTCAACTAGACCTAAATTTCGAAGGTTTGGGGCATCGACTTTCATTGCTTCTGCTGCATCTTTGGCCTTAGATCCGTCTCTCCAGACTATTGAGGCACATGCTTCTGGAGATGCAACTGCATAAATTGAATGCTCTAACATACAAACATGGTCGCCTATTCCAATTGCTAATGCTCCTCCAGAACCTCCCTCTCCCGTAATTATTACTATTACTGGCGTTTTGAGATTCGAAAGCAGACTTAAATTCTTAGCAATAGCTTCACTCATTCCTCTTTCTTCACTCTCAATCCCAGGATAAGCTCCTGGAGTGTCAATGAATGAAATCAAGGGCATCTCAAAATCTTCAGCCATTTTCATTAGTCGAGCAGTTTTCCTATACCCCTCAGGTTGAGCCATTCCAAAATTTCTTGAAATTTTATCTTCTGTAGATTTTCCTTTTTCTTGTCCAACCACGACAACTGGCCTTTTCTTAAATCTCGCTAATCCTCCTATGATTGCTTTATCTTCGCCAAAAACTCTATCTCCATGAAGTTCATCAAAGTCTGAAAAAATATTTTCAATATAGTCAGAAAAATGAGGCCTATGAGGATGTCGGGCAACTTGCACTTTTTGCCAGATTGATAGGTTTGAGTAAACCTCTTTTGTCAGCTTTTCTATCTGAGAGCTTAGTTTAGATATTTCTGATTCTATATCTTTTCCAATATTTCCAGAACCTCTCAGTTTTTCAATTTTATTTTCTAAATCGCTGATAGGTTTCTCAAATTCTAAATATGTGTACGCCATTTATTGCCTTGTAAAGTAACTAATGTCTAAATTTTTTTCACCATAATTTTTGACAAGTTTTTTTAAATTTGTGTCATTCAACAAAATTTTAAAATCATTTCCTACATCTATTTCTGCATCAATTACTTTTGAAGAATATTTAATTTCTACAGGGCATCCTTCATTAATATTTGCTGAAAAAGACTTCAACTCCTTTAAATTTTCGTCTAAAAGTGAAGTATCTTCACTATTCATACAAATAGTCAACTTTCTTGCAAACTTTATTCTTGCTTGTTCCAAAGTTAACATTGTTGAAACATTCATTTTTTTACCCAGGCCAAGATTTTCTCTCTCTTTAGAATTATCAATAGATATTTCGCCATCTACTATTAATATTTTTTCATTATCTATTGGTTGCGCAAATTTTTCTAATACGTCTCCTGAAATTACAAGCTCAATTCTATCTGAATTATCATCAAGAGTAGCGAAGACTAATGGGCCTCTCCTTGTATTAATTTTTTTGAAAGCGATGATAACTCCTGAACATCTTTGAATATGTTTACCTGAAGATAAAGACAAGATGGGTTCTGGAGCGACCTTTCTTACCTCCCAGCTGTGTTCATCCATAGGATGAGCAGTTAAATAGAATCCTAAAGAAGCAAATTCTAATTTAGATTTACCAATTTCAAGAAATTTACTGCTCAATTTTGTGTCCTTAACTTCAATTGAATAACTTATTTCTCCAAATAAATCATTAATTTTACTCTCTTTTAATTCAGTTTTTTGTCTTGCAAATTTTAAAGCTCCTTCTAATTTTCCTAACATTTCAAATCTATTTTCTCCAAAGTTATCTAAAGCTCCAGATTTGATTAATGGTTCAAGCGACCTTTTATCAACTTTTTTTAAATCTATTCTTGAAACAAATTCATTCAAATTTTGAAAGGTTTTTTTTGTTCTTTCTTCTATGATATTTTCTATAGCTGGATCTCCAACTCCTTTTATTGCTCCAAGTCCAAACAAGATTGTCTCGTTATCTAAAGTAACAAAATCCTTCAAACTTAAATTAATACTTGGAGGAAGAATTTTAAGGCCCAGTGCCTTAACATCATCGAGAAGAAGTTGAATTTTATCAGAATCTCCCATTTCAGAAGATAATGCAGCTGCCATAAATTGTGCTGGATAATGAGATTTCAACCAAGCAGTTTGATAAGAAATCATCGCATATGCTGCCGAATGAGATTTGTTAAAACCATAACCAGCAAAGGTTTCTATTTGATCAAATAAACCTTCTGCAAATCTTGCAGACTTTCCCTTTTTTTTAGCTCCATCAATAAAAACTGGTCTTTGTTTTTCCATTTCTTCTGGTATTTTTTTACCCATTGCCCTTCTTAACAAATCTGCTTGTCCTAAAGAAAATCCCGAAAATTCTTGTGCTAATTGCATGACTTGTTCTTGATAAACAATTACACCATATGTATTTTTTAGAATTTTTTCTACGTGTTCGTCACCATATTTAGTTTTTTCTATTCCTTTCTTTCTGTTTATATACGTATCAACCATTTTCATTTCTAAAGGTCCAGGTCTGTATAGAGCAACTAATGCAATGATATCTT
Organism: uncultured SAR86 cluster bacterium; assembly: GCA_902523885.1. Lineage (GTDB taxonomy): Bacteria > Pseudomonadota > Gammaproteobacteria > Magnimaribacterales > AG-339-G14 > CASICS01. The sequence goes on along the minus strand of CABZAV010000001.1, from coordinate 250,401 downwards.
CAAAATTATTGGGTTTTAACTTAACTATATATTCTTTGATTCCTCTTGATTCTAATTGAAATACTGCGGTTGAAAGGCCGCTTTGTAATAAATTAAAAGTACCTTTGTCTTCTAAATCAATTTCATCTATATCAATAGGTTCCAAGTTTATTTTACTTCTTGATTTATTAATCTCGACTATAGCTTTATTAATTACCGTAAGAGTTTTTAATCCTAAAAAATCGAATTTTTGTAACCCTACCGATTCAATATCTTTCATATCAAATTGAGTAGCAAGGGTGTCGGTTGTTTCATCTAGGTACAAAGGAGAGTAATCATTAATTTCCGAAGGCGCCATAACAACTCCCGCAGCATGTTTGCCTACATTTCTTATTATTCCCTCCAATTTTTTTGCCATTTCAAATATTTCAGCTGCATCTTCATCTACTTTAAGAATTCGTCTCAAATCAGAATTGTCCTTAAGGGCCTTTTCAAGAGTCATCTCTGGACTAAAAGGAATCATTTTTGCAAGTCTATCTGCTAATCCATATGATTTGCCTTGTGCTCTAGCTACGTCTCTTACGACAGCTCTTGCAGCCATAGTGCCAAAAGTACATATTTGAGCAACAGCCTTTTTGCCATACTTTTCTGTAACATATTCAATTACCTTTTCTCTTCCATCTCTGCAAAAATCTATATCAAAATCTGGATTACTTATTCGGTCTGGATTTAAAAATCTTTCAAATAAAAGATCATATTTAATTGGATCTATACCTGTGATGCCAATCGCATAAGCTATCAGAGAGCCTGCTCCAGATCCTCTTCCTGGGCCAACAGGGACAGAATTATGCTTAGCCCAGTTTACGAAGTCTGCAACTATGAGAAAGTATCCTTCGTAACCCATTTTTAAAATAACTTCTAATTCATAATCTAATCTTTCTTTATAAGTATCAGGAATTTCAGAAAATTTTTGTACCTCAAGTTTTTTTGTTATTCCCTCTTGGATTAAGTTTTTTAAATAATCCGCTTCTGAAGATTGATTTGGAGTTTTAAAATCAGGTAAAACATAAATACCTGTTTTTACTTCCAAATTACATTTTTTTGAAATTTCATAAGCATTCGATAGGGCTTCAGGAACATCGCTAAAAAGATCATTCATTTCTTCAGTTGATTTAAAATACTGAGAATCCTGAAAAAACCTTCGTCTTCTTTTGTCTCCTAAAACATGCCCGGATTGTATACAGACTCTTGTTTCATGTGCTTCAAAATCTTCTTTAGCTAAAAATCTTACTTGATTTGTAGCTACTACTGGAATTCCTAAATTTTTAGAAAATTCTATTAAGGTTTGATTGCATAGTTCTTCTTGATTTTTTCCAGTTCTTGTTAGTTGTAAGAAAAAATTGTCTTTATAAATGTTTCTTAGATACTCGATTTGTTTTAGAGCTATATCTTGTTTTCCTGCCAAAATGGACTGCCCAATCTGACTTTCTATACTTCCGGTAATTAAGATGAGATCTTCAGAGAACTTTGTTAAATCTTGAACAGATATATGTGGATGTCCATTAACTTTCCCCAAAGTATGAGATTTAGAAATTAAACGAATTAAATTTTTATATCCGTTATGATTTTTTACTAGTAGCTGAAGATTTCCAGAATTAGTATTTTCTCCAGATAGGATAAAATCTGATCCACAAATTGGCTTTATACCTTTTTTTCTTAATTCTTTATAAAATTTAATAAACCCAAATAAATTTGATAAGTCTGTAATTGCTAAACTTTCAAAATTTAATTCAGACGCCTTATTGGCAAGATCATGAATTCGAATTAGCCCGTCTTGAATGGAGTATTCCGAGTGCAAATTTAAATGGGTATATTTATTCATTCAATTTTTTTAAAGGGCCAAAAGTTTTTCTATGTTCTTCTATAGAACCAAACTTTTTAAGTGCATGCAAATGATCTTTCGTTGGATAACCTTTGTGCTTTGCAAAAAGGTATTGTGGATATTTTTTATCTAAATCTATCATTAATTCGTCTCTATAAACTTTGGCTACTATTGAAGCTGCCATCACCTCCTCGTAAATATTATCTGCTTTTACTATCGCCTTGCATTTTTGTGAGATATCAATTTTATCAACCCCGTCTACAATAACTTCTATATTTTTTTTCTTTAACTTTTCTACAGCTATTTTCATTGCAAGAAGAGAAGCTTGTCTTATGTTTATCTTATCTATTTTTTTTGAAGAAACTTCGGCTATGGCATAGTCAACGCAATTCTTTTTGATATCTTCAGATAATATTTGTCTTTTTTTTGGAGATAATAACTTTGAATCTTTCAAAGATAATATTTCCTTTTTTTTTAAAATTATAGCTGCTGCTACTACTGGCCCTGCGATAGATCCTCTTCCCACTTCATCAACACCAACAAAAAAAGTTTTCAAAATTTTGAGGAAAGTTTGTCTATGATTTTTGAAAATTTATTATCATTTTCATTTATCAAAGATTGGTGTAAAGCTTTAAACTCTTGAATCATTACTTCATTAGAGTTATCAATAAGGCAATCTAGTTCCTCAATAACTTTATTTGTTTTTAAATCTCTTTGTCTTAGTTCAGGGACTATTTTTTTATTAGCTAAAATATTAGGAAGAGAAATATAGTCTAACTGAAGTAAAATATTTGTAATTAAGAAATTACTAATTGGATTACTTTTATAAATTACGCAAAAAGGAGTTTTGCTTAACATAGCTTCTAAAGTCGCAGTTCCAGAAGACACGATTGCATAATCGCAAGCTTTTAAAACTTCTTTTGTGTTCCCTTTAATCAAAGAAATATTTTCTTTATTAAAATAGCTATTTTCGCTTAATGAATTTTCTTCAGTTAGAGAAACTATAAAGTGGTAATTTGGATTTTTGAGATAATAACTATTTGCGACCTCTTCTAAAATTTTAAGATGATTTTTTAATTCAGATTTTCTACTTCCCGGCAATAATGCAATATAAATTTTTTTATTATTGAAAGACAATTTAGTTTTAAATTTTTCTTTGTCTATATCTATTTCAAAATGCTCAGCGAGAGGATGCCCCGTAAAATTAGAAGACATATTTTCATTTGCCAGTAATTTCTCTTCAAAAGGAAAAATACTAAAAATATGATCTAAATATTTTTTAAACCTTTTAACCCTTCCTTTTCTCCAAGCCCAAAATTGAGGACAAACATACTGAATGGTTTTAGTATTAGTTTTAGATTTAATTCTTTTTGCAATTCCCGCATTAAAGGATGGGCTATCAATTCCGATAAAAAATTCCGGTTGTTCTTCAAGAATAAAATCTATAAGTTGTTTTCTTCTTCTTAAAAGTCTATTTAGATTTATTAAAGGATCAATTAAACCCATAACTGATAAATCATTGATTGGAAAAAGAGATTCCATTCCTTCTTTTTGCATCAAATTACCAGCTAAACCAACAAAACTGGCATTGGGATATTTTTTTTTTAAATTATTAATTAATTGTGCCCCTAAGAAATCTCCTGATTCTTCTCCAACTGAAAAGGCAAATTTAATTTTTTTCACTGTTATCTAACTATGCCTCTTTCAGAGGCATTTATGGAGTTCAATAGTATTTGTACTTCTGAAATTTCATTTAAGTTTTTAGAAATTTCATCAACTGCATCTTTTAATTTGAAATTTCTTAAATATAAAATTTTGTAAGCTTCTTTTAATCCATCAGAAACTTCTTTACTAAGGTTTAGTCTTTGAATGCCTGTTGTGTTAAGGCCTCTTGGAAAAGCAGGACTTCCGCTTACCCTTACAAAAGCTGGTATATCTTTTCCTACAGAACTACCCATAGCAGAGAAACTATATTGCCCTACTTTACAAAATTGATGTACCAAAGAGAACCCTCCTAGAATTGCTCCTTTTTCTATTTTCACGCAACCCGCAAGAGAAGCATTATTTACTAAAACCACTTCATCATGGATTTCACAGTCATGAGCAATATGGCAATAAGCCATGATTAAATTTTTAGATCCTATTTTAGTTAAAGAATTTTCTTGAACAGTTCCTCTGTTAATTGTTACTCCCTCCCTTATTACATTATCATTGCCTATTTCTAGATAAGTTTTTTCGCCTTTATATTTTTTATCTTGAGGATCTCCCCCTATAGAAGCAAACTGAAATATTTCATTATTTTTTCCTATTTTAGTAGGACCCTCTATAACAACGTGGGAGTGAATTACTGAATCTTTACCAATTTCAACTTCAGGACCGATGACTGAATAAGGACCAATGCTTGCTCCATCATCTATTTTTGCCGATGGATCAATTACAGATAATTTATGAATCATTATTTTGGTCTATCGGCACAAAGAATTGTTGCGGAACAAACAAATTCATCATCAACAGATGCTTTGCATTCAAATTTCCAAATTCCTTTTTTATCAGACAATTTTGTTGACTCGAGAATCAATCGATCTCCAGGAACAACTGGGCGTTTGAATCTTAGATTATCTGCTCCAACAAAATAATATATAGAACCTTCTTCTGGAGTCTTATTCATTGTTGCAAAACCTAAAATGCCTGATGCTTGAGCCATTGCTTCTAAAATTAATACTCCTGGAAAAACCTCCTTGTCTGGAAAATGACCAATAAAATGAGGCTCATTTGTAGTTATGTTTTTATATGCTTTTATATATTTGTTTAGCTCTATCTCTACTACCCTGTCTACCAAAAGTGCTGGATACCGATGAGGTAAAAGTTTTTTTATATCTTCTATATTCACTTTTTTAATTTTCTATTTAATTCAGCAGAATATTTTAGCCAATCTTTATGCTCCATTAACATTGAACCGCCAGAATATATTCCTTTTTTTGTTATTGATTTTGTGACAAAAGACATCGGAGTAACGGTAACGTCATCACACAAGCTAATATTATCAATGATTCCACAACCTCCTCCGATCTTACATCTTTTTCCAACCTTAGTTGTACCTGCTATTGCTGTTTTCGCCCCTATAATTGTATTTTCTCCAATCTCACAATTATGTGCTATGTGTACTTGATTATCTAACTTTACTCCTGATTTTAGAATAGTTTCTCCAGTCGATGACCTGTCAATGGTACATCCCGATCCAATTTCTACTTCATTTTCTACTTTAACAATACCTAAGTGCTCAATCTTTTCCCATTTTTCATCTTTATTCGCGAATCCTAAACCGTCTGAACCCAAGACAGAATTTGCGTGAATAATACAATTTTTCCCTATTTTGGTTTCAGAATAGATTGAAACGTTAGAATAAATTAATGTGTTATCTTCTATTTTTACTTTCGAGCCTATGTAGACTCCCCCTAGAATTTTAACGTTTTTTCCAATCTCAGCTTTCTCTTCTATTATCACCTTCGGCCCAATAAAAGAGCTAGGATCAATACTGTTAGATTCAATTGAAGCGTCAGAGCTCACTCCAGTCTTTTCTATATTTTTCTTAAATAACTGAGTTAGTTTGGCGTAAGCTATATGAGCGTCTTTAACTACAATAGAAATCGAATTATTGAAGCTTGTGTATTCTTCTTCCAAAACTACAACTTTAGCTTTCGTAGTTTTTAACTTATCAATAAATTTTTTATTATAAAAAAAGGAAATATCTTCCTTATTGGCAAGGTCAAGAGGCAAAATGTTTTCAACTTCACAATCCTCTTCACCAATTATTTTTCCATCAAGATAATTAGCAATCTTCTTAAGATTAATTTTTTTTTCACTCAAGCTTAAATTTATTTTTCCTTATTTGCCTGATTAAGCAAGTTAATAACTTCAGGAGTAACATTAATTGCCTCATTTGATACGTCAAAAGCAAGCAATGCACCACTATTAAATAATAGACTTATTTTTTTTGCTTTCACTAATTCATTAATAACTTTTTGTACATTAGGAGTTTGCTCGGCTTCTAATTTTTGAAGAAGTTCCCCCTCCAAAGCCTGCGCTTTTTGATTTGCATATTGCAGATCTTGATAAAGTGTTTGAGCTTTTTTCTGCATGTTTGCTTTTTCTTCATCAGACAAGGTTTTACTTTCTTTTTGAAGTTCTTCAGATACTGATATTAGTTCTTCTTGTTTTTTTTGAGCTTCGTCACTGATTGTCTTGTATTCACTTGAGACTCTTAGTTCTTCAAATCTTTCTCTTGCAAGATCTGTCCCCAAAAATACAGTTCTATAATCTATTACGGCGATGCCCTCTATTGCATTTAAAGAGATAGAAAAAATTGATGATGCAATTAATATTATGTAAAGAACTATTTTTTTCATAAACCTTCTCCGTTTTACTAATGAGTTGTCATTCTTGGTTTGAATTATACAGAAGATTTGAAAATTAAAACTGATTTCCTATTTCAAATTGAAATGCTTCTGTCTCATCATACTCATCATCGTTCAAGGCTGAAGAGATAGAGAAAGACAATGGCCCAAGTTGAGTTATCCAAGTGAAGCCTAAGCCTACTGAATATCTTAATTCGCTTAAATCAAATTCACTACATTGAAGTTCGTAACTTTTACATCCATCGCTGAACACATTACCATAATCAAAAAATAGAGAGCTTCTTATCGATCTTGTGTCATCCAAAAAACCTAAATTGAAAATGAAGTCTAAACCACCTTCAACAAGATAAGCTCCGCCTGAGGGCCTGTTAGAAAAATAATATCCACTTCCATATACAGCTCTTGGTCCAAGAGTATTTTGTTTAAAACCCCTTACAGATTTTAAGCCTCCCGCGTAAAAATTTTGATATGGAGGAGAGTTCTCTGTATCACCATAAGCAAACAAAGCTCCTATTTCATTCCTCGTTGAAAATATTAAATTAAAAAAGATAGGTCTATAATATCTAAAATTGTATCTAAGTTTTCCATAAGTTACGTCACTTGGAGGCACAGCAATATTAGCCGATACTTGATTCAATGTTCCTGCAGAAGGGAATAAACCTCTATTTAAAGTATTCCTTGTCCAGCTCGCTCCGAGCGTTATAGAGTCTTGGGTATCTCCTTCTGAGTTGACATAATCAAGCAATTGTTGAGAAGAAAAGAGGTCTGTTTTAAGTTTCGTTTGATCAAGAGCAACTGAAAGACCTAATTGTTGAATTTCATCAATTGGAAGAATAAGATTTGACGATAGTCCAATTGAATCTGTGCTATAAGCTGATGCATTAAATTCTGAATAATCAGACGAAGAATAATATGCACCATATCCTAAACCTATTCCATCAATAGTAAAGTAAGGATCAAAAAAATTAAATCGTAAATTAGTTTGATAATCGCTTGAATTTATACCTAATGAAATTCTATTACCTGTCCCAAAAGCATTTGATTCAGAATAGTTAGCACCTAAACTAAATCCATATGCTCCGTAACCAAGACTACCAGCGATTGAACCAGAAAATTCTTCCTCAACGGTAAAATTTACATCTATCTTGTCAGCTTCGCCTGAAACAGGAACTGTTTCATATTCAACTTCTTTAAAATATCCAAGCCTATCTAATCTTCTTTTAGAATTCTCTAATAAAACATCTGAAGCCCATGAACCTTCCATCTGTCTCATTTCTCTTCTCAGGACAACATCATGCGTTCTTTTATTTCCGGAAAAATTTATTTTTCTTATGTAAGTCCTTTGTCCAGGATCAATGAAAACTGTAACATCGACAAACCCTTCTTTATCTGCCTCCTCTGTAGAAGCAACAACTTCCGCTGAAGAAAATCCTTGATTACTCATTAGCGAGGTTATTTCTTCTTCTGCAAAAGTAAGAGCCTCTTGTGAAAAAGGAGCATTTGGGATGATAAATTGTGTCTTTTGCAAAATTAAAATAGGAGAAATCGCATCAGGAAGATCTCCTGCATATGAAACTTCATTTGTATAAAAGATTTTATTTTCTGAAATATTAATTGTAATAAATATATTTTTTTTATCTTGCGACAAAGAAACAATTGAAGAATCCACGTTGAATTTCAGATATCCTCTGTTTTTATAAAATGATTCTAAATTTTCTAAATCTCCTTTTAAATTCTCTTTGGAATAAGGCTCTCTTTTAGAAAAAAATGATCTCCATGTTCTTGGCTTTAATTTAAAAAATCTTAAAAGCTCTTCTTCGGAAAAATTTTCATTTCCTACTATATTGACTCTTCTTATTGAAGCAGTAGATCCTTCATCAATAACAATATTTAATTTAACTCTGTTACGCTCTAAATCTTCTGATGAAACTTCTACATTAGCTCCATACCTTCCTTGCGAAATATATTGTCTTTCAAGTTCCGAACTTAAATTTTCAAAAACTGATCTTTTAAACAAAGTACCTCTGTAAATACCTGAATTTTCAAGACCATCTAAAAGACTTTCTGATTTTATTGCTTCATTTCCCTCAATAGAAATTTCATCGATTGTTGGCCTTTCCTTTAAGTTTATTAAAAGAGCACTTCCATCTCTACCAATCTGAATATCATCAAAATTGCCAGTAGCAAAAATTGATTTTGAAATGTTTTGAATATCTTCTAGGACAACTTTGTCTCCAATAGTTACAGGAATATTGGAAAAAATACTTCCCGCAGAAATTCTTTGTAATCCACTTATTCTAATATCTTCAACAATCCAGGCTTCTTCCGAGGCAAAAAAAGAGGATGAACTTAAAATAATTGTAAAAATTAAAATCCTTTTAAGAAAAATTAGTAGCAATTTTAAGCTCCTATTCTTGAAATATCATTCATGAAAGCAAAAATCATCAGAAGAATAACAGCTGATATTCCAAATCTGTAAGTAAAATCTAAAACTGTTGGAGATATAGGAGATCCTTTTAATCTTTCAATGGTTAAAATTAGAATTTGACCGCCATCTAAAATGGGGATTGGAACTAAATTTATTACGCCTAAGCCGATGCTCACATAACTTATTAATAAGAGAAAAGAATAAAATCCCCCGTATATTAAGGATTCTCCGGCAAACTGACCTATCATTACCGGGCCTCCAAGATTCTTAGGAGAAACATAGCCGATGATCATCTTATAAAGAAATTCAAAAGAATCCATCACAACACTAAATGTTTGAATAGTGGCCTTATTAAAAGCAGATAAAGGAGCCTCTCTTTGAAAAACTAAAGCCTCTGGTGAAATCTTATTTGAGGCAGAAATTCCAATTAACCATTCATTTTTCTCCTCAGAAAATTCGGGCAGTATTGATAAAAATATAATTTCTTGATCTCGTAGAATTTTGAAATTGGATGGCAAGCCTAGATTACTATTTATTTTACTCTTAATTTCTGCCCATGAAGAGACAGCTTGATTATTAATCTCAAGAATCTCATCATTTTTTTTAAGGCCTGAGATTTTAGCTGGACTATCAGTCAAAATTTCGCCAATGATAGGCTTAATAGGCACATTGATTCCTAGATTTCTTAAAAGATCTGATGGCTCTTCTCCTTGAAGCCAACTCTTTATTGGAATTTTTATAGTCTTTTCTGTATTAGAAGACCTAACTTGAAAAATTATATCTCCTGTTTCCCCCAGTCTTCTAGAAAGTGCCATTTGAGCGTCAGATCTTGTCGAAACATCAAATGAATCTATTTTTATAATTAGATCACCTTTTTTAAAGCCGGCTCTAAAAGAGGAGCTCTCTTCATCTACATAGCCAACTAAAGATGATAGAGACGTATTTCCGTAGATATTCAATCCAGTAAGCAAAAAAATTGCTAAGAAAAAATTTGCTAAAGGTCCAGCTAACAAGATTAAGACCTTTTGGTAGTATTTTTTTGAAGAAAAAGAATCATCGGCATCTTTGCCTTCATCTTCTCCCTTCATTTTTACGAATCCACCAATCGGAAGCATTCTTAAGTGAAATTCGGTATCAGCTTTATCTTTCCAAGATTTTAAAGATTTACCCATACCAATAGAAAAATCCAAAATGGTTACTTTAAAAAACCGTGCCATAGAATAATGTCCTGCTTCGTGAATTGCTGTGATAATTAATATCAAAGTTAAGAAGCCGAATATATAAATAAGAAAGTTCATCAGATTTTTTTAATATAATTCAAAGAAAATAATCTTGCTTTTTCGTTTGCTTCTAGAATTTGTTCCAACGAGGGATCAATTTTAGAATTTTCTTTATCGAATTTTTCCATAACATGTTTAATAGTATCAAAGATTAAATCAAACTTAATTTCATTATTTATAAATTTCTTCACAGCAATTTCATTTGCTGCATTCAATACTGTAGGCATAAGACCTCCAGAAATTAAAGCATCTCTCGCAAATTTTATAGATGGAAAATCTATTTGATCTATATTTATAAATTCTAATAAATTATTTTCTATCAAACTTAGCGGTTTAGATAAACTTTTTATTTTTCTCGGAAATCCAAGACCATATGCAATACAAATTTTCATATCAGGTTCTGACATTACTGAAAGAATAGAATTATCTTTAGTTTCTACCATTGAGTGAATTATGCTTTGCGGATGAATTATTACATCTATTTGCTCGCTTTTAAGATCAAATAGCCACTTGGCTTCAATTATTTCTAAAGCTTTATTCATTAGACTTGCTGAATCGATAAGATTTTTAGTTCCCATCTTCCACACAGGATGATTGAGTGCATCTTCTACGGTGATTTTGTTGAAATTCGTAATTTTTTTTCTCAGAAATGGTCCACCGGAGCAAGTAATTATTATTCTGTTTAAATCCTCTCTTTCTATATTCTTAAGGCATTGATGGATAGCACAATGCTCAGAATCAATAGGTATAATTTCTGAATTAGATTTTTTTGCTTCCTTCATTAAAATTTGACCTGCAGCCACCAAAGGCTCCTTGTTGGCGATTAAAATCCTTTTTCCAGCTTTTATGGAGCTCAAAATAGTTTTAAGCCCAGCAATACCTGATATAGCTGCAACAACTATGTCTACTTGATCGCTAAAGATTAAATCTTCTATTTCAGATTCGGAAACAAAAATATCATTTTTCGAATCATTATTTATCAAACAAATTTTCTTAACATTGAATTTATTCGCTTGTTCTAAGAGCAACTTTTTATTTGATTTGGCCACTAAACCAGATATCGAAAAATCTTTATTATTAGCTTTGATAACCTCGAGAGTCGACTGACCAACAGAACCAGTAGAACCTAGAATAAGCACTTTTTTCAATTGATGACTCCTAGCAGTATAAAAAATAATGGCAGTACAAAAATATGACTATCAATTCTATCTAAGATTCCTCCGTGACCCGGTAAAAGTGAACTTGAATCCTTTACATTTGCAATTCTTTTTATTCTACTTTCAATAAAATCACCAAGCACTGCCATTGATGAGCACACTATTAAAATAAGATAAAAAATGCTTCCAGTGATGAAAGAAAAATTTAAATCAAATTTTATAATTTGAAAATATGCAACTAAATATAAAGTGGAACTTGAAATGAGAATGCCGCCCATCATACCTTCCAATGTTTTCTTTGGACTTGTGAGTGGAAAAATTTTTTTATAACCATATTTTCTTCCAATGTAGTAAGCTCCTGAATCATTTAAAGCCGAAATCATTATTGCAAATAAAAATAACATTCTATTTTCTTCAAAAATATTTGCAAAAAGAAGAAAAGTAATAAGAAAAATAAGAAATGCCATTGAAGCCCAGTAAGGTTTTTTTATAAGAAAAAATAATTCGTATAGAGCTAACCCAAAAATTAAGAAGATAGTTGTTTTAAAAATTAAAGCTGGAGCTAAGAAAATTATTGATAATAAAAATATTAAAATTATTGATGCAGTAATTTCTCGTGTATACATCTAATTTCCTGTTTTGACTCCAAATTTTCTTTTTCTTAACGCGTATTCTTCTAGGGCCTCTTCAAAATCCTCTTCATTAAAGTCAGGCCATAATTTTTTTAAAAAATAAATTTCAGAGTATGCTGCTTGCCAAAGAAAAAAATTACTTATTCTTTGTTCCCCAGCAGACCTAATGATTAAGTCTGGATCAGGAATCAATGAAGTTGACAAGTAATCAGTTATTAAACTTTCGTCTATATTTTTGATTTTTATTTTCCTTTTCGAAAAATCTTTTACAATAGACTTTAATGCTTGTTCAATATCCCATCTTCCGCCATAGCTTATAGCAATATTCAAACTCATCTTTGAATCATATTTGCTTGTTTTTATTTGTGAGCTTTTTATTTTATTAATGAGAACTTTGTCGAATCGAGAAATATCGCCAATGAAATTTAATTTTACTTTATTTTTAATTAAATCAGGAGTCTGCTCGTTTATGGCCTCCAGAAAAAGTTTTAAGAGAGCCTTTACCTCTTTTCTTTGTCTTCCCCAATTTTCAGTACTAAAGGCGAAAAGAGTTAAGTTTTTTATTTTATTTTCTAGAAAAAATTCAACTGCAAGCCGAGCTTTTTTTACTCCTTCTTTGTGGCCATCATTTTTATCTAAGTTCTTATTTTCTGCCCATCTCGTGTTTCCATCCATTATTATGGCTACATGATTTGGAAGCTTTTTCATGACTTATCTAGAAATCAAGGAGATCCTTTTCTTTTTCTTCTAAAAGAGTGTCAACCTTTTTTATGAATTCATCAGTTGCTCTCTGAATAAGTTCCTCTCCTTTTTTTAAGTCATCTTCTGATATCTCTTTTTCATTTAAATATTCTTTTAATATGCCATTAGCGTCTCTTCTTTGATTTCTGATAGAAACTTTAGAATTTTCGGCTTCAGATTTTGCAACTTTAATTAGGTCTCTTCTAGTTTCTTCTGTTAAATCAGGCAGTATTACTCTAATTACTTCACCCGAGGTTATAGGCTGTACTCCTATATCAGAAGATTGAATTGCCTTTTCAATTGGTATAACCATATCTTTCTCCCAAGGAGATATAGACAAGGTTTTGGCATTCTCGACAGCTATATTGCAAACTTGTTTCAGCGGAGTCGGATTCCCGTAATAATCAACTTCAATTGAATCCAACAAAGAAGAATTTGCTCGGCCAGTCCTGATCCTTTGAAATGTGACCTCTAATGCAGATATGGTTTTTGCCATACCCTCCTTAGTTTCAGCTTCTGTTTCAACAATCATTTTTTTAAGTTAATTTCCTAACTGAGCCTGAACTTCTTCAGCAAAATCTTTTTTCTCAACTTCTATTCCCTCTCCTACTTCGTATCTTATAAATGACAAAACAGAATTATCATTATTTTTTAAGAGTTGGCTTACATTGAGTGAAGGATCTTTTACAAATGGTTGATCGATTAAGCTAACTTCTGATAAGAATTTTTTTAGTCTTCCTGAAGTCATTTTTTCGATAATTTCTAGAGGCTTATCGGCATCAGAAACCTGAGCCTCGATTATTTCTTTTTCTTTATTAATTATTTCTTCTGATATTTCTTCTGGGCTAATAGCCAACGGGTTAGATGCTGCCACATGCATGGCTAAATCTTTTCCAAGCTCTTCATTTTCTTGTTCGAGAGACACTAGAACTCCAATTTTTTTATTTCCATGTATATAGGAGTATACAAAGGGGGATGAAACGTTAATTTTTCTCCTTATTACGATATTTTCTCCAATTTTTTGAACAAGATTTTGCCTTTTCTCTTCTAAAGAATCTGATAGTAATTTTTCTAAGCTAGCATTAGGCGAGCTAAGACATGTTTCTAATACCTCTTCTGCAAAAGCTGAGAAGTTAGCATCTTTAGCTACAAAATCAGTCTCACAATTAATTTCAATCAAGATAGAATTGCTTGAATCGCTAGTATCGGACAGAATGACTCCCTCAACAGCAGTTCTTGATGATTTCTTTTCTGCTTTCAAGGCGCTGTTTTTTCTTAAGTTTGTAATAGCTAGGTCAGAATCTCCTCCAGCCTCTTCTAACGCTTTTTTGCATTCCATCATCCCTAGTCCTGTTTTTTCTCTTAAGTCTTTAACATCCTTGGCACTAATATTCATTTTTCCCTCTTATTTTTCTTCGGAATCTGCTTGCAAATCATCATCTTTAGCTTCTTTTTCTGAAGAAGGTTCAGTTGTAGCTTCCTCATTTTCACCTTCCGTAGATAGATCATTAGATTCCTCGATTTCACTTTTTCTTAATATGACAGGCCCATCCTTTTTAGACCCTAGGCCAGAAGCTCTTGAAGCCCCATCTAAGCAGGCATTAGAAATTATTCTCGCGATTAAAGAAATAGAGCGGATAGCATCGTCATTTCCTGGTATGACATAATCAACGCTATCTGGATCCGAATTGGTATCTACTAAACCTATAATGGGAATGCCCATTTTCCTAGCCTCAGCTACTGCAATTTTTTCATTGTTCACATCAATTATGAATAAGGCCTCAGGAAGACCTCCCATGTTTTTTATACCACCTATCGATCTTTCTAATTTTTCCATCTCTCGCCTAATTCCAAGAACTTCTTTTTTGGTTAAGTCATTAAACTTTCCTTCTTCTTCTTGCGTTTTTAAAATTTCAAGGCGCCTGATTGAGGCTCTGACAGTTTTATAATTTGTTAACATCCCGCCTAACCATCTGTAATTAACAAATGGCATATCGCATCTTTCTGCTTCTGATTTTATTACTTTGCTGGCAGCTCTTTTAGTGCCTACAAATAAAATTCTATTATTTGAAGCAGCTAATTGTTTGCAGAATTCAATAGAAGGTTTCAGATGCTCAAGAGTCTTTTCTAAATCTATTATGTGAACTTTATTTCTATTACCGAAAATGAAAGGATCCATTTTGGGATTCCAAAATCTAGTTTGATGGCCGAAATGCACTCCTGCTTTCAGCATTTGCTCTATGGAAATATCCATGATCGTTGCTCCTTTTTTAGCCATTCGGCTGGGTTAATCCTCCTCGAAGCTAAGTATTCAACAACTTTTGAGCAAAAGAAGCACCCGAATACTCAATCTTTACGAGTGTGTTTCATTCACTAAAAAGTGAATTGAGGGAAATTAAACCATAAAAATTAATTTACTCCAAAGCCTTAAAAAGATATTTCTTGCATAGAATAAAGCCCTGGCTTTTGCGCAACAATCCACTCAATTGCTTTTATTGCGCCTTTTGCAAAGATTTTCCTATCAAAAGCATTATGAGTAATTATTAACTCGTCATTATCTAAAGATATCTTTACTTCATGGATACCTACCGACGATTCGTCTCTAATAGATTTAACAATAGTTTTAACTTTTAAATGCAAATTTTTATCAATAAATTCAGCCAAATCCTTTGCTGTTCCTGAAGGGGAATCTTTTTTTTCTTTATGATGAGTTTCGGTAATTTCTATTTTGCTAATAGATTCGTTATTTTTTAAAGGTAATAAAGATTTTTTTAGAAGATTTACACCTAAACTCAAATTTGGAGCAATTAGGATTGGTAAATCTTCACTATATTTCTTTAAAGAAGATAGCTGATCTTCGCTATGACCTGTGCTAGCCAATATAAACGGTAATTCTTTTTTTAAGCAAAATTCGGTGAGATGTTGAAAATTGTCTATTGAAGATACATCCAAAACTGCATCAATTTTGTAATCAATATTATTAAAATCTGAAATTAAGTTTTCTTTGCATTCGATATTCAAAATCGAATTTAAAGGCTTTCCTAAATTTTTGTTGCTAGCTGAGGCATGGCCCCCAGCCAAAAAAATACTTTCTGTATTTTCTAACTCTTCAGCAACAACTTTTCCTAATTTTCCTGTAACCCCTGAAATAAAAAGAGAGATTGACATTAAAAACCCTTTAAAAATTCTTTAGCGCTTTTTAACCAAGTATTTTTCATAGGCGTATTTTCGGAACCGCTAATAGATTCCTTAAACTTTCTGAGTAACGCTGCTTGCTCTTTGTTCAATTTAACGGGTATCTCAACTAATACTCTTACAAGTATATCCCCTTTTGATCCACCTCTTAAAGGCTTGATCCCTTTTCCATTTAATCTAAATAATTTGTGGCTCTGTGTTCCTTCAGGAATTTTAATTTTAACTTTGCCATCAAGCGTTGGGACTTCAATATCTCCGCCAAGGACTGCATCAGCATAGTTTATCGGAACCTCGCAATATAAATGCTTTCCATCTCTTTCAAAGATTTTGTGCCTTTGGACATCTACTTGAATATAAAGATCTCCATTTCCATGTTTACCGGAATCACCTTCACCAGATAATCTTATTCTATCTCCAGTATCGACGCCTTCTGGAATTTTTACTGAAAGGGTTTTATTTTTTTTAATAAAGCCTGCACCGCCACAGATGGAACAATTAGGATCATGTATTTCACCTTCACCTCTGCAATGAGGACAAGTCTGTTGCATTGAAAAAAAACCTTGTTGCATTCTGACTACTCCATTGCCATTACAGTGGTTGCACTGATGCCAAGTTCCTGAACATCTCTCGCTCGAAGGTATGTCAAGGTTAATACTTGTACCTTTAACGGCGTCTTCAAGAGAGACTTCAACGCTATAACTTAAATCAGCACCTCTCTGAGACCTACTTCTTGTTCTTGTAGAACCGCCAAAAATATCGGAAAAGATATCTCCAAATATGTCACTAAATCCTTCTGCTGCTCCTTGCGCATTTGAAAAAGATGGATTTACTCCATCATGTCCGAATTGGTCGTAAGCTTGTCGTTTTTGATCATCCGAAAGAATTTCGTAAGCTTCTGATAGTTCTTTAAACTTTTCGGAAGCCGCTTGATCATCAGGATTTCTATCCGGATGATATTTCATAGCTAATTTACGGTAAGCTTTTTTTAGTTCGTCTTTAGACGTACTTTTGTTGACACCTAGCACCTCATAGTAATCTCTTTTACTCATTTTGATGCTTAATCAAAAATATAATAACTATTTTTCTTGTTCTTTGGCTTCTTCTTTGACTTCTTCAAAATCAGCATCGACCGCCGAGTCGTCAGCAGCTTCGGATTCCTGACCTCCTTGATCAGTTGAAGCGTTTTGTTGTTGCTCTGCGTAAAGTCTCTGAGCTAGAGAAGATGAAGCCTCAGCTAGCGCTTTGGTTTTGTCCTCAATTTCTTGTTTGTCTTCACCTTTCATGGCTTCTTCAAGAGAAGTAATAGCTTCTTCAATTTGAGTTTTTTCGTTTTCTTCAACTTTATCAGCTGATTCTTCCAAAGTTTTTTTGCAGCTGTGAATTAAAGTATCTGCAGAATTTCTTGCCTGCACCATTTCTTCGAAAATTTTATCTTCTTCGGCATTTGCTTCTGCTTCAGTAACCATTTTTTCTATTTCTTCTTCAGATAAACCGCCTGAAGCTTGAATAGTAATAGATTGTTCTTTATCGGTTGCTTTGTCTTTAGCTGAAACATTTAAAATTCCATTAGCATCTATGTCAAAGGATACCTCAATTTGAGGCATACCTCTTGGAGCAGCTGGAATCCCATCTAAGTTAAATAGACCTAACTGCTTATTTTCTTTTGCTTGCTTTCTCTCTCCTTGGACAACGTTTACGGTTACAGCAATCTGATTATCCTCTGCAGTTGAAAAAATTTGAGATTTATTGGTTGGAATAGTTGTATTTTTTTCTATTACAGGAGTCATAACTCCACCCATAGTTTCTATTCCTAAAGTAAGAGGTGTAACATCTAAAAGAAGAATATCTGTTACGTCTCCGGATAGAACAGCTCCCTGAACGGCAGCTCCTACAGCAACGGCCTCATCCGGGTTAATATCTTTTCTTGGCTCTTTTCCGAAAAATTCTTTAACTTTTTCCTGGACCATAGGCATTCTTGTTTGTCCTCCTACTAAAATTACGTCATTTATATCAGAGGTTTTTAGCTTTGCGTCCTTTAGTGCAATCTCAACTGGCTTTAAACTTCTAGCAACTAACGGCTCTACAAGCGCCTCAAGCTTAGATCTAGTTAATTTAATTAGAAGGTGTTTAGGACCAGATGAGTCAGCGGTAATATATGGAAGGTTGATTTCAGTTTGTTGATTAGAAGAAAGTTCAATCTTGGCTTTTTCCGCTGCTTCCTTAAGTCTTTGTAGTGCGGCCGGATCCGATTTCAAATCAAAATTTTGCTCTTTTTTAAATTCATCAACGAGATGATCTATCAACGCAAGATCAAAATCTTCTCCACCAAGGAACGTGTCGCCATTAGTAGACAAAACTTCAAATTGTTTTTCACCGTCTATTTCAGCTAGTTCTATGATAGAAATATCAAATGTTCCTCCACCCAAATCGAAAACAGCAATTTTTTGATCACCAGTTTTTTTATCTAAACCAAAGGCTAATGCTGCTGCTGTGGGCTCATTTATTATTCTTTTAACTTCTAAACCGGCTATTTTTCCTGCATCTTTAGTAGCCTGTCTTTGGGAATCATTAAAGTAAGCTGGAACAGTTACTACCGCTTCTTTTACCTCATGACCTAAGTAGTCTT
Source organism: uncultured SAR86 cluster bacterium (assembly GCA_902523885.1). Classification (GTDB taxonomy): domain Bacteria; phylum Pseudomonadota; class Gammaproteobacteria; order Magnimaribacterales; family AG-339-G14; genus CASICS01. Next base: position 232,066 of record CABZAV010000001.1, on the reverse strand, counting down.
CAGCAGATTTTTTCATTTTCGTTAAAATTTGAGCAGAAACCTGTTGAGGAGCTAAACTCTCACCGTTAGCTTTAACCCATGCATCGCCATTGTCAGCCTTGATAATTTCAAAAGGAGTCATTTCTTTATCCTTTGTTACAACTTCATCAGAAAACTTCCTGCCAATAAGTCTTTTAATGGCGTATAACGTATTTTCTGGATTTGTAACAGATTGTCTTTTAGCGCTTGAACCAACTAGTGTTTCGCCATCTGTATACGCTACAACAGAGGGAGTAGTTCTCTCACCTTCAGCATTTTCAATGACTTTAGCATTGTCACCTTCCATAATAGAAACACATGAATTCGTGGTTCCTAAATCAATACCTATAATTTTAGCCATTTATATCTCCATAAATATTCTTACAAATATTTATTGAGGGCTAATATATTTTTTTCAAGGATAAATTTTACTTTTTGCTGACTATTACCATTGCTGGCCTTATTACTCTATCTTTAAACTTAAATCCTTTTTGGGTTACTTCTAAGCAAGTATTAGGTGAAACATCCTTATTTTCTACTACCGATATAGCTTCATGCTCATCTGGATTAAACTCTTCATTTTTTGGATCTACTACAGAAATGCCGTTTTTTTCTAAAGCTCCCAACAACTCTCTAATTACAAGTTCTATTCCTTCTGATGGAACGCTTTTAGTTTTTTCGTCTTGGTGCTCCAAAGTTCTAAAAAGATTATCAATCGATGGAAGAATATCTTTTACAAGGGATTCTGAACCATACAAACGAGCTTTTAAAACTTCATTTTGGGCGGTCCTTCTAACATTTTGAACTTCGGCTTGAGCTCTAAGAACTTTTTCTTCTAAATCTTCTAGTGAATTTTCTGTTTCTTCAGTTTCTTCTATAGAATCCTTTTCTTTTTTTTCTAAGTCGTCGTTTTCACCAAAAGATTGATTTATTTCTTCATCAGAAGTTTCCTCGTTATTATCTTTTTTATTCATTTTCTTTTTTTGGCTCAACATAGAGGACGAGTTTATGATCTATCAATTTATAACCATGAGAATCTGCTAGTTTCTCTTGAATGTCTTCAATCATTTGATTGTTAAATTCAATTACTTTGCCGGTCTTGATACATACCATATGGTCATGATGTTCATCAAAATCTGGATTCGAAGCAAGCTCATAAACTGAATGACCTGATTCAAAATTTTGTTTTTCTAAAATCCCTGCTGATTCAAATTGCGTCAACACTCTGTAAACAGTTGCCAGGCCAACTTCGTCACCCGAATCTAAGATTTTTTTATAAACATCGTCAGCACTTAAATGTCTTTCCGGAGATTTATCAAAAATTTCTAATATCCTTACTCTCGGTAAAGTTACTTTTAAACCAGCTTCTCTTAAATTTTTATCTTCGCTCATAAGAATGTATATAATTAAGTCGATTAATTATGAATTATAGAATTTTACTAAAAACGATTTATATTTCACTATTTATTTTTATTCTAAATGGTTGCTCTTTGAATTTCTTCGATAACTTTTACAAAGTTTCAGTTCCTCAAGGAAGCATAGTAACCGATAAAATGATAGAAAAATTGGAAGTTGGTCTCACAGAAGCGCAAGTAAAATACATCATGGGTTCTCCGACATTAAACGATGGCTTAAACCCAGATGTTTGGGTATATATCGGCACTCTTAATGTTGGAAACATTACAGAATATAATAATCATTTTACTCTTTATTTTGAAAATGGCAGATTAACCAAGTGGATTGATCGTTACAAAAACGCAAACTCTAGCAACTAATTTTTCAGGAAAAAAAGTAGCTTAAAAAAATAGTCCCGATTGATATTGGTGCTACATACTTTAAACAGATAATAAAAAAATTATAAAAGTAACTGTTCATCTTTAAATCTTTTTTCATTTTTTCTTTTTCTAAAACCCACCCTACCAATAAACAAATTGCTAAGCCTCCAAAAGGCAGCATTATATTGTTTGTTAAAAAATCCATTAGACTTAAAAAATCAAAGCCAAAAATGAAAATTTCTTTCCAGATATTGAATGAAAAAATACTGCCCAAACCTAATATCCAGGCGAACAAACCTAAGATTGTTACTCCTAATTTTCGAGTGAATATTTTTTGTTCTTCTACCCACGCTGTAAAAGGTTCAATAAGTGATACTGATGAACTCACTGCTGCAATAGAAATTAAAATAAAGAAAATTGAAGAAAAAATACTTCCAAAAGGCAAAGAACTAAAAGCAATCGGTAAAGTTTCAAATAATAATCCTGGACCGGAAGAAACCGAAAGAATTGGATTGCTAAACACTATCGGAAAAATAGTTAATCCAGCAAATAACGCGACCGAAGTATCTAAAATTATTATTATGGGAATTGTTTTAGCAATTGGTTGATCTTCAGGCATATATGCTCCGTAGGCCATGATTGCTCCCATACCTATGCTCAAAGTAAAGAATGCCTGGCCCATTGCTGCAATAATCACCGATGTTGAAATTTTAGAAAAATCTGCATCAAATAAAAAATTAAAAGCTTTTAAAAAGTCTCCTGTAAAAGATGAATAAATGCACAAAAGAATTATTAAAAAAAATAAAGTCGGCATTAAAAAGTTAATTGTTTTCCCAATCCCGTCTATAACTCCTTTACCAACAATGAAACAGGTGAGGCCTAAAAATAGTGTATGCCAAAAAATCATTTTCATTGGCGAACCAACAAATTCACTGAAATAACTTAATGAATAAGAAACTGGATCAACTTCGTTGCTTGGCATGAAATTAAAAATGTATGCTGCAGCAATACCAGCAAAAACGCTATAGTAGGATAAGATCATTAAACCTGCTATTGCGCCGAGCCAGCCCAAAATTTTCCAATAAGATGAAAGATTAAAATCAATAACTATTTTCTTAATACTGTTAATAGGACTTTTTCGTCCATATCTGCCTAAATAACTTTCTGCCATCATGACAGGTAACCCAATGAGCAAAATACACAAGAAGTAAATTAGAACAAAAGCGCTGCCGCCATTAGTTCCGGCCATATATGGAAATTTCCAAATATTTCCTAACCCAACTGCAGAACCAGCTGCAGCTAGAATAAAAGTCCAATTACCCTGCCAAATCTTGTTTTGATTCATTCTTTTTTTAGATTTTATATTAACTAGATATACTAACTTAATGTCTAAAGATAAAAAAAGAAACCCTCGTCCTGTGATTGACAACAGGCAAGCTCGATACAACTTTGAGTTACTAGAAAGTTTCGAAGCAGGACTAGCTCTGGAGGGGTGGGAGGTTAAAGGTATCAGATCAGGCGAAGTAGACATGAAAGATAGCTACGTTTTAATGAAAGATGGTGAGGCATGGATTTTAGGACTAAAAATATCTCCTCCAAAAGAAGTCACTTTTCAGGTTGATAAAAATAGAACTAAAAAATTACTTTTGACCAAATCAGAATTAGGCAAAATCTTTAAGGCAACTCAAGAAAAAGGATTGACTTGTATTCCAACAAAAATTTTTTGGAAAACAAACTTAATAAAAATCAATATTTCATTAGGAAAAGGAAAAACTAAATTTGATAAAAGAGAAACTATCAAAAGAAAAGAGTGGGATAGAGAAAAAGCTAAAATAAGAAAACTCTCTAGTAAGTTGAAATAATTTCATTAAAATAGGTCTTCGCTTTGGGGGCGAAATGGATTAGACATTTGTTCGAGAACCTTAAGTGCATGCCGAGCAGGTAACAAGCTCGATAAAATAAGTTACGAAACATTTAGTTGGCAATAAAGCAAACTACGCACTAGCTGCATAATTCGGCTAGCTTTTTTAACCCGACACCTATTTAGGGTTTAAAAAAGTCATTTAATAGGTTGCTTGAGAAAATTTGTCTGAAATTTTCTCAAAAAGATTTTCAGACTGCTTTTAAAAAATCCTGCTCATCGGAGTTTTTAAAAGGAGATTAAAAGATGAAACTAAGCATGTAGATCTGATGGGGATGGATTGATGGACGCGGGTTCGATACCCGCCGCCTCCACCATTAGTTTTTGTTAATCTATTTGTTATTTAAGACAGTAAATAAGACAGCTGGCTTATTTAAGACAAGTATCTTATAATTGATCCATGGATAATAAAGCCATTCAAAATCTTTTGCTCAACAGGACTAAAACAAAAATTATAGAAACAGCTGAAAGATTGTTTGCTGAAAAAGGAATTAATAACGTTTCTACAAGAGAAATAGCTAGGGAAGCCGGTCAAAAAAATCATTCCGCTCTTCATTATCATTTTGGTGACAAAGAAAACCTTCTAGATGCCCTTTTAGATTACAGACTGACGCCTCTCGACAATAAAAGAAAATTTTTATTAGATGAAGCGATTTCTGCGTCTAAAAATCCTAATTTAAGAGAATTAGTTACTGTTTTAATTACTCCTATGGCTGAAAATGCGTTGAATCCAAAAAGAAAAAACTATATTTTAAAGATTATGGGAGAATTACTGACATCTGCAGACTGGAGAAAAAAATATTCAGTTCGAAGTGACAAGGCGCCTACTGCAATAAAAGTCACAAATATGATCTTCAAGATACTAAAAAAAGACTTAGGAGAAGAAATTGCCTTCGAACGATTAAGGTTCATGGCTGGAGCAATAATGGTTACCTTTGCGGAGTGGAGTATTTCTAGTTCTAGTCCCGAATGGGCTGAGATTAATAATAAACCTCAAGGTATTTTAGAAAACAGGACAGAAATAAACTTGTCTTTAAGATCAAATGAAGATCGCATTACAAATCTTGCTGATTTCATTATCGGAGCGATTACCTATCAATCAGCTTCTAGAAATAAAAAGACAACAAAACTTAGACAAGTCTGATAGTTTTTTTCTTCAAGATATTGACTTTAAGAAAATAAAACTTCATCATTCGCAACCAATGGCAAACATACAATCAGCAAAGAAAAGAGCGAGACAAGCTTTAACTAGAAATTCTCTTAAAAGTAGTCAGCGAGCAGCTGTTCGAACTGCTATTAAAGGAGTCGAGGAGGCAGTTTCTTCTAAGGATTCTGAACTTGCCAAAACGAACTTTAAATCTACTCAGAAACTAATTGATAAGATGGCTAATAAAAAGGTCATTTCTAAAAATAGTGCTGGAAGACAGAAATCAAGACTTAACAAGGCTATTAAGTTAATCAGTTAACGTAATCTTCGTTCCTTGATCTTTTCCATTTAAGATATCTAAAACTGCATTGCCAGTCTTTCCATTGGCAATCCAAACTTCGTTTCTTTCGTTTAGGAAATTTTTTGCAGCTTTTAGTTTTGTTTCCATTCCTCCTCTACCAAATTCTCCAGGTTTTCCAAATTTAATATCATAATCATCAAGCTCCTTTAAGTTAATATTTTTAATTAATTGAGTTGTGGCATTTTTTTTAGGATCTTCTTTGTAAATACCATCCTGATCAGTCAAAATAATTAAATAATTTGCTTCGATTAAACTTGCAACCTCGCCACTTAATTGATCGTTATCCCCTTGTTGTATTTCTTCTGTTGATACAGAGTCGTTTTCATTAATTATTGGAATAGCTCCTAAACTGAATATATTTTTTAAACTTGTCTTTATATTTTTTGAACGGTCTTTATCTTTAAAATCGCCATGACTCATCAAAACTTGTGCGGCTAGAAGGCCATGAATGCGAAATTCATCTTGATAGGCGTTAATTAAGCCAATTTGACCTACCGCAGATAAGGCTTGCAATCGATCAATTTCTTTTGGCTTTTCTTTTATTCCCCAGGATTTCATACCATGAGCTATAGCTCCTGAAGATACAACTGTTACCTCAAACCCCTTTTCAACAAGATCTCTAATTTGAGACGAAATAGATCTAATAAATTCTTTATCAATTGAATCATTTGAATCTGTTACTAAGCTCGAACCTACCTTTATGACAATAACTTTGGACATACTATATTCTAGTCTAATGAAAAAACTTTAGTTCCGATTTCAGAAACTAAGTTCTCTAACCCTTTTCCCGTAATAGCAGATATAGAAAATATTCTTTGTTCTTTAAACTCTTCTTTTATCTCTTTTCCTATCATCTCTTCTTTGGAAGGATCAAGATCGTTTTTATTAATAACAATCCACTGTTCTTTTTGAGCTAAATCGGAACCAAAAAGTTCAAGCTCAGTATTGATGTCATTTATGTTTTTAATGATATTTTCAGCTTCAAAAGATGATACATCTACAATATGAAGCAAAACTTTAACTCTCGATAAATGTTTTAAAAATTGTATCCCCAATCCTACTCCTTCTGAGGCTCCAGGAATTAATCCAGGTATATCTGCGACAACAAAAGAATTAAAATCACTTTGAACTACTCCCAAATTTGGACTTAACGTAGTAAAAGGATAATCTGCTACCTTAGGTTTTGCAGAAGAAATTTTAGAAATAAGAGTAGATTTTCCAGCATTTGGCATTCCTAGTAGTCCCACATCTGCTAAAACCTTAAGTTCTAGCTTAATATTAAATTTTTCTCCTTCATCTCCGTCTGTTGTTTTTCTTGGGGCTCTGTTGGTAGAAGTTTTAAACCTAGCATTGCCAAAACCTCCCTTTCCTCCTTTTGCTAGAACTATAGACTGATTATTTTCAATTAAATCTGCTATTAGCTCATTTGTCTCTTCGTCGATTATCAGAGTACCAACTGGAACTTTTAAGATGGTATTTTCTGCATCTTTACCGTGTTTATTTTTACCTAAACCTTGGCTGCCGTTTTTAGCTTTGTATTTTTTTTGGAGTCTAAAATCTTGAAGAGTAGTCAAAGACTCATCTGTTTCAATTAAAATACAACCGCCTGAACCTCCATCGCCTCCATCGGGTCCTCCTTTGGGAATAAATTTTTCTCTTCTGAAACTTAAGCATCCTTTACCGCCATTCCCAGCGGTTACCTCTATGAATGCTTCATCTATGAAGCTCACGATATTATGTTAGTGATTCAATATTTACAAATTGACGAAGGTTTTTTCCTTTTTTTTCGAAGGACACTTTCCCATCGCATTTTGCAAAAAGCGTATGATCTTTTCCAATTCCAACATTAGAGCCTGGGTGAAATTTTGTTCCTCTCTGCCTAACAATAATAGATCCCGCTGACACAGTTTGCCCCCCGTATGCTTTAACCCCTAAAAACTTAGGATTAGAATCTCTTCCATTTCTTGTGCTTCCACCTGCTTTTTTATGTGCCATTATTTAGTCTCTATTGATTTGATTTCTATTTTAGATAAATTTTGCCTATGGCCTTGTTTTTTTCTCCAATCTTGACGTCTTTTCATCTTAATAATTGTCACTTTAGGTGCCTTTAAATGATTTATAACTTTTCCAACAACTTTTGCGCCTTCTAACAAAGGCCTTCCTACCTGAAGATTGCCTTCTTTATTAACAGCTAACACCTCAGAAAACTCAACATTTGATCCTTCCTCAGCATCAATTTTTTCTATAGTAATAATTTCTCCTTCAGCCACTTTATGCTGTTTACCACCACTTTTTATCACTGCATACATATTAAATTTTCTCAAAAAAAATGCATCTTATCTAATAAACTCTCTACTCGCAATCTTTTCAAATGCTGTAGTATATCGCTATGGGAGAGACAGTTCACAAGCCATCACAAAGTTATTCTAAAAAGGATTTAATAAAATGCTCTAGAGGGGAATTGTTTGGACAATCAAATGGCAAATTGCCAAATAATGAAATGCTAATGATGGATAGAATTACTGAAGTGAACTCAAACCAAGGAGCATTTGAGAATGGTCAAATAAAAGGCGAGCTTGATATAACTCCTGACTTATGGTTTTTTGACTGTCACTTTACCGGCGATCCGGTTATGCCTGGATGTTTGGGTTTAGATGCCATGTGGCAGTTACTAGGTTTTTACCTATTATGGGAAGGAAATTCTGGAATTGGCAGAGCTTTGGGAGCTGGAGAAGTAAAATTTTTTGGACAAGTTCTTCAAAAAGCTAATTTGGTTGAATACGAAATAGATATTAAAAGAATCAGGAAACAAAGTTTAGTAGTAGGTTTTGCCGACGGTTCAATGAAAGTAGATGGTAAAGAAATTTACACAGCTAAGAACCTAAAAGTTGGTTTATTTAAAGATCCATCAGGTTTTTAAAAAATGGAATTAAAAAGAGCAGTAATAACAGGTATGGGAGCTATTTCTCCAATAGGAATAGGAATTGATGAAATAAATGCTTCTCTATTAAATGGAAGATCTGGAATTTCTATAAACCCTGAATATAAAGAAATGGGGATGAAAAGTGAAATTTCAGGTTCTATTAATCTAAACCTATCCGAATTAATTGAGAGAAAAATGTTCAGATTCATGGGTGAGACAGCTGCATATTCCTATCTCAGCGCTCAAGAAGCGATTAGAGATGCAGGAATTTCAGATGATATGTTTAGTTCTGACCGTATAGGGATAATAGCTGGTTCTGGAGGCGCTTCTTCAAGAAGCCAAGTGGAAGCTGCAGATATAGCTAGAGAAAAAGGAATTAAAAGAATTGGGCCTTATCGAGTTACACAAACAATGGGTAGTACTGTTTCCGCATGCTTGGCCACTTTTCTGGGAGTAAAAGGTATTAATTATTCGATCTCTTCTGCATGTTCCACAAGCGCTCATTGCATTGGTTCGGCTTGGGAACAGATACAATTAGGAAAACAAGACATAGTTCTAGCAGGCGGAGGTGAAGACGAACATTGGACACAGTCTGCCCTTTTTGATGCTATGGGGGCATTATCAAGTAAATATAATTCAAATCCAGAAGAAGCATCAAGACCGTTTGATAAAGATAGAGATGGTTTTGTAATTTCTGCTGGGGGCGGAATTATTATTTTAGAAGAATTGGAGCACGCCAAAAAAAGAGGTGCAAAAATATATGGAGAAATAGTTGGTTATTCAGCTACTTCGGATGGTGAAGACATGGTTTCTCCTTCTGGCTCCGGCGCTGCTAATTGTATGAGACAAGCATTACAAATGAGTGAACTTAATACTGTAGATTATTTAAATGCCCATGGGACATCCACTCCATCCGGAGATCCAATAGAATTAAATGCAATCAAAAAAGTTTTTGATGAAAAACCAATTGTTGGTTCAACTAAGTCACAAACTGGTCATGCCTTGGGAGCCGCTGGGGTCTTAGAATGTATTTATAGTATTTTGATGTTGAAAAACAAATTCATTGCTGAATCTCTGAACCTTAGAGATCCTATAGATGAAGCAAAAGATCTTGTGTTGGCCGAACAATTAATTGAAAAAAAGGATTTTTCTTCCTTCATGTCTAACAGTTTTGGATTTGGCGGTACTAATGCAAGTATTGTGGTAAGGGAATTTAATTAATTAAAAAGGAATTTCATCATCTATAGGAGTTTGATCCATTGAAGCTTCTTCTAATGAGTTTGATTGAGTTTCACTATTATTTCTACTACCTAACATTTGCATATCTCTTGCAACAATTTGAGTAGAAAACTTCTTTTCTCCAGTATTTTTATCTTCATAGCTATTAGTTTGGAGCTGTCCTTCGATGTAAACGGAAGAACCTTTTTTTAGATACTGACCTACTACTTCAGCCATTCTTCTAAAGAACACAACTCTATGCCATTCTGTTTTTTGTTGCTCTTCTCCGGTATTTTTATCTTTCCAGCTATCGGAAGTAGCAATGGATATAGTTGCTACAGCATCGCCACCTGCAGTTGTTCTTAATTCTGGGTCCGCTCCTAAATTACCAAGTAATATAACTTTATTAATTCCACTTCTTGCCATAATTTTTTCTCTTAAAAGATGTTATTGTTTATTATATTTGATATTAGTCTAAATCATAACAATTCGTAAATGAAATATATAAGCGTTAAAGGAGCTCGCCAGCATAATTTAAAGAATATCGACATATCAATACCAAGGGACGAATTAACTGTAATCACTGGTTTATCTGGTTCTGGGAAGTCTTCTCTGGCTTTTGACACTCTCTATGCTGAAGGCCAAAGAAGATATGTTGAATCATTATCGGCTTATGCAAGGCAATTTCTTTCTGTTATGGACAAACCAGACGTTGATACAGTAGAGGGTCTTTCGCCTGCTATATCCATTGAACAAAAATCTACCTCTCATAATCCAAGGTCTACAGTTGGAACTGTCACTGAGATTTACGATTATCTTAGATTGCTTTTTGCAAGAACTGGAACACCCAAATGTCCTGATCATCATGTTTCATTAGAAGGTCAGAGCTTAGACCAAATAACGGATATTACTTTTAAAAAATACTTAAATAAGAGAGTTCTTATTCTATCGCCCTTATTTAAAGAACAAAAAGGAGAACACTTAAATTTATTTTCTGACCTAAAGTCTAAAGGTTATGTCAGATTAAGAATAAATGGTCAAATTTATGATATCTCTGAGCTTCCTAAGTTAGATAAAAATAAAAAACATAGTATTGAAGTTGTTGTAGATAGACTTTCAGTAAAAAAAGACAATCAAAGCAGAATGGTTCAGTCTATTGAGACAGCTCTTACCGAGTCAAATGGCTTAGTAGAATTTCTATCTGCAGAAGAGAATTCAGAAATTTTAACCTTTTCTACTAAAATGGCATGTCCAGTTTGTGGTTATAGTATTCCAGAACTCGAGCCAAGATTATTTTCCTTCAATAGCCCAGCCGGAGCATGTAAATCTTGTGATGGATTGGGTTTTAAAGCAGAAATAGATCTTAAAAAAGTAATTTCACGACCTGAGTTAAGTTTAAATCAAGGGGCCGTAAGAGGATGGGATTCAAGTCATATGTATCGTCAATATTTATTAAGATGTGCGAGCAATCATTTTGATTTTTCTTTAGATTCTCCTTTCGAAGAACTACCAAACAAAATTAAAGAGATAGTCCTTTTCGGAAGTGCTCCCGAAGATGTAGATTTTAGTTATACCTCTAAAAGAGGGAGAAGAATAGAAATAATCCGTCCTTTTGAGGGCATAGTTAATAATATCAACAGAAAATATTCTAATTCTGATTCTCCCTTAATAAGAGAAGATATGTCCAAGTTTATGACACATCGTCCTTGTTCTTCTTGCGATGGTACAAGACTAAATGAATCTGCAAGAAATGTTTTCGTTAATGAAACTTCTTTGCCTGAAATTTCAGAAATGACTATTGAAGAAGCTTATCAATTTTTCGAAAAATTAAATCTTAAAGGAGCAAAAGGTAAAATTGCTGAAAAGATTGTTAAAGAAATTAAAGAACGTCTCAAATTTTTAATAGATGTCGGTCTTAATTATCTCAATATCTCCAGAAGTGCAGAGTCATTAAGCGGTGGGGAAGCACAAAGAATTAGACTTGCTAGCCAAATCGGAGCTGGATTGGTTGGTGTTACATACATTTTGGATGAGCCTTCTATTGGTCTTCATCAAAGAGATAATTCTAAATTACTATCAACTCTAAAAAGGCTCAAAGATCTTGGAAATACTGTAATCGTGGTTGAACATGATAAAGAGACAATTGAAAATGCTGATCATATTATTGATATAGGGCCAGGAGCTGGAGAGCATGGTGGTAAAGTTTGTTTTTCAGGGAACTATAAAAAGTTACTATCAAACAAATCTTCACTAACAGGGCAATACCTGGCAGGGACAAAAAAAATATCTGTTGAAAAATCTAGCTCTAATGGACTAGATAAAAGCATAGGTATTTCTCAATGTTCTGGTAACAATCTAAAAAATGTTGATTTAAAAATACCCTTAGGAAAAATGGTTTGCATTACGGGAGTATCTGGCTCTGGTAAGTCGACCCTTATTAACCAGACTTTATATCCAGCATTAATGAATACACTTCATTCTTCTGATAGAACTGTTAAACCTTTCAAAAAACTATCAGGTATTGAAAATATAGATAAGGTAATAGACATAAGTCAAAGCCCAATTGGGCGAACACCAAGGTCAAATCCAGTAACGTACACTGGAATTTTTACTCCTATAAGAGAGCTTTTTTCAGAGACTCAAGATGCCAGATCCAAAGGATATAAGCCTGGTAGATTTAGCTTTAACGTGAAAGGGGGCAGATGCGAAGCTTGTGAAGGAGATGGAGTCATCAAAGTTGAAATGCATTTTTTACCTGATGTTTACGTCAAGTGCGATGTGTGTGATGGAAAAAGATACAACAAAGAAACCTTGACAGTGAAATATAAAGGAAAAAGTATTTCTGAAGTTTTGAATATGACAGTAGAACAAGCACTAAAATTTTTTGATGCTGTTCCTGTTATTAAAAAGAAATTAACTACACTCAATGATGTTGGATTGGGATACATAAGGTTAGGTCAACCTGCTACTACTTTATCTGGAGGTGAAGCTCAGCGTGTAAAACTTGCAAAAGAACTCTCTAAAACTGCTACAGGAAGAACTTTATACCTTTTAGATGAACCGACCACTGGACTTCATTTTCATGATGTTTCTCTTCTATTAAATGTTTTACATAAACTAAAATCCCAGGGTAATACTGTAGTTATTATTGAACACAACTTAGATGTCATTAAAAATTCTGACTGGATTATCGACATAGGTCCTGAAGGTGGAAAGAACGGCGGAAAAATAATTGCAGAAGGCCCTCCAGAGAGAATTGTAAAGGAAAAAAAATCTTTTACAGGTATTTTTCTAAAAGATTATTAAGCAGATTTTTCAGATTCTGCTTCCTCTTCAAGAGAAGAATCTTCATTCTTAGCAACCATTTCAATTAATGCCATTGGAGCTGAATCTCCAGGTCTAAAGCCCATTTTTATGATCCTTAAATAACCACCAGGTCTTTCTTTAAATCTTGGACCTAAGTCAGAAAACAATTTACCTACAGCACTTTTGTTTCTTAAGATAGAAAAGGCTCTTCTTCTGTTAGAGACAGAATCAGCTTTAGAGAGAGTTATTAATGGCTCTAGGAAGCCTCTTAGTTCTTTGGCTTTTGGTAAAGTAGTTTTGATTGCTTCATGCTCTATTAAAGAAATAGATAAATTTTTATATAGCGCAGATCTTGTTGCGCTATTTCTTCCAAACTTTCTTCCTGTTTTTAAATGTCTCATTACCCTTCTATATTTGATGGAGGCCAATTATCTAGCTCTAGACCCAGTGATAGACCTCTAGCAGCAAGAATATCTTTAATCTCATTTAAGGACTTTCTTCCTAGATTTGGTGTCTTTAGGAGATCAGATTCTTTTCGAGTTACTAAATCACCAATGTAATAAATCTTCTCTACCTTCAAGCAATTTGCCGATCTTACTGTAAGCTCAAGTTCATCTACTGGTCTCAACATTATAGGATCAACTGGAGGAGTTTCGTCTTCCTCCTCCTCTTCAGTTTCAAATCCAAGTTCTGCAAAAGCCATTAGTTGTCTTTGTAGAATAGTCGCTGCAAGTCTTAATATTTCTTCAGGATCAATTGTTCCATTTGTTTTTACATCCAGCGTTAGCTTGTCAAGATCGGTTCTATTTTCTACCCTAGTGTTTTCAACAGCATATGAAACTGTCTGTATCGGACAATAAGAAGCATCTATTTTTAATAATCCTATTTCTTTATTTTCCCCATCGACGTTTTCTTTTATGTCTACTGGATCGTAACCTCTGCCTTTTCTAACTTTAACTGTCATATTGATTTTTCCATTATCAGCAAGAGTGGCGATTTTATGCTTAGAATTAATAACTTCTACTCCAGCGGGAAGTTCAAAATCACCTGCAACTAAATCTCCAGATCCACTTTTTTCAACACTAAGTTCGACTTCTTCTTGATCGAACATTCTCACGCTCATTCCTTTCAAATTGAGTAGAATATTGATTACATCCTCTTTAATTCCATCAATAGAAGAATATTCATGAAGAACGCCATCTATTTTTGCTTCAACAACTGCCGATCCAGGAGTAGAAGATAAGATAATTCTTCTAAGGGCATTTCCCAAAGTATGTCCGAAGCCTCTTTCAAGAGGTTCAAGAATAATCTTTGAATGATTTGTATCTATTTCTTCAACGATAATTTCTTTAGGTGTAAGAAAATCTTTTATTGCATCAAAGTTATCTGTCATGTATCTATCCTCTTTAATTAATTAAAATTTATCTCGAGTAAAGCTCAACGATATAATTCTCGTTTATTTCAGTACTCAAAAGGTCTCTGGTAGGAAAACTATCATAAGTACCTGTAAATTCTTTGTGGTCTACTGAAATCCAATCGCAAGCTTCTCTGTTAGCAAATAACTCAATTGCTTGGTTAATTCTTTTTTGATTTTTTCCTTTTGAGGAAATTGATATGTTATCCCCTTCTGAGACTTGAAAAGAAGGAATATTTACATTAATTCCATTAACTAAAATTGTTTTATGATTTACTAATTGTCTAGCTTCTGCTCTAGTAGCTGCAAAGCCCATTCTATAAACTAAATTATCCAATCTGGATTCTAAGGAAACCAACAAATTGGTGCCTGTCTCCCCTTTTTTTCTAGCCGCTTGTTTGTAGTAATTTCTAAATTGTTTTTCTAGCACGCCATACATTCTTTTAACTTTTTGTTTTTCTCTTAATTGAACACCAAAATCAGATAACCTTACTCTTCTGGCGCCGTGAACACCTGGTGGGTTTTCAGATCTCGCTTTCGATTCATAAGATCTATAGCCGCTTTTTAAAAGCAGGTCAGTTCCTTCTCTTCTTGATAGTTTATTTTTTGGTCCTGTATATTTTGCCATTTTATACTCTTCGTTTTTTTGGAGGCCTACAGCCATTATGAGGAATAGGAGTAACGTCTGAAATTTTTATAACTTTTAATCCGCAGCCATTCAAAGCTCTCACAGCAGATTCTCTCCCTGAGCCAGGCCCTGAAACTTCTACTTCTATAGAAGTTAAACCTAAAGATAAGGCTTTTTGTCCAGCTTTATCAGCTGCAATTTGGGCTGCGAAAGGAGTACTTTTTCTAGAGCCCTTGAAACCATTAGCCCCAGCACTTGACCAAGCAATAGTATTACCTTGTTTATCAGTTATATTGATAATTGTATTATTAAAAGTTGCCAAAATATGAGCAACTCCATCACTAAAAGTTCTT
Source organism: uncultured SAR86 cluster bacterium (assembly GCA_902523885.1). Taxonomy (GTDB): domain Bacteria; phylum Pseudomonadota; class Gammaproteobacteria; order Magnimaribacterales; family AG-339-G14; genus CASICS01. Next base: position 217,002 of record CABZAV010000001.1, on the reverse strand, counting down.
TGTGCTTTTTTTCCTTTATTTTGTTCTGCCATTTTATCTTCTTATTGGTTTTCTTGGTCCTTTTCTTGTTCTAGCATTTGTTTTTGTTCTTTGGCCTCTTACAGGAAGTCTTTTTCTATGTCTTATTCCTCTGTTAGTTCCCAAATCCATTAATCTTTTGATATTTGTACTGATATCTCTTCTTAAATCTCCTTCTACCTCGTACTCAGCAACAGCTTTTCTTAATTTTTCTAAATCAGCTTCATCTAAAGATCCAATTTTTGTATCATGAGCTATTCCAGTTTCAGAGCAAATTTTTAACGCCCTTGTTCTGCCTATTCCAAAAATATGGGTCAAAGAAATCCATGCTTGTTTTTTATCTGGAATATTTACTCCTGCTACCCTAGCCATTAACCTTGCCTCTGTTTATGTTTTGGATCAGTAGGACAGATAACATATAAAACACCACGTCTTTTAACGTGTTTGCAGTCTTTACAAATCTTTTTAACCGAAGCTCTTACTTTCATAATTGTTACCTTTGATAACCTTTTAAATTAGCTTTTTTCATTAGTGATTGATATTGACTAGATAAAAGGTGTGATTGTACCTGAGCCATGAAGTCCATTACCACTACTACTGCAATTAATAATGAAGTTCCGCCTAAGTAGAAAGGAACATTTGCCGAAGCTATTAAAAACTGAGGTGCTAAACAAACTATCACCATATAAATTGATCCCCAAATTGTCAGTCTAGACATAACATTATCAATGTAGTCGACGGTATGATCTCCCGGTCTTATACCAGGAAGAAAACCGCCAGATTTTTTTAAATTATCTGCAATGTCCTTAGCTGGAAATTGAATAGCAGTATAAAAAAAACAAAAATAAGCTATTAGTATTGCAAAAACAATCGAATATAAGGGTTGACCTGGACTTAAAGCCAAGGATATCTCTTGCAACCAACTAAAGCCCTCTGCCTGTCCAAACCATGTACTCAATGAAGCAGGGAACAATACCAAACTACTGGCAAATATTGCTGGAATAACGCCAGCCATGTTTACCTTCAAAGGGAGATGAGAAGCTTGACTCATGCTCATTTGATTTGGTGCTCTTCTTGCATAATTTACACTCACTCTTCTTTGCGCTCTCTCTACCCAAACAATAAAAGCAATTGCTACCAACGCGAAAAGACCAATTAATAAAAGAAGAATAAGGCTTATCTCACCCTGTCTCGCTGATTCAAAAGATTGACCAATAGCTCCGGGAAGACCAGAAACAATACTTGCAAAGATTATCAAAGAAATTCCATTGCCAATTCCTCTTTCATTCACTTGCTCACCCAACCAAACTAAGAACATTGTTCCCGTGACAAATGAAACTATTGCTGTGAAGATAAAGCCGTATCCAGGCTCTACCGCAAGACCTTGAGATGATAATGCTATTGCAAATCCAGAAGATTGAAAGATTGCCAAAACGAGAGTCCCTAATCTTACATAACTAGTGCGTTTCCTTCTTCCGACTTCCCCTTCTTGTCTAAATAATTTTTTTAGACTTGGCGTTGTTGCCTCTAGAAGATTCATGACAATTGCCGCAGTTATATAAGGTATGACATTAAGCGCCATAATACTCATTCTTTCCAGAGCTCCGCCTGAGAACATATTGAAGAGTCCTAAAAGAGTACCTTGATTTTGATCGAATAACGATGAAATTTTTAAAGGATCTATTCCAGGAACAGGAATATGAGTTCCTATTCTATAAATAATTATAGCTAGTAAAACAAACCTTAATCTTGACCATAATTCTTTCAAGCCGTCAGATTTTATTGCTGGAGAAGCCATTAGTTTATTTCCCCTCCTAATTTAATGATTAGGTCTGCAACAGATTTAGAAGTTTTAATCCCCTTAAGTTTAATCGCTTTAGTAAGTTCACCACCATTAACAACTTTTACATCTTTAATGTTTTTTGAAACAATTTTTTTGGATTTTAACAAATCGATATCGATTAACTCTTCATTAATTTTTTCTAAATCTCTTAATTTAATATGACATTTATATTCAGACACTTTTGAAGTAAATCCAAACTTGGGAAGTCTTTGTTGTATAGGCATTTGACCACCTTCAAAACCTGGACGCACCTTCCCTCCTGACCTAGCTTTTTGTCCCTTATGACCTTTTCCAGAAGTTTTTCCAGTTCCAGAACCAGCACCTCTTCCTACTCTTTTCGGAGACTTATTGCTAGCTATTGGTGTTAACTCATTAAGTTTCATTTTAATTCTCAATTATCTCCACTAAGTGTTTTACTTTATTAATCATTCCTCTATTTGCAGGAGTATCAATAACATCCACTACATGATTTATTTTTTTCAAACCAAGACCCTTTACAGATTTGCGATGTAACTCTCTGGAACCAGACAAACCTCTAATTTGTTTAACAGAAATAGTTTTTAGTTCATCACTCATAGTTATGACCTTCTTAAAGTAACCTTTTCAGGAGACTCTATACTTGCTAAACCTTTAAATGTAGCTCTAACAACATTGATAGGATTGGTAGATCCATAAGATTTTGCTAAAACATCTTTCACGCCGGCTAGTTCAAGCACTGCTCGCATAGCTCCACCAGCAATAATTCCAGTTCCCGGAGAAGCGGGTTGCATATAAACTATTGCGGATCCATGCCTTGCTTTAACAGAATAATGGATTGTCGAGCCATTAAGTTCAATATTAGTCGTATTTCTTCGGGCACTTTCTAGAGCTTTTTGAATTGCAATAGGAACTTCTCTAGCTTTCCCTCTACCGAAACCAACTTTTCCCTTCCCATCGCCAACTACAGTCAAAGCTGTGAATCCAAATATCCTTCCGCCTTTCACAACTTTAGCTACTCGATTCACTCCAACTAATTTTTCTTCAAGAGCTTCGCCGGATTGTTGTTCATAATTTTCTTTCATAATTTTTCCTAAAATTCTAAGCCGGCTGTCCTTGCAGCTTCAGCCAAAGCTTTGACTCTTCCATGGTACTTATATCCTGATCTATCAAATGCTACTTTTTTAATTCCAATCGAAAGGCCCTTTTCTGCTATTGAAGTTCCTACCTTTTCTGCAGCGTCAGAGTTTGATCCAGACTTTAACTTTAATTCTTTATCTAAAGTGGAAGCTTGAGCAATAATTTCACTCCCATCTGGAGAAAAAATTTGCGCATAAATATGTTGGCTACTCCTAAAAACAGATAGCCTGTTTGTAGAAAGATCTATGCTTTTTGATCTTAATTTTTTTGCTCTTCTATTTCTTGCTACAACTTTGTTTAACATTTTCTTTAAGCTTTTTTGGATTCTTTTCTAATAATTCTCTCTTCTGCATATTTAACTCCTTTTCCCTTGTATGGTTCCGGTGGTCTAAAAGACCTTATTTTTGATGCAGCATCTCCAAGTAATTGTTTATCTGCTGAAGATAAAACTAATTCTGTATTTGATGGAGCTTCGGCCGAAACTCCTTCAGGTAATTTATATATTACGGGATGAGAGAACCCTAAAGAAAGTTCTAAGGAATCTCCGCTTACTTTCACTCTATATCCCACACCGTTGATTTCTAGTTTTTTTTGAAAACCTTCGGATACTCCAATCATTTTATTGATAGCTAAAGCTCTCATAGTGCTGGCTAATGCAATTGATTCTTTGGTTTTATTTTTAGGATTAAATACAATATTCTCATCAGAGGCTTCTACATTAACTTGGTCGTTTACAACCAGCTCCATTGAGCCCTTTTGACCGGAAAAAGAAAGAATCTGACCATTGAGTTCAGCCTTAACACCCTCTGAAATTTGTATCGGTCTGTTTATATTTCTTGCCATAATTAAAAAATAGTACAGATAAGTTCTCCGCCAATATTCTGTGACTTGGCTTGTTTATCAGTAATTACTCCTCTACTAGTGGTTAAAATTGCTACTCCCAAGCCTCCTTTGACTTCTGGTATATCTTTGCTACCGAAATATCTTCTAAGGCCTGGTTTACTCTCTCTTTGAAATTCTTTAATAACTGGCTTATCCTCAAAATATTTAAGTGTGACTTCAATATTCTTCTTCGAATCCGCCTCTATGACTTCAACTTTTTTAATGAAACCTTCATCAGATAAAACCTCACATATAGCTTGTTTAAGCTTAGATGAGCCAAAAGAAACTTTTGAATGCCCTCTGGCTTGAGCGTTCTTTATTCTTAAAATCATATCGGAAATGGGATCTTGCAAACTCATATTATCTCCTTACCAACTTGCCTTAACTAATCCAGGAACGTCTCCTTTCATAGCGAGTTCTCTTAATTTATTTCTTGATAAACCAAACTTTCTGTAAACTGCATGAGGCCTTCCTGTTATCTGACATCTTCTTTGAAGTCTTACTGGGCTTGCATCTCTAGGAAGCTTTTGTAATTTTAATCTAGCCACCTGTTTTTCACCCTCAGTTTTTTTTGTATCAGATAAAATAGCTTTCAAAGCAGCCCTTTTGGCAGCAAACTTTTTAACTGTTTTTATTCTCTTTTGCTCTCTAGCAATCATAGATTCTTTAGCCATATTTCCTCACGTTTTAAAGGGAAAATTTAAAGCGCTCAAAAGCTTTAAACCTTCCTCATTATTTGTTGCTGTTGTTGTTATACAAACGTCTAAACCTCTTATCTTGTCGACTTTATCGTAGTCAATTTCAGGGAATATAATGTGTTCTTTTATTCCAATGGTGTAATTACCTCTTCCATCGAAAGACTTTGGATTTAGTCCTCTAAAGTCTCTTTCTCTAGGAATAGCAACACTCAAAAGACGATCAAGAAAATCAAACATCATTTTTCCTCGGAGAGTTACTTTGCATCCAATGGTAAAACCTTCCCTTAATTTAAAGCTTGCTACAGATTTTCTCGCATTCGTCTTAATTGGCTGCTGGCCAGAAATCAATTTTAGATCTTCCATAGCGTTTTCAACGACCTTTCTATCATTAATAGCCTCAGCACCTAAACCCATATTTAAAGTTACTTTAGAAATTTTTGGAACTGCCATAGGAGACTTCAGCCCCAGTTCTGTCATTAAAGATGGAACTGCCTCCTGATAAACATTACTTATTATCGAATTGGTCATTTAATTTCTTTTCCGTCTGATTTAAAGATTCTTTTTTTTAATTTTTCAGTAACTTCTATTTTTACTCTATCTGCTTTTTTTGTTTTTTTATTGTAAATAGCAATATTAGAAATATGGATAGGAGATTCTTTTTCAATAATTCCTCCTTGAATATTTGCTTGAGGGTTTGGCTTTTGATGTTTTTTTACAATTTTAATTCCTGAAACCTCGCATTTATCATTAGCTAAAAACTTTGTAATAGTTCCAGTTTTTCCCTTATCTTTTCCAGAAATAACAATCACCTCATCTCCAGTTCTTAACTTATTCATCATATTACCTCTGGAGCTAAGGAAATTATTTTCATAAAGTCTTTACTTCTTAGTTCTCTAGAAACTGGCCCAAATATTCTCGTACCAATTGGTTGTTTTTGTGTATTTATGAGGACAGCAGCATTATCATCGAACCTTATACTTGAGCCGTCTTCTCTTTTAATATCTTTTCTGGTTCTTACAACTACGGCGTCTGCCACTGATCCTTTCTTAACTTTCCCAGTTGGAATTGCTTCTTTAATTGCTACTTTAATTACATCTCCAACATGTGCATAACGTCTTTTTGAACCGCCAAGAACTTTGATACACATGACTCTTCTGGCGCCGCTATTGTCAGCTATTGTAAGTATGGACTGTTCTTGAATCATTCTGATGCGCCTTCAAATTTCTTGATAACTTCGACTAGTTCCCATGATTTATTTTTAGAAATAGGTTTGGTTTCTTTAATTTTCACTTTATCTCCGATTGACGAAATATTTTCTTCATCATGAAAACTAATTTTTGTTGAACGTTTCATTATTTTTCCCAATAACTCATGCTTAACAGTCCTTTGAATCAGAGCGACCCTGGATTTATTTCCAGAAAGGCTTACAACTGAGCCTATTTTTGTTCTCTTTAAATTATCAGTCATTTGCTTCAACCTTCATGTTAATTTTTGTCTTTAATCTGGCAATATCTTTTTTGGTTTCAGAGATTTTGTGTGTTTCTTTCAGGGCCATAGAAGCGTGTTTAAGTCTTAAATCAAGGAGATCTTGATTTAGTTTTTCTAACTCACTAACTTTAGTATTTGTCTTTTTCTTAGCCATTAAACTGTTTTTCTCGCTATAAATTTAGTTTCTACTGGAAGTTTGGAAGCAGCCAATCTGAATGCCTCCATGGCAATTTCTTCATCTACGCCTTCCATTTCGTAAAGAATCTTTCCAGGTTTTATTGGGCACACATAATACTCTACGTTTCCTTTACCTTTTCCTTGTCTAACTTCTAGAGGTTTTTTTGTTATCGGTTTATCAGGAAAAATCCTAATCCAAATCTGAGCTCCTCTTTTCACATACCTTGTCATGGCTCTTCTCGCTGCTTCAATTTGTCTAGAAGTTATTTGTCCTCTAGAAGTTGCTTTTAAGCCGTATGTTCCAAAGTCTAAAGTATTTGCTCTGTTTGAAAGTCCAGTGTTCCTTCCTTTCATTTGTTTTCTATATTTTGTTCTCTTAGGTTGAAACATTTTTATTCTGTAATTTGTTTATTTTTTTTTGGGTTAACTTCACCTCGGAAAATCCAAACCTTAACTCCAATAATTCCATAGGTAGTATTAGCTTCAGCGACTCCATAATCTATATCGGCTTTTAAAGTCTGAAGAGGTACTCTTCCCTCCTTGTGCCATTCTGCTCGAGCAATCTCTGCTCCTCCTAGCCTTCCTGCTACTCTCACTTTAACTCCGAGTGCACCTTGTCTCGTACAATTCTGAGCAGCTCTTTTTATAACTCTTCTAAACATGGCTCTTTTTTCTAACTGGACAGCTATATTGGCTGCCACTAATTGCGCGTCTAAATCAGGCTTTCTAATTTCTTTAATATTTAGGCTAACTGGAACTCCCATTATTGTCGTAAGCTTGTTTCTCAATTTATCTATGTCTTCACCTTTTTTACCGATAATCATTCCCGGTCTTGATGTATGAATTGATACCTTGGCGCTTTCAGAAGGTCTTTCTATTTCTATTTTGCTTACAAAGGAATTATCTAATTCCTTTTTTAAGAATTCTCTAACAGCAAAATCATTTAATAGAAGTTCTTGATATTTCCCTTTTTCAGCATACCAAGTTGAATTATGGTCCCTAGAAATACCTAATCTAAAACCAACTGGATTAACTTTTTGTCCCATTTAATTACCTACGTTTTCTAAAGTGATGTTTACGTGACAGTTTCTTTTTTGAATTCTGTCGGCTCTTCCCCTAGCTCTAGCTTGGATTCTTTTAAACAAAAGAGCTTCATCAACAGTTATCCTAGAAATGATTAAATTATCAACATCCAGTCCTTTGTTATGTTCTGCATTAGCAATTGCAGAATCTAATAGTTTTTTTACATTTTTAGCAGACGCTTTCTTGCTAAATTTTAAAATTTCAAGAGCTTCTCCAACCTGTTTTCCTCTGATTTGATCAGCTATCAATCTGACTTTAAAGCCAGAAACAGGAAGTCTACTTAGTTTTGCTGTTACTTGTTCCATCTTAAGTCTTTCTATCTCCTGAATGAATTTTAAAAGTCCTTGTTAAAACAAATTCTCCTAATTTATGACCAACCATGTCTTCTTTAATTGAAATTGGAACGTGTACTCTTCCGTTGTGTACTGAGATTGTCAGTCCTACCATTTCTGGCAAAACCATAGACCTTCTTGACCAAGTTTTTATAGGTTTTTTGTCATTAGTTGATGAAGCTTTTACAACTTTATCCATCAAATGATGATCGACAAATGGTCCTTTTTTAATTGATCTTGGCATTATTTTTTCCTTCTTCTAATTATTAAAGAGTCTGTCCTCTTGTTACTTCTTGTCCTATAACCCTTAGTTGGCGTTCCCCAAGGCGAAACAGGATGCCTTCCTCCAGAAGTTCTTCCCTCTCCTCCTCCATGAGGATGATCTATAGGGTTCATTGCTACACCTCTCACAGTAGGTCTGACTCCAATCCATCTTTTAGCACCAGCTTTTCCAAAGGATTTCAAAGAATGCTCTTGATTAGAAACTTCTCCAATAGTAGCTCTACAAGTGGTGAGTACTTTTCTAAATTCTCCACTTTTTAATCTGATAGATGCATATCCGTCTTCTTTCGCAACATACTGCACAGAAGTTCCAGCACTTCTTGCTAGTTGCGCTCCCTTCAAAGGTTTAAGCTCAACACAATGAACTGTAGTTCCAACGGGAATATTGTTTAACTCTAAAGTGTTACCAACGCTAATTTCGGCGTCTACACCTGAAATAATTTTTGATCCCTCTTTCAGTCCTTTTGGCGCGATAATATATTTTCTTTCTCCATCTTCATAAAGCACCAAAGCAATAAATGCAGATCGGTTAGGATCGTATTCAATTCTTTCCACTACCGCAGGAATTCCATCTTTATTTCTTTTAAAATCGATGACTCTATAATGGTGTTTGTGCCCTCCTCCAATGTGACGAGTAGTTATTCGTCCATTATTGTTTCTTCCTCCACTTTTAGACTTTTGCTGAGTTAGAGACGCATAAGACCTTCCTTTGTATAAGCCCAAATTAGAAGAAAGACTTCTAAATCTTCTTCCTGGTGAAGTTGGTTTTGCCTTTGTTATTGCCATATTAATCTTGAGAAATTTCTATCCTGTCTTCATTTTTGAGTGAAATGTAAGCTTTTTTCCAATTAGATTTTTTTGTAAGTTTTCCCTTTCCACCTCTTTTCATTTTTCCCTTAACATTTAGAAGATTCACTTTAGTTACGGTTACATTAAATTTGTTTTCTACTGCTTTTTTTATTTCAAGTTTAGTAGCTTTACGAGCCACTTTAAAAACATAAGTATTGGCAAATTGACCCACTAAAGATGCCTTCTCAGTAAGATGAGCAGAAACAATGACCTGATTTGGAAATAAAGTGCTCATGTAAAAAGCTCTTCTAATTTAGGCAAACAATCTTCTGCTATAAGTATTGCATCATGTTTAAGTAACTTAATCGGATTTATAAAATTAGCATCTGTTATTTCAACGTGAGGAATATTTCTTGCAGCTAGTTCTAAGTTAGAACTTAAGTTGCTTACTATTATTAATCCACTATTAAATTTAATTTTTTTAAGAAGCTCCAATAATTCTTTGGTCTTTGGATTTTCTATAGAAATATCTTTTGAAAGGAAAATTTTATTGTTTTCTGCTAAGGATGAAAAAATAGATCTCATTGCGGATTTGTACATTTTTTTGTTAATTTTTTTTGGTTCAGAGCTTTTCGATCTAGCAGCGAAAGTAACTCCGCCGCCTCTCCAAATAGGACTCCTGATAGTTCCTGCTCTTGCTCGTCCTGTTCCTTTTTGTCTCCAAGGTTTTTTTCCTCCGCCTCTTACATCAGATCTATTTTTCTGAGCCTTGGTACCTTGATGACTATTTGAAACAAAGCTATTAATCAGCTGAGTGATTAACTCCTTATTTACAGATTGATTAAAAATAACTTCGGATACCGAAGTCTTAGATTTAGAGTTTATTACTGGCAGATCCATTACTTAGCCTTCACTGCGGGTTTGATTATTACAGATGAACCATTAAACCCAGGGATTGCTCCTTGAACTAAGAGTAAACTGTTTTCCTCATCAATCTTTACAACTCTTAAATTCTGAACAGTTTTTTTTACGCTTCCCATATGACCTGCCATTTTTTTTCCTTTCCATACTCTTCCAGGAGTTTGACATTGGCCTATAGATCCAGGTTTTCGATGGGCAAGTGAATTACCGTGAGTCGCATCTTGAGTAGCAAAATTCCATCTTTTAACTGTTCCGGCAAAACCTTTACCTTTTGAAATTCCTGAAACATCAACTAATTGACCTTCTTCAAAAATATTTACATCAAATTCTTTTCCTAATTCGAGGCCATCTAACTCACTTTCATCTAATCTGAATTCTTTTATATATTTTTTTAGGGAAAGATTGTTCTTACTGAAATGGCCTATTTTTGATTTTGTCTGATTTTTTTCTTTTTGTTCTTTTGTGGATAGTTGAATAGAGTCGTAACCGTCTGATTGTTTTGTTTTTATTTGGGAAATAAAATTTGTGTCAACTTTAAGAACGCTCACGGGTAAAGATTTTCCATCTTCTTGGAAAAGTCTTGTCATACCCTCTTTTATCGCTATTAAACCAATCACTTTAAATACCTTTTTATTTAGTTAATTCGTCTAGAGAAATTTGAACATCCACACCTGCAGATAAATCTAATTTCATCAAAGCGTCTACAGTTTTTTCCGTAGGCTTAATTATGTCCATTACTCTTTTATAAGTTCTAATTTCGTATTGATCTCTTGCATCCTTATCCTTGTGAGGAGAAATAAGAATGGTTGTTAGTCTCTTTCTAACAGGCATAGGAATTGGGCCTTTGATTAAAGCCCCAGTTCTTTTTACAGTCTCGACAATCTCTTTAGCGGATTTATCGATTAATTTATTATCAAAGGCTTTTAGCCTTATTCTAATGTTTTGGTTTTGCAAAACCTACACCTCAAAAAAATACAAAATTGTTAAAAAACTCACAACTTATAGAGAGCAAAACTCTCATAAATAAGCAAATGGAGGGCAATTCTATGATTGCAAGCTGAGGGTGTCAACCTATAAAAATATTAAGTTTTCTCAGACTTAAATTTTATAAAATTTCTTGTAAAGAAAATAAAATAATACTGGCAAAACGGCTGCGCCAAAGAAAGCAATATTAGAAGAGGAAGATTCTAGAGCCGCAGCGCCCAGACCTGCAAATACAACTGCAACACCTATATTTGTTAAAAAAACTACAGTTATAAATTTAAAGAAATTCATCTTGGTAATTCCAGCTGCTAAAGTGAAAAGCTCAGCAAATCCAGGAACAGGTCTAGATATAATCAAGCCAATTACATTGAGATTTTTTGAAGATTCTTCTGCGTTATTCATATCTTTTTCTCCGACAATGAATTTTGCTATCGGTCTTCCAAAAAATCTTCCTATACAATAACCAAAAATAGCGCCCAGATTTAGTCCTAGCCAAACAACAAATGACGCAATTGGCCATCCTAAAGCAATTCCAGCAAGTGTATTCGTTAAACCGTTTGGAACGGGTAAAAAAACGTCTGCTGTTAAAGCTAAAATTACTGTAATGGAAATCAAAAAAGAATTATCCTTTGCCCAAGCCAAAAGATTTTCTCCATAAATTTTAAAAGAAGATTCAAAGAAAATAAGTGGAAGAATCAATGAGGTAAAAAGAATTATAGAAAAAGCAGTCCATTTAAGCCACAAAGAAAAATACATTTCAAATCTGAAATAATTATTAATTAATTCTTATTTATAATTGCCTCGGCAACATTTGTGGGAACTTCAGAATATTTTAGAGGCTCCATCGTAAAAGTCGCTCTACCTTGGGTGGCAGATCTTAAGTCAGTGGCATATCCAAACATCTCAGCAAGTGGAACTTCTCCATCTAAAACCTTACCGGCGTGGACATCAGTCATTCCAGAAACTATCCCTCTACGTCTATTCAAATCTCCCACAACATCTCCCATATATTCTTCAGGAGTCACTACTTCGAGCTTCATAACTGGCTCTAATAACGCTGGATTAGCTTTAAGTGCTCCATCTTTTAAAGCCATCGAAGAAGCGACTTTAAAGGCTATCTCACTTGAATCAACATCATGGAATGAACCATCATAAACTGTTACTTTAACGTCTATTAAAGGATAACCTGCGATAACACCAGACTCCATTTGTTCTTTAGCTCCCTTTTCGACTGCTGGAATAAATTCTCTTGGAATTGTGCCTCCAACAATTTTATTAATGAATTGAAAAGTTTGTTTTTCGTCTTCTTTTTCTTCTTCTTGTAAAGGTTCAATTTTAAGCCAGACATGCCCATATTGTCCTTTTCCTCCAGATTGACGAACAAATTTGCCTTCTGACTCTATTGGTTTTCTAATGGATTCTCTATAAGCAACTTGAGGCTTCCCAATGTTAGCCTCAACATCAAATTCTCTTTTCATTCTATCCACAAGAACATCCAAGTGAAGTTCTCCCATCCCAGAAATAATTGTTTGACCAGATTCCTCGTCTGTTTGCACTCTAAAAGATGGATCCTCTTGAGCTAATCTTCCTAGAGCTGTGCCCATTTTCTCTTGATCGGATTTAGTTTTTGGTTCAACCGCAACAGAAATAACTGGCTCTGGAAAAGTCATTTTTTCTAAGATGATTGGTTTTTTTAAATCACATAATGTATCACCAGTAGTAACATCCTTTAAACCTATTACTGCAGCAATATCTCCAGCCCTTACCTCAGAAATTTCTTCTCTATTATTTGCATGCATTTGCAACATTCTACCAACTCTTTCTTTGGACCTTTTGGAAGGCGCATAGACAGAATCTCCTTGAGATAAAACACCTGAATAAACTCTTATAAAGGTTAAGGTTCCAACAAAAGGATCAGTAGCTATTTTAAAAGCCAAAGCTGAAAAAGGTTCTGCATCATCAGAATTTCTTGCTTCGGTAGTTTCTTCGTCTTCTAAGATTCCTTGAATGGCTTCCACTTCAGTAGGCGAAGGTAAATAATCTACTACTGCGTCTAGCATAGGCTGAACTCCTTTGTTCTTGAAAGCTGAACCACAAATGCAAACAACGATTTCATTAGATAAAGTCCTTATTCTTAAACCGGAATTAATATCTTCTTCTGACAAATCTCCCTCATTCAAGTATTTATCCATCAATTCTTCAGATGCCTCTGCAACACTTTCAAGCATTTCTTCTCGGTACTTTTGAGCTTTTTCTAAAAGGTTTTCCGGTATATCTTTTTCTTCATATGAGAGTCCCTTATCATCACCATCCCAGTAAAGGGCTTTCATTTTAATAAGATCTACAATTCCTAAAAAATCATCTTCTGCTCCAATTGGCAACTGAATCGGTACGGCAGATGCACCAAGTCTATTTTTGATTTGATCCACAACTCTTTCAAAATCAGCTCCAGCTCTGTCCATTTTGTTAATGAAAGCAATTCTAGGAACTTTATATCTATTTGCCTGTCTCCAAACTGTTTCAGATTGAGGTTCTACACCTGAACTTCCACAAAAGACAACAACTGCACCATCTAAGACTCTTAAAGATCTTTCGACCTCAATGGTAAAATCAACGTGACCTGGAGTATCGATTATATTAATTCTATGTTCGGCAAAATTTTTTCTCATCCCGCTCCAAAAACAGGTAGTAGCCGCTGAAGTAATTGTTATTCCTCTTTCCTGCTCTTGTTCCATCCAATCCATTGTTGCAGCTCCGTCGTGAACTTCACCAATTTTGTGAGAAATGCCTGTGTAGTATAAAACTCTTTCAGTAGTAGTTGTTTTCCCGGCATCAACGTGAGCACATATTCCTATATTTCTATACAAATCTAATGGAAATTTTCTTGAGCTCATTATTTTTTTTAAATATTTTAAAATCTAAAATGAGAGAAAGCTTTGTTAGCTTCAGCCATTTTATGGGTATCTTGTCTTTTTTTAACAGCTTCACCTTTTCCTTCGGAAGCTTCCATCAACTCATTAGCTAATTTAGTGGACATCTTTTTTTCTGATCTTTTTTTTGCGCTTGTTACCAACCATCTCATAGCCAAGGCCATTTTTCTTCCTGATTTAACTTCTAAAGGAACTTGATAAGTTGCCCCGCCTACCCTTCTAGATTTAACTTCAACATGAGGCCCAACTTGATCTAAAGCCTCCTCAAAAATCTCTAAAGGATCCCTTTTTGCTTTATTTGAGATTTCGTCCAAAGCAGAATAAATAATTTTTTCAGCAGTACTTTTTTTACCTCTTTCCATTAAATTATTAACAAACTTTGCTAGTTTTAAATTTCCATATTTTGGATCGGGAAGTATCTCTCTTTTAGGTATTGGTCCTTTTCTTGGCATTTTTACTTAGGTTTTTTAGATCCGTACTTGGAACGTCTCTGTTTTCTGTCATCTACACCGGTCGTATCTAGAGTTCCTCGAACGGTATGGTATCTCACACCTGGGAGATCTTTAACTCTTCCGCCTCTTAATAAAACTACTGAGTGTTCTTGGAGATTATGACCCTCTCCTCCAATGTATGAAATTACTTCATAACCGGAAGTTAACCTGACCTTGCAAACTTTTCTTAAAGCTGAATTGGGCTTTTTAGGAGTGGTTGTATAAACTCTTGTACAAACTCCTCTTTTTTGAGGAGACCCATTTAATGCGGGTACATCACTCTTAGCCTTTTTTGACTTTCTTGGTTTTTTAATTAATTGATTAACAGTTGCCATAATTTTTTGTTGCGATTGTAAGGATCAATTAGACACTGGTCAATATTATTTAAGATTCTTCTGAAGAATCTTTTGAATCTGAATCTTTTAAATCTAATGCATCAGCCATTTCTGATTCTAAATCAGATAAAGATATATCAGCATCTTCTTCTCTAACATTATATCCAGTTCCAGAAGGGACTAATCTCCCTATAACAACATTTTCTTTTAGTCCTCTAAGCTTATCGACCTTACCTGTTACTGCAGCTTCGGTAAGAACTCTAGTAGTTTCTTGGAATGAAGCAGCTGAAATAAAAGATTCAGTAGCCAATGAAGCTTTTGTGATGCCGAGTAACATTCTATTGAATTCAGCTGGAATACTTCCTTCATTGATTAACTTTTTATTAACATTAATCACTTCTGAGTATTCTACCTGGTCTCCTATAATAAATTCAGAATCTCCAGCTGAAGTTATTTCAACCTTCTTTAGCATTTGTCTAAGAATGCATTCAATATGTTTATCACTTATTTCGACTCCTTGAAGTCTATAAACATCTTGTATTTCGTTTACAACATAGTCAGTTAATTCAGCTACACCTTTTAAAGCTAAAATATCATGTGGACTCAGAGATCCTTCACTAATAACATCGCCTTTATTAACAGTTTCTCCTTCAAAAACATTAATGCTTCTGGTTTTAGGAATTAAGTTTTCACTTACAACTTCTTCCGTTCCCTCTTTGCCAGTGATAATGAGTCTTCTTTTACCTTTAGTTTCTTTACCCCAAGAAACCACTCCTGATAGTTCAGCCAAAATTGCAACTTCTTTTGGTTTTCTAGCTTCAAAAAGGTCTGCTACTCTGGGCAATCCACCCGTAATATCTTTTGTTTTTGAAGACTCTTTTGGAATTCTTGCAATAACATCTCCAACTTCAATTGCTTGGCCTTCAGAAATATTGACTAAGGATTTTAATTCCAAAATGTAGTTTGCAGGTCTCTTGCCATTAGGAAGCAACACCTCCTTACCTTTTCCATCAACAATTGATATTGTTGGGGCAAGATCTTTTCCAGCTGCTGTTCTTTCCGCAGCATCTAGAACTTCTATATTAGATAAACCTGTCAAAGGATCTTCCACAACTCTTACAGATATTCCACTTTCCATATCTAACAGTTTCGCTTTTCCTTTCACTTCTGAAATTATAGGATGATTAAGCGGATCCCATGTGGCAATAACATCTCCAGCGTTAACTTTAGCTCCGTCTTTTACGTTTACAATTCCACCGTAGGGAAGCTTGTAACGTTCTTTTTCTGAATCATTTTCATCCATTAAAACTATTTCGGCTGATCTAGATATGCATACCGCATTTTTGTCTTTATTTTGAACAGAACTAATGTTGTGATACCTAACAACCCCATCGAATTTCACTTCTATTTTATCTTCCTCTGAAGATCTAGAAGCAGCCCCACCGATGTGGAATGTTCTCATTGTTAATTGAGTTCCGGGTTCTCCTATTGATTGAGCCGCGACAATTCCGACAGCTTCTCCTGGATCAACTAAGTGACCTCTTCCTAAATCTCTTCCATAACACATAGAACAAATACCGAAACTAGTTTCACAGGTTATAGCTGATCTTACTTTTGCAGAATTAATATTATTATTGTCTAATTCTTCAGCGAGAGCTTCATCGATAAGAGTTCCTTTTTTAATTTTAAAACCTCCATCTTTAGAAACAATATCCTCAGCTAGGACTCTTCCTAAAATCCTATCTTTTAAAGCTTCAACTACCTCGCCACCCTCAATAATAGTCCTTATTTCTAGCCCTTCTTTAGTTCCACAATCTTCCTCTCTAATAACTAAATCTTGTGCTACATCTACTAATCTTCTTGTTAAGTAACCAGAGTTGGCAGTTTTAAGTGCCGTATCTGCTAGTCCCTTTCTAGCTCCATGCGTTGAAGTAAAGTACTGTAAAACAGTTAATCCTTCTCTAAAATTTGCAGTTATAGGAGTTTCAATTATGGAACCATCTGGTTTGGCCATTAATCCTCTCATACCAGCAAGCTGTCTTACTTGCGCAGGCGAACTTCTAGCACCAGAATCAAGATACATGTATACAGAATTAAAAGAAGCTTCTTCTTCTTCTTTGCCCTCTTTGTTTACTACAACATCGGTTGAAATTGTATCCATAAGAGAGCTTGCAACTGTTTCATTCGCTCTGGACCAAATATCGATAACTTTATTGTATTTTTCTCCTTGAGTGACTAAACCCGAAGAATATTGAGCTTCAATTTCTTTTACTTCATTTTCTGCTTTTGAAATTATACTTTCTTTATTATCTGGAATAACACAATCATCGACACAAATTGAAGAACCTGATTTAGTAGAGTATTCATAACCAAGATTTTTCAGTTTATCAGCGAAAATTACTGTAGCCTTTAATCCACTATACCTATAAGAAGTATTAATAAGATCTGTAATTACCTTACTAGTTAAAGTTTTGTTGATTTGATCGAATGAGATACCTTTTGGCACAACTTCCCATAATATTGATCTGCCAACTGTCGTATCAACTAGCTCTTTTTCTCCGTCTTCGTTTTCTATTCTCACTTTGACTTTTGCTTGAAGAGCTACATTATTAGTGTTGTAAGCTCTGAGAACTTCATCGCAATCAGCAAATATAGAACCTTCTCCTTTAGAATTTATTTTTGATCTTGTCATGTAATATAGACCTAAAACTACATCCTGAGATGGATCAATAATTGGCTTTCCATTAGAAGGTGACAAAATATTATTACTTGCCATCATTAAGGCTCGACATTCAAGTTGAGACTCAAGTGTAAGAGGGACATGCACTGCCATTTGATCCCCATCAAAATCAGCATTGTAAGCTTTACAAACTAAAGGATGGAGCTGAATCGCTTTTCCTTCAATAAGAATAGGTTCAAATGCCTGTATTCCTAACCTATGAAGAGTAGGCGCCCTATTAAGCAAAATGGGGTGTTCTCTAATAACATCTGCAAGAATATCCCAAACGACAGGCTCTTCTCTTTCGACCATTCTTTTTGCGCCTTTAATTGTATTAGCAAGCTCCATGTTTTGAAGTTTCCCAAAAACAAAAGGTTTAAATAATTCAAGAGCCATTTTCTTAGGCAAACCACACTGATGAAGTTTCAAAGTAGGTCCAACTACAATCACTGATCTTCCAGAATAATCTACTCTTTTCCCTAATAGGTTCTGTCTGAATCTTCCTTGCTTACCTTTGATCATATCAGATAAAGATTTGAGAGGTCTTTTATTAGAACCTGTAATTGCTCTTCCCCTTCTTCCATTATCAAGCAGCGCATCCACAGATTCTTGCAGCATCCTTTTTTCGTTTCTAACAATTATTTCAGGTGCACTTAGCTCCAGTAATCTTTTTAATCTGTTATTTCTATTTATTACTCGTCTGTATAAGTCATTCAAGTCTGAAGTGGCAAATCTACCTCCTTCCAAGGGCACCAGAGGTCTCAAATCAGGTGGTAAAACAGGTAGAACATCCAAAATCATCCATTCAGGTTTATTTGTAGAATTGACGAAACCTTTTAAGATTTTTAGTCTTTTGGATAATTTTTTAATTTTTGCCTCACTATTAGTACCTTCTATCTGACTAATAACTTCAGCAATTTCTTCTTCTAAGTTCATGTCTTGAAGAAGAATTTTTACAGATTCAGCTCCCATTCCAGCTTCGAATTCTTCGCCATAATTTTCTAAAGCTTCATAGTATTCTTCTTCGTCTAGTATTTGACCTTTTTCTAAATCAGTCATACCTGGATCAGTAACAACAAAGGATTCAAAGTAGAGAATTCTCTCTATTTCTCGCAGAGTCATGTCCAAAAGGAGAGATATTCTTGAGGGCAAGGATTTTAAGAACCATATATGAGCTACTGGTGCGGCTAATTCTATGTGGCCCATTCTTTCTCTTCTGACTTTGGCAAGAGTGACCTCAACTCCACACTTTTCACAAACAACGCCTCTGTGTTTCATTCTCTTATATTTTCCACAGATACATTCGTAGTCTTTTACAGGACCAAAAATTTTTGCACAAAACAACCCATCTCTTTCTGGTTTGAAAGTTCGATAATTTATTGTTTCAGGTTTTTTTACTTCTCCAAAAGACCAAGATCTAACTTGTTGGGGGGAAGCCAACCCGGCTTTTATTGAGTTAAAATTACTTTCAGTATCTTGATTAAAAAGTTTAAGTAAGTCTTTCATAAATTATTCAACCTCTTCAAAGTCAATGTCTATTCCTAAAGACCTTATTTCTTTAGTTAAGACGTTATATGATTCTGGAATACCAGCTTCCATTTCATAGTTGCCATCTACAATATTTTTATAAACTTTAGTTCTACCAGGCACATCGTCAGATTTAACTGTCAACATTTCCTGTAAGGTATTTGCAGCCCCGTATGCCTCCAAAGCCCAAACTTCCATTTCTCCTAACCTTTGTCCTCCAAACTGAGCTTTACCACCTAAAGGTTGCTGAGTTACAAGGCTGTATGATCCTGTGGATCTGGCGTGCATTTTATCTTCGATTAAATGATTAAGTTTTAATATGTACATATATCCTATTGTTACAGGCCTCTCAAAAGCATCTCCTGTTCTTCCGTCATAAAGCGTAGTTTGACCTGATAAAGGAAGATCTGCTAATTCAAGCATACTTTTAATTTCTTTCTCAGATGCTCCATCAAATACAGGTGTAGCCATTGGAACTCCTGATTTTAAATTTTCACAAAGTTCCCTAAATTCCTTATCTGTAAGTTTGGATAAATCCTCAGGCCTTCCGGTAGCAGAATACACTTTATCTACAAACTTCTTAGTTTCAGCTAAATTTGAAGCATTACTAACTAATTGACCTATTTTCTTTCCTAGTTCTTTCGATGCCCACCCCAAGTGAGTTTCCATTAATTGGCCAACATTCATTCTTGATGGAACGCCAAGTGGATTTAAAACAATATCGACAGGCTCGCCATTTTCATCGAAAGGCATGTCTTCCACGGGCATAATGACTGATATAACCCCTTTATTTCCATGTCTTCCTGCAAGTTTGTCTCCTGGTTGGATTCTTCTTTTGATAGAAAGATAAACTTTAATAACTTGCTGGACTCCTGGAGGCAAATCATCACCAGATACAATTTTCTTCTTTTTATCTTCAAATCTGCTTTTTAAAACACTTTCATAAGCTTTTAATTTATCTTTAGCTTCTTTTATTGAATCATTCAAAGACTCATCTTTCATTCTTAACTTGAACCATTCTGAAGGAGCCAAATTCGATAAGAATTCTTCGTCTAAAGCATCGCCTTTTGAAAGTCCTCTACCGCTAATGACTTTTTTACCTAATAATTCTGATTTCAAAGAATTCAAAGTTGCTGAAGAAACGATCTCGAATTCTTGATCAATATCTTTTTGAATTTCTGATAAAGAAACTGATTCAATAACGCTTGCTCTTGAATTTTTTTCAAGCCCTTCTCTAGTAAATATTTGAACATCAATTACAGTTCCATCTGCTCCAGAAGGAACTCTCAAAGATGTATCTTTAACATCCGACGCTTTTTCTCCAAAGATCGCTCTCAGAAGCTTTTCTTCTGGAGAAAGCTGAGTTTCCCCTTTAGGAGTTACTTTTCCAACAAGAATATCTCCAGCGTTTACTTCGGCCCCAATATGAACAATTCCACACTCATCTAATTTAGATAAAGCTGAATCTCCGACATTTGGAATATCTCCAGTTATTTCATCTGGACCTAATTTTGTATCTCTAGACGTACATGTCAATTCTTGAATATGAACACTCGTAAGCTTATCTTCTTGAACTAATCTATCAGAAATAAGAATTGAATCTTCATAGTTATAGCCATGCCAAGGCATGAAAGCAATTTTAATATTTTGACCCAGGGCTAATTCTCCTAGATCAATTGAAGAACCGTCAGCAAGAATGTCTCCCTTAGAAACTTTATCTCCCTCTTTAACAATTGGCCTTTGATTTATGCAAGTGTTTTGGTTTGATCTCGTGTATTTAACAAGGTTATAAATATCTACTGCCGAACCAGAACCACTTATTTCTTTAAGATTTTTTCTGACTACGATTTTACCAGAATCTACCTTTTCGATAGTTCCAGTATTTTGAGCGATTACACAATCTCCAGAAAATCTGGCAACTGTTCTTTCCATACCTGTTCCTACCAGTGGAGTTTCAGTTGACAATGTAGGGACTGCCTGTCTCATCATATTCGAACCCATCAGAGCTCTATTTGCATCGTCATGCTCTAAAAAAGGAATCAAAGCAGCAGCTATAGAAACAACTTGTTGAGGCGAAACGTCCATCAAGTCAACTCTTGAAGGATTCATTAGCTCAAATTCATTTCTATATCTGACTGGAACAAGTTCTTCAGTAAATTTATTATTTTTATCTATCTTTGCACTAGCCTGAGCAATTACAAACTCTCCCTCTTCGATTGCAGAAACAAATTTAATATCTTCAGTGACTTTTCCGTTTTTAACTTCTCTATATGGAGTTTCGATAAAACCATATTCATTTACTTTAGAATAAACAGATAGAGAATTTATTAATCCGATATTTGGTCCTTCCGGTGTCTCTATAGGACAAACTCTTCCGTAATGAGTAGGATGCACATCTCTTACTTCGAAACCTGCTCTTTCTCTAGTTAAACCACCGGGCCCTAAAGCTGAAACTCTTCTTTTGTGCGTTACTTCAGACAAAGGATTATTCTGATCCATGAATTGCGATAACTGACTGGATCCAAAAAACTCGTTGATAGCTGCAGTAACTGGCTTGGCGTTTATCAAATCAGATGGCCCAAAACCTTCAGTCTCAGCTACGTTCAATCTTTCTCTTACAGCTCTCTCAACTCTCAAAAGACCAACTCTTACTTGGTTTGCTACCATTTCTCCGACGGATCTAATTCTTCTGTTACCCAAATGATCAATATCGTCGCAATTTTGTTTTCCGTTTCTTATGTCTACCAAAGTCTTCATAACCTCGAGGATATCCTCTTTACATAAAATTCCCTCACCTATGAGTTCTTCTCTAGCCAATCTTTTGTTGAACTTCATTCTCCCTACTGCAGAAAGATCATATTTTTCAGGGTTAAAAAATAAGTTCTCAAAGAGTAAAGTGGCTGCTTCTTTTGTTGGCGGCTCTCCTGGACGCATCATCCTATATATTTCAGCTAAGGCTTCTAAATTTGTAGCTGTCGTATCGGCTCTCAAAGTATCAGAAATATAAGGGCCTGACTCAAGTTCATTTATATAAAGAACGCTTATAACTTTTATTTTTGCCTCTTCCATAGCAGTTAGAAGCTCTTCGTCAATAAGTGAGTTACAACTAAATAAAATTTCTCCTGAACTTTCGTTAATATAATCTTTAGAGAGAGCCAACCCATAGAGAGCCTCTCTTGGTAAACTCAGGTTCTTAATTTTATTGGAATCAATTTGTCTAATATGTCTTGCTGTTATCCTTTTTCCTTGTTCAATAATGAGACTCTTATCTTTTGGAGAAACTATGTCTACTGGAGCAAGTCTTCCTACAAGCTTCTGAGTATTAACAGGTAATGTGTAACTACCGTCTTTATTAAAAGTGTAAGACTCATTCTCATAAAAAGTATCTAGAATTTCTTGCGGAGTTAGGCCTAAAGATTTTAATAGTATAGAAGCATATAGCTTTCTTCTTCTATCAATTCTTATGTAAACAAGATCTTTATGATCAAATTCAAAATCTAACCATGATCCTCTGTAAGGAATTACTCTAGATGAATAGAGAAGTTTTCCAGATGAATGAGTTTTACCTTTATCGTGATCAAATATTAATCCAGGAGATCTATGAAGCTGAGAAACTACAACTCTTTCAGTACCGTTAATAACGAATGTTCCATGTTCCGTCATTAATGGCATCGTGCCCATATAAACTCTTTCGTCTTTTGCGCTTTTTAGATTTTCTTCGCCTGTCGATTTGTCGATAAAAGTTATTCGACACCATATATTTAGTGGAGCTTCATAGGTTCTTCCCCTAGGAAGGCATTCAAATACGTCAAACTCAGGTTCTCCTAGCTCATAGCCAAGATAATCTATTTTCGCATTACCTGAAACGCTTACTATTGGAAAAATAGATTTAAAAACATGCTCTAAACCTTGATCTAACCTTTTATCTTTATTTACGGCACTTTGCAGAAAATGCTTATATGAATTTGTTTGCACTTCAAGTATGTCAGGAAGTGACATAACGCTAGAAATTTTTTCAAAACTTTTTCTAATTCTTTTTTTCTCTGCAAAGGAATAATTTTCAGCCATAAATACTCTATAAATTTATTTTAATTACTTAAGTTCTACTGACGCGCCAGCTTCTTCTAATTGAGATTTAGCAGTTTCTGCCTCCTCTTTATTAGCTCCTTCTTTGACAGATGCCGGAGCTCCGTCAACGATCGCTTTCGCTTCTTTCAAGCCAAGTCCTGTGATTGTTCTGACTGCTTTAATAACGTCAATCTTTTTATCACCAACATCGGCTAAGAAAATTTCAAACTCGCTTTGTTCTTCTGCAGCTTCGGCTTCGCCTCCAGCTGCTGGAGCAGCGGCGGCTGCAACAGGTGCAGCAGCAGTAACTCCAAACTTTTCTTCCATGAGTTTTACTAAGTCAACGACATCCATAACACTCATTTCTGAAATAGCATCTAAAATTTCTTCTTTTGATAAAGCCATTTTTAACTCCTATTCAATCCAAACTTAAGACTTACTTTCACCAAATGCTGCTAATGCTCTAACAAAACTAGAAGGCACTTCGTTTAGTGTGCTCGCTAATTTTTGAACTGGCGCATTTAATAACCCAAGTAACATAGAAATGGCTTCTTCCTTTGAGGGAAGTGAAGCCAAACTATTCAATTCTTCTGCTGATAAAAACCCTTCACCAATTGACAAGCCTTTTACTTCGAAAGACTCCTCGTTCGCAGAAAAATCTTTAATTAATTTTGCTGCGCTTTGATAATCTTCCAATGAAAAAGCTAATAGTGTAGGACCTGTAAGTACCTCACTTAAAGAATCAAATTTTGTATCTTCTAAAGCTTTTTTCGCTAAAGTATTTTTGATGATTTTTACATGTACAGATTGTCCTTTCGCGTCTCTTCTAAAGTTTGTTAATTTGGGTACATCAGTACCTCTATAATCAACAGCTATAGCAGAAAACGCTTGTTCCGCAATTTGCTTCAATGCATCTACTTGTACTTTCTTTTCGTCTAAGTTTGACATTTATTAATCTCTCTATATTTGAGAAATAAAAAACCTTAGCTAAACCGAAGTTTGTGCTAAGAACCATCTGCGTAGGAAATTAAGTTTAATATTTAAACACCTACGGTCTTCGACAATTGCAATAGAATCGCAATAGCCCAAAAATCTTTTTAAAACTATCAAAATCGTTCTCAAAAACTTAAGGCAGACATATCAAGTTCTAAACCCTTGCCCATCGTGGATGAAATGGAAACCTTAGAAATATAAACTCCTTTTGCAGAAGGAGGTTTAGCTTTTTTAACATCTGCCAAAAAAGTAACTAAATTTTCTTCTAATTGTTTATCTGTATATCCAACCTGACCAATACGAGAATGTATTATACCTTGCTTATCTGATTTATACCTAATTTGTCCTGCTTTAGAATTCTTTACTGCAGTAGATACATCTTTTGTAACTGTTTCTGATTTAGGGTTAGGCATCAAACCTTTAGGACCCAAAATCTGACCTAAAGGACTTACAACTTTCATAGTTTCTGGAGTAGCAATGATTACATCAAAATCAATATTTCCTTTTTTCATATCTTCTGCAAGATCTTCCATTCCAACTTGATCAGCTCCAGCATCTTTTGCTTCTTTTGCTTCATCGCCTTCAGCAAAAACTGCAACTTTATAAGTTTTTCCATTTCCGTGGGGAAGATTCGTTGCTCCTCTGACTGCTTGGTCGGATTTTACTGGATCAATACCAAGATTTACCGCAACATCAATTGCTTCCACAAATTTCTTTGAGGCCTCATCAGTTATAATTTTTACAGCTTCGTCGATTAAAAATTTCTTATCTTTTGATTCCATTTTAACTAACCTCAATTCCCATGCTTCTAGCACTACCTTCAATAATTTTCACAGCTGCATCCATATCAGTTGCATTTAAATCTTTCATCTTTGCTGTTGCTATTTCTTCTAATTGCGCTCTCGTAACTTTTCCAACTTTTTCCGAATTTGGTGTACCACTTCCCTTACTCAAACCTGCTGCTTTTTTTAGTAAAACACTAGCTGGGGTTGTTTTGACTATGAAATCAAAACTTCTGTCTTCGTAAACAGTTATTACTACTGGAACAGGAAGATTTTTTTCCAACTCGTTAGTTTGTGCATTAAATGCATTACAGAAGTCCATTAAATTGACTCCGTGCTGCCCGAGAGCGGGTCCAACAGGAGGACTAGGAGAAGCTGCGCCTGCCGGTACCTGCAACTTAATGTATGTAATTATTTCTTTATTTTTAGCCATTAACTTCTCTCGATTTGAGTAAAATCCAATTCTACTGGAGTTGATCGTCCAAAAATCATTACTGCAACTTTGACCTTACTTTTTTCCTGATCTATCTCCTCAACAACACCACTGAAATCGTTAAATGGACCATCTATGACTCTAATCATTTCACCTGGCTCAAAAGCAGTTATATGAGAACTAGGCTGAATTCCTTCTTCTTGCTGTTGAAGTATTTTATTAGCCTCAGTTTCAGAAATAGGCTTGGGATTATTTTTAGTTCCTCCAATAAAGCCTAAAACTCTAGGTGTTTCTTTTACCAAGTGCCAAGTTTCATCATTCATTTCCATTTGAACAAGCACGTAGCCAGGGAAGAACTTTTTTTCAGTAATTTTTTCTTTTCCTGCTTTCATTTCTGTAATTGTTTGAGTTGGAACTTCAATGCCGCCAAAGAATTCATGAAGATTTTCTCTTTCAATTCTCTCTAAAAGCTGTTCTTTGGCTTTGTTTTCATAACCAGAATAAGAATTAACTACATACCAAGATTTAGACATCTATTATCCTATAATTGCTTTCATTAAAAATGAAAATAACGAATCCAAGCCCCATAAAATCAATGAGGCAGCAATAACTGCTGCTGCTACAATGAAAGTTGTTTGAGTCGTTTCGGTTCTGTTTGGCCAAACGACTTTTCTAACCTCAACAAATGATTGAGAGATTAAAATATAAGCTTGGTTTCCAAATTCTGTGTATCTTAGAATTGCTAGTGAAGCAGACAAAACAAGTATTACGCCTATCACTCTATATAGTAGACCCACATAACTATAAAAAGAGTTAGCCCAAACGGCCAAAAATATTAAACCCAATGCCAAGACCCAAAGAACCTTGCTTTGTATATTAAATGTTTTTGAACTTTGTTGTGCCATAGATAAATCCTTCAAACTCTGGCAGGCCAGGAGGGAATCGAACCCCCAACCTGCGGTTTTGGAGACCGCCGCTCTACCAATTGAGCTACTGGCCTACTCTATAATTTTTGAAACTACTCCAGCTCCAACTGTTCTTCCACCCTCTCTGATGGCAAACTTCATGCCATCTTCCATCGCTACAGGTGAAATTAATTCTACTGTCACCGCGATATCATCACCTGGCATTACCATCTCTACTCCATCTGGAAGCGTTACTTCTCCAGTAACATCAGTAGTTCTAACATAGAACTGAGGTCTATAACCTTTGAAGAAAGGGGTGTGTCTTCCTCCTTCTTCTTTACTCAACACATATACCTGAGCTTCAAATTTTGTGTGTGGTTTTATAGAACCTGGAGCAGAAAGAACTTGACCTCTTTCTACATCCTCTCTTTTAGTTCCTCTTAAAAGTACACCGACATTTTCTCCTGCTCTTCCTTGGTCTAGAAGTTTCCTAAACATCTCAACACCTGTGCAAACAGTTTTTTCAGTGTCTTTAATTCCAACAATTTCCATTTCATCATTTACGTTTACCATTCCTCTTTCAATTCTTCCAGTTACAACTGTTCCTCTACCTTGAATAGAAAAAATATCTTCAATTGGCATTAAAAAAGGTTTATCGGTTTCTCTGGTTGGCTCTGGTATATACGAATCTATAGATTCAACCAATTTTTTTACAGATTCTACTCCATGATCGGATGTATCTCCTTCCAAAGCTTTAAGCGCTGAACCAACTATGACTGGTGTATCTGCTCCAGGAAAATCATATTCGGTTAGTAATTCTCTAATTTCTTCTTCAACAAGCATGATTAATTCTTCGTCATCAACTTGGTCGGCTTTATTAAGGTAAACAACTATGAAAGGTACTCCTACCTGTCTAGCTAAAAGTATATGTTCTCTAGTTTGCGGCATAGGCCCATCTGCACAATTTACAACGAGAATTGCTCCATCCATTTGAGCTGCACCCGTAATCATGTTTTTAATATAATCCGCGTGTCCTGGACAATCGACATGCGCATAATGTCTTGCAGGAGAATCATATTCGACGTGAGAAGTTGCAATTGTTATTCCTCTTTCTCTTTCTTCTGGAGCATTATCAATACCATCAAATGCCACTGCTTCTCCAGATCCATAAGCTTCAGCACAAACTTTCGTCAAAGCTGCAGTCAGCGTAGTTTTTCCATGATCTACGTGGCCAATAGTACCCACATTTAAATGTGGTTTCGTTCTTTCAAATTTTTCCTTAGACATTTAATCTTCCTCTTTAATTTGTACTGTAAATTTTAATCTACGGAGCTCATAACCGGATTTGAACCGGTGACCTCTTCCTTACCAAGGAAGTGCTCTACCGACTGAGCTATATGAGCATTCCTAAGTTTGGAACATTGAATACAAGACAAAAATGAATGTTTAAAATCAACAAGCCTAGACCCAAAACTCCGTTCGCGTTTATACTCAATTCTGAGAATAAATGCAACAAAATTATAGTTATATTATTGTGAAAATAAAATACATTATGGTGGAGGGGGCAGGATTCGAACCTGCGAAGCCGAAGCGGCTGATTTACAGTCAGCTGGGTTTGACCGCTCCCCAACCCCTCCTATCGGGAGGAGTATTCTCTTGCTACCTATGAAAGATGTCAATCAAAAGAACCTAAATAGAGAAAATATTCTATCCTATTTAAATATTGATAAAAAAATAAAAGTAAATCTAGAAATTTTCAACCAGATCGACTCAACCAATTCGTATTTATTAAATAAAAAACAAGCCATTAATGAATTGAATATTTGCATTGCTGAAATGCAAACAAGAGGAAAAGGAAGATCAGGAAAAGTTTGGGAAAGTCCTAAAAAGAAAAATATATATTTATCAATTGGAACTCTTTTAAATAAAGAAATATCAGAACTAGATGGGTTTAGTATTCTAATCGCTCTTATGATATGTAATGCTTTAGAGGATCTTTATAAAATTAAGGCCAAAATAAAATGGCCGAATGATCTGTATCTCAAAAATAAAAAATTTGGGGGAATTTTAATCGAAACAAAGATGGTGGATAAAAAGTTATCAATAGTAATTGGTATTGGACTTAATATTTTTATGAAAACTAATGAATTTATTAATCAAGAATGGACCTCTCTTCATATCGAGAAGCCTTTTCTAGAGATAGATAGAAATAAATTAATATCAAAAATAATTACAGAAATTTCAAATAATTTGAATCATTTTTTAAAGAGAGGTTTTAAGGCATTTAAAAAAGATTTTGATAAACGCAATATATTGAAAAATAAGAAAGTTCTGGTATCGAATTTCTCATCATCCAACTGTATAGCTCTTGATGTCAATGAAGATGGTTCATTGAATTTACTTGTTGATAACTTTAAGAAAAAAGTAACTTCTGGAGAAGTGTCTTTAAAGATAAAAAAATAACTATATAATCTTATTTTTCGCTGGCGTAGCTCAGTTGGTAGAGCTCCTGATTTGTAATCAGGCGGTCGTTGGTTCAAATCCAATCGCCAGCTCCATTTTAAGAGTAATGAACCTAATTAAAGAATGGCATGAAATAGTTAAATCAGGAAATACTGAAAAACTATCTACACTTATTGATCAAGATTGTATTTTTTATTCTCCTGTAGTTTTTACACCTCAGGAAGGAAAAGAGATTACGTTGAAATATCTTTCAGCTGCTGCTCTAGTTTTTGGGGACGAATCTTTTACTTATACCAAAGAAATTATAAATAAAAATAATGCATGTCTTGAATTTGAGTTGGAATTGAATAATATAAAAATAAATGGTGTTGATTTAATTTCTTGGAATAAAGAAAATAAAATTATTGAATTCAGAGTTCTTATAAGACCTTTAAAAGGTGTTCAATTGATTCACGAGTTAATGGGTGGGACTTTGGAAAAAGTTTAATCTAGCTATTTTTTCCATTCTTCTATAATTTCAGCATCTTCAGCGTCAAAAGATTTTTCTTCTTCTTTTTTTCTCGCTTTTTTTTTATTGAATAAGGTCCAAGCAATTCCTCCAAAAAAGTAAGGCCAAAAAAATAATAATAAGGCAAATAAGATGTTCCAATCCCAAACCAAAACAGCTCCAATTATGCCTAATATAGGACCTACTAGAGGCGTAAAAGTTATAAAAAGCGAAACGATAAAAATAATTCCCTCTAAGAAAGTGTTATCAATCATTAAAATTAGTTTTATAGCATCGGCGACCGCTGATATTTGAAAAATAGAAATTGTAATGTAGAAAAAAGCAGAAAGAATCAAAAGCAAGCTAATTTTATTCAATCCAACTCCAGTTCATTTTTCGAAATTATTACGCCATTTTTATCAGCATAAACCCAGTTGCCATCAGTAATCCGAATATCTCCTATCCTTATGTCTTCCCCAAGTGAACCTCTTTCTAACTTTTCACTTTTTCTTGGGACAGCTCCAATAGCTAATATACCTAAATCAATGTTTTTCAAAATCTCTACATCTCTTACGCAGCCATTTATAATTACTCCTGACCAATTGTTCTTTACTGCCGCATCAGCAATTAAATCTCCAAGCAGTGCCACTTTAAAACTAGCCTGTCCATCAACAATTAACACCTTTTTATTTCCAGGTTCATTTAATATTTTCTTTATTTTTGAATTGTCTTCCGGACAAATTGCAGTAACAATCTGTCCAGAAAAAAAGTTAATTGCACCAAAACTTTTAAATTGAATATTCAAAAATTTTAAATCAGGAAACTTATCACTAATATCGGGTGTACTATTCATTATAAATCTATAATTTATTATCTTAAGTTAACTCTTATGATTAATACTTTGCTTTAACAAAAATTATACTCTTTATAAATGTCAAAAAAAGAATTCTTAATAGGTCGAGTTAAACTCAATAAATCAGGTAAAGGCATCTTAGTGGTATCAGATGATGAAAAATATTTCCTACCAAAAAGAGAAATGTTTAAGGTTTTTCCAAATGACAAAGTAAAGTGTTCTATAACACTTAAGGACAGAGCAAAAATAATTGAAGTGCTTGAAAGGAATACTAAAACAATAAAAGGAGTCCTTAACTACAACAAAAAAAGACATTACCTTTCCTCTATTGATTCTTCTTATCACCTTGATGTTTTAGTAGATTCAAAAATATCCAACTCAAAAAAAATTGGTGACATTTGTGAAGCAAAGATTACTAAACAACCTAGTTTAAAATATAAACCTTCTGCAAAAATTATTTCGTCTAAAAAAGTATCAGATCCTTTTGAAGAGGCTTTTGAAGTTGCCTTAGAGGGCTCGGAAATTGAAGTAAATTGGCCTAAATCTGTAATCTCAGAAACAAATAGGCTTGATACATCTTTTGTAGATAACAACAGTGATATCCGCGAAGATCTTAGGAATCTACCTTTCGTAACTATCGATGGAAAATCTGCGAAAGATTTTGATGATGCTCTTTTTGCAAAAGAAACAAATTCAGGTTTCGTTTTGTTCGTATCAATAGCAGATGTTGCCGAATATGTTGATTTTGAATCTGCCTTAGATTTGGAGGCACTTAATAGAGGGACGTCAATTTATTTTAAAAGAAAGGTTGTCCCAATGTTGCCTGAAAAAATTTCTAACGATCTTTGTTCTTTAAGGCCTGGTGAAGATAAATTAACGCTTACTTGTGAAATCGAAATAGATAATAAGGGCCAATTAAAAAACTTTAGATTTTATAATTCAATTATTAATTCTAAGGCTAGGCTAACATATGAAAAATTGGGGGCCCAATTTGAAAAAGAGAAAACTGCTTTACCTAAGGAAGTTTCTATAAGTTTAGGATCTTTAGAAAAAATTTATAGACTCCTTTCAGCAAATAGATCAAAAAGAAATGCCATAGATTTTGATTTACCAGAATATTATCCTTTTTACGACAAACAAAAAATTAAGAATTTTAGGCCGCTAGAGAGAAATCATTCTCATCAACTCGTTGAAGAATGCATGATACTTGCTAATGTTTGTGCTGCTGAATTGATTAGTAAATCAAAAATTCCCTCGATATATAGATCACATGAAAAGCCAGACCCACTTAAAATTATCAATCTAAAGAATTTTCTGACAAGTAGGCAAATCAAAAATAACATGGACTCCTATAAAACAAGGGAGAATTTAATTTCTTGGATGAAAGCTGCAAAAACAAAAAAAATTTTTGAAGTTATAATGATTCAAATTTTAAGGAGCATGTCTCTTGCAAAGTATGATCCAAAACTGTCTTCTCACTTCGCATTATCTTTAGATAAATATACACACTTTACATCTCCAATAAGAAGGTATGCTGACTTAGTCGTACATAGATGCCTTAAAGAACTAATATCTCAAAATATAAATTCTCGTTCTTCAAAGAGAAAATTTATAAAAAGTAATTCTTTCCCTTACACACTTAATGCTGTGACTGATATTGCGGAAGATATTTCAATAAAAGATAGAAATGCAGAAAAAATCAGCAGAAAAGAAATTAAGTACTTACAGTGTAAATGTGCTGAAAATTATATTGGCAAAAACTTTGAAGGCTCTATAACTTCTGCATTTGAATTCGGTATTTTTGTAAAAATATTAGAATTGAATATTGAGGGTTTTATTCATGTAAGTAAGTTGAGCAAGAAGGACTATCTAATCTTTGATGAAGCATCAATATCAATGAAATCAACAAAAAATGAAAAAAGTTTTTATGTTGGAGATATTCTAAAGGTAAAAATCGAGTCTGTTGAGTCTTTCAAAGGAAGAGTAAATCTTTCATTGCGTTAAATATGAGTAGATCATTAAACACCCAGGATATTAATTTTATCAAAACTCTTTTGGAGAATAGCCCAAAAAAAATTGAAAGAATTATAGTAAAAAGAGAATCTAAAGATTCAAGAATTCTGAATATTATTTCTCTTGCAGAAAAAAATTCTACTGCAATAACCTTTGATAAAACTAAAAGGTTTGAAGCTTATTTCTATCCAAGAGAAATGGAAGATATAAACTTTTTAGAAAACAATATTATGAGAAAAAAAGATCCTCTCTTAGTTGTTTTAGATCATATACAAGATCCGCAAAATCTAGGATCTATTTTAAGAAGTTCTCTTGGGGCTAGTGTTGATGCAGTTATTATTCCTAAAGATAGAGCTTGTCATCTCACCCCTACCGTTAGGAAAGTATCTAAAGCTGCTTCAGAAATAATTCCTGTGATCGTTGTTAGCAATTTACGAAATACAGTCAAAATATTAAAAAATTATTCTGTTGAAGTTTATGCATGTTCGGGTGAAGCCAATAAAAATTATTTTGACGTAGATTTTAAAGGCCCTAAAGCTTTAATATTTGGCTCAGAAGAAAAAGGAATTCAAAAATTTTTAGCAAATGAAGCCAATGGACAAATTAAAATTCCTATTGATTCGAGATTGGAAAGCCTTAACGTCTCTAATGCAACATCTGTTATTCTATTTGAAGCGAAAAGACAAAGAACTTAAAATAATAAAAGATGTTAGTCCAAAGAACACTCACTAATCCTATCAGCGCAACCGGTGTAGGATTGCACTCTGGAAGACAAATAAAATTAAATTTATTTCCAGCAGATGAGGACACCGGAATTATCTTCAGAAGAATAGATTTAAATCCACAAGTTGAAATCAAAGCTATTGTTGATAATGTAGGAGCGACTACTTTAGCAACTACTTTAGTGGAAGGAGAAACCCAAATAGCAACTATTGAACATTTAATGTCTGCATTTGCTGGTTTAGGAATAGACAACGTAATTGTTGAGGTTGATGACATGGAAGTGCCTATTATGGATGGTAGTGCGAGCCCATTTGTTTTTTTGATTCAATCTGCAGGAATAAAACAGCAATCTAAACCAAAAAAATTCATAAAAATAAAAGAAGAAATCAAGGTCGAAACGCCTGATGGAGCATATGCAAAGTTGGCTCCCTACAACGGATTTAAAGTAACTTACGCCTTGGTCTATGATAACGAAAAACAAAAAAAATATAACAGCACATCAACGGTTGATTTTAATTCAACTACTTTTTTAAAAGAAATTTCTAGAGCTAGAACATACGGTTTTGTTAGTGATATTGACTATATGAAAAAGAATAATCTTGCTTTAGGTGGTAGTGAGAAAAATGCTGTTGTAATTG
Organism: uncultured SAR86 cluster bacterium; assembly: GCA_902523885.1. Lineage (GTDB taxonomy): Bacteria > Pseudomonadota > Gammaproteobacteria > Magnimaribacterales > AG-339-G14 > CASICS01. The sequence goes on along the minus strand of CABZAV010000001.1, from coordinate 184,029 downwards.
GAGAAGATGAAATATTAAACGATGAAGGACTCAGATCAAGTGAGGAATTAGTTAAACATAAAATATTAGATGTAATAGGAGATCTATATTTACTTCAATACAACATCGTAGCCGAATTTGAAGGTTACAAATCAGGTCATTCACTTAACAATTTACTACTGAACAGATTATTGGAATTGCCAGATGCTTGGGAAGTAATATCTTCAGACGGTGATGCCCCTGAAATAAGATATATTGAACCGATAATTGATCCTAGTTCGGGATAATTTTTATAAAATACAACATGTCATTTTTAAGCTTTGTATTTGGCGATAAAGATAAAAAGGCTTTAAAGAATGCTGAAAAAACTGTTGCAACAATAAATGGTCTTGAAAAAGAATTCGAAGTCTTGTCTGATGAAGAGTTAAAATCTAAAACTAATTTATTTAAGACATCTCTATCAGAAGGAAATTCTTTAGAGAGTATTTTACCCGAGGCATTTGCCGCTGTTAGGGAAGCAAGCAAAAGATCTATAGGTCTGAGACATTATGATTGCCAATTATTGGGTGGAATAATTCTTAATGATGGAAAAATCGCTGAAATGGCAACTGGTGAAGGTAAAACTTTGGTTGCCACTCTTCCCTGCTACTTAAATGCTTTAACTGAAAAAAGTACTTTAGTAATTACTGCAAATGAATATCTTGCTAAAAGAGATGCTTTATGGATGCGTCCAATCTATGAGAAATTAAATATGACCGTAGGTTACGTTCTATCTGATTTAGACCAAATTTCAAGAAAAGATGCTTACTCAAATGACGTTGTATATGTAACAAATAATGAAATTGGTTTTGATTTTCTAAGAGATAACATGATTTTAAAAAAAGAACATCAAGCTATGAGAGATCCTTACTTTGCAGTAGTTGACGAGGTTGATTCTATTTTAATTGATGAGGCCAGGACCCCTCTAATTATCAGCGGTGTTGCTGAGGATAATTCTTCTTTATACAGAGAGCTAAGAAAAATCATTCCTTCTCTAAAAGAAGAAATCATAGATCCAGAAACTGGAGAAGTTGAAAAGAAAGGCGATTACCAAATTGACCTTGCTTCTAATTCAATAGAATTTTCAAATCAAGGTCATGAAAAAATTGAAAAAAATCTTAAAGAAAGTGGAATCATCGCTACTACGGATACTCTATATGCCACAGAAAATTTAAAACATTTAGATATGCTCACCTCAATTTTGAGAGCAAACCTACTTTTTCAAAAGAACATAGACTATTTAGTAAATGATAAAAAAATTGTACTTATTGATACTAATACTGGAAGAGCGATGCCAGGTAGAAGGCTATCCGGTGGAGTTCATCAGGCTTTAGAAATGAAAGAAGGTCTTCAAATTCAAGTTGAGAGTCAAACTCTTGCTTCAACAACTTTTCAGAATTTCTTTAGATCGTTCGAAGTTCTTTCTGGCATGACAGGTACAGCAAAAACTGAAGCAGCTGAATTTGAAGAAATTTATGGTTTAGAAACTGTGGCAATTCCTACTAATCTTTCTATGATTAGGGTTGATGGAGAAGACAAAATCTTTTTGACTCTTGAAGAGAAATATAACGCAATCGTTGAAAATATAATTGAAGTTAATAAACAAGGTAATCCTATCTTGGTCGGAACAATATCAGTAGAAACCTCTGAATTAATTTCACAAAAATTAAAAGAAAAGAAAATAGACCACAGAGTATTAAATGCCCGACAAAATGAACAAGAAGCAGACATAATTGCCCAAGCCGGCAGATCAGGATCCGTAACGATTGCAACAAATATGGCTGGGAGAGGAACCGATATAGTATTAGGAGGACTCCCAGAGAATTTAGAAAATAAAAATCAAGTTTTAAATACAGGGGGCTTACATGTCATTGGCACTGAAAGACATGAGTCTAGGAGAATTGATAACCAGCTAAGAGGTAGGTGCGCACGTCAAGGCGATCCTGGTTCTACTCAATTTTTTTTATCTCTAGAAGATCCTTTGATGCAAATTTTTGCACCCGATAGAATGAAAAATTTAATGAAATCCATTGGTGGAATGCAACCAGGAGAGGCAATTGAGCATCGAATGCTAACAAATGCTATAGAAAGAGCTCAAAGAAGAGTTGAGGGAAGAAATTTTGATATTAGAAAAAGGATTCTTGAATTTGATGATGTGCTGAACGAACAAAGAAAAGTAATATATGAGCAAAGAAAAGAAATATTGCAAGAAGACAACATATCTGAACTTGTAAGAACTATGAGAGTAGATGTTATGTCTAATCTGTTTCAAAAATTTATACCAGAATATGAAATTGAATCTAATTGGAAAATTAAAGACTTCGAAGAGGTTTTAGAAAATGAATACGATTTAAGAATCGCTGTTAAAGATATTTTAGATAATGAAGAATTAGATTTAGAAAAATCAAATGAAGAAATAATTATATCCTTGCAAAAAAAATATGATGAGAAATCAGATTTACATAAAGATATTTTTAGTGAGGTAGAAAAGCAAATAGTCTTGCAGGTTATAGACCAATCTTGGAAAAATCATATCAATTCTTTGGAACAGTTAAGGCAAAATATTGGTTTTAGAAGTTATGCGGGTAAAGACCCTAGATTAGAATACAAACGAGAATCTTTCGAAATGTTTCAGGGGTTATTAGAAAATATTAAATTTGAATCAATAAGATACTTATCAAAAATAACGATTTCTTCTAACGAAAATAATTTGTCTCAACCTGAATCGAAAAAAATGGTTTCTCAGCGTCCTGACACCCCATCATTATTTGATACAAAAGAATTAGAAAGTCAAAAAGTCGCTGAAAAGCCTTCAACTTTAGAAGGAAATAGAAAGTTAAGAAGAATGCAAGCCAAAGCAAATCGAAAAAAAAGAAAATGATAGAGCAAATAAAAATAGGTTGTGCTTCAACAAAAACAACTTATGGGCATCGCTTAGATACTACGTTAGTTGAATTGAATTCTGCTGCAAAGATTTCAGGTTTATTCACTTCAAACAAATTTAAATCCGCTTCTGTTCAAATATGCCTAAATCAACTTGAAACGAAAATGAAAGGCAAAAAGATGCTGGCAATAAATGCAGGTAATGCGAATGCAGCCACAGGAAAAAAGGGAGTTTCTGATGCAAAAAAACTTATTAAAGAAATATCTAATTTAACTAATATTTCAGCTACCCAAATATTACCTTTCTCAACAGGTGTCGTTGGACAACTTTTAGATGTAAAGCAACTTTCTTCGGCTTTCAACAAATGTTTTAACAATTTGAGTAAAAATTCATGGGATGATTTTGCAAAAGCCATTATGACCACAGATACGAAGAGTAAAATAATTAAACTTTCTTTTAAAGCGGGTTCCAAAAAGTATCACATAGTCGGCATCGCAAAAGGTGTTGGAATGATAGAACCAAACATGGCTACTACGCTTAGCTACGTTTTTACAGATTTGAAGATTCCAGAGCTTACTTTGAGAAAATTACACAAAAGGATTTGTGATAAGACCTTAAACGCTATTTCTATTGATGGCGATCAATCGCCTAGTGATTCTAGTATTCTTATTGCAACTGGCTCGAACAAAATTAATTATAATAATTATTCTAAAAAAATAGAAAAGGATATTTTTTCAGTTTTTAGCAAATTGTCTGAAAAGCTAGTGTTAGATGGCGAAGGATCAACAAAATTACTTAACATAAAAGTTACAGGGTTATCTTCTGAAGCTAATTGTAGAAAAGTTGCGATGAAGATAGCTAACTCACCTTTAGTTAAAACTGCAGCTTACGGCGAGGATCCTAATTGGGGGAGAATAATTGCAGCTGCTGGAAATGCAGAGGTTGATGAGTTTGAGATCGAAAATTTGTCCCTTAAAATTGGGAAACATTTTGTTCTAAAAAATGGAAATTTATCCAAAAATTATAAGGAAAATTTAGGGCAAAGAGAATTTAAAAAAAGAAAAATTAATTTGGAATTATCAATCGGAAAATCTAAAAACTCATTTACTGTTTTAGGCTCTGATCTTTCGAAAGAATATATATCAATAAATAGTGATTACCGAAGTTAAGTACATTGGTATAACGCCTCTTCATCCAAAAGAAGATTTTCTTAAAAAGGTTGAAAATTTTTTTGAAGGTGTAAAAAAAGCCTTAATTATTAGATTAGACGAGGCTTTTTATACTCAAGACTTATTAGAAGAAATAGAAAACTCATCTAAGAAAAGTAATTCAATTGTTATCTATAATTCTAGAAATGACATTAACAATAAAAAAAATATTCATTTAACTTCGATTGATCTAATGAATTATAAAGAAAAGCGTGAATGTAATTTTTTATTGGGCGCCTCCTGTCACAATCAAAATGAAGTAGAAAAAGCTAATCAATTGAAATGTGATTACATATTGATTTCACCAGTTCTTAAAGATAAACATGGCAATAAAGAAATTGGCTGGGAAAAATTTGGAGAACTTGCTAAAAATTTTAATGGAATTAGTTATGCTTTAGGCGGAGTCAAAATAGAAGACTTGAGTGAGTCTATTAATCATGGTGGAACAGGAATTTCAGGGATTAATTGCTTTTTTTAAAATTTATCTTGTTCCGGAATTCCTGAACCAGAAATCTTATTAACTTCAGATAACCAATTCGATAAATCTAAAGATTTACATCTTGAAGAACAAAATGGTAAATATTTTTTATCTTTAACCTGAAATTTTTTTTTACAATGCTGACATTTCACTTTTTATTGCTCAATTTTAAATAATTATTATGTAAAGAAATTATTTCTTTTTTTAGGTCTTCTAGGGAGCCGTTATTTGTCACTATATCGTTCGCAAGACCTAATTTATCTGATCTAGACATTTGAGCTTCGATAATGTTCTTGATTTGTTCCTCTGAAACATTGTCTCTTTTAGAAGCTCTGGAAATTTGTAATTGTTCTTCGACATCGACTAATAAAGTTCTAGAACATAATTTATTTTGTCCAGTTTCAAATAATAGAGGAGAAACAAGAATTGTATAAATTGTTTTTGATTCAGCTAGCTCGCTATTAATTATTTTTAAAATTTGAGGATGTAATAATTTCTCCAGCCAGTCTTTTTCTTCTTCTTTATCAAATATGACTTCTCTAAGTTTTTGCCTATCCAAGCTACCGTCCTCTAAAATCATTTCACTTCCAAAATGATCTTCTATTTCTTTGAGGCAGGAAGATCCTTTTTCTACCGCTTTCCTTGAAGCAATATCAGCATCTATAACGTCTATATTGAATTCAGAAAAAATATCTGTGACAGCAGTTTTACCTGAGCCTATGCCACCCGTTATACCTAAAACAAACATTTTAGTTAAGTACTAACTAGACGAGGAAACAATAGTTGATTTAACTGTTTTCTTATTAAATTTCCAATACATTTGAGCTAATTTTATCAAAATTAACCTTACTGTTCTGTCAAACAGAGAAACTTTAGAGATTTCAGATTTAACCTTACACGTCTGCTTTCCTCTAATTAAATTTCCAGGAAGAGAGCCCGTTGCTCTTCCATTTTCACTCACTATTTGACCTCTCTTTATTGTAGCAACATATCCTGTGGCATCCTGAACCAAACGCTTTCCTCCAAGAGGCAAATCATGGATCATTTTTGGGTGACTAACATTTAATTTTTTAAAATCTATAACATTAATGTCGGCCAGCATTCCTGACTTAATTTCGCCGCGATCAAATAATCCAAAAGTTTCAGCTGTATCTTTTGTTTGTTTCCTCACTAACTTTTCAAGAGGAACCTTTTTTCCAGCTTCGCGATCTCTAGCCCAATGAGATAAGTTAGTCGTTGGCATGCTTGCGTCACATATTAATCCACAGTGCGCTCCCCCGTCACTTCCCCCAGCAACAGAAGATTTCAGTCCATAAGCTCGTTCTACAAAATTAAGTTTGTAATCATCGTATGGAGTAAAAGCAGCGTAAATTAAATTTGTGCCATTATTCTTCATCATTTCATCAAACATTACTTCTAGTTCGGAAATACCTTTGTTTGAGGAAATTGCAGCAATACTGTCTTCTTGTTTAGGTTCGTAATTTGGAGGAGTCCCTAAAATGAATTGAGTCTTATAATTTGTAGTTAGACTTGATAGAAGTTCTGCATCTTTTTCAATCTCTTCTCTAGTTTTAGTATTATCGGGTTCAGCAAGTCTTTTATCTATTTCTGATTTAAGATCAGGTTTTTGACTCAACAATCTATTTTTAAAATCAGGATCTTTCATGATTTCATATTTTTGCTCATGAGGTAGATGAGCTATTTCTCTGTAAGTCGGATATTGCATAAAAGGATTAAGAGAACTTTCAAAGCCAAACATTAAGCCTACATTTCTTCCAGGAAATTGGGGTCGAATATTTTTGCCCTTCAAATAATGCTCTTCTGAAAATAAAATGGTTTTAACTGCATCTCCATTCGTCTGTAAAAAAGTCAATCCACAATTACTTTTTTTCACATATTCTTTCATCCAAGACATCTCAATCTCTTCATCTAGCCAATCAGAAGTTATTTCTAAAGTTCCTTCGCCAGCCTTGTCCACACCAAAAGCAAGCGCTCTCATCTCTTCAGAACTAGCCTCAGTTCCAGGAACATATTTTCCGTAAATGTCTCTATGCAAAATAGTTCTTGAGGTGCTAAATCCTAAAGCCCCGGCATTGATAGCCTCCGTTACAAGTTCAGACATCTTATCTATTTCTAAATCAGAAGCATCGACTTGATTCTGACATCTATCGTGTCCCATAACATAACTTCTTAAAGGACCATGTCCGATCATGAAGCCAAGGTCCATGACGAAATCTTTTTTATCTATCGCATCTAAAAATTCTGGGAAAGTTTCCCACCCCCATTCTATTCCTTCATGCAAGGCTGATCCTGGAATATCCTCAACTCCTTCCATTAACTGTATTAAAAAATTTTCTTCACCTGGTCTAACTGGGGCAAAGCCTACTCCACAATTTCCCATGACAGCAGTCGTAACTCCATGCCAACTCGATGGGGTCAAATAAGGATCCCAACAAACTTGTCCGTCATAATGAGTATGAATATCAACCCATCCGGGCGTAACTAACTTCCCTTCAGCATCAATCTCCTCTTTCCCTCTTTCTTTTATAGAACTGGAGATTAATGATATGTTTTCATTATCAATTGCTATATCACCGATGAATGGTTTCTTTCCTGAACCATCAACGATAAGACCATTTCTTATAACAAGATCGTGCATCTTATTAATCTCCCTTCTAATTATCTATTTAATAGATAATCTTAGGAAATATCAAATCTATCAAGATTCATGACTTTATTCCAAGCGCTAATAAAGTCTCTAGTAAACTTATCTTTGTTGTCGTCTTGAGCATAAACCTCAACTAAAGCCCTCAATTGAGAATTAGAACCAAAAACCAGATCAGCTCTGGAAGCTGTTCTTTTTTTCTCACCAGTTACTCTATCTAGAGCCTCGTAAGAGTTTCCAGTTCCGTTAGGTTTCCACTGAACTCTCATATCTAACAACGTTTTAAAGTAATCGTTGGTCAATTCGTCTGGACTATCAGAAAGTAATCCATAGTCACTTGACGTTATACCGAGAGAACGCATACCTCCCAACAATACTGTCATCTCAGGAGCCGTAAGCCCCAAAAGCTGGGATTTATCGAGCATAATTTCTTCCGCGCTAACAGATAATCCCGTTCTATGATAATTCCTAAAAGCATCCGACATAGGCTCGAGATACTCGAAGGATTCTGGATCTGTTTGCTCTTGAGTAGCATCTCCTCTTCCAGGCGTAAAAGGAACTTCGGAACCACAAGCTTTTTCAATTCCTAAATTACCTCCTAGAACAATAAGATCAGCGATTGATGCATCAGTATCCTTTGCAATAGATTCATAAACATCAAGTACTTTTGAAAGTTGCTGTGGTTTATTGACTTCCCAATCTTTTTGCGGGGCTAAACGAATTCTTGCTCCATTTGCACCCCCTCTCATGTCAGAACCTCTGTACGTAAAAGCACTAGCCCAAGCAGTTTCAACCATTTCTTGGATTGTTAAATCGCTTGATAAAATCTTTTCCCTAGCGGAATCTATATCGAAGTTCGCGTTTCCGGCAGGAACCGGATCCATCCAAATCAATTCTTCTTTAGGAACTTCAGGGCCCATATATCTTGTTTTTGGACCCATATCTCTATGGAGAAGCTTAAACCAAGCTTCTGCAAAAGCATCCGCGAATTCTTCAGGATTTTCATGAAACCTTTTTGATATTTTTTTATAACTAGGATCTTCTCTTAGAGCAATATCAGTTGTAGCCATCATTGTCGGTACTTTTTTTGAAGGATCATGAGCATCAGGTGCCATGTCTTCTTCTTTTTGATCTACTGCATACCACTGATGAGCTCCAGCAGGACTTTTTCCTAATTTCCATTCATATTTAAAAAGGAGATCAAAGTAACCATTATCCCAAACAGTTGGATTTGCGGTCCATGCTCCCTCTAGTCCACTAGTGATAGTATCCGAACCTTGACCAAGTCCAAATTTGTTGGCCCAACCAAAACCCATTTGCTCAATGGGAGCTCCTTCTGGCTCTACTTGAACAAGATCAGCATCTCCTGCTCCATGACATTTACCAAAAGTATGTCCTCCGGCCACTAAAGCCACTGTTTCATAATCATTCATAGCCATTCTGCCAAAAGTCTCTCTTATGTCATGAGCACTCGCTAAAGGATCAGGATTAGCATCGGGCCCTTGAGGATTGACATAAATTAACCCCATTTGAACTGCTGCCAATGGGTTGTCTAACTCTCTTTCCCCTTGATAACGTCTATTTTCCAACCATTCGTCTTCCACACCCCATAAGATGTCTTCTTCAGGTGCCCAAATATCAGGTCTGCCGCCGCTAAAACCAAAAGTCTTACCGCCCATCGATTCAATTGCAACGTTACCCGCCAGGATTAATAGGTCGGCCCAACTAATTTTATTTCCATATTTTTCTTTAATAGGCCAAAGCAATCTTCTTGCTTTATCTAGGTTACCGTTGTCTGGCCAGCTATTTAATGGAGCAAATCTTTGTGCGCCTGTTCCGCCGCCGCCTCTGCCATCGGTACTTCTATAAGTTCCGGCCGCGTGCCAAGTTAGTCTTATAAAGAAAGGACCATAATGCCCGTAATCAGCAGGCCACCAATCTTGTGAATCAGTCATTAGATCGTTCAAATCTTTTTTTAAAGCTGCATAATCTATCTTTTCAAACTCAGCTCTATAGTCAAAATCCTCTCCCATTGGATTTGATTTTTTGTCATGCTGATGAAGAATATTTAAGTTTAGTTGGTCTGGCCACCAATCCTGATTAGCAGTACCAGAAGTGCTGTTTCTTGTCATAGCACCATGCATTACTGGACATTTTCCTTCAGATTTATCTTCCATTTATAACTCCAAATTATTTATTTAAATAAAATTTAGCATTCTTTTTATATTTACTAAATATACTTAAAATGAATTTTATATTCGATTATAATGAACATCAAATGATTACTCTCAAACAAATAAATTACGCATTAAGCGTTCAAAAAAATCTGCATTTTAAAAAGGCAGCAGACGAATGTTTTGTTTCACCTTCTACTTTAAGTAATGCAATTAACGAGATGGAAATACAACTAGGGACCCAAATTTTTGAGAGAGATAACAAAAAAGTAATAGTTACAAAATCTGGAGAAAAAATTTTAAAAAAAGCAAAAGAAGTTAAAATTCAAATGCAAGATATTTATAATCTAAGCGAAAGTAACTCAATTGCAAACTCTTCTATTTCACTAGGAATTATTCCTACTGTAGGTCCTTACTTTCTTCCCTTGGTGCTGCCAGAGTTAAATAAAAGATTTCCAAATTTAAATTTAAAAATTATAGAAGCTCAGTCAAATCAATTAGTGAATAAAGTTAAGGAGGGTGAAATTGATATGGCCATCTTGGCATTGCCGTTTGATGTGAAAGGTTTGCTAGCCTTAAAGTTTTGGGAAGAAAATCTTTACTTAATTTCTCATAAAGATGAGCTTCCTCATTATGGAAAAAAGATAAAAGCTAAAAATATTGACTCAACAAATTTGCTTCTTCTTGAAGATGGGCATTGTTTAAAAAAACATATTCTTTCAGCATGCAAAATATCTCCTAAAAAAAGATTTGCTATGGAGTCTTCCTCCATGAGCACATTAATTCAATTGGTTGCAGGAAAAATGGGAAAAACATTGGTACCTAAATTAGCTATTAACCAAGCTGTAGATACAATTCCTAATTTAGTAAAAACTAAACTGGATGAACCAGGTCCCCATAGAGAGCTGGCAGTCATCATAAGGCCAACTTATACGGGATTAAAGAAAGTAGAAGAGTTAATTTCAATTTTTAAAAAAAGGCTCTCTAAGATCTAAAATTTATTAAATAATTTTAAATAATAATTAAATAATTATTTTAAATGCACCCTTTTTGATCTTGTATCTTTTTTACAAAATGTTTAAATATTTAATATGAAAAGTTTGGTTATAAAACTGAGTAGAGTGAATACTTTAATTCACTCTTTGAGCAGCTTTGGTCTTTCAATTGTCTATACAGTTGGACATGTAGTTATTGCATGGGCTTGTGCAGCAATTATATTTCAAACAAGCTTTTTATTGGCATCAGCTGACGCAATAATAGAGCCGATAATTAATGGCTTTTGGTTCTTCTTGCTACATAAATACGCTCACGATAAGCTTAAACCTGCCCTTCTTGCTGTGGTTTATACTACCGGACATTTTTTAATTGCTACTTCTTGGAGCTTTTTTATAATCGGAGTTGATTTGAGCTTAGCGGCCATTGACGCCATTATTGAACCTTTGATGAATGGTTTTTGGTTTTACGCTTTACTCTATAGTTGGAATTCTCAGCCTCGGGTGACTGCTTAATTTATTCATTTAATCTAACTAAATTTTAGATTTAATTTGCTCTATAAGATTTTTTAATTCGGGCTTGTTTTCTTTTATATCTTCAAAAGTTAATCCTTCAAGTTCATGAGGAAATATAAGCCATTGATCGGTTTTATGAATGAAAAAATCAGGTTTTCTGTCTGTTTGGTTTTTATTAGGTTTAAAGTAAGGAGTTGCAACCTTAATATCTGGAGTATTCTTATTGCATGCTTCTCTGAGATCTAAGATTATTTGGTTAATCGAATTACCGGTATCATGCACATCGTCGACAACTAAAAGTTTATCCTCTGCCTTAACTCTATTTATGATGTAATTCAAACCGTAAACTTGAACGTTAGCTTTTCGCTCATCTATTCCCGAGTAATAAGAAGTTCTTATTGCGATATGATCAGATTTAATACCCAGCACATTTAAAAATTCTTGTACGGCAATCCCAACGGGAGCCCCGCCTCTCCAAACACCAACAATATAGTTAGGTTTGTAACCACTTTCGTATATTTTCCAAGCGAGATTGAAGGAATCTTCTAATAATTCGTTTGCTTTAATAAATAGCTTTTCCATTATTTATTGCATCATAAAGGAAAAGCCTATTTATTTAATTAATTAAAATCTAAGATTTCAATTAAAAATCATAACTTATTTTTGTCATAATTTGCCTTGGTGGAATGAGTTCTCTACCAGTTGCACCCACACCAAATACATCGGTCATTGCTGAGTTCATGCCATCTTCGTCACCGACATTTGTGACCATGATGTCAAAACCCCAACCGCTAGCATAATCAATTCCAGCCCTAATATTAAAAATATCATATCCATCAACAACATCGTTAGCACCGTGTTTTGTATTATTAGCTACTCTCTGGAAAAATTTTCCTCTTTTGACAAATTGTATTGCAGAGTTGAAGACATCTCCGGAAGAAAGGTCTGCTGTATAGATTAAACTTACATCGGCAGTAAATTTAGGAGATTTAGGAAGCTCATTTCCGATTATATCTTGAGCCGCAGCTTCTCTTTCTGTCTCAAATCCAAAAGTATATTGCTGAGCTAAGACATTATCAAGATACATATACGATTTAGTTATTTCGGTATCAAGAAAAGCTAAATTAGCATCTAAAATTAGAGAATCAGATAATGAAGCCGTAAATTCAATTTCAAGTCCTTGAACTTCCGATTCGGGTAAATTTACAACTCCACCTCTATATATATCTGGATCTGTTGCCTGAATTTGGAGATCTTCATAAGAATAATCAAAAATAGCAATGTTTGCTCTAGCGCGGCCATCAAGAAAATCTGTTTTGATTCCTATTTCCGTAGCATCTAGAATTTCAGGTCCATAGGTTGGCAATACCATTGGATCTATAAGATCCGCTGATAAGAAACCCTGATTAATGGAGACCATAAATGCATTTCTTGAAGCATCTCCTGCTTTTGTTCGGCCAAAAGTTAAATTGGAGCCGCCAGGTTTAAAACCCCTTGTTTGAGACAAGTAAACCATAGTATCCGAATCTACATCATACTCCAACGTAATCTTTCCAGTTACTTCGTCATTATCTAGATCTTTATTTGTTAATAAAGGCGGCGTTTCAGCGCCATAAAAATTTGAAACGAGAGATTCAAAAATATCTTCGGTCCATCTAAAACCTGAAATAAGCCTTAAAGATTCATCAAAGCTATAAGTTGTTTGTGCGTAAATTGATTTTGATTCCCTCGTTGGTAAAGCATCCGTAACAAAACCTAAATCAGCTACATAAGGATCTCCGGTAGCTGGATCAAAACAATTAGGAGCAGCTAAAGCATAAACACTACCACACTCATACATAATAACGTTCGCTGGACTACTTGGGATAGTATTTGCACCTTTATCTAAATACTCTCTAATGATATTTTTTATATCCTGATTCATGTAGAAAGCACCAACTGCCCAATCAAGCTTTCCATCCATAATTGGCTCATTGGAAACCAAGTTGAATTCAAAGGTTTCCGAATCAACTTCAGAAATTTCAGGTAAAAATTCTGCTCTTGTGTAAGTATCAGCTTGAGTATTTAAGCTGTCACCTGGTATTGAAGGTGCAGGTGTTCCGTATACGTGTCGATCATTATCTCTTTCAACAAAAATATCATCACTTTGAGTGCTTGCTGAAATTTTTAAAGTTGCAAATCCTAAGTCCTTCTCATAAATGCCCGCAATAACGGAGGAAGTAAGCTTTAATTTAGAGGCTGTATCTTGTCTTAAATTTCTTGCACCAACAGTAGTATCATCTATCCCTTTCATGGCAGAACCATTACTATCTACGTTGGCATATTGTCCAAAAAATCTCAAAGAAGAAGTATCATCAAGTTCAACGAAAAGATCATTTCTAATGCTATAACTATCATCATCGTCTAAATCTTGGCCATTAAATAAATTTGTTGAAAATCCATCTCTTTTAGTATTTATAAAAGAAAAACTGAGAGCTGCATTCTCAGATATAGGCCCGCTCATATAACCAGTAAATTTATTAAGTTCGTACTCCCCTAATGTTAATGAAGCGGAACTAGAAGAATCAGTTAATGAAGGTGTTTTAGTTATCACATTTATAGCCCCACCTGTGGAGTTCTGACCGAATAAAGTGCCTTGAGGTCCTCTCAAAACTTCTATCCGATCAATACCTATAAAATCGGTTTGAAGGGCAAAAGGTGAGGCAACAAATATGCCATCAATATGATAAGCAACCGATGGTGCAGCAATTGCATTTTGATTTGTTTCATTACCAATACCTCTTATGGATATAATAGTTTTATAACCTTCGTTTTTCGCAACTGTTACGCCAGGAACAATTGAAGTTAAATCGACGATTGATTCTATTCCCTTGGTCTCTATTTCGGCAGATGTTAAAGCAGTTACTGCTTGCGAAACGCTTTGAAGACTTTCGTTTCTCTTTTCAGCGGTTACGACTACATCTTCAAAAAAACCATCGCTTTGAGACAGAATTGAAGGAGTGAAGATTGATAAAATAGCTATAAAAGCTAAGTTTTTAATTAGTTTAATTTGTTTCATAATTTTAGTTTTGAAGACTTTCTCCTAATTTAATTATGTCACGTTTAATTATCCAATTTGCGAAAGAAAATTTACTCATTTTTTCATAAATGCACTGTTTTTATGCAAAAAATAATATTTTTTTGTTAAATGAAAGTGCAAAATATTTTATTTAAAAATCTTATAATCGAAATCCTTAATGATTCAATACAAAAGGTATACTTGGAAAGAAAATGAATAGCTTATTAGAGAATATTTTCAAGCTTAAAGAAAATAAAACTAATTTAAAAAGTGAATTTTTAGGTGGATTCACCTCTTTCATAACTATGGCATACATTATTTTTGTCAATCCTCAAATAATGTCGCTTACCGGAATGGACCAAGGAGCTGTTTTTGTAGGAACCTGCCTTGCCGCTGCGCTGGCCTGCATTCTTATGGGATTGTTCGCAAATTGGCCAGTTGGCTTGGCTCCTGGAATGGGTTTAAACGCATTTTTTACTTTTACCGTAGTTGGTGAAATGGGCTATGCATGGGAAGTGGCTCTTGGAGCTGTTTTTTTAGCTGGAGTTTTATTTTTCTTAATGAGCATAACAGGATTAAGAAGTTGGATGATTGAAAGTATTCCGTTGAATTTAAGAATTGCAATGGGTTCTGGTGTTGGACTTTTCATTGGATTCATTGGTCTCAAAAATGGTGGCATTATTATTAGCAATGATGCGACTTTTTTAAAATTAGGAGATTTTTCAAGTATTGAAACGTTGTTAGCTGCTTTAGGTTTTATTTTGATTTCTGTTTTAGCAATTAGAAAAATTCCAGGTGCAATTTTATTAGGCGTACTTGCTGTTACGCTATCTGCCCTATTATTAGATTTAGTTCAATTTAATGGCGTAGTTTCTATGCCGCCATCAATAGATCCAGTCCTATTAAAACTTGATATTTTAGGTGCGTTGGATTTGACGATGATAACCATTATCATGTCTTTTTTATTTGTTAATCTTTTTGACACAACAGGAACTCTTTTGGGAGTAGCTGACAGAGCAAATCTTACTAATGATTCTGGAGATGCAAGTAATTTCGATAAAGCTTTGAAAGCAGACAGCAGTGCAAGTTTTTTAGGTGCACTTGTGGGATGCTCTCCTGTGACAAGTTACGTGGAAAGTTCTGCCGGTGTAGAGGCAGGCGGACGGACCGGTCTTACTGCTGTTTTCATAGGATTGTTTTTTTTATTGGCAATATTTCTCTCTCCCCTAGCACTAATTGTTCCGGCTTATGCAACTGCAGGAGCTTTAATTTATGTGGCTATTTTAATGATGAGCGGAATGGAAAAATTAAACTGGTCAAATTTGGTCGACTTATTACCTGCGCTAATCATTATTGTGATGATTCCCCTAACTTTTTCCATAGCAGATGGAATAGCTTTGGGATTTCTGTCTTATGTCGTTTTAAAAGTAGGCAATGGAGAAATAACTAAAATTTCTTCTGGAGCCTGGTTTCTTACCTTAATTTTTATATCAAAGTTTATTTTTTTGTAAGGAATTGGTGGAGCTACGCGGGATCGAACCGCGGACCTCCTGAATGCAAATCAGGCGCTCTCCCAGCTGAGCTATAGCCCCAAGGCGAAGAATTATATATTAAAAACATAAATCTCTTCTATTTTTATTCCTTATATAAACAGATAAATGACCTAAAATGTGTCTCATGCGAATTGCTGTTATTGGCTCGGGAATTAGTGGATTGTCTGCCGCTTACTTTTTAGGCAAAAATCACGAAGTAACTATTTTTGAAAACTCTGACAGATTGGGTGGTCATACCCATACTCATCAACTAGAACTTGAAAACTTAATAAAGGTTGATTCAGGATTTATTGTACTTAATGATAAGAATTATAAAAATCTAATGGAATTTTTTAATGAAATTGACATTGATTTATATCAAACAGAGATGTCTTTTTCAGTAAATTCAAAATTCCTAATTTGGAATTCTAAAGAGTTTTTTAATTTTTCTTTTCTAACAAATTTAAAAAAAATAAAGCTACTGATCGATATTGTGAGATTTAATTTTTTAGCTAAAAATCTCAAAAGCAAAGAAAATATTGGTAAGTGGCTAAAAACCTCTAAATTCTCTAATCTTTTTGTTGAAAGTTACTTGCTTCCCATGACTTCAGCAATTTGGTCTTCCACTTCCAAAGAGATAAGAAACTACCCAGCCGAATCAATGAATAATTTCTTGAATAATCATGGTTTATTAAATCTTTATGACCGTCCGCAGTGGTATTCGGTTTTGGGAGGAAGTAATACTTACGTTGAGAAATTATTGGATTTAAAAGTCTTTGATGTAAGGCTTAATTCAGAAGTCAAAATTAATAGATCCGACAATAAAATATTCATTTCGAATAAAGATGAATCATATGAATTCGATTTACTGATAATGGCAAATCACCCAAATCAGATAGTGGAATGCATTGATGATTTAAATGAGAAAGAAAAAAATGCTATTGATTCAATCAAATATCAAAAAAATATAACTATTTTGCATGGAGATGAAAGTTTAATGCCAAAGGATAAAAAACAATGGTGTTCTTGGAATGTGTACAAGGACGAAAATTACGAATACGTTACTTACTGGATGAATAATCTTCAAAAAATTAATACTAGCAAAAATATTTTTGTCACCTTAGGAGATTTTCCTAAACCTAATTTAATCTTTAACGAGATGGAATACGAACATCCAATATTTGATTTTAAAGCTCTAAGGGGTCAAAAGAAATTTAAAGAAATCCAATCTGAAAAAAATACTTATTTTACGGGTGCTTATTTGGGTTACGGTTTTCATGAAGATGGCATAAAATCTTCACAAGCAATCTGCGAGCTCATTAATAGTAGAGATATATGAAAAAATATTTTTTTAAAGGAATTGTTTCTCATAAAAGAGTCAAATCAAAAAAACATGGTTTTGACTATCCCTATCGAAGTATCTTTCTAGAAAATATTTATGATTTTCAAGAAGACAAGGTCGATCATATTGAATCTACTTTCTTTAATTTTTCTTTTTTAAAAAATGACGATTCAAAAAAGATTTTAAATAATATTCTTAAATACATTAAAGAAAATAATATCTCGAAGAAAAATCTAAAAATAAATCTTTTAAAGACTCCTGACTTTCATTTTCTCAAAACTTTCAACCCTGTATGTTTTTGGTTTTTAAAAAAAAATGAAAATGATTTAATGATGGTAGCTGAAGTAACAAATACCTTTCATGAAAGGCAAATTTATTACGTCCATGACTCACTAAATATTCTTGATGGAAAAAAATGGATACCAATTCAAAAAAAAATGTATGTATCGCCCTTTGCCGATAAACAAGGACTTTATCAATTTAAAATTTCTGGTGATCCATTAGATATAAAGATCAATGAATACAATCCTAAAGGAGAACTTGAGATTTTATCTAATTTGTCCGGGCAAAGAATAAACTTTTCATGGCAAAATAAATTATTTATTTTCTTTTCAATTTTTATTAATTCTTCTCTAGTTTTAGCTAGGATTCACCTTCAAGCATTATTCCTTTGGATGAAAAAAGTTAAGGTGTTCGCTCATAACGGCAAGGGTTATGTTGACTAAATTTTTTAAAAAATGGCTTGAGAAAAGGATTGTTAATTTAGAATCTGGTTTTTTAATAATCACTTTTCCCAATAAAACCATGCTTCAACTTGGAGAAGGATCCGAAAAAGCAGACTTGGTTATTACTTCTTGGAAAGGTATTTGGCTTTTATTCACCAGAGGCAGTCTTGGTTTCACCGAAGGTTATATCAAGAATTATTGGTCAACTTCAAACTTAATATTTTTAATGGAATTTCTCACTAAAAACTATTCTTCAATAAGTACAATTGTTGACGGAAAAGTTTTAGGGAGAATCTTCACAAAAATTCAACACCGACTAAATAAAAATTCAATTTCAGGAAGCAAAAAAAATATTGAAGCACATTATGACTTAGGAAATGATTTTTATTCTATGTGGCTTGATAAAACCATGACCTACTCTTCTGCCTTTTATAAAGAACAAAATGAAACAATTGAAGAAGCCCAAAAAGCTAAATACCAATTAATTCTAGATACCTTGGATCTTCCGGTTGGATCTCGTATCTTAGAAATAGGTTGTGGCTGGGGAGGTTTTTTAGAACATGCATCAAAGGAAGGCTATTTAGTTAAAGGTATAACTATTTCGCCAAGTCAATTCAAATTTGCTAAGGATAGGATCGAAAATTTAGAAACAGTTCCGGATATTGAATTAATTGATTACAGATTGCTTGAGGGGGAATTTGACGCTGTCGTCTCTATCGAAATGTTTGAGGCAGTTGGTTCTGAGTATTGGAATTCATATTTTCAAAAAATTCAAAATGTCCTCAAACCAAATGCTAAAGCTGTCATTCAAACAATAACAATGACTAAAGATTACTTTGAAGGTTATGACAAATGGCCAGATTTTATTCAGACTTATATTTTTCCAGGCGGAGAATTAGCATCAGATCAATTGTTTGTTGATGAAGCAAGAAAGTTTGATTTAGAAAATATAAAAACTACTAATTTTGCAAAATCATATGCAAAAACATTGGAAACTTGGTATGAAAATTTTCAGATCGCTTGGAGTGATATAGAAGAAATGGGATTTGATGCAAAATTCAAAAGAACTTGGGATATGTATTTAGCATACTGCAGAGGAGGTTTCTTGAATGGTCAATTAGAAGTTTCGCAATACTTACTAAAAGTAAAATGATGAGATTAGGATTATGGTTAGCTGAAAAAGGCTTTATTCCAGACTTCTTATTAAGAATTGCAATAAGAAAACTTAGCTTGAGTAGATTAGAAGATAAGTCCTTGTTGTCTGAAAAATCAAATATTACAGCTTCTTTCAAAGAAGGATCTATAGCCGAACAAACTCTTGAAGCTAACGAACAGCATTACGAAGTTCCACCATCATTTTTTACTAAGGTGTTGGGCAAGAATTTAAAATATTCCTGTTGTTTATATGAAACTCAAAAAGAAACCTTGGTCGAAGCAGAAGAAAAAATGCTTGAGCTTTATCTCAGCAGAGCTGAAATTTGTGATGGTCAAAAGATTCTAGACTTGGGCTGTGGCTGGGGAAGTTTTAGTTTATTTGCTGCAGAAAGGTTTCCTAAAAATTCTTTTACTTCCATTAGCAATTCTCAAGACCAGATAGACTTTATTACCACCGAAGCAATATCAAGAGGCTTAAATAATATCACTGCTTTAAAAGTAGATATAAACGAATTAAATCTAGAAGATAAATTTGATCGAATTGTTTCAATAGAAATGTTTGAGCATATGAGAAATTACGAAAAGCTTCTTTCAAAAGTAGCTAATATGCTTACAGAAAAAGGCAAACTATTTGTTCATATTTTTTGTCATAAAGATTTTTTGTATCCTTATGAAATTTCCGGTGATGCTGACTGGATGACTAAATTCTTCTTTTTAGGAGGAATAATGCCGTCACAAGATATCTTTAATTATTTTTCCAATGATATGACTGTCATAAAAGATTGGAAAGTAAACGGCAAACATTATTCTCTTACATCGAGAGACTGGCTATCGAATCACTATAAAAATAAAAAAGAAACTTTAGCTATGTTTGCAAAGCATTACGACGATGCAAATTTGTGGTTTCAAAGATGGCGAATTTTTTTTCTAACCGTCGAAGAATTTTTTAAAATTAATGATGGTAACGAATGGTTTGTTAACCATTATCTTTTAGAAAAAAAATAATTTAAGCAGTTTGTCCTGGCGGTCTCGCCCCTTCAATTCCTTCTTTAATTTTAGCAACGACATCGGCTTGATACACATTTTTGGTGTTCATATAGTAAGGATGGCCTAAAGTTGCTAAATCTTTAGCTTTTTCTAAAGCTTTTTCCATCAAGTTTGCTGGAGGCACAATTTCGTCAATGTACCCAGCAGAAATGGCTTCGTGCATTGGGTAAACTTCCGCATGATATATCGCTTTATAAAAATGCTTTTTATCAAGTCTATCTTTAACTATCTCCATAATCTGCACAGGAATGTCCATGTTGTTTCTAACTTCATTGGCTTGGCAGATAAACTTTCCTTCAATTCCAATCCTATAATCACAACAACAAGCAACAAAAATTCCAAGTGCGACGGCATGGCCAGAAATTGCAGCCACGATAGGTCTAGGAAATGAATATAAGTCTAGGAGTGTATTGAAACCAAGCTTAACCATCTTTTGTGCAGCTTCCACGTCTCCGGATGCAAGAGTTTTTAAATCAAATCCAGCAGAAAAAAGGCCTTCTCTCCCAGTGATTATCAAAGATCCTGAGTCCCTTGGTACTTCAGCCAAACAAGCATTGAGGCTCTCCAACATGTCCAGAGAAAAAGCATTGGCTTTTCCATCATCAAGTTTAATTATTGAAACATCTCCTTGCTTCGTTAGTGTGGCTAAATCTGTCATATCTACTCCTTAAAATTTATACAAGATCACATGCCTCAGGTGGCATCCAATGAGCATCCTTACCTTCCCATTTTAAACTACACCCAATTGGGTTTGTGATGGGAATAGATATTAATGTATTTGAAGTAAGCTCATCAAGAACTAATTCAAGATTGTTGATTTTAATTTTATTTGCATCTAACGGTGAATCCACTCCCCTACCGGTATAGATCAATTTCCTTTGTTCATTAAAAACATAGAAGTGCGGAGTTTTGAGAGCTCCATATTTCAGTGCAATTTCCTGATCGGCATCATGTAAATAAACCCAAGGAAAATTAAATTCTTCCATTCTCAAAATCATATTTTCAAAGCTGTCTTCTTCATATGTATTTGCGCTGTTTGAGTTGATAGCGATAAAGCTCACGTCTTTATCTCTGAATTTATTTGCAGTTTGTCTAGTTACCTCATCCGATCCGGTAACATAAGGACAATGATTGCATGTAAAAAAAATGACTAAAAATTTAGAATCAAAGCTTGTAATGGAAACATTTTCATTGCTTGTAGAAATTAGGTTAAATTCTGGAGCTTTCTGGCCCAATTGCAAAGTGAATGACATGTTCTAAGGTTAGTTAACTTTTTGTCAAAAGCAATAAATTTTTGTGTTTTCATATATTTAAACTAAAATTCTTCCATGGAAAAAGTTGGCTCATTCGATTCTTCAATAATTATAACGTTAGCCGTACCCGCTTTCTTTGTGCTAATTTTTATTGAGTTGGTATACGGTTTAGTTACAGGCAAAAATAATTACCGCTTAAACGATTCTTTTACAAGTATAAGTCTAGGTCTTATTAGTAGGTACATTCCTTTACTTGGGTTGGGCCTGCAAGGAGCAGCTTTTGCCTACGTTGCTCAATACTACAATCTAAAATTATTTTCTGCTTCCTCTTTATGGGTTTGGATATTTGCATTCTTTTTATATGATTTTTGTTACTACTGGATGCATCGGTTGCATCATGAAGTAAAAGTATTATGGGCAACTCATGTGGTTCATCATCATGGAGAAGAATTCAATTTATCAACGGCGCTTAGACAAACAAGTACAGGTTTTCTTTGGAAGTGGATATTTTATTTACCCATTTTTATAGTTGGAATTCCTCCGGAAGTTTTTGTCACAGTAGCGGGAATAAATCTTGTTTATCAATTTTGGGTTCATACAGAACACATTCCTAAACTTGGTTGGTATGAATATGTCTTTGTTTCTCCTTCAAATCATAGAATTCACCATGCTCAAAACAAACATTATGTAGATGCCAACTACGGAGGCGTCTTCATTTTATGGGATAGGCTCTTTGGTACTTATAAAGAAGAGCTGGATGAATTAAAACCTATATATGGAACTGCAAAGCCTTTAAGCAGTTGGAATCCTTTCAAAGCCAATTTGGACATATTTGCAGAAATGATTAAGGACTCCACCAGAACTAAATCTATAAAAGACAAAATAAGAGTCTGGTTTTCAAGGCCAAACTGGCGACCAGATGACGTAAAGACAAATTATCCTATTTATAAAAATGACTTGGATAATTTTGAGCCTTACAATCCTTCAACTTCTTTTGAAGTAAAAATTTATAGTTGGATTCAATTATTTTTCATTATGGTTTTATCGGCGGCTGTTACTGCTTCAGTTGCAAGCCAATCCTTTCAAGACACCAGTGTTTTTGCAATTACTCTCTTGATTACTTCGACCATAGCTTTGATGAGTATGGAAAAATACGAATTGAGCTTCTTGCCAGAAATTTTAAGATCGTCAGCTGTGATTATTTTTTTCTTATTTGGAAATTTAGTTAATAGTGAGCTGATAGTAACGCAATTGTTTATCTTTCAATCGATATTCAATATTGTCTTAGTTACTTTATTGAAGTATCTACCAAAATTAAGTTTCTCAAGTTAATTTTTATACTGTTTTCAATTTTGTAAGAGGATTGTTCGTAATTCTCTCTGGTATTCTATCTGCTCCAGGTATGCCTCTAGCAACCATAAAAGGCCTTAAAGCTTCTATTGCTTTTGGCTCATCATGATGACAAATTTTTGGATACATGTGATGCATGGCATGTATTTGCATTGAGTGATTGAAGAATCTAACGATTCCATTCGACCAAAATCTAGTATCAGAGTGTCTTCCTACTGGAAGACCCTTATGGGGCATATGAGAAAATATTACGCCCAAATATGAGGTAGCCAGTTTTCGTGGAAGCCACCACAGAAGCAAAGTTTCTAGAGGAAAATTAATTGCAGCAACAATCTGTAATATGTAAAAACCAACTAGAACCATTCCTCCTCTTTCGCTTGCGGCTTTAAATTCAGGATCTGTCTCCGTCCACTTTTCGATCATGTTATTTAATCTTTCGTCTCTAGTGCCAGTTTGAAGGTGCACAGCTAAAGCCGATTTAAACCAACCGCTAGTGTGAGTATGATTATAGTCAGGATCATTATTTGGATCGTTGGTGTGAGCATGATGTTTTAGATGAGTTATTTTTAAAATTTCATGCGATTGAGCTAGAGGTATCAAAGAAATCTGACCTACCCAAAAATTTAACCAATCTAAATGTTTTTTGTTTCCAGATAAATGGCCATGCTGTCCAGCGTGTGAGGGCAAATAGGCAAAAGTTGTAGAAATTATCAAAGTGAGACATCCTGCCCAGAGAGGCATAAAACCATTCAAGACCATCGCCCAAACACCAAACCAAAATAGGCATTGAGTTAATCCAATGGCTATCATTTCCCATTCTATTCGGCCCATAAATGACCTAGCTATTTTTTTCTCAGCTTCCAAAGAAAGATCTAAATTTTCTTCCTGATGATTTTGAAACAAATTTTTTTGCTCTACTAGTTGATCCATGACCATTCCTTATAATTAGCTATCAATCCGAAAATCGCTCCTAAAAAATAACCCGCAAGAATTAAGGTTTTTGAATCATATGCAGAGAAAATTAAAGTCAATATTGCACCAAAAATACTCCCGAAAAACAAAAAACCAAACCAAAAAACTCCCCAATTAGTTAAATGGTTAAATATTACTTCAATTAAATTGGATAACATATTTCTATTTTCTTTAATTTTTAAACTTATTACAAATTAATTTGACCAATAAATATATTCATCACCCTTTTTAAATTCTTGACCTTCAAACTTATCAATTAAAATCGGCATTTCGAAGACAGAAGGAAATAAAGGCTCGCTTTGTTTGGAATTATGTTCTGCCAAAAGCCCTTTCATTAGCAACGCTTTCTCTGGGTAACTTTTAATTAAATTATTTTTTTCAAGTGGATCATTAGCAGTATCAAATAACCAGCTAAAGTTTTCTTTTTTGCTAACTATATATTTCCAATTTTCATGCAAGACAGCTTGATGATTTCCAGAGCGCCAAAAAAGTGTTTTATGAGGTCTGTCTAAATTTTCTTTTTTAATATAAGGCAATAGATTCACTCCATCCAAATTTAAATTATCAGTATTAATACCTGCTGCAGAAGCAATCGTAGAAAAGATATCAAAATGATGTATCGCGCTATCTATTTTTACATCTGAACTTATTTCATTTGGCCAGCTAAATATAAATGGCACTCTTATTCCGCCTTCAAAAAAACTTATTTTCCAACCTCGGTAAGGCTTATTGATATCTTCTAACTCAATATAATTTGCGCCTCCATTATCGCTTGTAAAGATAATTAAAGTTTTTCCATAAATTTTTAACTCTTTAAGTTTGTCTATAACTTTTCCAACACCTCTATCTAATGCAGCAATCATCCCAGAATAAACTTGAAGGTTATGATCAGGCATATGAGTCATCTGCTCCACATCACTTCTCAACGCTTGGAGGGGATTATGAATTGCCCAATGACTTAAATATAAAAAAAACGGTCTATTTTGATTTTTTTCAATAACTTTCAATGCTTCATCGGTATAGTAGTCAGTGACATATTTGTCAGGTTTAAAAAGATCACCGCCGTTGAACCTGGCTGCATATTGACTACTTGTCCAAACCATTCTGTCTATATTCGTATCAAATTTTGCATTTATCACCTTAGGATCGTTTTCCGGCAAATAACTGCTTCCTGCCAAAGTTAAGGAATCTTCAAATCCTTGACTCTGGGGGTCCATTCCGTAGGCGTGTCCTAAATGCCATTTGCCAATGTGAGCAGTGTAATAACCAGCATCCCGTAGAACCTCAGCAATTGTTATTTGTTCTGTTGGCATGCCCATTTCCATAAAACTAGGCAGACTATTCGCTAACTCCGAATCGATTCTCGCTCTCAAAACAGGATCATCTTCTTCAACTAACCAACTAACGATAAATCTTGATGCATCTGGAACAGGAGTAAATTCGTATCCAAATCTTGTTGGATATTTACCTGACATTATTGAAGCTCTTGACGGTGCGCAAGTTGCATTAGCTGCATAGCCTCTAGAAAACCAAGCTCCGCTTTGAGCTAACGAATCAATGTTTGGTGTCTTAAGAGAGCCATCTGCAGCTCCGCCATTATGCAGAGATATGTCGTTGTAACCCATGTCATCAGCTAATATTAAGATTATGTTTGGTCTTTCGTCTGTTCTTTTTTGAATTTCGCTTGGCCCAGTAGACCAATTCGTAGGAATATTTTCTTGAACCGGATTAGCTATGTTCATCAATGTTGGAATGGTCCAAATTAATATATTTACCTTGTATTCCCAGACGATGGAGACAATTAATAAAAGCGTACCTGAAATATAGAGGATTTTTTTAAGCATTTTTAGATCGCAGAGACAGAGCTAACATTATTAAAAGCAAAACACCTGCAAATGGTGCTCCAACTGCCCCTGGTGTAACACCATCAGTATATCCAACAATAATCGATGGCATTCCCATCAAACTGTAAAAAGTTCTTATCCACCATTCGAGCGCAAAAATCAAAATCATTAAGGGAATCAGGCCTTGATATTTCAATAGAACTATTAAGCTAATGAGGCATGTTAAGATTTGTTGAAGACCCCACAAGGAAAAAAATAAATAGATAGGAATCATTGGATCAGGCTTTCCTTCAAGAACAATTACATTTGCAATGTCATGCAGTCCGGTCTCCCAAAAGAACATATGTATGATTGCCCGCCAAGTCATCAAAGCCAGAAAGAGAATAAAACCATAAAAAGCTATTTTACTCCCGTTGTATAAGGAAGCATCTTTTGGAAATAAATTATTGATTAATTTCATTAGAGAAATAATTTTTCACAGCCTGTGTCTTTAAGCACGTTGTCAATTCTGCTTCTATCCATTTCATCAAGTTTTAGATATTCTTCGTTTATCCATTTCAAGCATTTTGATTGATAGGGAAATGTTTGTTGAACCCAAGGACAGCCATCTATTTCAGCTTCCCATGTTTTTTCACCTTCTTCATGTGCTGCTTTGTTTGTTAAAAGAGCCGGTACATAGCCTCGGCCTACCTCGTTGAGAAGGTCAAAAATACTTTCTGGCAAGTCTTCTAATTTAGTCCATCCCTCCTCAGAAATTTCCAATCCAGATAAGTCTTCAATGACATTGATCCAAGCTACTGTTCTAGGAGATAGATCATGGGCAATTTTTCTAGACGTAGGATCAAAGCCAATAAGCTGACTCAATTGCCCATAAAGACCAAAATCTGCTGAACTTGCTCTTTGTCCTAATAAGAAAGGAGAATTTTTAAAATGTTTTTCTAAAATACTCAAAAATCTTTTGTAACTAGCTTCAATAATTGGAGCCGTTGTATCATTGGAACCAACCACTCTAAGTCGCTCAATTTGTCTTTCAGAAATATATTTTTTTGCTGATTGATGAATTTCGTCAGGCAGATTAGTTGTCTGAGCTAGAGGCAACAAAGTACCGGCATTATCAGCGTCTTCGTCGAAATGCCAACGATAATGAAACATAAACTTAGTAACCCATTCATCAGCGAAATCTTCCAAAAGGAAATTTAAAAAATTTAAGGCAGGATCTCCTGGAAGACATTTTCTATCTTCGTACTCGCTTTCAAATCTTCTAATTAATGGAGTTGAGTCTGTCTCTGCTTTTAGAATTCCCTTTTCATCCGGAAGTATAAAAGTTGGAAGCAAAACAGGTTTAGGTGGATCAATGCCAAGATTTTTGAACTCGCCTGAAAGCAAACTTTGTGGATCTCCCCAAATAATATTATAGGGAATGTGACGATACCTCATTAAGGCAATCATTTTTCTAGTATAGGGTGACGGAGGTGCACCTATTAAAGTTAAAGGCTCCAAATTAACTATTACCTGTTTTGGTCTCTATATTTAATTGTCCCTTTAATCCTGCAGATCTATGTTTAGCACTTTCTATGTAATCTGGATCTGTGATCATTTTCAACATTGCCTTTCTGGATGGATATCTAGCGATAGCCACCATATCCCATAACTCTTCTACTTCCCCAAGCATTAGGCGTTCGACTTTGCCAAAAAAAACCGATTCGGCACCAACTTTTTTTAAATGTTCCATTACTTCTAGGCCATAAATTGCATATGCTTCCTCTCCAGAAAGATCTGTTTCCCTTCCATCTTCGTACTCCGCTTTTTCTTTGAACTTAAGAAGATTCACCATTTCTATAGGAGAATCATTATCTCCTTCTAAAAATCCTGCCATTTGTTCTTCGTTAGGATTTACTTTATTTTCTACTTTCATATCTAGGCCTTTTAAGTTGTTGAAGTAGCTTTTTGAAAAGCTGGTCTTGCCTTAATTCTTTCAACATATGCTTTTAAGTTTGGCATTTCATCTGTTACACATCCCAAATCAGATAATTTAGTACAGCAATGACCAGTCATAAATTCAACACCAGAAAAATCTCCCACCAAATACTCTTTGCCATCTAGAGCTGTCTCGATCGCAGCTAAGGATTTAGAAGCTAAACGCTGTGCTTGGCCCAGAACAGTTTCGTCTCTTCTTTCGGGTGGAAGAAGAATAGTATGAACAACAATGGTATTCATTGGTTGGGCAATCATACCCTCACAGAAATGGAACCATTGTAAGTAATATGGATACTCAGAAGAATCGACTGAAGGCTTTAAACCACCATTTTTATGCTTTTCCAGCACATAATCGATTATTGCACCGGATTCGTAAATACTCACTTCACCATCTTCTAAAACCGGTATTCTTCCAAGGGGATGTCTTTTGCGATGTTCATCTGACTTAAGTGCTTCTGGATGAAAAGGCATCGAGTTTAACTCGTAGGGTAATTCCAATTCCTCTAATAACCACAAGACTCTTTCGGCTCTTGAGTTTGGCGCATAATGAAGTTTCAACATGATTATTCTCCTTAAGTGTTGATAAAATTAATTAATAAGTTTGATAGTTCTTTGGGTCTCGTCCATTGATAAAAATGACCGCCACCTATATGAGGGGCGCTTTTTGCATTGGGGCACATTGACAAAACATCTCTTTCTATTCCGTTGGTAACAGGGTCATCACCAGCAAATACACTCAAAAAAGGTTTGTCCCAATTTTTAAATACTTCTCTTGCTTTTCTTTGTGCTTCAAGTGACTGATCCGGTATTGTAGGAACATGACTTGGCATAGCTCTAGGCCCCATTTTGTAACTTGGGTCGGGAAATGGTGCTTCATATGCCTTAGCAACGTCGGATTTGAAAGGAAAATATTTTCCTAACCCTAGTGAAACAAATAAATAATATGCCGCTGAATTTAATCTGGAATTTTTTTCCATCATGTTCGTCATCAAGAGGCCTGTTGGTAAATCAACTGTATCCCAACAGAATTTTTGCCAATACATAAATTTCAATGCAGGATGAAATTCTGTATCTTCTTGGGACAAACTTTTCCCATCCATTTCGCTAATTTCTTTAGCCATCGATATGGGAGTTAGCTTGAGATTGCTTTCTCTAAACTCTTTTATTTTTTCTAAAACTTCTTTGGGTGCCTCAGGATTGTAAGGCAACCCAGTATTGCCCATCGAAACCTTATCGAATCGACTTGGCTCGTTTGCGACCATTCTCAATCCGATTAACCCGCCCCAATCTTGACCAAAAAAAGTAAGACTTTTAAAGTCATTGGCAGTAAGCCAATCTGTCATCCAATCTACTTGTTTTTGATAGCTGTAGTCTTCTCTTTCTGCAGGCTTATCGGATTTTCCATATCCAGGCAAATCAGGAGCGATGACTCGAATACCAGCATTCGTTAGAAAAGGAATCATCTTTGAGTAAAGATAACTCCATACAGGTTGTCCATGCATTGCTAAAAGGACTGGGCCATCTTTTGGGCCTTCATCTATGTGATGAATTCTCAGATCACTTCCATCCTCTGTTTTTATCGTGGTGTAGTTTGGTTCAAAAGGATAATCTTTGAGCTTTTCAAAGTATTTATCAGGAGTTCTCAAAATTTTCATTAAAGTAAATATATATTTTATTTATGAATAAGTTAATGGCTAAGAGAGTGTCTTAAATTCAAGGTTTTCTTATGTTTTCTACCATTTCATTTATTTCTCTCGGTGGATTGCTTGTAATGCTTGAGACAGAAAAGGCAATTGCAAAATTTATCAACATCCCAACAAAGCCTATTCCCTCTGGAGAAATTCCTAACAACCAATTTTCTGAGAAGTTTAAGGAAGTATTTATAAACTTAAAATAAATTATATAAGAAGAAGTAAAAATTAAGCCGAAGATCATTCCCGTAATGGCTCCTTCTTTGTTGAGTCTTTTTGAAAAAATTCCCATCAAAAGCGCTGGAAAAATTGTCGAGGCTGCCAATCCAAAAGCAAAAGCCACAACTTGTGCAACAAAAGCAGGAGGATAAATTCCAAATAAGCCTGCGATAACAATCGCTACGGCTGAGGCAATTCTAGCAAAAAGAAGTTCTTGTTTTTCGTTTATTCTTGGCATGAAGGTTTTTTTTAACAAGTCATGAGAGACAGATGATGATATGACAAGCAACAATCCAGCAGCTGTTGAAAGAGCAGCTGCCAAACCTCCAGCTGCTACTAATGCAATAACCCATCCAGGCAATTTTGCAATTTCTGGATTGGCAAGCACCATAATATCGCGATCAATATAAATTTCATTAGCATTGTTGTCATTTGGTCTGTTATTTAAAATTCTTTCTCCATTTGTACCTCTGCGGTCTGAATAATCAGGTCTAACTCCTTCCAAAGCATTTCCCGATGAATATTGAATAGATTGATCATTGTTTTTATCCTGCCAAGCAATTAATCCAATGTTCTCCCAATTTTTAAACCAATCTGGAGCGGCTGAGTATTCAACATTTTGAATGGAATCAACAAAGTTAATTCTTGCAAAGGCTGCAACAGCTGGAGCAGTTGTATATAAAAGAGCTATAAAAATTAATGCATAACCAGCTGATTTTCTGGCGTCACTAACTTTAGGTACAGTGAAAAATCTAACAATTACATGAGGTAAGCCAGCAGTACCAAACATCAATGCAGCTGTTATACAAAAGATATCTATATTTGTTTTAGTATTTTCTGTATATGCACCGAAGCCAAGATCGGTTGTAACTTGATCTAATTTGTCTAATAAAAAAGTTGAAGAACCAACTAAAGTATCACCAAAGCCTAATTGGGGGACTGGGTTTCCTGTGATTAGAATAGAAATAAAAATTGCTGGTACTAGGTAGGCAAAAATCATTACACAATATTGGGCAACCTGAGTATAAGTAATACCTTTCATGCCTCCCATAACTGCATAAAAAAATACAATTATCATGCCAATGATCACTCCAAGATCGATATCTACTTCTAAAAATCTCGAGAAAACTATACCGACTCCCCTCATTTGACCAGCGATATAAGTAAAGGAAACAAAAATAAGGCATATCACCGCAACTAATCTTGCAGTATTTGAGTAATAACGAGTTCCTATAAAATCTGGCACTGTATATTGACCAAATTTTCTTAAATAAGGAGCTAATAACAAAGCCAATAAGACATAGCCCCCCGTCCATCCCATTAAATATACCGAACCGTCTTTACCAAGGAAGGCAATCAATCCAGCCATAGAAATAAAAGAAGCAGCAGACATCCAATCAGCCGCAGTTGCCATTCCATTTGCTATCGGAT
Source organism: uncultured SAR86 cluster bacterium (assembly GCA_902523885.1). Taxonomy (GTDB): domain Bacteria; phylum Pseudomonadota; class Gammaproteobacteria; order Magnimaribacterales; family AG-339-G14; genus CASICS01. Next base: position 153,498 of record CABZAV010000001.1, on the reverse strand, counting down.
TGACTCCTTTTCCAGCCACGTAGAAATCATTAGTGGATTTTGCACGCGACCAAAAAGCAATGCCTATATAAAGTGCAAAAGAGGCACCGACAAATAAATAGGTGAGCGTTTGTGTTTCCATTCAATCGTCCTCTGAAGATTTAGAAAAATGTTTTTTATCTAATCTATTGAGTAAAAACACATAAATGAAAATTATGATTACAAAAACAAAAATACTGCCCTGTTGGGCAAACCAGAATCCTAATTTGAAGCCACCGATTTGAATATTATCTAAGGCATCTGACCAAATTATTCCGAATCCAAAAGATACCAAAAACCATACTGTCAGCAAAGAAATGACAATTTTTAAATTTGATTTCCAGTATGTTGTATTTTTTTTGTGCATAGCAATTGAATGATAACGAAATAAATTTTTGTTAAATGATGGAAATTTCCCCGCTGATCTTTAGAATTGATCTTACTAAAAAAATAATTATCAAAAAAGTGTATTTTTTTAAGATTTAAAAGTTGAAAAAATGAATAATACTATGCATCCATTAGATTCTCTTTCTGAAGACGAAATAAAAAAATCTGTAAATATTTTTAAATCAGATAATAATTCTGATGAAAACTCAGTCTTTAGCTATATCAGTCTAGAAGAACCCGATAAAAATTTTGTAAAAAATTTCAAAGTCGGTGATACCTTTTCTAGGAAAACAAAGATTATTGGCATCGATTCATCGTCAAAAGGGTTCGAAGCATCCATCGATTTGAATAAAGAAAAAGTTACTTCGCTCAATGTTATTCCCGATGCTGCAGGCCCGACTTATACGATGTTAGAAATTAAGACCGCTATCCAATTAACTTTAGAAAATGACGAATATCAAGCCGCTTTAGAAAAAAGAGGAATTACAGATCTTAGTCTTATTCAAATTGATCCTTGGCCGGGCGGAGGGATAACGCATGAAAAAATTAAAGAAGGTCACAGAGCTCTTAAAACAATCTCTTTTTTAAAAGAGAACCCAGAAGACAATGCCTACGCCAGACCAATATCTGGACTAATTTCTCATGTCGATCTAACAGATAATTGTATTGTTGAAATTGAAGATCAAGGGATAAGCAACTTACCCGAGCAATCAGCAAAGTATGATGCTGCTTCTCAAGAAGTTTTTAGAAATAGACCCAAAGATATTTCTATTACTCAACCCGATGGACCAGGTTTCGAAGTCTCTAATAATGAAATTAGTTGGGAAGGATGGAACCTAAGAGTTTCAATTGATCCTATCGAAGGATTAGTAATTCATAATTTAAATTTGAATAAAAGAGAGATTTTTTACCGTGCAAGCATGTCTGATATGGTTGTTCCTTACGGCTCTGCCGATCCAATGCATTCTTGGAAAGCTGTACACGATGGCACAGAGTATGGCTTTGGATCATTGTCTAATTCTTTGACTTTAGGATGTGATTGTCTCGGAGAAATTTATTACTTTAATACTAATAAATTGAATTTTGATGGCTCTGTTGAAACGATAAAAAATGCAATTTGTTTACATGAGGAGGATTATGGAATTCAATGGAAACATTCTCATTTAATTGGCGAAGGCCACAGCGAGGTAAGAAGATCCAGAAGATTAGTGATTAGTTCTTTTTCTACAGTAGGTAATTACGATTACGGAATTTTTTGGTACTTTTATTTAGATGGAACAATTGAATTAGAAATGAAGTTGACAGGAATTGTGGGAATAAGTGCCCACAACGAAGAAATTCATAATCCAGAGCAAGATATGAAAATTACGGAAGAACTGGTTTCTCCTATTCATCAACATCTTTTCAACGTGAGGATAGATTGGTTTTTAGACGGCGGTCAAAATAAACTGATCGAGACAAATGCAGAAAGAGTTACAATTGGAAATAAAAATCCACATGGAACACAATTCCAAGCAATCTCAAATCACCTAAAAAAAGAGTCAGAGGCAAAAAGAAACATTGCCCCGGAAAAAAGTAGAGTATGGAAAATAACTAACCCAAATAAAAAGAATTCTATTGGCGGTGAATCAGCCTATAAATTTTTACCAGGTTATTCTCCTGTGCTATTGTCTGATTTCGATTCTCCCACAGGAAAAAGAGCTTCTTTTGCAAAATATAATTTATGGGCAACGCCTTTTGAAAAAGGTGAAATTTCTGGTGGTGGCAGATTTACAGTAATGCATCAAGGTCAAGGGGGTTTAGATGAAATGACTGCAAGCGATAGAGATATTAGCAAGTGTGATCTAGTGACCTGGCATACTTTCGGAGTAACGCATGTGCCTAGACCAGAAGATTGGCCTGTAATGCCAGTCGAATATTGTGGATTCCAATTAATTCCATCTGGTTTTTTTGATAGCAATCCAACTATAAATTTGCCTCCATCATGCCAAGAAAAATCCAGTAAAAATTAAAATGACAACAATAAAAGATTTCTCAATAAACATACCTGAAGAAAAACTTGATGATTTAAAAAAGAGACTCGAGCTCACAAGATGGCCTGACAAAGAGACCCCGTCAGATTGGACGCAAGGCATACCATTGTCTTACATGAAAGAAATTCATTCTTATTGGTTAAATGAGTACGATTGGAATAAAGAACTAGCAATAATAAATGCGTTTCCCCAATTCACAGCAAAAATTAATGACTTAGATATTCATTTCATTCACATTAAATCTCCTCATTCTGAAGCTAAGCCTTTGATCATTACACATGGTTGGCCGGGCTCTATCGTTGAATTTCTTAAGGTTATCAAGCCTTTAGCCGATCCAACCCTAAACGGAGGAGACCCAAAAGATGCTTTTCATATAGTAACACCGTCGCTACCGGGTTTTGGATTTTCAGGCAAGCCAACAACTCCTGGTTTCGGGGTTGAAAAAATTGCAGATACATTCAGACAACTTATGAAAGAACTGGGCTACACAAAATATTTTGCTCAAGGCGGAGACTGGGGTTCAGCTGTAACTACTGCCTTAGGTATGCAAGACGAAAACTGTGAAGCTATCCATTTAAATATGGCGATCGTTGCACCTGACATGGAAACCATGAATGATTTAACCAAACTTGAGCAATCCGCTTTAGCAGGATTTCAATTTTATCAAGATTGGGATTCAGGTTACTCAAAACAACAGTCAACTAGACCTCAAACTCTTGGTTATGGATTAACTGATTCTCCAATAGGACAAGCAGCTTGGATTATAGAAAAATTTTACCAATGGACGGATTGCAATGGCGATCCTGAAAATGTGATTTCAAGAGATGATTTGCTTACCAATGTGATGTTTTACTGGTTAACTGAAAGCGCCACATCTTCGGCTAGACTCTATTGGGAGAGTTTTGGTGACTTTGATGGCGAAGAAGTTACAACGCCAACTGGTGTCAGCGTTTATCCAAAAGAAATCTTTCGAGCCTCCGAACGCTGGCTTAAAAAGAGATATACAAATCTTTCTTATTACAACGTTTTAGATTCCGGTGGACATTTTGCTGCATTTGAAAAACCAGAAATTTTCATTGGTGAAATTAGAAAATACTTCTCATTATTTAGATAAAAAGTTTTAAAAGTTTTAAAAGTTTTTTTGGTGGGTCTGGCAGAACTCGAATCTGCGACCTCACCCTTATCAGGGGTGCGCTCTAACCAGCTGAGCTACAGACCCATTACAAATGGGACGACAATAGTACAAGAAATAGATTTAGATAGTAAGCGAAAATTTAATTTTGCTGCTTCAGTGTCGCAATCATCTCAGCCATAAGTTCCGGGCCAATGCCGCAACAACCGCCAAAAATCGATGCGCCCTTTTCCTGCCAAGCTTGGCAAAAACTTGAAAAACTTTCCTTGGTCAAATCGTTCTTCAATGTCTCAACATCATTATCCAAAGTCCAACCATCAGGAACTGAAAAAACATTAGGGTAACCGCCAATAGGTTTATCGGTAAGATTTCTTAATACTTCCAAACCAGATGAGATAGCATTAGGATCTGTGCAGTTGAATAAATAAGCCTCAGGATTATATTGCTCTGCAAAAGCAAAAGCCTCTTCGATAGATTCTCCACTTCGCAAAACATTTTTTTTATCTTCTTTCAGAGTCCATGAAAGCCAAATGGGAATATTTTTATTGTACAAATCTAGTGCCTTTAAAACATTTTTGGTTTCTTGAATTGATGAAATAGTCTCACATAGAAAAATATCTACATAGGGCAACAAGCCTTCAATTAAAGTTTTATAAATTGGCAAAGCTTTAGTTTCTTCTAAAACTAAATCAGGTCTGTAACTCTCTTCTAAAGGAGGAAGCGATCCCGCGACCCTGACATTTTCGTGTTTATCGGCAACTTCTCTTGCAAGCCTGCCAGCAATATCAATAAGTTCTGACATTTGAGCAGAAATATTTTCTTTATCTAAATAACTTGGAATAGTTGAGTAGGTATTGGTCGTTATCAAATTTGAGCCAATACTCACGTATTCTTCATAAAGCTTTGTAACCGCTGCTGGATCATTGAGCAAAAATTGGGCCGACCATAAGCCAGTGGATGATTTATTGGCTCTTTGAAGAAGAATGCTGCCTAAGGCTCCATCCAAGAAAATCATTTTTTTAAAAAATACTTATTAATTTTTCGTTTTATCAACCAATTTATTTGCTTCGATCCAAGGCATCATGCTTCTCAGCTCTGTGCCAACTTTTTCAATAGGATGCTCTCTAGATTCTTTCCTGTGAGACTCCATGACTGGTCCACCAGCTCCACTATTACTTTGTCGAGCGTCTGCAACAAATTCTTCAGCAAACTCGCCCGACTGAATACGATCCAAAACTTCTTTCATGGCTTTTTTTGCATCTTCGGTTATTACTTTAGGGCCCGAAGTATAGTCACCATATTCCGCAGTGTTGGAGATGCTATATCTCATATTAGCTAAGCCACCTTCATAAATTAGGTCAACGATTAGTTTGACTTCGTGGACGCATTCAAAATAAGCCATCTCGGGAGGATAACCTGCTTCAGTAAGAGTCTCATATCCGGCTCTTATTAAAGAAGTTAAACCACCACAAAGTACAGCTTGTTCACCAAACAAATCAGTTTCGGTTTCATCCTTAAATGTGGTCTTAATAATACCTGCGCGACCGCCGCCGATGGCGCTTGCGTAAGCAATCGAATTTACCAGAGCATCGCCTGATGCATCTTGTTGAATTGCTACTAAACAAGGTACTCCTGCTCCAATGTTATATTGTCCTCTAACAGTATGGCCCGGCCCTTTTGGTGCAATCATGACAACATCCAAATCAGGTCTCGGTTTGATCTGACCATAGTGAATATTAAAACCATGTGCAAAAGCTATGGTAGCGCCTTCTTTTAAATTAGGTTCAATATCTTCTGCATATGTTTTGCCTTGAAACTCATCAGGAATTAAAAACATTACCATGTCTGCTTTTGCAGCTGCTTCTGCATTACTCATTACTTCAAATCCTGCCTCGGAAGCTTTTTCAGCAGAGCCTGAACCGTCTCTAAGCCCAAGAATTACATTCAGACCAGAATCTTTTAAATTATTTGCATGGGCATGACCTTGTGAACCATAACCAATAACTGCAATAGTTTTTTCTTTAAGCAAATCAAGATTTGCATCTTTGTCATAATATACTTCCATAGCTCTCCTTATTCGTATGATATTTTTGTTTGATCGTTAGTATTAAGTGCAACATTGCCTTTAGTCATTCCAAGCAATCCAGATCTTGTTACCTCTAAGAATTCTTCGTCTCTTAAAGATGCCAACAAAGCATCTATATCTGCTGAATCGCCCCAGATTTCAAACATCGTATGGCCATTGTGCTCATTAAGAATTTTACCCTCTAAGTTATTTGCTTTAGATATGATTTGCTCTACTTTTTCTTGTGGTGCTATTAATTTGATAATAGCTAACTCAATTGAGTAGGCTTCTGCTTCAGATAAATTTTGAACCATGACTACATCAACGAGTTTGAATAGTTGTCTTAAAATTTGATTAATTATTTCTGGATTCTCGGAAGTAGTCATTGTCAATCTGGATAGAGTCGGATCTTGAGTTGGCGCTACAGACAAAGAATCGATGTTATAGCCTCTTTGCGAGAAAAGCCCAACTACTCTTGAAAGAGCTCCTGGTTGGTTTTCCATTAATATCGCGATGTGGCTTATCATTAGAAAGTTTTATCTTTTTTGCTAATTCTCATTTCTGACATTGAGCCACCGGCTTCTAACATTGGATAAACATGTTCATCTGGATCGATTAAAACATCTAAAAAAACCAATTTATCTTTAAGGGAAAAAGCTTCTTCCATAGCAGCATTCAATTCAGAAAACTTTTCTACCTTCAAGCCCACATGCCCAAACGATTCAGCTAATTTAACGAAATCTGGAAGAGAATCTTCGTAAGAAATACTTGAATATCTGCCTCCGTATTGCATATCTTGCCACTGCTTGACCATACCCAAAGCCCTATTATTAAGGTTTATAATTTTTACGGGAAGTCCGTATTGACTGCAGGTTGAAAGCTCTTGAATACACATTTGAATGCTTCCTTCTCCAGTGACGCAAGCGACATCTGCATCTGGAAACGCAAACTTGACTCCCATTGCTGAGGGCAACCCAAATCCCATAGTTCCCAGACCTCCTGAGTTTATCCATTTTCTTGGTTCGTCAAATTTATAGTACTGAGCAGCAAACATTTGATGTTGCCCAACGTCAGAAGTTATAAAAGCTTTTCCTTTAGTAACTTTATAGAGCGACTGAATAACTTGTTGTGGAAGAATTATATCTTTTTGGTTTTCTAAATTTAACATATCGTGATTCAAACCATGCTTTTCCTTCCACTCATTAATCTGACCCCACCAAGGCTTAAGATCTGTGTTTTTCAATTTGGAATTCTCAAATTCTTTACAAAGTTGTGACAAAACAAGTTTTGCATCACCTTGTAAAGCAACATCGACATTAATAATTTTATCTATCGAAGAAGGATCAGAATCAATGTGAATTTTTTTTGCTTCCAGACCAAACTTTTTTGGGTTGTTGGTAATTCTATCGTCGAACCTTGCGCCAACATTGAAAATGAGATCAGCTTCACTCATAACCATATTTGCTTCATATGTGCCATGCATACCTAACATACCGATAAATTGATTATCCGTTGCAGGAAATGCTCCTAAACCCATTAAAGTATTAGTAACTGGGGCTCCAATCATTTTAGATAAATTTACTAACTCTTCAGAAGCGTCTGATTGAATCACGCCACCACCAGAATAAATAACTGGTTTTTTAGCTGCTTTGAGCATTTTGACGGCATCAGATACTTCTGTTGGATCTGCTTCGCCTAAAATTGGATAAGATCTCAGGTAAAGATCCTTTGGAAATTTATATTCAAACTCAACTTTAGGATCGGTCATATCCTTTGGAACATCAATAACTACAGGTCCCGGCCTACCTGACGAAGCAATGTGGAAAGCTTTTTTTACTATTGCTGGAATTTCTTCGGCGCTTTGTACTAAAAAACTGTGCTTAACAATTGGTCTTGAAATACCAATCATATCTGTTTCCTGAAAAGCATCAGTTCCAATTAGATGACTGGCGACTTGTCCTGAAATAACAACTAAAGGAATTGAATCCATGTAAGCGGTTGCGATACCTGTGATGGCATTTGTAGCTCCTGGACCTGATGTCACTAAAGCAACTCCAGTTTTGCCAGTAGCTCTAGCAAATCCGTCTGCTGCATGGACGGCTGCTTGCTCATGTCTAACTAAAATGTGTTGAACTTTATCTTGTTGATAAATTGCATCATATATATGCAAAGCGGCACCGCCCGGATAGCCGAAAATGATGTCTATTTTTTCATCTGACAGTGCCCTAATTAAAGCCTCTCCACCAGAAGTCATATTTTTATCCATTTGCAGTTACAAAATAGTTGAAAACGTTACAAGGAACCGAATTTTGACACCCCTTTATGCCAAGTCAAGAAAAATTCAAGTTAAGTTTTTTAAGTTTTTTTCTAAATTTAATATGTCTTCAGGCAATGGACTTTTAAAACTCACTATTTTTTTCTTATCCAATTCTTCAAAAGATAGATTAGAAGCATGCAAAGCTTGACGTGGAAATTTTTCAATTACTTCCCTCAAGTCAGAATTAGTTGATTTTGCAAATCTTTTTTTTCTGCCATAAAGAACATCGCCAATTAATGGAAACCCGATGTGGCTCATATGGACACGAATTTGATGCGTCCTTCCAGTTTCCAAATTAACTTCTAAATGAGTGTAATTTCCATATTTTTTTACAATGGAATATTTAGTTAATGCATATTTTCCTTTATCAGTAACAGCTTGCTTTTGACGATTGCGCGGATGTCTGCCAACAGGCTCTTCAACTCTTCCTGATCTGGATACATTTCCAACCACAAAAGCCTGATAGGTTCTTTTGACCAACCTTTGTGAAATTTGCTCAGACAAGTTTTTGTAAGCATTTTGACTTCGAGCAACAATCATTAAACCCGAGGTTTCTTTATCTAACCGATGAACAATTCCTGCTCTTGGAAGATTTTCTACCTCTGGAAATTTGAATAAAAGAGCATTTAATAAAGTATTTTTATGGTTTCCTGCTCCAGGATGAACGACCATTCCAGCGTCTTTATTAACTATTAAAAAATCTATCGATTCGTGGATTACTTCAAATGGAATATCTTGCGGTTCTGCAGAAACCATTTTTTCTTCTTCAATGAAAATTTTGATTTCCTCGCCGCCATTTACTTTTTTGCTAGGTTTTATTAAAGGGTTATCATTTACAAAGACAGAACCTGAATCTATCCAATTTTTTAATTTAGATCTCGAAAAATCTGGAAATAACTTTGCAATTACTGAGTCTAGTCTTTGACCTGAATGATCTGAAGGAACTATTTTTATTACGTAATTTTCCATTTTCAAATATATAATCTCTTACATAGGATAATCTATATTTATGAAACATTTTAAAAAACTAAATATTTTAGTTCTTTCTCTTGCTCTGCTAATTCCAGTTTTTTTCATAAGCTGTGCTTCCGATCAGGAAGTTATAACAAAGGATATTGCTGAGAAAAAACTTTATGACCAAGCTCAGAGAAGATTAAAAACTAACAATTTTATTTCAGCAATATTGACCCTAGAAACTCTTGAAAAGAGATTTCCTTTTGGTAAATATGCGGAACAAGCACAAATTGAGCTTGTTTATGCCTATTACAAAAGCGTAAATTATGACCAAGCCATATTGGCAGCTGAAAGATTTATAAGCTTGCACCCAAGACACCCCAACGTTGATTATGCTTACTATATAAAAGGACTTGCTAAGTTTAATAATGATAAAGATTTATTTGCTAGTGCCCCATTCTTAGGCGAAATGACGCATAAAAGAGAGCTCTCAGAAGCCAAAGAGTCATTTGAAGACTTAAGTGACTTCATTACTAGATTTCCAGAAAGTGAATATGCAGGAAATGCCAAACAGAGGATGATCTATTTGAGAAATTTAATTGCTAAACAAGAGATTTACGTTGCAGAGTTTTATCTGGAAAGAAAAGCTTTCGTTGCTGCTCTCACAAGAGCCGATTATGTTTTAAAACATATGCCAAAAACTCCTCAGGTTAAGAGAGCGCTTGAAATAATGATCATTGCCTATGAAGAATTAGGACAAGATGTTTTGAAGAAAGACGTTGAGGAGGCCCTAAGTAGGTTTAAAAAAAATCTGAATCCAAGTTAAACAAACTTAAAAAGTGTTAAACCTTATTCTAATTTCACTATTTGTTTTAATTATTCTTTCAATATCGTACTTCTTTAAAAATGAGGATCTTGATATCAATCAATCCAGCAATTCTTTAGTTAAGTGTTCAATTTGTTCAACTTATATTGAGATTTCAAAGGCAAAAAAAATAGAAGGAAAATGGACTTGTATGAAGAAAGAATGCAGTCAAATATAATCGCCGTTCTGATAAATCAATGGTTCCATTTTTCCGGAATGATTTAATTTTAAAACCTCTCCAACAACTATTGAGTGAGTTGAAAAAGGAATTATCTCTACAACTTTGCAAAAAATATTGGATTGCGCTTCGTCTAAAAAAACTGGATTACTTGAAATCCAAGGATCATTTTTAAATCGCTCTTCACCCTCTTCTACTCCACTGCAGGTATCCGCAATTTTACTTTGAGAGTTTTTTAAAAGATTTAAACAAAAATTTGAGCCCTTTCGTAAAACATTATTTATTGACGCATCTTTATTTACCCCAACCATCATTGATGGTGGATTTAAACTTAAAGATGCTACAGAAGAAACCGTCATTGCATGTCTTTCTTTTTCATTATCAGCAGATAAAACAAAAACGGTTTGAGATAATGTTCTCAATATTTCTAAAAATTCTTTTTCCATGGAATCATACAAATTAGATCAGTTATTATGTCACGAATAAATTACTTAAATTAATTAAATGAAAACAGGAAAAGTAAGAATTATTGGAGGAAAATGGAAAGGGAAAAAAATACTTTTTAATTTAGATTCTACTTTGAGGCCCACTCCCGACAGAGCCAAAGAAATGATCTTCAACTGGCTTGGTCAAGATCTTTTTGACTTTACTTGTTTAGATTTATTTTCAGGAACTGGAGCCATGGGCTTAGAATCTTTATCTAGAGGTTCCAAAAAAGTTTTTTTTATTGAAAAAGATATTAAAACTTTTAAAAATTTAAATGAAAATTTAACATCATTTGACATAGATCAAAGAATAGAACTACATAATGTTGATTGTTTAGAATGGTTAAAAAAACCCTACTCCGGAGAAAAAATAGACGTTATCTTTGTTGATCCTCCATTTAAAAATGGTCTTGCAGAAAAAATTTTTAAACTTTTAAAAAAAAATAACTATTTAGATAAAAAGACAATTATCTATTTAGAAACTGAAAAAAATTTAAAAATTGATTTTCTTTTTGAAGGTCAAGAAATTATTAGAGAAAAGAGTTTTGGCGGAAAATCTTACAGATTAATTAAAAATTTATTTTGATTTTTTCATAGAATCAAAAAACTCATTATTAGTTTTATGCTTTCTTAACTTATCTATTAGCCATTCAGTAGCATTAATATCTTCCATATCATGCAAAAGTTTTCTCAAAATATTTATCCTAGCTAAGTCGACCTCTTCTGTAATTAATTCTTCTCGTCTAGTTCCAGATCTTCTTATATTGATAGAGGGAAAAATTCTTTTTTCTGCAATAGCTCTATCTAAGTGGATTTCTTGATTTCCGGTTCCCTTAAATTCTTCATAAATAACTTCATCCATTCTAGAACCAGTATCTATAAGTGCTGTAGCTATGATCGTTAAACTGCCACCGCCTTCAATGTTTCTAGCAGCACCAAAAAATCTTTTTGGCTTTTCAAGGGCATTTGCATCCACTCCACCAGTTAATATTTTTCCAGAAGAAGCCTGCGTGGAATTATATGCTCTTCCTAAACGAGTAATCGAATCTAATAAAATTATTACGTCATTTCCTGTCTCGACTAATCTTTTTGCTTTAGCAATTGCCATTTCCGCAACTTGGACATGTCTCGAAGGAGGCTCATCAAAAGTACTGGCTATTACTTCGCCTTTGACCGTTCTAATCATGTCAGTAACTTCTTCAGGTCTCTCATCGATAAGTAAAACCATTAAAGTACTTTCAGGGCTATTTTTTTCAATTGAATGAGCGATACTCTGAAGCAATAAAGTTTTTCCTGCCTTAGGTGGAGATACAATAAGTCCTCTTTGTCCTTTTCCGGTTGGTGAAATTAAGTCAATAATTCTTGCAGATAGGTCTTCTGTAGTTCCATTGCCGGATTCCATAACAATTCTTTCTTCAGGAAATAATGGGGTTAAATTTTCAAAAGCAATTTTTGTTTTTGTTTTGTCTGTTGCTTCAAAATTAATGAGATCTATTTTTAAAAGGGCAAAGTATCTTTCACCATCTTTTGGAGGTCTGATCTTTCCAGAAATAGAATCTCCAGTTTTTAGACCGAAACGTCTAATTTGACTAGGAGAAACATAAATATCGTCTGGTCCAGCAACATAAGATCCAGTTGGGGACCTTAAAAATCCAAACCCATCATTCAGAATCTCTAACACTCCTTCTCCTTCTATATCCTCACCAGACTTTGAGTGTTTTTTTAGGATACTAAAAATTACGTCTTGTTTTTTTGATCTCGCAATATTTTCGATACCCATCTCTCCTGCAATAGAGAGAAGTTCGTCTATGGGTTTTGCTTTAAGTTCGCCTAAATGCATACTTTTTATGTTAATAAAATTGAAATCTGGAAATTGTTAGCGGTAAGCTAAGAAATGTATTTAAACATCTATTGAAAAACTAGTCTAGCTTAACTAGTTAAATATGTTGGCTTAAAAAATCCTCTAATTGTGTTTTCGTTAATGCGCCTATCCTTTGATCAACAGGCTCCCCGTTTTTAAATAAAACTAATGTAGGAATGCTCATTACTTTTTGTTTTAAAGCAGAATCTTTATTTTGATCAACGTCAACTTTACCTATAAGTAGTTTCCCATCTAAATCTTGAGCTACCTCTTCCAGTATTGGAGCAACCATTTTGCAAGGTCCGCACCATTCGGCCCAATAATCAACTAATATGGGAACCTCTGTATTAGAGATTTCATGTTCAAAATTATCGTCTGTAAGCTCAATTGTTTTAGACATAGAAATATTATGAGGCAGTAATTTTTTTTTACAAGTTTAATTGATTAATCAGTTACTGCTCCTTCAGAAGCTGATTTAACGCTTCTTGCATACTTTGAAAGAACTCCTTTGCTCGGGATTGGTTTTGGATTGATCCAATTTTTCTTCCTCAAGGTAATTTCATCTTCAGTTAATTTTGCATCAATAGTTCCTTTTACTGCATCAATTGTCACCTCATCTCCGTTTTCTAACAAACCTATTAAACCTCCAGTTGCAGCTTCAGGAGTGATATGACCAACAACGAACCCATGAGAACCGCCGGAAAATCTACCATCAGTTAAAAAAGCAACCTTATCGCCTAATCCCTGTCCCATAATAGCTGAAGTAGGCTTTAACATTTCTCGCATTCCAGGTCCTCCTACTGGGCCTTCGTATCTAACAACAATTACATCTCCCGACTTAATTTCAGACCCATAAATTGCATCTAAAGTTTCTTCTTCTGAATTGAAAACTTTTGCTTTTCCAATAAATCTCAATCCTTCTTTACCTGTTATTTTAGCTACTGCACCTTCTTCTGCTAAATTTCCTTTTAAAATTTTCAAGTGGCTATCTTTTTTTATAGGTTTATCCAAAGACGAGATTATTTTTTGATTTTCAGGGTATGGTTCAACATCTTTAAGATTCTCAGAAATAGTTTTACCAGTAACTGTAAGACAATCTCCATGTAATAAATCCGCATCCAAAAGAGTTTTCATTAATGGCTGAATACCTCCTATTTCATTTAATTCAGACATTAAATAATGTCCTGATGGTCTAAGATCTGCCAGCAGCGGACTTTTTTTCCCTATTTTTTCAAAATCATCAATATCTAACTCAACATTAATACTTTTAGCCATTGCAATTAAATGCAAAACTGCATTTGTAGATCCGCCAAGCGCAATAATTACTCTGATAGCATTTTCGAATGCTTTGCGCGTCATTATGTCTGATGGTTTTATGTCTTTTTCTAAGAGATTGTCGATAGCTTTTCCAATACTTTTACAATCTAGTTTTTTTTCTTTTGAAATAGCATCTTGAGAGCTACTTCCAGGCAAGCTCATGCCTAAAGCCTCTATTGCAGATGCCATAGTATTTGCTGTATACATACCTCCACAAGAACCAGGGCCAGGTAGTGCGGTTTTTTCAATTGCAATTAATTCTTTTTCTGAAATCTTATTACTACTATAACTTCCAATACCTTCCATGACCGTTACTAAGTCAGTATGATTTTTACCTGGTCTGATTGAGCCACCGTAAACAAAGATGGAAGGTCTGTTTAATCTTGCAAGTCCTATCAGACAACCTGGCATATTTTTATCGCATCCACCTATTGCAACAACTCCATCAAATGACTGGCATTCAACAACCGTTTCGATTGAATCAGCTATTACTTCTCTTGAAACTAAAGAATATCTCATTCCTAATGTTCCCATTGATATTCCATCAGAGATCGTGATTGTATTAAAAAGCACAGATTTCAAATTTTCATCATCAATAGAGTTACATATTAGCGAGGCCAAATCATTAATATGCATATTGCAAGGCGTAACCATTGACCAAGTTGAAGCTACGCCAACTTGCGGTTTAGAAAAATCATCATCGCTAAATCCTGTTGCCCTCAGCATTGACCTAGATGTTGCTTGAAGCGGACCATCAACTAAAGAGGAAGAATATTTCCGTTTTTTTGACATTATTAAAAGAATAGATTGTTATTTTGAGACTTTATCATCAGAATATTTAGTTGAGTAGACTGTTAGACAATCAATTTAAAGAAAAGTTATATTCCAATGAAAAAAATACTCATTCCTTTTTTATTCTTAACCCTGAATATTCACTCTTCATCGGAAAATTTTTTTTCTTCTGAAATATTGTCCTCTGAAGATTCATTCAAACTTTCATCAAGAGAATATGAAGACGATCTTATTATTTCCATATTAATAAATAAAAAATCTTATATATACTCAGAACAATTGTCTTTAAAAGATGGCCAAAACGATATCTCCTATGAGAGTATTGGGAAACTATTAAAAATTGAAGATGAATTTCTAGGAGAAAGCTTAATATATAGGAATAATTTGGACTTATTGGTAAGAAACTTAGATAAATATACCAACAAATCCTTGACACTTACTTACCAAGGATGTTTAGAAAATATTATTTGTTACCCAAAAATTTCAAAAAACATTAAAATCAAAAAGGATAATAAATCAAATATTTTCTTTGAATTTCTTTAAAAAATCATTAAAATTCGTCAAATTCTTTAAAATTCTATGAAAAGCATTCTTTTACTAAATGGGCCTAACTTAAATCTCTTAGGCACTAGAGAAAAAGAAATCTATGGTTCACTTACTTTAGAGGAAATTGAGTCAAATCTTCTAGAAATAGCTAAAAACAATTCTATCAATCTTTCATGTTTTCAAAGCAATGCTGAACACGAATTAGTAAATGCAATTCAAGACGCAAAAAAAAATAAAGTCTCTTGTATATTATTTAATCCTGGAGCCTTTACGCACACAAGTGTTGCATTGAGAGATGCAATTTTAGGCGTGGACATTCCTATGATTGAAATTCACATAAGTAATATATACGGCAGAGAAAGTTTTAGAGAAAAATCTTACTTTTCTGATATTGCGTTAGGAATTATTTCTGGATTTGGAGATAAAGGGTACGAGGCAGCCTTAAATTTGGCAATGGAAAAAACCTAGGAGTTATTATGGATATTAGAAAAGTAAAAAAATTAATTGAAATGCTAGAAAATTCTTCTTTGAATGAAATTGTAATTAAAGAAGGTGAAGAATCGGTTAAATTGGTTAAATCTGCAGGATCTTTTCAAGCCCCCCAAAAGATTACTCCCTCACCTCAAGTAATGGAATCTCCTTCTTCAGAGACAGAAACTAAAAAAGAGACTTCTGAAACAGCCGAGACCAAAGTCATAGACGGAAAAAGTATAAATTCTCCTATGGTTGGAACTTTTTATAGCTCTCCTAATCCTGGAGCTGAGCCGTTTGTTAAAGTCGGAGATAAAGTTTCTGAAGGTGATGTGTTATGCATCATCGAAGCTATGAAAATGATGAATGAGGTTAAATCAGATTACAACGGAATAATCAAAGAAATCTTAATTTCTGATGCTGAGCCAGTTGAATATGGGGAAGCTCTTTTTGTAATAGAAGAATAAATGTTCTCAAAAATTTTAATCGCCAATAGAGGTGAGATTGCTCTTAGAGTTCTTAAAGCATGCAAAGAAATGGGTATCGGCACGGTTGCAATATATTCAGAGGCTGACAAAGATTTAAAACATGTAAAAATGGCTGATGAGGCTGTATGCATTGGTCCTCCTGAGTCATCAAAAAGTTATTTGAATATTCCTGCAATTATAAGTGCATGTGAATTAACTAATGCTGAGGCTATTCATCCAGGGGTAGGCTTTTTAGCGGAGAATGATCATTTTGCTGAACAAGTAATAGCAAGTGGCTACACGTTCATCGGTCCAGATCCAGAATCTATAAGAATTATGGGTAATAAAATTTCAGCAAAAGAGATGGCTGTTGATGCTGGTTTACAGTGCGTACCAGGAAGCGGGAGGGTTTCGGCTACCAACAGGGAAACTTTGTCAAAAGCTAAAGAAATTGGTTATCCAATAATGATAAAAGCAGCGGCTGGAGGCGGAGGAAGAGGAATCTCAATAGTCTATGAAGAAAAGGATTTAATTCCAAAAATGAAATTGACTCAGCAAGAGGCTTTAAACAGTTTTGGAAGCGATGAAATATATTTAGAGAAATTTCTTGATAGCCCTCGACATATTGAGGTCCAAGTTTTAGCAGATAATTTTGGAAATGCACTTCATTTTTATGAAAGGGATTGTTCGATTCAAAGGAAAAATCAAAAAATTGTTGAAGAAGCTCCAGCTTTAAATATTCCTGAAGAAAAAAAACAAGAATTATTTAAATTGTGTACTGAATGCTGTAAAAAAATGAAATACAAAGGTGCTGGAACTTTTGAGTTTTTATACAAAGATGAAGAATTTTATTTCATAGAAATGAATACTAGATTACAGGTTGAACATACTGTTTCGGAAATGATTACCGATTATGATCTAGTTAAGCTTCAAATTGGAATAGCAGCAGGTGAAGAACTTGAAATAAAACAAGAAGAAATTAGTGTTCGTGGTCATGCAATTCAGTGTCGAATAAATGCTGAACATCCAAAAACATTTATTCCGTCTCCAGGAAAGATAACAGAATGGGGTAAGCCAGGGGGTATTGGAGTGAGAGTCGATTCTCACGTTTATGACGGATGCATTATTTCTCCTTATTATGATGCTTTGATAGCAAAAATTTGTACACAGGGTAAAGACAGAGAAGAAGCTTTGTGTCGAATGTCCTTTGCTTTAGAAGAATTTTTTGTTGAAGGAATAGATACGAACAAAGAACTACAAGAAATTATTTTAAGCGAAGAGAACTTTAGAAAAGCAAATATATCTATAAACTACTTAGAAAAAGTTTTAGATATAAATTAATGAAAGAAGATTCCTATAATCCTGCTGATTTAGAAAAAAAAGCTCAAGCTTACTGGGAAAAAAATAAATCTTTTGAAGTTAATCCTGATAATAAAAAAGAAAAATATTACTGTTTAAGTATGTTTCCTTACCCCTCAGGAGAATTGCACATGGGGCATGTAAGAAATTACACAATCGGAGACGTAATTTCTAGATATCAGAGAATGAAAGGTATGAATGTTATGCAGCCTATGGGATGGGACGCATTTGGTCTTCCAGCAGAGAATGCCGCTATTCAAAATAATGTCTCACCAAAAAAATGGACTGAGGACAATATCCAATTTATGAAAAGACAGCTCTCTTCTTTAGGATTTGCCTATGATTGGCGAAGAGAACTAAAAACTTGCGACGAGGAATATTACAAGTGGGAGCAGTGGCTTTTCTGCGAAATGTATAAAAAAGGATTAGTTATAAGAGAAAAAACAGAAGTAAATTGGGATCCAGTAGACCAAACGGTTTTGGCAAATGAACAAGTAATTGATGGTAAAGGCTGGAGATCAGGAGCAGATGTTGAAAAAAAAACTATAGATCAGTGGGCTTTTAAAATAACCGACTATGCAGAAGAACTTCTCTCTGAACTTGACTCTTTAAAAGATTGGCCTGAGCAAGTAAAAACAATGCAAAAAAATTGGATTGGTAAATCGATCGGGATGGAATTCAAATTTAGTCTGTCAAATAAAGAACATATTGAGGTTTTTACGACTCGACCAGATACCATCATGGGAGTTTCTTTTCTTGCGCTTTCTCTTGCGCATCCTATTGTTACCAATTTAGCTAAAGAGGATAAAAATCTTGAAGAATGGTTAAAGAATAATTCTAAGGGAGTTACATCTGAAGCAGAGAGGATATCTGAAGACAAAAAAGGATTTAAATTAAATATCAAAGCTAAACACCCCATTTCAAAAGAAGAAATAGAAGTCTGGGTTGCTAACTTTGTTTTGATGGATTATGGATCTGGTGCATTAATGGCTGTTCCAGGTCACGATCAGAGAGATTTTGAATTTGCCAAAAAATATAATATTGAAATAAAGCAGGTCATTGACACAGGTGAAGGAGCACTTGAACTTGATAAAGCTCTTATAGAAAAAGGTTTACTTATTAACTCAGGAAATGAACTTGATGGCCTTGATTTTGAAAAAGCTTTTGAAAAGATTTTAAAGCTGGCCAAAGATAATAATTTTGGATCTAAAAAGGTAAATTACCGACTTAAAAATTGGGGAGTTTCAAGACAAAGGAAATGGGGCGCACCTATTCCAATGATGATAAATAAGAAAGACTCCGCTGATGTCATCCCATTTTCGGATCTAAATCAAGAAGAAATAAACTCTGAGGTTTTAGTAAAAAATGGAAATGAATATATTAAAGAAACTGATACATTCGATACTTTCCTTGAATCTTCGTGGTATTTTGCAAAATTTGCATCTCACAAATCTTCAGAAAAAATTTTTGATGAAGAAGTTGATTATTGGTTACCAGTAGATCAATACATCGGAGGAATAGAACATGCTATTTTGCATTTATTATATTCAAGATTTTTTTCTAAGGCTTTGAATGATTTGGGTCTAGTAAAATTTAGAGAACCTTTCCATAAGCTATTGTGTCAAGGCATGGTCCTTAAGGATGGAAATAAAATGTCAAAATCTCAAGGTAATACTGTAAATCCTCAAGAGCTTATTGATCGTTACGGTGCCGATACAGTAAGACTTTTCTCAATGTTTGCTTCTCCGCCTGAGCAATCCTTAGAATGGTCTAATGATGGAGTAAAAGGATCATTTAAATTTTTAAACAAGTTATGGAAACTTGCATCTATTCTAAAAAACCAAAAAAGTCTTGCCCTAAATTCTTCACTAGACTTAAAACCGTTAGAAATAAAATTAAATCAAACTATAAAAAAGGTATCGGATGATTTCGAACGAAGAAATTCATTTAATACAGCTATAGCAGCAATAATGGAACTAATGAATGCAGTACCAAAAGAATTGCAAAAAAGTGAAATTCCTGAGGAAGAAAGAAAACTATTTAAAAAAATAATAGATTCATCTCTTCTAATGCTAAGCCCAATAAGTCCTCACATAACACATGAACTTTGGAATGTTTTACAAAATGGAAGAGAAATTTATAGTGAAGCATGGCCTACTTTTGATTCTAATTTGTTGGAGGAAAAGACTTATAAATTAATTATTCAAGTAAATGGGAAATTGAGAGGGTCATTAGAATTAGACGAAGAGAAATCTGAAAAAGAAATTATTATGCTTTCCAAGGAATTAGAAAATGTTAAAAGATTTATCATTGATAAAAAAATTAAAAAAACTATTTTCATAGAAAAAAAACTTATCAATTTTGTTGTTTAATAAATGAAGCCCTTAATTGTTTTAATCTCTTTCATCCTGATTTCTTGTGGATTTTCTCCAATAGATTCTTCTAAGAAAGAACCTTTTGAAGTTTTTATTTTTTACGAAGAGACTTTATTAAATAATCAATTTATAAATGAAATGCGGAAGAAAAGTGGTTTTTTAAACTTCCAATTTTCAGATTCGAAGGATGCTGATATAAATATAACTATTCTTGAACATACAATTACTAAATATACTGGAGCTACAGATAGAAATTTCTTTGCTGCAACCGGAACGATGGATTATGAAATTTCAATGCAAATTACTAAGTCTAGTAAAAGCAGAGAATTTAATTTTCGTTCTTCGGAAATTTTTCCATATGATACAAATAAAATATTATCAAATGAAAAAAAAATGGAAGAACTTCAATTAATGTTCTTTTTTGAAGCTCAAAATCAACTCAGAAATTTTCTTTATTTATACTTCAATGATTAAAAAAAATATATTTCTTGTTCATGGTCCGGAAGATTTTCTTATAGAGCTTGAAAGGAACAGATTAGTCTTTGAATTAAAAAAAAATGGCTTTGAAGAGAGAAAAATTTTTTTTTCCAAAAATTCTTTTTCTTATGAAGAGTTAATGACAGAACAACTCAGTGACTTATTTTCTTCAAAAAAAATAATCGATCTCAGGCTAGAAAATTCTCCATCTAAAAGCGAAGGAGAATTATTAGAAGAATTCTGTAAAAACTTGTCAGAAACAACCAGCTTAGTTATTTCTGTAATAGGAATAGAGAGAATCAAAAGCAGAGTCTGGTTTAAAAAACTTTTAAATTATAGTGAAGAGGTTGAAGTTCAAAAAATATGGCCCAACCAAAAAAAAGCTTGGCTAAAGAATCTTTCGAAAAGATTTAATATCTCGATTTCTGAAGAACAAATTGATCTAATAATTGAAAAAACTCAAGGAAATTTAGTTTCTTCCTATCAAGAACTGAAAATGATTAAAACCTTAAACAACAATTCTGAGAGTAATTTCATTTCTGAAAACTCAAATTTCGACATTTTTAATTTATCTAATTCCATCTTAAAAGGAGATCTTGAGGAATCTCTAAAAATACTTGAGCATCTTAAACTTCAAAGAGGATCTGAAGCCCTTATTATTTGGGGCCTTTTTCGAGAAATAGAGAGAATTTCTTTCTTGAAAGAAGATTCAACTTCTAAGTTTAGTGGACCATTTGATTACCTAGATAATCTAAAATTAAAAACAAATAAATTAAACACAAATCAAATTATTTATTTCAAAAAAAAGATAGCTTCTTTGGATGTCAATTTTAAAAAAGGCAATGATAATTTTTGGAAAAGTGCTGAAAGAATAATTATTGAATTTATCAAGCCAGAGTTTCTTGGATAAATTTTTCTTGTACTTTTTTAAAAATTTCACCTACACAAGTGACTTTGTTTTGGTCAATTTCAGAGACCAGAAGTATTCCTTTGGTTGTATTTGTAATCCAGGTTTCATCAGCGATCTTTAAATCTTCAACACTCATTCTTGATTCCGAAATAGGAATTTTTAATTTTTTGACGATATCAATTATTACTGATCTTGTGACTCCTGGAAGGATATTATTCTGTAAAGAAGGCGTAATTACTTTCTTATCTTTTACACAAAACACATTGCTAACAGAGCCCTCAGTAATGAAGCCATTATCGTAAAGAACGATTTCATCAAAATTTTCTTCATTCGCCTGAATTTTATAAAGTACATTTGCCAGCAGAGACGTAGATTTAACATTACTTTTTCTCCAACGAAAGTCCTCTCTTAAACTTATTTTTACTTTATTTGAATTTTGGTTTGGCAAATCTTTTAAAGGAAAAGAACAAATGAAAACGGTCGATTCGGATTTGATGTTTGGTATATGGTTTCTAATTGCTTCGTAACCTCTCGAGATTTGCAAATAAATGATTTGATTACTTAGTTCATTTTTTTGGATTACTAATTCAATGATGTTTTTTAATTCTTGACGAGAGATATTAGACGTTAACTTAATTTCCTTTAAATTAACAAAAAATCTATCAAGGTGCTCTTCAATTTTAAAAACTTTTTTATCGTAGGCGGCAAAGACTTCATATATAGAATCGCCAAATAGAAATCCTCGATCTAGGGGAGAAATTTTTGCATCTTTTAAATTTAGAAATTCTCCATTTAAATAACAGACTGACATTTATTTAACTTCATCTTGCATGAAAAAAGAATATACATAAAAAGCTAATGATTCTAGATACGGCCATATGAATCCTTCTGTATTAATGTTTTCAAGAGCAACTAAATCAAAAGAAGAGTTAACTTCATTGTTTATTGAAATATCCAACCTATCTATCATATCTCCTTCTTCAATCGGAGCAGTTATTCCAAGATTTTTAGAAACTATCATCTCTATATTTTTAAATTGAGGTTTTGTCAGTGTCAGATAAATATCCTCTTTTGGGCCAATAGACAATTTATCTTTTGATCCAGCCCAGACATCAACAGTTGAGACTTCCTGAGACTTTGACAAGACTTTTTTGGTTTTAAAAAACCTAAAACCATAATCTAGTAGCCGTCTGCTGTCTTGTAATCTTGTTTTCTCAGAAGCACTATTTAAAGTTACTGCAATCAGCCTCATCTCATCCCTTTTTGCCGAAGCAACTAAACAATAACCTGAATCATTTGTGTGTCCGGTTTTTATTCCATCTATTGAGTCGTCTTGCCATAAAAGACTATTTCTATTTAATTGCCTTATATTATTGAAAGTATATTCCTTCTCCTTGAATAAGGCATAGTTGTCAGGAAAATCCTCTATCAATCTTATGCTGAGTTTTGCAATATCATTAGCCGTAGAGTAGTGATTAATATCAGGAAGCCCTGTTGGATTTACAAAATTCGTATTATCTAAACCTAATTGTCGAGCATAATTATTCATTAGATCTGCAAATGCGGATTGAGAGCCTGCTATTTTTTCTGCCAATGCACAACTAGCATCGTTTCCAGATTGTATAATTACTCCTTTAAGTAATTCTGAAATGGATACTTCGGTTCCTTCTTTTATAAACATTCGTGATCCTTCCATGCGCCAGCATTCTTCACTTATGTCTACCATAGTATCTTCTGTTATAAACCCTTTAGAAATTTGATCAGCCACCACATAAGAGGTCATTATTTTAGTGATGCTAGCAAGGCCAGTTGATTGATTTGGTTCGTTTGATGTTATGACTGTTTTAGTTTTTGCATCAATAAGAAGAAAACTTGTTGCAGAAACCTCTGGAGGATTTGGTATTAAAGCCTGAGAAAAAATATTTTGTGTAATTAAAAGAAAAACCAGAGCTATTTTTTTCATATTTAATTTCCTATTTTTGCTATTTGTTCACTTAAAAGAAAGACAGTCATTGCATATTTGCTGCTAGGATTATATCTTGTTATTGCGTAAAGGTTTTTATCTCCAAGCCAAAATTCATCTTTTGAATCGTCATTTGGAAATAATGAAATCTGAATATACTCATCATAAAAATCAAAATTTTCTTTTGCTTTAATATCTAAATCTTCGTAAGACCTTAACTTAAAGGACGATTTTATAGATTTATTTCTTTTTTTTGGATCTGCCTCGATAGCAATAAATCCATTTCTTTCCCAACCTCTCTTATTTCCTTTGGTAGAACTCAAGAAATTAGCAACACTTCCAATTGCATCTGCTGGATTACTCAAAATATCTTTTTTTCCATCGCCGTCGAAGTCTACTGCAAGTCTTCTATAATTATCAGGCATAAATTGTGCAAAACCCATGGCTCCAGCGTAAGAGCCCTTGATGACAAGAGGATCAAAATTTTCCTCTCTGGTTAATAAAAAAAACTCTTCTAATTGAGTTTTAAAAAAGTTTCTTCTTCTTGGGTAGTCAAATGCAGCTGTAGCTAGCGCATCAATTACTCTCGTATTTCCTTTGTAGCCGCCATAATTAGTTTCTAGCCCAATTATTGCTGCTACTATTTCTCGAGGTATTCCGAACTCCTCTTCGGCTTTTATAAACCACTTTTTATAAGCCTTTATAAATCTTATTCCATTTTGAATTCTAGTTATTGAAACCCTTTTTTTATAATCATCCCAAGAAGTTACTTTTTCAGAAGGGTTATTCATTAAATCTATTATTTTTTGCTGCTTACTTGCCTGAGATAAAGCTTTAGAAACATACTCTTTAGAAAAGCCATGTTCAATATGCATGAAATCTATAAAATCTTGAACATCGTCTCTATCAAGATAATTAGCAAAGGATAAATGACTAAGAAACAGAACCGCAAACAGGTAAAAAAATGTCTTCATCTAAACCTCTTTTCTGAGCGATAAGATAATGCCAATCGTTAACAAATTTACTACCAATGCAGTTCCTCCCTGACTTAAAAATGGCAAAGGCATCCCTACAACTGGAAGCAAGCCTATTACCATAGAGATATTAATAGAAATATACGCTAAAAGAATTATTGATAAAGTCCCTGAAACAATTTTTGCAAATTTATTAGAGCTGTAAAATGAGACCATCAATAATCTGTAAATTAAGATTCCATAAATAAGAAAAAGAATGCTGATGCCTAACAAACCAAACTCTTCTGCGATAACAGAAAAAATAAAATCTGAATGACTTTCTGGTATGAAGTTTAATTGACTTTGAGAGCCATTTAAAAAACCCTTACCAAATAATCCGCCTGAGCCAACGGCTATTTTTGATTGAACTATATTCCAGCCTGCTCCGTAAATATCAGCTTCGGGATTAAATAAAGTTAATATTCTTTGTTTTTGATAATCGTATAAACTCATCCAAATTAAAGGTAAAGATAACGTGGCTAAAAATCCTCCAAAAAGGATATAAATCCAAGGAAAACCTGAAATGACAACTGGCAATAAGCCGGCTAATAAAATAATAATAGAAGTCCCTAAATCAGGCTGAATGACAACTAAATAGAAACAAATTAAAGTAACAAAAATTACAAGCCACATATCTTTCATTTTGGTCTTTAAATTTTTAGTTAGAAAGGACGCAGCAGAAATTGGTAAAATAAATCTCATTAGCTCTGAAGGCTGAAATGTGAATAAGCCTAAATCTATCCATCTACTAGTTTTAGAATTTTCTGATGGAAAAAATAAAACAATAATAAGAAGGAATAAAGCTGGCCAAAAACTATGCAAATAAAAAACTTCCATTTTTCTGAAATTTGAAAATGCTAAAAGTAGCATTCCTATAAGCCCTAAAAAAAAATAAGCGCCCTGCCTTATAGTCATCTCTAGTGAGTTACTAGAACTATAAATCATCGCCAATCCAAAAGAACAAAGAAAAATTATGCTAAATAAAATCCAATAATCAAATTGAGAAGAATTATTTTGACTCTTATCGATTTTTAAATTTACAGAAAAACTTAACGGACTATTTCTCATTTTTTGAATATAAATTAATCGCTTTTCTGACAAGAGGAGCAGCCACAGCGCTGCCGGATTCGCCATTTTCAATTATTGCTACTACAACTAATTTTGGATCTTCGACTGGTCCATATCCAACAAATAACGCATGATCTCTAAGTGACTCGTCTTCTCTAAGAAATTTATATTCTGTCTCACCAATACTCTTCACTTGAGCTGTTCCAGTTTTTCCTGCGATTCTAATACTTCTATCATAAATATTATTAGCCGTTCCGTTTGAAGCCTCCACAACTCCTAACAGGGCTTCTTCTATTCTTTTCCAATTTTTATTATCACTAAGAGATATACTTAATTTTGAAACTTTTTCCGTGGAATCGTTTCCAACCTTTTCGATAATTCTTGGCTTAACTATTTCTCCTTTGTTTGCCAAGGCTGCATAAGCTAACGCAATTTGTATCGGAGTTGCCGTAATATAACCTTGCCCAATTCCCATATTTATAGTGTCTCCTTTAAACCATGCTTCACCGATATATCCCAACTTCCATTTTCTTGATGGCAAAATTCCTTTAGCTTCATTTTCGGTCAATCCACTTTGCTTTCCATAACCAAATTTCTCCAAAAAAGGAGAAAGATTATTTATCGTAAGGTCATACGCTAAGGAGTAAAAATAAACATCTGATGATTCTACAATTGCTTTTTTCATATCGACATTTCCATGTCCACCCTCTTTCCAACCTTTATAAGGCCTCTCATCTCCTTCGACATAATACTCACCAGAATCAGTGATTTGTTTTTCCCAAGAAATCGTTTGAGCTTCTAAGGCAGCCATTCCTACAAAAGGTTTTAATGTTGATGCTGGAGGATATTGTCCTGATAAAGCCCTATTGAAAAGAGGGCTGTCTTTGTCAGCAAATAGGTTTTTTACTTCTTCATAATCATTAATTGTATTTAGCAAGTTTGGGTCATAGGTTGGAGAGCTTATAAGGGCTCTAATTAACCCAGTTTTAGGCTCAATGGCAACTAAAGCTCCTTTTCTGCCTTTAAAATCAGAAAAAAGCTTTTTTTGAAGATCTAAATCAATCGATAGTCGTAAATCCTTTCCTTTAATAGGTGGTTCTAACGAAATATTTCTAATTAATTTGCCATTTGAGTCCCTTTCCTGAATTCTGTAACCCATATTTCCACGAAGAATTGAATCAAAATCTTTCTCAACGCCAGTCTTGCCGATTTTTAAACTTCTAAATTGTGACAATTCCGGATTATTAAAAACATCCTCTCTTGAAATATTTCCAACATACCCAATGACTGGAGCCATTATTTCCTTATGAATCACATTTCTTGAAAATGAAGAGATAATTTCAGCTCCTTTAATTTTTTTTAAATTAACACTAAGTTTTGCAATTTGTTTTTCATTCAAATCCTTAATTAAAATGTATGGTTCATTAGGACTTTTACCCGTTGCTCTGATATAAAAATCACTTTCGATTTTATTTAAATTTAGTTCAAGCAAATCAGCAATTTGTTTTAAAAAAATTCTAGGATTTTCTATAAAGCTAGGATTAATTTCTAAATCTTGTTGGATATTATTTTCAACTAGCAGTGTATTTTTTGAATCAAAAATAAATCCTCTTTGGGGGATAATTTTTGATTGGTACAATCTATTTGATTCTGACTGAGTTTTAAATGTGTCAGCGTTAAAATAAGAAAGGTTTAATATCTGTAAAGAAGCTAAAAAAAGTAAAATTAAAAAAGGGCTTAAAAAAATAACAATTCTATATGTCTCATTTGTCTCTTTTTTATTATCGAAAATAGACATTACAAATTGGGGTCCCACAAACTTTCTAGATCGTATAATTCTCTTGCAGAGGATGACATAATATTCAATACAACTTCTCCTAAATCTATCAATACCCAATCTTTCGAACCTCTGCCTTCATATCCATAAACTTTAACTTTATTTGTTTTTAAAACTTCGGTAATTTTTTTAGAAATTGCAGATATGTGGGGCTTTGAAGTACCAGTAGTAATGATTAGTTGATCTGTAAAAGCATCAATTTTAGAAAGATCTAAAATTTTGGTATCGATAGCTTTTAATTCCTCTAAATTTTTTTTTATAAGATTTTTTAGTTTTTTATCCATTTAGTTTTTATAAAGAGAATTTTTTTTAATGTACTCATAAACATCTGCATCTAAAATATCTTGCTTAAAATCTTGATTATTAATTGTTTTTCTAACATCACTGGAAGAAATATCAAGCAGAGAAGTTTCCAAAAAATTAATTTTTCCATGCCCGCTTAAAAAATCAGAATTCGATAATGTAATATTTTTTTTGAAATCATCCAAATAACCTTCTAGAAAATCACAATTCGGTCTACTAACTACAATTAGAGAAGAAAGATTAAGTATCTCACTCCAATTCTTCCAATTTTTGAAAGAGGCAAAAGCGTCATGCCCTAAAATTAAACTAAAATGTTGTTCTTTTCTATATTCGCTTCGATATTCCTTTAAAGTTTCAATGGTAAAAGAAACTCCTTTTTTCAAAGTTTCTCGATTATCTATGTAAACATTTTCAATATCTTTGAAAGCTATATTAAGCATTTCAATTCTTTTTTCTGAATCAATAAAATGAGAATCTTTGAAGACTGGATTCCCCGATGGCACTACAAATATTTTTTCAAAATCAATAATATTTTGAATATCTAGCACTAATTTAGAATGTCCAATATGAACAGGATCAAAAGCTCCCCCGAAAATTCCTATGGTTTTAGACATTCAAATATTATTTTCTTAATTGACCGGATCCTTCAACAATGAATTTTTGACTTGTAAGACCCTCAAGACCTACGGGACCCCTTGCATGAAGTTTGTCTGTAGATATTCCTACTTCAGCCCCTAAACCGTACTCAAAGCCGTCGGCATAACAAGTAGGTAAATTATGCATCACAGAACTAGAATCAACATTAGTCAAAAATGTTTTTTTTGCAGAATCATCTTCGGTAACGATGCAATCTGTATGCCCAGAACCAAAATGATTTATATGGCTAATAGCTTCACTAATACCGTCCACAACTTTTATAGAAAGAATCGGTTCAAGATATTCAGTTTTCCAATCTTCTTCGGTTGCTAAGTTTATATTTAAAATTTCATTAGTCTTTTCACATCCCCTCAGTTCAACTTCGTATTTTTTAAACTCATCGAAGATCAGAGGCAAAAATTCATTTGCAATAGATTTAGCAACTAAAAGAGTTTCCATTGCGCCACAAATTCCATATCTATAAACTTTGGCGTTCAAAGAAATATCAATAGCTTTATTTAGGTCAGCATTTTCATCAACGAATACGTGACATAAACCTTCATAATGCTTTAATACCGGGACCATGGAATCCTCTGCGATCACTTTGATCAAACTTTTCCCACCTCTTGGAATGATCAAATCTACTTGATTTTCGGATTTGATTAATTGAGTTACTAGCTCTCTATCTTGATTTTTTAATAACTGTATCGCTTTACTTGGCAAATCAACTGCAACAAGTCCATCAATCATACATTTTTCAATAGCTTGATTAGTCTCAGATGCTTCTGTTCCTCCTCTCAAAATGCAAGCATTTCCTGATTTCAAACAAAGCGCAGATGCATCAGCGGTTACATTTGGTCTAGATTCATAAATTATTCCAATCACTCCTAAAGGAACTCTCATTTTGCTAACTAAAAATCCTGAAGGAGATTTAGATTTATCTGTCATTTCTCCAACAGGATCATTCAAATCAATAACTTTTTTTAATCCAGAAATCATTGAATCAATTCGTTTATCGTCTAGCTTTAATCTATCAATAAAGCTATCTTGTAAGTTTAAAGTGCTCGCAGCCTCCATATCTTTTTCGTTAGCAGCTTTTAAAGTTTCCCTACTGGAATCAATGCTTTCTGCAGCTTTTTTTAAAGATTCATCTTTTTGATTTTTAGAAGCGCTTCTGAGCTCTTCTTTTGTAGCTTGCGCACTATCTAAGATAGCTTTCAAATCAGAAATATTATTTTTATCTTTCATGTGAGGTATTATTGCAACTATTATAAGTCTTAGAAACAAAATTTGATGTTCGAGTTCAGTTCTATATTAGAATTTTTAGAAGAAAATCCAAACTGGATCAATTTAATGATGTTTCTTTTGGTTTTTGTAGAATCTTTAATCATTTTAGGTCTTTTTACACCGGCGACTCTTATCATTCCTGGCATAGGCGCACTTGCAGCATCAATAAACATAAGTCCGGTTGTAATAGTCTTTTGGGCTTCTTTAGGAATGATTATGGGTGACACCGTAAGTTTTTTTATTGGGAAACTCATTGGTAATAAAGTAGAAGATTGGATTCCTGAAAAATATCATCATTATATTTTTCAAGCCAGAAAATTTATGAAAAAAAGAGGGATGTTGAGTGTAGCTCTGGGAAGATTTGCCGGTCCCTTGAGATGTACCGTTCCTTTTATTGCTGGATCATTAGGAATGAAATCAAAATATTTTTTCCCAATCGAAGTTTTAGCCTCTCCAGCTTGGGCAAGTCTTTATGTTTTAACAGGTTATTTTTTAGGAGTCGTTTTCGTTGAGTACTTTACATACGTTTTAATAGCAATAATTATTATTGCTTCTATATACACTGTTTATAAAGACCCTTTAAAATCTAGAAATTAGGCTATCCCGACACACCTCTATCTCTTCCCTCCCAATATGGAGCTCTTAATTCTCTTCTTAATACTTTTCCAGAGGGATTTCTTGGAAGCATTTCGATGAATTCAACTGACTTTGGACTTTTATAAGAGGCTATTTTTGATTTGGTATAAGAAATTATGTCCTTTGCATTTAGAGAACTTCCCTCAGATAGAACGACAAAAGCTTTTGTAGATTCTCCCCATTTATCGTCAGGTACTCCAACTACGGCAGCGTCTAAAATTTCTTCATTACTCATCAGGGCATTTTCAACTTCAGCAGGATAAATATTTTCTCCGCCCGAGACAATCATATCTTTGACCCTGTCGTGAATGTATAGAAAACCTTCTTCATCCAAAAAACCTGCATCACCCGAATAAAACCATCCATCTTGGATAGACTTTTCAGTTGCTTCTGAATTGTTCCAGTAACCTTTCATATTTAAATCTGACTTTGTAATAATTTCTCCCACCTCGCCTTGATCAACTTCCTTTCCAGCATCATCAATTACCTTTATCTCAACTCCAGGGAGAGCCTTGCCACAAGATCTTAATTTATTCTTTTTAGGATCATGATCCTCAGATACCAAACAAGTAATTGCTCCAGAAGTTTCTGTTAATCCATAAACTTGATAAAACCCACAATTCATTAATTTAATTGCATTTACTACTGTATCTTCTGCAATAGGAGAAGCTCCATAAACAACAACTTTCAAGGAGCTAAAATCAGTTTTTTCTGCGTTTGGATGTTGAAGCAAAAAAAGTATAACTGCTGGCACCCACAAAGTAAGTTCTATTTTTTCTTTTTCGACTAAATCAAGAATCAAACCTGGATCTACTTCTGGAATTATTAAATTATTGCAACCTTGCAAAAGTCCCCATATGCCAAAATTTGTTCCAGCAACATGATACACAGGCATACATACCATAGCTTTTGAACCTGAAGGGAAAGGGATAACTCCAATAGTATTGTCAGTAGCAGCGTAAAAATTTTTATTTGTTAATTGCACTCCTTTGGGATGCCCTGTTGTACCTGAAGTGTAAAGTTGAATTACGTCATCATGTTCATCGGATGCAAGTTGGGGGTCAATGTCATCATTGTCATCTTTCCATTGGGAATAAGTCATCCAATTCTTATTATTTCCTTCGAGACAAATAATCTCTTTTATAAAAGGTAATTTGTTTTCAATTTCTTCAATTATTTCAAAGAAATCCGGACTAACGAAAAGAATTTCACTTTTTGAATCTTCTAATACGTAAGCGACTTCTTCTGCAGCGAGCCTCCAATTAACTCCAACTACTACGGCTTTTGATTTGAGAGCACCATAAAAAATTTCAAAAAAATAATCTGTGTTTTTAGCTAAGTATGCGACTCTAGAATCTGGTTTTATTTGAAAGCTTAATAAACCTTGAGCTACAAGATTCGCATTTGAATCTAGTTGAGCATATGTTTGCTGTCTGTCTAAAAATTTTATTGCTATATCATCTGCAGATTCTTTGCATCGCCATCTCAAACTTTCTGCTAAAGAGTCTTGTAATTTTATATCCATTATTCTCTCCCTTATTTAATCTTTACCTGATGAACCAAAGCCTTTAGTTCCTCTCTCTGTTTTTTCAAATTTATCCACAATTTGGAAAATCGGTGAAGCCACTTCTAGAAACATCATCTGGGCTATTCTATCTCCTCTATTTATTGTAAAAGAATTGGTCGATCTATTCCAAAGTGAGATCATAATTTCTCCTTGATAATCTGAATCTATCAAACCGATTAAATTACCTAAAACAATACCATTTTTATGACCTAGCCCTGATCTGGGCAATATGAAAGCAGCATAATCAGGATTACCAATATAAATAGAGAAGCCAGTAGAAAATAAATAAGTTTCATTTGGTTCTAAAGTTATTGACTCAACTATATTTGTTCTTAAATCTAAAGCAGCGGATCCATCAGTATTAAATTTAGGGAAAGGTATATCGTCACCCAAATTTTTATCGACAATCTTGATTTGGATTTTAATCTTATTGATCTTTTCTGAAGTATTTTCTGATTTTAAAAAATTTGAAATAAGGTTCGGCAAAATAAAACCGATAACCCTTCTCAATATCCACCTAACCATTTAGAGATATTTTGCAATAAATTCAATGATACTTCTCGATAATTTCTTTTTTGAAATTTTCTCAATCTTTTTTTCAATTTTTTTAGTAATTAAATAAACTTCGTTTTCATCTGAGTCAAAACCAATCGAAGAGTCGGAAACATCATTTACAATAATTAAATCCAAATTTTTTTCATTTAGCTTTTTTTTAGCATTTTCTTTGATGTCTTGAGTTTCAGCAGCAAAACCAATTATTTTTAAGTCTCCTTTATTCTTAGAAATAGATTTTAGAATATCTTTATTTTCAATAAGTTCCATACTTAAATTATCTGCATTCTTATCTTTTTTTATTTTCTGATTTTCGAATTTTTCAGGTTTAAAATCAGCAACTGCAGCTGTCGAAATAAAAAAATCATAATTATTTATAACTTTGTTTACTTCTTTAAACATTTCATCTGCAGATTCAACATCTATTCTTTCTATTTCATCAGGTGTTTTTAAACTGACTGGACCGCTAATCAAACTAACAAGGCCACCCTCGTCTCTTGCAGCCTCTGCAATTGAAAAGCCCATTTTTCCGGAGCTTCTGTTGGAAATATATCTAACAGGGTCTATTTTTTCGCGTGTTGGACCTGCAGTTATTAATATTTTTTTTCCTGCCAATAGGCCTTCTGAAAAGTTTGTTGCTACTTCACTGACAATTTCTTGAGGTTCAGACATTCTGCCGTACCCTTCGTCGCCACAGGCCTGTTCGCCAGAATTGGGTCCAATCGGAATAAAATTATTTTTCATTAAAATTTGATAATTTTTTTGTGTTCTTGAATCAGCCCACATTGCTTGATTCATGGCGGGTGCAAAAAATATTTTAGATTCTGCTGCTAAGCAAACTGCAGTCATTAAATCGTCTCCTTTACCGGCAGCTAATCGTGAAATTGAATTAGCAGAACACGGAGCAATGATAATAACGTCACTCCATTTTGCTAATTCTATATGACCCATCGCAGCTTCAGCCTCAGTGTCTAAAAGATCAGCATGAACTTGATTTCCTGATAAAGCTTGCATAGTAAGGGGCGTAATGAATTCTTGTGCAGCTTTTGTCATTAAAACCCTTACATTTGATCCAGCTGTTTTGAATAGTCTAATGATCTCTGCTGCCTTATAGGCAGCTATTCCACCAGTTACACATAAAAGTATGTGTTTGTTAGCTAATTGTTTCATTTAGCTCCGAATTATACTCTAGATAGGTTTCAATGAAGTTTAGATTCTGGTATAAAACAAAACCTTTTAGAGGTTTTTATGAGTAAACAATGTCAAGTAACAGGTAAAATTCCAATGTCTGGAAATAACGTTTCCAAAGCTGTGAATAAAACTCGCAGGAGATTTATGCCTAATCTTCACAAACATAGATTTTGGGTTGAATCTGAAAATCGTTATGTAACGCTTAATATTTCAACAAAAGGTCTTAGAATTATAGATAAAAAAGGAATAGACAAAGTATTGGAAGATATTAGAAATAGAGGAGAAAAAGTATGAGAGAAAAAATAAAATTAGTATCTTCAGCAGGAACTGGTCATTTTTATACTACCGATAAAAACAAAAGCAGTACACCTGATAAAATCGAAATCAAAAAATTTGACCCAAAAATAAAAAAACACGTCCTTTATAAAGAAGAAAAAATTAAATAAAGTGTCTGGCATTTATCTTGCCTCTAAATCTCCGCGACGCAATGAGATTTTAAAATCTTTAAAGGTAGAATTTGAGGTTCTGAATTATTATCACGAAGAATCTGCCCCATTTGAAAATGAATCAGCCTATGACTTTGTAGAGAGAAATACTAAGGAAAAGTCATTATCTGCATTTGCTCACCTTCAAGAAAATCAAAAAAAAATTCTTCCTGTTTTGACCGCAGATACAATTGTAAGTATTGGTGACAAAATTTTAGGAAAGCCAGAAAATAAAGATCACGCTATCTCAATGCTTTTGGAGCTTTCTGGACAGTCTCATGAAGTTATTTCTTGTGTTTCCTTAGGCATTTTGGATGACTCCGAATCTGATACTGTGAATTTCAACATGAATATTGTGGAGACCAAAGTATTTATGAAAACACTCACAGCATATGAGTGTTCAAAATATTGGGATACAAGAGAACCTTTAGATAAAGCTGGGAGCTATGGCATTCAAGGAATTGGAGCAACTTTTATTGAAAAAATCGTAGGCAGTCATTCTAATGTTGTGGGCTTGCCTATTTTTGAAACTTGTAAAATTTTAGATGACTTAAAAATTAATTATTGGCTTTCTAAATAATTAAAAAGAATTTTCTTGATTGCTATAAAATCAATTGATGAAATTAATTAGTTACATCAGTTCTCTAATTATAGGCGCATCACTAATTTTAGTATTTGAACCTTTTAATTTCTGGTTTTTAACTTTTTTTATTCCTCTTTCCCTTTATTTCTTAATAAAAGATCATGATATTAAAAGTTCTTTTTACCTTGGTTGGTTTTTTGGATTTGGATTATGGTTGATAGGAATTTTTTGGATAGAAAATAGTATTTATTTTTATGGAGGGGCGACTAAGTCTGTATCTTACTTTTTAGTTATTTGCCTTTCTGCCTTTTTAGCTTTACTGAATGGTATTTTTTTTGGGATATTTGCTTATTGCAAAACAAAAACTAATTTTGATATTTTATTTTTATTTCCTTCGATATGGGTAGGCTCAGAATGGATTAGAGAATTTTTATTATCTGGATTCCCTTGGTTTTATCTAGGCTATACAAGTTTAGATAATTTCTTTTTTTCTGGTTTTATTCCGATATTTGGAGTTTTCGGAATGAGTTTTATTTTAATATTTATTCCAGCTCTAATTTTTGTTTTAGGTGAAAGTCTTATATCAGGCCGTCAAAAAAATATATCTCTTATCTATTTAACTATTTTTTCTTTGTTTTTAATTGCGTCTTTTTCATCCTATAAGGTTGAGTGGACGACTAAGAAAGATGAGGTAAATATTGTGATTATTCAACCCAATATAAGCATTGAAGAAAAATGGAGCTTTCAAGGAGAAAATGAATCAATAAATCTGTTTAAATCAAAAATTAAAGAACATTCATCTAAGTCAAAAAATAAAGATATTTTATCAATAATTTTTTGGCCTGAAGTTTTTTTGCCCGGGCTGAGTTCCAAGTATACGAAAGTCATTGACGAACTAGAAATTTATATTTCTGAGTCTAATTTTGCTTCTATTTTTGGAATTTTATCAAAAAGTAATAACGAAGAAGGTGTGAGTAATTCTTTAATGTCCTTGGGAAAATTAAATGGCAAGTTTGATAAACAAAAGTTAGTACCATTTGGAGAATATGTCCCTTTTACCATTTTTGATTCATTTTTTAGCTTTTTTAACCTCAATCGACCAAATGTAGTTTCTTCAAATAATAATGTCTTAATAAATTCAAATGATCTAAACATTTCCTCTGCTATTTGTTATGAAATAGCCTATCAAGATATTTTTCTTAAACATGGTAAACAAAGTAATTTATTATTTAATGCTAGTAATGACAATTGGTTCGGAGACACTATTGGGCCTTATCAACACTTGCAGATTGCAAGATATAGAGCAGCAGAAAATAGAAAGCCTTTAATTAGAAGTACAAGCACTGGTGTAAGTGCTCTAATAAACAAATTTGGCAGTGTTGTTAAAAGTATTGATATAGATAACTTAGAACAAAAAGTCAGTAACTCTCAACAAATAGAATCTATAATTTTTACTAGAAGCGGACACACTCCGTTTATAACTTTTGGTAAATGGCCTTCAATTTTTTTTATTTTAATCCTTATATTTGGGTCTTTTTTTAATAAAATGTTAAGAAATGAAAAAGATTAGGTTTTATATTGTCTCTTGCTTATTAGTGAGCTGCACAATTACTCCAAATTTTGAAAAATACTCAATGATAGATCCAAATAATTTTAGTAAGTTAAATAAAAACAAAACACATATTTTGATAAATCTTGATAGTCAGACTCTTTTTTTAAAAACTAGGAATAAAGAAAAAGAATACCCCATCTCTTCTTCTGCATTTGGTATTGGAAATATAGAAAATAGTTTTAAAACTCCTCTAGGTGCTCATGTAATTTCTGAAAAAATTGGAAAAAAAATGCCAAAAGGCGCGGTTTTCAAAGGCAGAGTCTGGACTAATGAAATAGCCAAAATCATAGAAGACCCCATAGACATACCAGAAGATGTCATAACCTCAAGAATTTTATGGCTCGATGGTTTAGAGATAGGGAGAAATAGAGGTGGTATTGTTGACTCTAAATCAAGATACATTTACATTCACGGCACTGCTGAAGAAGGCTTGATTGGACAGCCGGCATCTTTAGGTTGCATAAGAATGCTCAATGATGATGTTATAGAAATCTTCAACAAGGTAAGGGTTGGAACACAAGTATTGATTTTTTCTAATAAGGAACCATATAAAATATTATGAAATTAATAAAAATTATTTCTCTAAATTTAATTCTTTTTTTTACTGGTATAGTTTTTTCTGAATCCAGCGAAAGTACTAGTGATTGTCCCGAATTGCTTGATCACGAACTTAGAGTTTTGGATTCAAATAAAACCGAAAATCTATGCAAATACAAAGACAAAGTAATTTTAGCAGTTAATGTTGCAAGTAGATGTGGCTTTACTTATCAGTACGAAAGTTTACAAGCTTTATATAAAGAATATGCAGAAAAAGATTTTGTAATTTTAGGATTTCCATCAAGAGATTTTATGTTTCAAGAATTTAGCGATGAAGGAGATGTTAAAGAGTTCTGTAGTACAAATTATGGAGTTTCTTTCCCTCTTTTCGCTACGTCTAGTGTTACAGGCAGCAAAGCCAATTCATTTTATAAGCAAATCTTTGAATTATCTGGTTCAGAACCATTATGGAACTTTACTAAATATTTAATTTCTAGAGAAGGGAATTTAGTTTACACTTTCTCTAGCAAAGTAGAGCCAAATAGCCCAGAAATTATAAAAAATTTAGAATTGCTTTTATAAGGACCTTGCCTCAGAAGAATCAGCGCTAATAACTTTATCTGCTTTTCTTGTAGCAAAGATACCGTTATCCACAACTCCAGGAATTCTGTTTAATCTAATCTCGGTTTCGTAAGGAACATCAAAATTCAAATTAATTACGTCTATTATTTGGTTTCCATTATCCGTAACAAATCCTATTCGATATGTTGGCTTTCCTCCCATTGCGACAATTTGTCTAGCTACATAGCTTCTAGCCGAAGGTATAACTTCAATTGCAAGAGGAAAAGCTCCTAATTTTTTTACAATTTTACTGTCATCAATAATGCAAATAAATTCTCTTGAGGCTGCAGCAACGATTTTTTCTCTTGTAAGTGCACCTCCCCCACCTTTTATCAATTCAAATTTATCATTAACTTCGTCTGCGCCGTCAACATATAGATCTGGTCCTCCAACATCATTTAATTCTGAAATTTCAAACCCCTCAGATCTTAAAATATCACTACTAGCTTCAGAACTAGAAACCAAAGCTTTTATTTCTGGCTTTTCTTTTTTAATAATTTCAATAAAACAGTTTGCCGTAGAGCCTGTGCCAATACCCAAGATGAAATCCTTGTGAAACTTATTTTTGACGAGCTCGTAGGTATAAGAAGCTACTAATTCTTTTGATGTCATTTATGCTTAGTTTAATTTACTGGAACTTAATTTATCTAAAAGTATAATGCTTTGCTCCTGTTATCACTATGAATAAATATAGCAAAAAGTATTTAGACAAAATATCTTCATCTAAAGTTTATGATGTCGCAATAAAAACTCCTATTACAAAAGCAGAAAGTGTTTCTTCACAATTTTCTAACAAAATATATTTAAAAAGAGAAGATCTTCAGCCTACACACTCTTTTAAGATTAGGGGTGCATATAATAAAATTTCTAATTTAGTTGAACGTGAAAACACAAAACATGTAGTTACTGCCTCAGCTGGAAACCATGCTCAAGGTGTAGCCTATTCTGCTAAAAGCTTAAAAATTAAGTCGACCATTTTTATGCCAAAAACGACTCCCTCAATCAAGGTTGAATCTGTTAAGGGTTATGGCGCAAAAATTGTTCTAATAGGAGATAATTTTGATGAAGCTTTAGAGGAATCTTTAACTTTTTGTAAAATCAAAAACTTGCCCTTTATTCATCCATTTGATGATCCATTTGTAATTGCAGGACAGGGAACAATTGGAAAAGAACTTTTAGATCAATTCAATAAAAAAATTGATATTATTTTTATTGCAGTTGGAGGTGGCGGTTTAATTTCTGGCATGGGCGCATATATTAAAACTGTAGATCCAAAAATAAAAATAGTTGCTGTTGAAGCTGCAGACGCCGCAGGTCTTAATAGCTCTTTAAAAGCAAATAGAAGAGTAAAACTCAAAGAAGTGGGTTTATTTGCTGATGGAGCAGCTGCTAAACAAATCGGTAAGCATAATTACAAATTAATTACAGAATGGATTGATGATTCTATAACTGTCAGTACGGACGAAATTTGTGCGGCTGTAAAGGACACTTTCATTGATACTCGCACTATTCCTGAACCAACTGGGGCTTTAGCTCTAGCAGGATTAAAAAAATATGTAATAAACAAAAAGATAAAAAATAAAAATTTGATTGCGACTTACTGCGGATCTAATCTAAATTTTGAATCTCTTGCTCATATTGTTGAAAGATCAAAAATGGGTGAGAAGAAAGAGATGATTTTTGGAATAAATATTCCTGAAAAAAAAGGAACATTCAGAAAATTATGTAAATCTATAGGTCAAAAAAATATTACTGAATTTAGCTATAGACTAGACAAAACGCAGGAAGCAAAAATTCTTCTTGGATTAGAATTTAATAAAGGAGACAAAGAAAAAAATTCCTTTATTAAATCTATGAAACTCAAAAAATATAAAATCACAGATTTAAGTGATGACGAGATATCTAAAGTACATTTAAGATACATGTCAGGTGGAAGAGCTCCTGAACTATCAAATGGAGAAACGGAAGAAGTTTTTAAAGTTGACTTTCCTGAAAGGCCCGGTGCCCTAATGCAATTTTTAGATTTATTGAAGGATAAATGGAATATCTCGCTTTTTCATTATAAAAATCAAGGATCAATCTATGGTGGCGCTTTAGTTGGGTTTTCTATTAAAAGCTCACAATTGAATAAACTCAATAAAGACTTATTGAATACAGAATATCCTTTTACGAGAGTTTCAGAAAACGCTGGTTATAAAGCGTTTTTAAAGTAACCTTCAGGAGTTATCAACCTTCCTAATTTAAAATCATGTGGTTCGGTGTCGAATTCGTCTAAAATTTGAAATTCGTATCCTAAACCCAAGCATTTATTTGAGTTAATTTCTACTAAGGAATTGTCATAAAATCCCCCACCAAATCCTAATCTATAAAGATTTTTATTTATAGCTCTGAAAGGTACTAATATTAAATCTAGCTCATTTATGTCTAAGGGATTCATATTTTTTGAAGGTTCGAGGATACCAAATCTATTTTTTGTAAATTTATCGGTTTTTATATATTTAAAAAAATTTAATTTTTTATTATTTTTATCTTTTGGTAGTTTTGGTAAGAATATTTGAATTCCTGCCATCATTAAATAATCATTCAAATATAATGTATTCACTTCATTTTGGAGTGAAAAATAAGACCCTATTTTTTTATACTTATTGGTATCTACGAATTTTATAAAGTTACTTAAAATTCTATGGTCGAAATTTTTTTTTTCTTTTGCTGATAAGTTGGCGAAACATTTATTTACATGATTTCTAGCTTCTTTTTTAGTCATTGCTTAAGGCTTTCCCAAGTTACCGCTATTGAATTTCCCTGAACCGAAAGTTCAGGTCGGGAAGAATCTCTTTCCATCAGGCTGCCCTAATGGGCGCTCAACAGGAGTTAGTATCAAATTCCCTATTTATTTTGTATCGGCTCAAAGTGTTATTCAATTGGCAAATAACCCAGGAAGCTAAAAAATTATAACAAAATTTAGAGCTTGGATAGCTCTGATATTTCATCTACTAACTTTAAACTCAAGCTATCGTCAACTGTTTCTTTTTTTGGATCTTCAGAAACATCGGTATTTTTCTCAGCCTCAATATTGGTTTCTTTAGATTTAGATTCAGTTTCTTTATTAGACTCGTTCATCATTTCATTTGTGATTTCTAAACCTGCTAAAAGGGCTACTTTTTCAACTGAAAGAAATTTTGTTTGTCTTTTTAGTTTTTTAATTTTTTTATTTAGATAATCAGCTGCTTCCAGTAATGCTACTTGTTCTTCTTCTGGACAATATAGTTGATAATCAATTCCCGCTATTTTTAAAGATATGATATCTTTTGATTCTTCATCGCTCATATAGACTCCAATTTATTTATTAGATTTTCAATTTTATTTTTGGTTAATTCAAGCTTTTCTTTTAAGTTTTTATTTTCTAAATTCAGTTTAGAATTTTTATTTCTTAAATCTTTATTTGCTTCACGTAATTTTTTTGATAAATCTAAAAGTTCATTCAGATTTTTTTCTAAATTATCTTTAGGCATACTTAATTTTAGTCTTCTGCTAGAAGAGAAGCCACAATAATATAAAATACCCGCCATGAATGAATATTTGGAAAGAAGAAAAAAATTAGTTTCAAAAATGCCTAAGAATTCTTTGGCAATTATTTTTGGCTCAAATACTCAAATAAGGAATGGGGATGTAGAATTTCCTTTCCGTCAAAATAGTGATTTTCTTTATCTCATTGGTTTTGATGAACCCAATGCTGTTGCAATAATAGAATCTGATGATTCAGGAGAATTTACCATCTTCTGCCAAGACAAAGACCCTTCTAAGGAACAATGGGAAGGAAATAGGATGGGGCCAAGTAATTGTAAAAAAATTGGAGCAAAGTCGGGTTTTTCAATTGAATTATTCAATAAAGAAATACCTAAATTTTTGATTAACAAAGAAAGAATTTATTTTCAGAAAAATTTGAATAATATTTTAGAAGATGAAGTTAATAAAAATTTAACTTTGCTAAAGAAAACTAATTCAAGAACAAATAATTTTGTTCCAGAAGAAGTTCACTCTATTGACTCCCTTTTACATGAAATTAGATTATTCAAAACTAAAGAAGAAATAAAAATAATTAGAGAAGCATGTGAAATATCATCTGCTGCACATATAAGGGCTATGCAGAATGTTTGTCCTCAAATGTATGAGTATCAATTAGAAGCTGAATACGTTCACGAGTTTATGAAAAAGGGTGCTAGAAATTGTGCTTATCCATCTATAGTTGGTGGAGGAAAAAATGCATGTATTCTTCATTACAATGATAATAAAGATCTACTCATGGATGGAGATTTAGTTCTTGTCGATGCAGGATGTGAGTTGAAAGGATATGCCAGCGATATTACAAGAACTTTCCCAATTAATGGTAAGTTTTCAAAGGCTCAAGAAGCAGTTTATGAAATTGTTTTAGAAGCAAATAAAGAGTGTATCAAGACAGTGAAAAAGGACCTTACTCCTAACGAAACAGAAAAAAAAGCAATAGAAATAATTACTCAAGGTTTAGTTGATTTAAGTATCTTAAATGGAGAATTAAATGAATTAATTGAAAAAGGAGCTTATCGAGATTTTTATATGCACAGAGTTGGTCACTGGATGGGAATGGATGTTCATGATGTAGGTAGTTATGGTCTAAATGGAAAATGGAGAAAATATTCACCTGGCATGATTACAACAATCGAACCAGGAATTTACTTCAAAGAAAATCTCAAAAATGTTCCAGAGGAATATTTAAATATTGGGATAAGAATTGAAGATGATGTTTTAGTAACTGAAGGTGATCCTGAGGTTTTAACTTCTTCAGTTCCAAAAACAATAATAGAAATTGAAAAAGTTATGGGTTCATAGATGAACTTTGATTTATTAATAATTGGTTCAGGAGTTGTTGGTTCAGCTTTAGCGATTAAAACTTCACAACTAGGCTATAAAGTAGCAATAATCGATTCGAGAGAAACTTTTCCAAATAGCTACAGACATCTATCAGTTAATCAAAAAAGTAAAGCTTTTTTAAATGGAATAGATGTTTGGAAAAAAATTGAGAATTCTGCTTTTCCTTATGAACAAATAAAAGTTTGGGATCAGGAGGGTACTGGTTTTATTGAATTTAATGCCAAAGAAGCAAATTTGCCTAATCTCGGCTTTATTGTAAGAGAAGGAGAAATTCAAAAAAATTTAATAGAACAATTTCAAAAAAATAATGTTGAAAATTTTTGGGGAGAAGCTCTTCTCAAAATTGATTACTCATTAGATGAAATTGTTTGCAATACCAGTAAACAAATTCATAAAACTAAAATGATAATTGGATGTGATGGCATGAATTCAAAAGTAAGAGAATTGTCAGGAATTGATTTTAGATCTTGGAGTTACAATCAAACTGCAATAGTTACAAATTTTAAAACTGATATTAACGATAGTTGTATTAAGCAAACATTCACTTCTATTGGGCCTCTTGCCCTTCTTCCAATTAAAGAAGATGAATCTACTATGATTTGGTCAATAGATGATGATACGTCTTATAAATTTATTTCGATGTCTGATGAAGAATTCACTGCTGAAGTTAAAAATAAATTTAGTGAACAAATTGGTAAGTTAGAAATGGTTTCAAAAAGACAGCATTTTCCTTTACATCATCTTTCGGCTAAAACTTTTGCAAATAATGGAGTTTTCCTAGTTGGAGATTCTGCGCATCATATCCACCCTTTGGCTGGTCTAGGACTTAATGCTGGTATTGGTGATGTTGAGTGCCTAGCAGAATTAATAAAGATGAATGGACTGGAAAAAATAAAAGAAATAACTTCCTCTTATAATAGAAAAAGAATCCCAATCAATTTAGGGCTGGCAGCTAGCATGGAAGCTTTTAAAAGAGGTTTTAGTCAAAAAAATATTTGGATAAAGTTGTTTAGAAATACTGCCTTCAACCTTGCCAACAAATTATCACCGCTAAAGAAAAAGTTTATGGAATTAGCAACTGAGCTTTAACTGCAAAATTTATACAAATCCAAAGTACATTCCAGTTAAAAAAGTAAGAATACAAACAGAACCAGATACGAAACTTAAAACTATTCTTTCTTTTGGACCCTCTTCTTTAGAAATCAGTGAAAGAAATAGACTCATGCTTACAAAAAAACTCCCAACAAAAATATACCACCACAAGATTTGTGAGAAGACAGAGAAAGTAAAAATCCAATAAAATAAGTCA
Organism: uncultured SAR86 cluster bacterium; assembly: GCA_902523885.1. Lineage (GTDB taxonomy): Bacteria > Pseudomonadota > Gammaproteobacteria > Magnimaribacterales > AG-339-G14 > CASICS01. The sequence continues at coordinate 110,381 of CABZAV010000001.1, read as the reverse complement.
AATAAAATAGTTAAAATTCCAGGAATAAAATTAAGAAAAGTACCTATAAAATAAGTTATTACAAATATCGTTAAAAAGGATAGCCCTGCATAATTTCTTAATCGCCCCAAAGAATTAGCTTTTTCATTAGTAAAAGAACCTATAGAAGCAATTGCACTTCCGATGAAAAAGGCCCACCAAAAAAATTTTAAAATAATCATTTTTACATAGTTGGCTGAAATACTACCAAAGAAACAATAATTAAGAGCAGAATAGTTGGAATCTCATTTATTATCCTAAAAAATCTTTCCGAATATTTGTTCAAATCCTGTTCGAATTTTTTTAATGAAAAAAATAAGAAAAAATGAAACAGAGTCATTAAAATTACAAAGAAAGATTTTAAAAACAGCCATTTTTGAATTCCCAAATAGTAAATTAACGCCAATCCAGATATCCATACTATTATCATCGCAGGAGTAGCTATAACTCCATACAGTTTAGATTCCATAACTTTGAATACACTACTTATATAAGATTCGTTGTTATGTTTAGCATGATAGACAAATAATCTTGGTAAATAAAAAAGAGCAGCCATCCAAGCTATCACAGATACAATATGTATTGTTTTAATCGTGAGAAAGATCATTTATGACCACTTAGCTTCAGGAGGCATTGACATCAAAATAGCTTCTGTCGATCCGCCAGTTTTTAATCCAAATAAAGTTCCTCTATCCCATATCAAATTAAATTCAACGTACCTTCCTCTTTTAATTAATTGTTTTTCTTTTTCTTCTTTTGTCCACTTTTTATCTTTGTGAGTCTCGATAATTTCTGTGATTGCATCTAAAGTCTTTTTTCCTACTTCTTTTATAAAGTTAAAATCACTTTCCCAATCGTTTGTATTTAAATGATCAAAAAAAATACCTCCTACTCCTCTTGCTTCATCTCTGTGAGGCAAATAAAAATATTCATCACAATTTTTTTTAAAATCCTTGTAATAATTTTTATTAGTTGGATCACAAGATTCTTTCATTTTTTTATGAAAAGTATCTGTATCCTTTTGATTCTCGAAAGTAGGAGTCATATCTGCACCGCCTCCAAACCAAGAGTCATCAGTAACTAAAAATCTTGTATTAAAGTGAAAAGCTGGAACTTTAGGCGATTGCATGTGCGCAACTAAACTGATTCCTGAAGCCCAGTAATTTGCCGAATTCTCCGTTCCTTTTACTTGTGCTCTATAGTCTTCAGAAAATTCTCCTGAAACAGTTGAAATATTCACCCCAACTTTTTCAAAGACCTTGCCTTTCATTATGCTTATCTCTCCACCACCAGAGCCCTTATGTGGCCATGATTTTCTTTCGAACTTGCCCACTTGATCTATTTTTTCAAAAGACTCACAAAATTGGTCTCGTAGAGATTTAAACCAGGCAGATGCTGTCTCTTTTTTTTGATTTGTATCCATTATTTCCAAATACTGGTTTGTTTTTTTATAAGATTTTTTATAAATGAAACATGCAATTCCGAATCATTTAGACATGGGGCATAGTCAAACTTATGGCCTCCAGCGTCTATAAAAATTTCTTTATTCTCTTCGTCAATTTCTTCAATAGTTTCTAGACAATCAACGCTGAACCCAGGGGCAACAACCAAAATATTTTAATATTTTCGGAGGGTAAATTTTCCATAGTCTCGCTGGTGTAAGGCTTCAACCATTCTGCTCTTCCAAAACGTGACTGGAATGTTGTCATGTATTTTTCTTCTTCTAAACCTAGTTTTTCTGCCACCAAACGACTCGTTTTTTTACAAAAACAGTGATAAGGATCACCTTCGGTGAAATTTTTCTTTGGAATTCCATGATAAGAAAAAATTATTTTTTCGGGTGAAATTATTTTAATTTGCTCTCTAATAGAGTCTGATAATGCCATTATATAATCTTCATCATCATGATAACTATTTATAAAATTTAAATTAGGCACCCAACGCCATTTTTGAAGAATTCTAGATACCTCATCAAAAATGCTTCCAGTTGTAGTTCCTGAATATTGAGGAAATAAAGGAAGTACAATTAAATTTCTACAGTCTTTACTTTTTAAAGACATCAATCCTTTTTCTATGCTTGGATTTCCATATCTCATTGCTAATTCGATTTCAAAATTATCAGGCAATTCTTTGGAAAGCTTACTAACTAATTGTTGGGAGAAAACCATTAAAGGGGAGCCCTCTTTTGTCCATACAGATTTATAAAGCTTTGCAGATTTAGAAGGTCTAACTAATAAAATGATTCCATTTAAGATAAACCACCAGATAATTTTTGGTATTTCGACAACTCTTCCATCTGATAAGAATTCTCGTAAAAATTTCCTGACATCCTTAGATTTAAAACTATCTGGAGTCCCTAAATTACATATAAGTACTCCTATTTTTTTTGAAGAATTGTGATCAAAATCCTGCTCGCCAATAAAAGTCATACAAAAGCTTTTCTAATTTTTTTTACAAACGATCTTACATTTTCTTCTGGTGTCGTTTTCAAAACCCCGTGGCCTAATCCACAAATCCAACCAACTCGATCTTTTGCAGAAAAGGAAGAAATTTTTTCTATGAATTTATCTAAACTTCTTTCCATAGTTTCTTTTGATTGAGTCATAATCTTTTCGTCGAAATTACCTTGAATAAAGCCTTCTCTTGAAGATCTAAAGAAGTCAGTAATTAATTCGCTGGAATCTATTCCTAGACCTGCTAATGGAACCTGCAGCTCATTTTTTATATTCTCTATCAAAAGATAATCAACTCCGTCTTTAGCATAATAGCCAACCTTATTATTGAAATTAAGGACAATTTCTTTAAAAACTATCCTTATGTATTTATCAAAGTCTCTTTTACTCAACTGATTTGCTGCAGAATCAAAAATCATAATTATTTCAGCTCCTGCTTTAATTTGTAGAGAAATATTTTCCTTCAGTAGAGGAATTAATTCATTTTTAACAATGTCCCATTCGAATTGAGATAAATCGTCAATATCTTTTTCTTTGTTCTTGCCTATGGCATAAGAAAGTAATGTCCAAGGTCCACCGACAAAACCAATCATGGATTTATCTTCAGGCAGCTTTTCAATTGTTCTTTCTATTGCTTCTGCTTGAAAATCTAACGATTGAATTGGCAGATGCTGATTGAAAATTTTTTTATAATTTTCCTCACTAAGTAATTCAGAAAATTTAGGCCCAGGATCGTAACTTAAATCCATTCCTAAAGACTCTAAGGGAAAGAGAATATCACTAAATAATATCGCTACATCAAAGTCAAAATCTACAATTGGTCCCATTGCAGTCTCAGCTGCAAGCTCAGGAGTCTTACATAAGTCTTCAAACGAATAAGTTTTTTTTAAATTTTGATAGTGAGAATGATAACGTCCCGCTTGTCTCATCAACCATATTGGAGGAGTTTCTTGCGGTTTCCCTTGCAGTGCATTTAAAAACCTTTTATTTGGCATCAGTTATTATAGTTCTCTTGCTACTTCCTTTGCTGAATAAGTTAGGATGCAATCAGCACCAGCTCTTTTAAAAGAAACCAAAGATTCTTTTATAACTTCTTGAGATAGCCAACCCCTTGCAATTGCAGCTTTAAGCATAGAGTACTCTCCGCTGACCTGATACACAAAAGTTGGTATTTTGAATTCTTCTTTTACAACTCTTACTACATCTAGATAAGGCATTCCAGGTTTGACCATTACTATATCCGCACCTTCTTCGATATCCATCGAAACTTCATGTAAAGCCTCATTAATGTTTCCAATAGCCATTTGGTAAGTATCTTTAGTTTTATTTCCAAAGAATTTTGCTGATTCAACTGCCTCCTTAAATGGCCCATAAAACTTTGAACTGTATTTTGCTGCGTAAGATAAAATTACAGTATTCTTAAAATTATTTTCTTCTAGAGCTTCTCTTATAACTCTAATTCTTCCATCCATCATATCCGAAGGGGCAATAACATCTGCACCTGCTTTTGCTAAAACCAAAGCTTGTTCCTTTAAAGTAAGTAATGAAGCATCATTGTCTACATCACCCTTGTCATCCAAAACACCATCATGACCATGAGTTGTGTATGGATCTAGCGCAACATCAACAATAATAATAAGTTCAGGAAAGCTTTCTTTTATTTGTCTAATTGCTTTTGATAAAAAATTATCCTCATTAATAGCCTCTAGCCCTGCGGGATCTTTTTTTTGTTCATCTACAACCGGAAATACAGCCACTGCTTTGATGCCTAGAGAAACTATTTCTTCAATCTCTTTATTTAGCAAATCTAATCCATATCTTTTTATTTCAGGCATGGATTCAATTTCTTCCTCTCCAGATAAGTTCTCTTTAATAAAAATTGGTTGAATCAAATCATCCACAGTGAGGCTCGTCTCAGCAACCAAAGATCTTAAACCAGCTTTAGATCTTGTTCTCCTGAGCCTTGTAAATGGAAATTTTCTATTTAAATTCATCTTTAGTACCAATTGGAGAGTGATATTACTTTGCTTGTTTAACTTTTTCTAGCCAGTCTTCATAATTTAGATAAGGATAAACTTTTCCTGGTATGGTCTTATTTATTTGTTCGAATGTCCTTCCTAAACCACAAGCATGGCTTTTTTCCTTTATTTCAGGATATTTTTCTATCGCATAATCAAATGAACTGGAGCTCATCCAATAAAAATGAGAAACATCTCTAAGATCTTCCGATAACTCTTTTCTAATTAACTGATAAGTGGGAATAATTTTTTTGTCGTCTTGAAGTGCTAAATCATGCGTAAGCTTATACCATTTGAGATCTTCAAATAAGTTTTCGGGGGGAGACTCTAATTCGCCCAAACTATCGGAAGAACCATTAATCCACAAACCCTTTTTTGAGAGTGTAAACCAAGTCTTTATTCCACTTGTCCAAATAATATTAGATTCATCTATTACTCTGACATCATTGAGAGCATTTCCTCTAGTCACATAAATTCCTGAATTAGAAATTTCTTTTAAAATCACAGAAGATTCATCTATAACCTTTCTATCAAACAACGAGAAGTCTTCTTTGTTTTCTGGATAGTAATTTTCTATGTTTTCTAATGACTTATCAGTATATTTCTCATCCGCTATAAAACTATTTTCTTTTAAATTTTTTCCCTGTTCAGTTTCGCCTCTTAAACTCAAGGATTTACCCATTTTTAAATTTAAACAACTCACCCCAATCTTTTGATGACAACCTCCTCCATAACTTTTTAAAATTTCTCTCTCCTTTTCAACTAAATGAAAAACTTCTTTATTATTAATTTTATCGAGGACATCAAGGATTTTATTGTCATTAGAACGAGTCTCAATTGCTAAAGCTCCTTGAGCAGGTGCTGCAGGATTTTCAGAAACAGGAAGAATCATCCAAATCAAATCTTCAAAGATCTTAATTATTTCTTTTTTTTCAGTCAAAAATCTTTGGGATTCATTTTTTATGATTCTATCTAAGGCTGCTTTTGCCATTATTAGTCCATCTGAATCTGAATTCATCAATTTCTTTATCCTGGTAAGAATATTTCCTCTTACTTCTTTGAATTCAAGTTTGTATGGTTGAGAAGGAAGTGCTTTTGGAAGAAATCCTGATAAATTTTCTTTCCGTCTTGGTGAAGAAGTCAATAAAGAAATTTCTTTTTTTTGAATCGAGCTCTTTTTAAAAAGCAAAATATCTCTTAAATCTGCTCTATCCAAAGTAGCAGAAATTTCGGTGCCAGGCTCCATCTCTATTGGTAAGTCTTTCCAAGAATGAACCGCCAAGTCAGCATTTAAATTAAGTAATTCGTTTCTTATATCGTTGGTAAAAACTCCAATTTCTGGCATCTCACTCAATGGTGTATTTAAATCAATGTCACCCTGTGTTTCTTTATGAATGTATTCGATTTCAATATTCGGAAATTTTTCAATAATTTTATTTCCCACAATCTCCGCTTGAATTTGGGCAAGATGACTTTTCCTTGAAATTATTCTTACTTTTTGCAATATAACTCTTTATTATAATTAATGAGCTAATTATAAATTTTCTGTACAAAAAGAGTAATAATGTTTTAAATACAATAAAAAAATCTCTACAAAAATATAATGAATTACTCCAAATTTTTTTCTGACGAACTTACCTCTTTAAAATCGCAAGGTCTTTACAGAAAATTTAGACAAATAAACAGAAATAAGAAAAATTTCCCTAAAGCTACAGAAAGATTTGAGGGTAAAGAAAGAGCTGTAGAGGTTTGGTGCAGTAATGACTACCTTAACCTCAGTCAACATCCATTGATCATAATGGAGTCAACAAAAGTTATTAAAGAATTGGGTACCGGATCTGGTGGAACAAGAAATATATCTGGTACATCAACCTATCACGCCGACTTGGAAGATTGCTTAGCCGAACTTCATAACAAAGGGTCAAGCTTATTGTTTCCCTCTGCTTATACTGCAAATCAATCTACCCTATGGACACTTTGTAAAAAATTAGACGGATGTGAAGTTTATTCTGATGAACTAAATCATGCCTCCATGATTCAAGGTATAAAAAATGCTAACGTGCCGACTCACGTTTTTAGACACAATGATACCGATCACTTAGAAGAGCTATTAAAAACTTCTAACGCAAACACTCCAAAAATTATTGTCTTTGAATCTCTTTATTCAATGGAAGGACTTCGATCTCCAATAAGAAAAATTGTTTCGTTAGCAAAAAAATACAATGCTCTGACTTATTTAGACGAGGTTCATTCTGTCGGACTTTATGGTCCAGAAGGTAGAGGAATAGCTGCTGAATTAAATGTCTCCGATGACATCGATATTATCAATGGCACACTATCTAAGGCCTTTGGTCAAATGGGGGGTTATATAGCTGCTAGCTCAGATATTATTGATTTTATAAGAAGCTTTGCTCCAGGATTTATCTTCACTTCGTCTGCAAATCCAAGTATTGCTGCAGCATCTTTAAAGGCAATTGAGATAGCTAAAAATGCAGATTTATTAAGAAATAATATTAGAATTAATTCGGACCTCATTAGACAGGGTCTAAGAGATACTCAAATTCCCTTTCTAGAAAACGACAGTCACATTATTCCAATTCATCTTTACGATCCCGACCTCTGTAAAGAAGCCGCTAATGACCTTATTGAAGAGCATGGTGTTTACATCCAACCAATTTTTTATCCTACTGTTCCAAAAGGAGATGAAAGATTTAGAGTAACAATAACACCTAAACATTCGGCTGAAGATGTTCAAACATTTGTTAATTCGCTTGATAAAGTTTGGTCCAAGTTGAATCTTAAAAGGGCGAAAAAAATTACATCTCGCGTTAACAAAATTTCTAATTTGTTTTAAAACAATTTTACAGTCAGGATCCAAAGCTCTCCAACTTTGAATCCCGTCTAATCTCAATGCCTCTACTTCATTAAGCTTAGATTTATAACCTAGACTCAGGGGTGATTCTTGAGGAAGTTCTTAATAAATGGAAGTGAAAACTTCCTCAAGAAAAATCTAGATTAGAAACTGTAATTAATAGACAACCTCGCATTTATGTCCTCTCCAACTGATGCTTGGTGAGTTGAATGTGCGTGAGGGTAATAATCAGTATCGGTTAAGTTTTCAATGTTTAACTGCACAGCAAGATCATTTGACAAAGTCCAATACATTGCTGCATCCCATCGAGTGTAATCAGGTAATGCTGCCGTCTTTGTATAAGAGATTAAAGATTCACCTTGTCTTGTAAAACCTAAGCCGTATCCAAAAACATCATTAACTTGATAGTTTATAAATCCAGTAATTGAATATTCTGGAATTTCTTGAGATTTAACCATAACATCAGTACTAGTGTTTAAAGTTTCACCATCGTAATCAGCATAACTGAAACCACCAGATAATTTTTCAGTAAATTGGCCTTTAAGTTCTAGCTCAAAACCATCGACAGTAGATGAAACCGTTTCGGCTGTACCTTCTCCATCATCTAATCCATTAACATTTTCACTATCGAAGTAAGTTGCAGTGAAAACAAGATCCGGATTAATTTCCATTTTTAAACCAATTTCTGTATTTTCAAAAGTATCAGGATCAGTAATAATTTCACCATCAACATTTTTTCCACCAGCCTTTTTATATTGCTCACCAGATGGAGGCATATAACTTTCTGTGTAAGCAACAAACAAAGAAATATTTTCTTGAGGTTTGTAAGTTATTCCAGCTCTAGGTGAAAAGATATTTCTATCGTTTACTCTAATTCCCTTTGTAGAAGTTGGTAAAGTATCGTTTACAGTTATTTCTAGCTGGTCGTATCTTCCCCCAAGAGTTAATAAAACATTTTCATTAAGATTGATTTGATCTTGAATATAGAAAGAAGTGATTTCTACATCGGTTTCGGTTCTAGCATAAAAAGCTCCTGCTTGATCGAAATGTGTCGTGTTTTCAACGTTGGCGCCATTATGAACTCCTTGAGAGAAATCCATAGGTCTTGCTATCGTAAAAGTTTGTTTATTAGCTTTTCCAGAATTTGCACCGTTTGTTCCATCAGTATTTGTGCAATCCGCGGTATTATCCAAAGCAGCTGTTCCATCGTGCGATGAAAAACATTTGTAATAACGTTGGTTTTTATTTTCTGTATCCAGAACTTCTAAACCAGCAAGTACCGTATGAGTTGTAGATCCAACTTCTATTTCGTTGATCCAGTCAATGTTAAAAATTGTACTTTCTCTTGCTGTGGTATCTCTATAACCGTCAGCATCGATTGTATTTGCTGTAGCATTATAAGAAGAAACATATAGGTTTTGATACATCTTATCAAAATCATCAACCGACAAAGAGAAAATAATTCTACTTGTATCTGATAACTCTCTAGTTAACTTCGCTTTGATTATGTCAGCTTCTGTAGTTTGAGTATTAATTGCTGTATTTCCAAAGACAACATCTCGAAGAGCTTCTACTGGATAATTATCAGCTCCAGTAGGAATACCACGGTCAATAAATCTTTCGTGATCGACTAATTCATAAGAAAGATCCAGAGTATTGTCAGCATCCAACTCGGTTCTATAAACTGCATTAAACCCAAGACGATCACCGTCATAAAGATCTCTATGATTCTCTAAAGTATCGCTATGTAACATAAGTCTCAAAGCACTACTGTCAGACATATCCATATTTGTATCAAATGCTACGTCGAAAGCACCAAAGCTATCTATACCAGCATCTACAGATCTAAAAGATTCTCCAACCATAGCTTTTTTTGTAACACGGTTGATTAATCCACCCTGACCACCTCTTCCAAATAACATAGCGTTGGCACCTTTAATTACCTCAACTTGCTCTATATTGTAAAGAGACCTGTAATATTGAACGTCGTCTCTGGCACCATCCAAATAAAAGTTTGCGGTAGATCTGACTCCTCTAAAGACTATAGCGTCTCTATGACCTTCTCCTTGAGTAGTATTTACTCCAGGTGTGTAACGAACTATATCGCCAAGCTCTCTGTAGCCTCTGAGCCTTATTTCGTCATCTGTAATTATTGATACAGATTGCGGAACATTAAGGACGGGAACAGCCGTTTTAAAAGCAGTAACTTGGTCAGATTGTAAAACCTTACCCTTTACTTCTAATTCTTCAGTATCTTGTGCGAACAATAAACTGCTAGAAATCAATCCAACAGAAATCAAAATTCCATATAAAAGTTTTTGCATAATTATTACCTCGATGCTTATTTGTGATGTGAATGATAATGATTATCATTAACTTTGTAAAGAAGAATGATTCTCATTCACATTAATAATAAACTTATAACTTTTATAATTGCTGATGAGTATTAAGTTTTCCGTCTTCTAAGAGAAATATTTGATCACTCATGGACAGAGCATCTTCTTCATCATGAGTTACCATTAAGCAAGTAATTCGGTTGCTCTTTAAGAAAAGCTTGGTTTCTTCTCTTAAACTTTCTCTTAAAGCCCTATCTAAAGATCCAAATGGCTCATCCATTAACAATACTCTAGGTTTCGGCGCTAGAGCTCTAGCTATCGCAACTCTTTGTTGTTCGCCACCTGATAGGCTGTTTGGATATTGATCTTGATATTGATTAACCTTAAATGTAGTTAATAAATCAATAGCAACTTTATTTTGTTCTTCTTTTGAGCCTATTAATCCGAAACAAACATTTTTTATAATATTTAAATGAGGAAATAATCCCTTTTCTTGAACAACAAGGCCAATGTTTCTTTTATAAGTAGGCAAAAAATAATTTTCGGAGACAATTAAAACATCATCAATTTCTATTTTTCCTTTATGCGGTCTTTCCAAACCAGAGAGGATTCTTAAAAAAGAGGTTTTGCCCGATCCTGAACCTCCTAAAATAGATATTATTTCTCCTTTTGAAACATCAAGATTAATACCTTTTAAAATATCTTCTTTTTGATTGTAAGAATGAAATACGTTTTCTATTTTTAACATAATTAATTTTCTTTTCCTGGTCTTGAGGATCTTATAGTTTTAGTTAAAAAATAAATTGGTATTAATCCTACTAGAACAATTGCAATTGCTGGCGCTGCAGCTTCATACATTCTTTCTTCAGAAGCATAAATATAAGTTGATACTGCAAGAGTATCAAAATTAAATGGTCTAAGAATTAAAGTTGCAGGAAGCTCTTTGATGACCTCTGAAATTACCAAAACTATGCTGGTTAAGAAACTTGTTTTTAAAAGTGGCAAATGTATTCGTGTAAGAATTTTAAAATTAGACGCTCTTAAGGTTTTAGCAACATCTTCCATATAAGGACTAATCCTAATATAACCTGACTCAATAGATGTATTTGACATAGCATAAGCTTTGATCACATAAGCAACCAATAGGCCCAAGATAGAGCCAGTAAAAACAAAATTTAAGAAACTTAAGTTATTATCTAGAAAAATAAACAGTTGCATAATACCAATAGCTAATATGATACCCGGCAATGCATAGCCCAATGCAAGAGCAGAGCTTAAGAAACCAAAGAATTTAGTTTTTTGAATCCGTCCAGAAAAATTAATAATCAGAGCAGCAAAAGTACAAAATATTGCTGCTAATAAAGCTAAATAAATAGTATTAAAAGAATTTTTGATAAAGTTTGCCTCGAAAAAATCTAACTTATAGTTTAGAGCCCAATTTGTTAGTTCGGATATTGGTAATATAAACCCTATTGATAGCGGTGTAAGACAAAATAAAAAAGATAAGATATTTTTTCTTCCAGTTAATGTTTTATTTTCAATTTTTCCGTAAGTAGGCGATCCTGAGGTATAAGAAATATTGTTTCTAGAATATCGCTCTAAGACCAAGAAAAAAGTGATAAAAATCAAGAGCAATGAAGATAGTTGCATTGCAGTTTGCAAATCATACATCCCGTACCAAGTTCTAAAAATACCAGTTGTAAAAGTCTGGATGGCGAAATGTTCGACTGCTCCAAAATCAGATAAAGTTTCCATGATGACTAGCATTAATCCACCTATAATCGCTGGTCTAACCATCGGCAAAACGAGTTTAAAGAAGACTCCAAATTTACTAAAGCCAAGGGTCTCCCCGACTTCTCTCAACGATCTTGATTGATTTATAAAAGCAATTCTCGTCGCTAAATAAATGTAAGGATATAAGGTAAAAGAAAACACAATTATTGCCCCATAGATGTTTCTTACATTAGGGAAAAAAATATATTCAGAGTTAAGTGAAAAAATCTCTCTAATTAAATTGTTTGCTGTTCCATAAGAATCAAATAAACCTGTAAATGTGTAAGCAAGAATATAGGGAGGAACTGCTAATGGTAAGATTAAAGCCCAATCAAAAAAATTTTTTCCAAAAAAATTGTAATTTGATGTCAACCAAGCCGTTCCTATACCCAAAAAAAGAGAAATAGTAGAGACGCCAATAATCAATAAAAAAGAATTGTATACATAACCACCAAGAACATATTTGTAAAGATGAATCCAATTATCGGAATATTCTCCGAAAAGACTAGCTAAAACAATGAAAATTGGGCTTGCAAATATGCAAAAGATTAACAATGACAATAAAGTCCATGGACTTAATATATTAGCTTTGTAAAACACAAATAAATATTAATCTTTAAATCAATAAGAAAAAACTAATTAATGAATTTATTGCCACCCTACTCTATCCATAAGCTTGACTGCCTCTGGATTAAATTTTCCGTAATTTGTTACAGAAAGACTATCCTCTTTAAAGTCTTCGCCAAAAATTAAAATATTTTTATTAGGCTTAACGTTTTCTAAAATCGGATATTCATAAGTGTTGTTAATTATGTGTGTTTGAGCTTTTTTTGAAAGAAGAAATTCAATAAATTTTTCAGCGTTTTCTTTATTTTTTGAATGCTTAATTATTCCAGCTCCACTAATATTAATGTGTGTGCCTCGTCCACTTTGATTGGGAAAATGTAGACCAACTTTCATTGCCGCTTTTTTTTGAGCTTCTCCTTTTTCTCCAGACAACATTAATCCAATATAGTAACTATTTGCTATGGCAATATCTGCTTCCCCATTTGCTACCGCTATTATTTGAGCCCTATCATTGCCTTGAGGTTTTCTTGCAAAATTATTAACAAGGCCTCTAGCCCATTTTTCTGTTTTTTCTATTCCGTTATGAGCTATTAAAGATGCAACCAGAGATTGATTATATAAATTGTTGGAACTTCTTATAGCTACTCTCCCTTTCCATTTAGAATCTGAAAGGTTCTCGTAAGAAAGATTATCTAATTCGTCGCTTGAAACTTTATCAGGATTATAAAAAATAACCCTAGACCTCTTTGCCAACCCTACCCACTCATCATTTGGACCTCTAAGTCTTTTTGGAACAGTACTTTTGATTTCGGTTGATTCGATGCTTTGAAAAAAACCTTCCTTTTGAAGTTTCCATAAATTTCCTGCATCTACGGTAATAAAAACGTCAGCTGATGTATTGGAATCTTCTGCTTTAATTTTTTCTATCAAAGCGTTACCTTTTGCAGTAATTATATTCACTTTGATACCTGTTTCTTCGGTAAAAAGATCATATAAGTTTTCATCGGTATCATAATGTCTCGAAGTATAAACATTAACTTCGGAGGCAAAACTAGCTTCAGTAAATATAAAAAATAAAAAAATAGTTAATTTGATCTTCATTAAACAAAGTAAAAAGTCATAAAAAAGAAAGAATGATAATCATTCTCATTGTATCTTTCAACAAAGTTTTATTACAATTAAGCTTTTAAAATCTTTCGATGAAATTTATTAAGCTTTTTCTTTTCTTCTTTTTTATTTCTAATATTTTTTCTGAGGAATGGATAATTCAACCTAGTCCAAATGCGCAAGATGAAATTCAAGAGGCTCTCATTCTCGCAGAGCCAGGAGACGTAATTTCTTTATCTAAAGGAACTTATGAGCTTAATCATGGCCTATCTCTTGATGTTAGCGATGTTTCTATTGTAGGAAAAGGCATGTATGAGACCATTTTAGATTTTAGTAATCAAGAAACAGGGGCTCAGGGTTTATTAGTGACCTCAGATAATGTTCTCATGCAAGACTTTGCGATCGAGAATGCAAAAGGAGATGCAATTAAATCTAAGGGAGTAAAAAATATTAGTTTTATCAAAGTTAGAACTGAATGGACAAATGGGCCAGATTCTAAAAATGGTGCCTATGGGCTTTATCCTGTTGAATCCATCGGAGTTCTCATTGATGGTTGCGTTGCTATTGGTGCTTCTGATGCAGGAGTATATGTAGGACAGTCAGAGCAGATAATAGTAAGAAATACTAGGGCCGAGTTCAATGTAGCAGGAATAGAAATCGAAAATTCTTATTATGCAGATGTTTACAATAATATTGCTACTAACAACACTGGTGGTATTTTAATTTTTGATCTTCCAAACCTACCGAAGCAGGGAGGAAAGTTCGTAAGAGTCTTTCAGAATAAATCTTTTAATAACAATACCGATAACTTCGCTCCAGAAGGCAACATAGTTGGATTAGTCCCTAGTGGAACCGGGCTTATTATTATGGCTAATAGAAACGTAGAGGTTTTTGATAATAATTTTGATAATAACCAGACCGTACATGTCGCTGTTGTAGCTGGAGATTTAGAATCGGGAGATGATAATTACGATCCTTTTCCAAAAGGAATTCAAATTCATAATAATCAATACTCAAACGTCGGCATGAAACCGGATGTTTCTAGAGGAGATCTTTCACCAATTTTAATGGATATTGCAAAAGGTGATATGCCTGACATTATTTGGGATGGACTCTTGCCTATGAGCGAATTATTTTTTGGTCAACCAGAAACAGAGAAAATAATTATTGAAGAAGCTAGTGATACAAATTTCTTAGATTTGGATGTCTTTTGGTACGTAGCTTTTCCTTTTTTTCATTCTCCATCAAGAGATAAGAGCGAATTTAAAGGATCAATTACAAACCTACCTCCGATCTCAAAATGGAATTAAAAAGATCTTTTCTAGTTTTTCTTTTTCTATTTTCTCTTTGTGTGAATGCGGTAAATCAAGAAGCGATTCTTTCTAAAAAACCTGAAAAAAAACTCTCCGATTATGAGTTTTTTAATGATGCAGTTGCACAAATACCTATGGAAAATGTTTTACCATATGTACTTCATTCTGCCTTGTTTTCAGATTATGCGGATAAACACAGATTTGTTTACGTACCAGAAGGGAAAAAGGCTAAATTTATTCCCAATCAAGTATACGATTTTCCTGTAGGTTCGGCCTTAGTAAAAACCTTTTCTTATCCGCACGCGCTTAATGGCGGACGAATGTTATTAGAGACTAGATTGTTGCTTAATCAGGAATCAGGATGGGCAGCGCACACCTATGTCTGGAATAAAGAACAAACAGAAGCATATTTAAAAGTCACGGGTCATACACATGAATCCATGATGTATTTTTTGGATGGAGAAAAAAAATATGTTGACTATAGGGTTCCTAATCAAAATCAATGCAAAGAATGTCATTTAAAAAGTAACGCCATTATGCCAATTGGTCCTAAGTCTCGAAATCTAAATTTCTCTATTCAATATGAAGAAAAATTGGCCAATCAGATTACTTTTTGGATGGAAAAAGAAATTGTTGAGAATCACGTTCCACTCGATTTAATAGTTAATTGGTCAGATGATGCTGCCCCGCTTACTGCAAAAGCAAGAGCATATTTAGATATCAATTGCGGTCACTGTCATATGCCTGGTGGTTCGGCTGATACGACTGGATTGAATTTAAATTTAACTGAAACCGAAGACAGAAAAATAGGAATTTATAAAAAACCAGTTGCAGCAGGAAGAGCTAGCGAGGGCATGAAGTTTTCTATTGTTCCAGGCAAGCCAAATGAGTCGATTTTATTACATAGAATGGATTCTTTGGATCCTGGAGTAATGATGCCTGAATCGGGAAGGAAATTATCTCATTCAGAAGGAGTTGCTCTAATAAATGATTGGATCATTTCTTTGAAATAAAAAATATTAATTCCTGGTTTACTATTAAGCGTTTCGTTAACCATAGCCTTAGCAACTGAGTTCCCTTCAATACTTTTAAATTTTGTAAAAGGGCCCACCAAAAACACATCCATAATTTTAGAAAAAAAGTCTGCTACGACTGTATCCCATTTTTCAGAAGAAGCTTTCCCTTGAAGATGTCCTGGTCTAAAAAAATTAGTTGATTCAAACTCTAATTTTATTATTTCATTTTCTACTTTTCCTTTGATATCCATGTAAGTGTTTAAAGATCCCTCTTTGACTCCAACCGCCGAAACTAAAGAAATAGTCTTTGCGCCAGAAGCTTTCGCTTTCTTTGCAGCATTGATGATAAGATCAAGATCAGTTTTAATAAAAATATCTTTTTTTTCTTTACTCATAAAAATCAGTTCCCAGGCCCTAAGTTTTGTCCCCAAACAGATAAAAACGTGATCTATTTTAGGAAGATCAATATTTTTTAAATTAAAATCTTCAACAATTATTTGGTTTACTAAACTTCCAAAGTCTAGATTCTTTTTTCTACTAATCGTAATAGTTGAACCCTCAAAGTTTTTTAGATGAGACACAACTTTAGTTCCTATAAATCCAGTTGATCCAAAAATTAAAGAATTGTTCATAATTATATTTTGTGATTTTGGTGGGCCCGGGAGGACTTGAACCTCCGACCAACGGATTATGAGTCCGCTGCTCTAACCAACTGAGCTACAGGCCCTTTATCATTCGTCTAAGAAACCTTTTAAGTGCCCAGATCTAGAGGGGTGTCTAAGTTTCCTCAAAGCTTTAGCTTCAATTTGCCTTATTCTTTCTCGTGTAACATCGAATTGCTTACCAACTTCTTCGAGCGTATGGTCGGTGTTCATGCCGATTCCAAATCTCATCCTCAAAACCTTGGCTTCTCTAGCTGTCAAACTTCCTAAAACTCCACCTGTTGCTTCGATTAAATTTGACTCAGTAGCAGAGTCTATAGGAGAGTCTAATAATGGGTCCTCAATAAAATCTCCTAAGGTTGTATCGTCTTCATCTCCGATAGGAGTTTCTGTTGAAATTGGTTCTTTAGCAATTTTTAAAACTTTTCTTACTTTATCTTCTGGCATTTCCATTCTGACGCTTAATTCTTCTGGGGTGGGCTCTCTGCCATTTTCTTGAAGCATTTGTCTAGAAATCCTATTTAACTTATTTATTGTTTCAATCATATGAACAGGAATTCTTATAGTTCTAGCTTGATCGGCAATTGACCTTGTAATCGCTTGTCTGATCCACCAAGTAGCGTAAGTAGAAAATTTGTAACCCCTTCTGTACTCAAATTTGTCTACAGCTTTCATTAAACCTATATTTCCTTCTTGGATAAGGTCGAGGAATTGTAATCCTCTATTGGTATATTTTTTTGCGATTGAAATTACCAATCTTAAGTTGGCTTCAATCATATCTTTCTTAGCTCTTCTAATTTTTGTTTCTCCCTTTGTCATTTTTGCGGCTAATCCTTTAAGTTCACTTACTGACATACCTATTTCTTTCTCTATTCCCTTAATTTTTTGCTGAATAGATTTTATCTCTTCCTTGTAATCTACTAATTCGCCAACGTAATTTTTTTTGCTTTTAAGAATTTGATCTAAAAATTTTAAATTTGTAGAATTATCTTTAAATAAATCAAGAAATTCCTTTCTCGGCATCTTGCTTTTTTGAACACACAAATTATAAATTTCTCTTTCAGCTTCTCTGACTTGTCTAGCCATAATTCTTGGTCTCAAGGAGATAACTTCGAACTTTTTAGGGGATAATTTCAAAAATTTGAAGGTTTCACCCAGTTTGTCCAATTCTTTAAGAGCCTCTGGACTTGTTCTTCCCTTTGCAGCAATCACTTTCTCGGATTTGTTATACAAACGTTTAACAGCAGAGAATCTTTTATTAAGCTCATCTAAATCTATTCCTGTGTTTTCTTCCTCTTCTCCGTCAGCTTGTTCTCCTGCTTGCGGACCAGGGAGAACTTCTTCTTCTTCGTCCATGAACCCAACTACTAAGTCTGAAATTCTTTTGTCTTCTTTTTTAATTAACGCGTATTCCAATAATATTTCTTCAATAATTCCAGGATAATGTGCGCAAGCATGCAATAAATCCCTCGCACCCTCTTCAATGCTTTTTGCTATCGTGATCTCGCCTTCTCTGGTAAGTAAGTCTACTGAGCCCATTTCTCTCATGTATAACCTAACCGGATCTGTTGTTCTACCTACTTCAGATTCAATGGTTCCCATTTCATTTTCTGTTATAGCGGGTTGAGCATTTTGAGTTGCATTGGCTAAAAAATCTGAACCATCTTCCGGTGCATTTTCTAAAACTTGAAGGCCTAGATCGTTTACCATTTGGATTACCTCATCAAGCTGATCAGGGTCAGAAACATCGTCAGGCAAAAAATCATTTATATCAGCATAGGTGATAAAGCCTTGTTCACGGCCCTTTTCAATAAGTTCTCTCAGGCCATTATTTTCAATATCTTCGTCGTACATATTTTTAGTTCTTAAAAAAAGGTTGGCAATTATATAACTTTGTAAACTTTAATCATAACTTTTAATTGCGGTCTAAAAATCATATTTCAATAGGTTAGATTTTTTTGAGAAGCATAAGTTCTCGCTTATCTAAATCATCAAATTTATTCATAAGAAGTTTTTTTAGTTCTATCTTATCTTGATCGGATATAGAATCATTTTCATATCTTTCCTTAAGTTGACTGAGCAAATTTTCTTTGTCGTTTTTCCTAAGAAAATTAACTGCTTGAATTAAATAATCTTTAGATTCATTTGGCGCTATCAAGTTTTCGTCTTCAGCCAAATCAATTAAAAATTGTTTTTTTCCTTCAAAAGCCTGGAGAATCATTGGAAAAGTTAAATTTTCTTTGCTTCTCAAGAAGTTTAAAAACTGTGCCATAAAAGAATCTTGTTCTAAAAAAATGTCTAATGCAGGTAAGCTTGATAAATTCGGACTATCCATTAAAACTTTAATTATACTTTTTGAAATTTTATCTAATTCTATTTTTTCTTCCTTAACTTGATTTTTTTTCGTCCTGGCATCAGAATCTCTTTGTCTTTCTGGTTGTCTAATTTCTTCTAATTCAACGCCTAACTTTTTAGAAAATTCTTGAAACAGTATTTTTTTAAAATTACTTGAAGGCATTAACTTCATTGTGTCTAAAAATTCCTTCATAGCCGAGGCTTTTGATTCGATGGAATCGTCATATTTTTTTAAGATGTTTTCAAACAAATACTCAGATAGCACTTTTGAATTTTCTATTCTTTTTTCAAACTGCTCTTTACCTTCTTTTTCAAGTAAGCTCGATGGATCTTCGCCTTGAGGTAGAAACATAAATTTTATTTTTTTACCATCTCTCAATCCTGAAAGGCCTATATTTAAAGCAGACTCAGCAGCTTTTACCCCAGCTTCATCTCCATCAAAACAAAAAATTGTTTCGTCTACGTGAGAAAATAATTTATCAATATGGACCTTGCTGGTTGCTATGCCTAGGGTGGCTACAGCGTACCTAATATCGTTTGAAAAAAGAGATAACACATCTGTATATCCTTCAACAACAATTATCCGATCTGCTCTTTTTTTATTTTTGAGAATTTCACTCAAACCATAAAGTTCTCTACCTTTTTTGAAAACTTCAGAATCAGAAGAATTCAAATATTTAGGATTATCAGACGAATCAATTACTCTTCCACCAAATCCAATTATTTGATCTCTATGAGATTTGATAGGAAAAATAATTCGATTTCTAAAAACATCATAAACCCTATTGTTTTTTTGGCTTGTTTTGAAAAGACCTGCATCAATTTTTTGTGCTTCCGAATCAAGGTTTTTTTTAAAAAAAGCTGACAGGTTATCCCAACCTTCTGGAGCAAAACCTATTTGAAAAGTTTTAATTGTTTCTTCATTTATTCCTCTATTTAAGAGATAGTTCTTAACCTCAGATTCATTGCCATCTTTAAGTAAATTCTTTACATAAAAATCGGCAGCCAAAGTGTTCAATTCTATGATTTTTTTATTTTTTTCATAGTTTTTATTGTTTCCAGTTTTAGGAATTTCTAGACCCGCATTATTAGCCAAGATTTCTATAGCTCCTTGAAAGTCATGTGATTGATAATTCATTAAAAATCCAATCGCATTTCCCGAAGCTCTGCACCTAAAACAGTAATAAAATTGTTTTTGTTGACTCACGCTAAAAGAGGGTTTGCTTCCGTCGTCGCAAAAAGGACATAAAGCCCAATGATCCTTTCCTTTTTTATTTAAAGGAATATGAGAATCAACTAACGAAACAATGTCAGTTTCATCAAGCAATCTTTGAATAAATTCGTCGGGTATAAAAGCAGCCATAATTATTTTTTTTCCCTTAGAAAAGAATCTACAATCAGTTTAGCAGCCAGCCCATGATTATTTCTTTTTATTTCTTTTTTGTTTTTATTTAAATCTTTCATGATTTGCTTAGCTTCAAAAGTAGTAAGTTTTTCATCCACAAAATTTATCTTGATATTTATATCTTTTTCAAGTTTTTTAGAAAAATTTCTTATTTCTAAAGACATTTCACTTTCACTATTATCCATGTTCAAAGGCAATCCTATAACAATGGTATTAATGTCCCATTCGGTAATTAAATTTTTTATCTTTTCAATTAATTCTTTTTTATTTTTAAATTTCTTTGAAAAGTAAGTAGAACAAGAATTTGTGATTTGTTCTCCTATTGCGAATCCAACATTTTTTAATCCATAATCAATTCCTAAAATATTCATTTTATAATTTCTTGATTTCCAAACTTCCAATCTCTGATGATCGTAATTTCAGCAAAATCAGCCATTTCTTTAGGAAATTCATTAAAAGGCGAAGCCATTTCAATTATTTCCATTGCCGCTTGATCTAATTTTTGATTTCCTGACGCTTTTATAAGAGCATAATCTAAAAGGTCTCCATCTTTGCCTAAAGTAACTGAGAGAGTTAATTTTAACGGAACAGATGAGTCTACAAAATCTGGGTAGTTCAAGTTTCCGATAGTTTCTATTTTTCTCTGCCAAGCACTAACATATCTATTTGCAGCAAGATTTTTCTTTTCTTTTGTATTAAGTTTTTTTGAAAAAATCTCTTTTTTTGAACCAAGATTCTCATCCGTTTTTTTATATTGATCAAAATTAGAAGGCCTATCAAATCTTTGATAATTAGAAAATTCTAAATTAACGCTAGTAACAAAATTTTTAGAAAAAGTGTTTTCAGTTTCTATGAATGAAAGAAAAAAAATCAATAAAATATGTAGGCTAAAAGAAACCGCAAGAAAAAAATTAAATCTAACGGACATCAGATTTTAGGATTCAACAAAGTCAAAGACTTCTTTCATTAAATTAATGCCTTTTTGATCTAAAAGCTCTCTAAAGCAAGTTGGACAAGTTATATTTATTTCTGTTAAAAAATCTCCAACTACATCTAAGCCAGCTATAAGAATTCCTCTTTCTTTCAGTCTAGGGGCTATCTCAGATGCAATATTTTCCTCAATTTTGTTTAATTTTTCAATTGATGCAATTCCTCCAGCTGCAAGATTACCTTTAAATTCGCCCCTTGGCGGAGTTCTCACAACCGCATATTCAGAGGGCTTTCCATTAATAATCAGAATTCTTTTATCGCCTTCGTATACTCTTTCAATAAATTTTTGAACCATTATCTTCTCTTTAAAGTCTTTCGTACTTTTTTTTAATTTATCAATTAAGTTTTTTTGATTTAAATTAAGTTTTTCTATTCCTTGACCGCCCATTAAATTTAATGGCTTAGAAACAACATCTTTATGTTGCTGAATGAAATTCAAAATCAATTTTTTATCAGAAGCAATAATAGTTTCTGTACAAAATTTTGAATATTCTAAGATTGAAATTTTTTCATTGAAATTTCTTAATGCAGATGGCTTGTTATAAATCTTTACTCCACCTTTTTCTGCCGAATCTAAAACATATGTATTATTAATATAGCCCATATCAAAAGGAGGATCTTGTCTCATAAAAACAACATCTAAATCTTTCAAAAATATTTTGTTTGTATCTTCCAGAGAAAACCAATTTTCTCGATCCATTTTCACTTTAATTTTAGAACTTAGGGCACAGGCTTCTTTCCCATCAAAAAATAAGTTATTTGATTCTATATAGAAAACATCATGATTTCTTTTTTGAGCCTCGTAAATTAAAAGAAGAGTTGAGTCTTTTTTGAAATCAATATTTGAAATAGGGTCCATTACAACAGCTATTTTCATTTCTTAACTCCATAAAGTGCCTTAATCATAGACAGAGCTACAATAGGCATAGTTTCAGTTCTAAAAGTTAAATTACCACATGAAATACCTATGAAATTATTTTTTTTAAAAAAAATTTTCTCTTCTTCTGAAAAGCCTCCTTCAGGGCCTACTACAAAATCTATAGATGAAAGAAGCTCTAATTCTTGAATATTATTTTTAGCTTTGGGATCTAAAAAAATTTTAGATTTTGATTTAGATGAAGATATCCATTCCTGCAAGGAACTAGAGTAAATTTTTGGAACCCAATTCAGGCCAGATTGTTCACAGGAATTGAAAGCTATTGACTGCCATCTCATAATTTTTTTTTCACTAGATAACTTTGAAAATTTAGTTTTTTTTGTTTTCACGCTAGTTATTGAATCAATTCCTGATTGGCAAACTTCTCTAATAACTTTGTCAAATGATTTAATCTCTGCAACTGCAATATTAATTGATGGAATTTGTTTTTTTTGAAAATTTACATCTGAAGTTCTCTTTAGAGTAATGTTTTTATTATTTTGTTCTGTGACTTTTGCATTAAAAAAATATCCATTGCCATTAAACAATTCAACATTTTGTCCTTCTTTAATATTTATTACTTTTAAGTGATGAGAAGCAGTAATATTTAAAATGATTGAGTTTTTTTCTTCCGCTGTAAAAGGATAAAAAATTCGTGGTATTCTCATTGCATAGATCGTACATTATTTTAAAAAAAAATTTATATTCTAAATGAAAATTATTCTAATAAGACATGGCGAAGCTTCTTCGTCTTGGGAAAAATCTGCGGATCCGGAGTTAAGCGATTTAGGAAAATCTCAAGCTGAGGAGTGCTCAAATCAATTATTAAAATTAAAAAATATAAACTCTTTCAGTCTAATTTCAAGTCCATTAACTAGAGCTAAGGAAACCTCTGAACCACTCTCCAAAAAAATAAATATTCCTGTTTCCGTAAATCCCCTTTTTGCTGAAATACCATCGCCTGGAATCAATTTGTCTGAAAGGAAAGAATGGTTACAAAAAATATTTAAAATGAAAATATCAGACTTAGAGACGCCTCAAAAAAAATGGAAGGATTCGATAATAACTGAGCTTAAAAATCTAGACAAACCCTCAATCATTTTTTCACATTTTATGGTGATTAATATTATAGTAAGTTATTTAAAAGAAAGTGATTTGATAGTCAGTTTTTACCCCGATAATTGTTCAATAACGAATCTTTCAAAAAATAGTAAAGGAGAAATAGAATTAATAAATTTAGGTTCTCAACTTCAGACTGAGATAAATTGAATAAATGGTAAGCAATCAGGAAAGAAGAACGTTGAGATATCAAGTCGGAATATCCCTTAGAAGATATTTCAAAGAACTTGATGGAAGTAAAGCATCTGAAGTTTACCAAATGGTTATGAATGAAGTTGAAGGACCGATGCTTGAAGAAGTTATGAATTTTTGCAATGGAAATAAATCTAAAGCTTGTAAAGTTCTTGGGATTAATAGAGGTACTTTAAGAAAAAAACTTAAACAGCATAAAATCAAATAATTAATGTCCAAAAATAAATCTATCAAAATTAAAAGAGCTTTAATAAGTGTGTCTGATAAAGAGGGTATTGTTGATTTTGCAAGAAAACTTTATAAATTCAATATTGAAATTATATCGACTGGAGGAACTGAAAAATTATTAAGTAAAAATAAAATACCTGTAGTTTCTGCAGAGAAGTTTACCGGTTCACCAGAAATGATGGGTGGTAGAGTAAAAACTTTGGTTCCACAAATTCATGGTGGAATTCTCTCTCGACGAAGAAAAGATAAAGAAGAAATAAAAAAACACGATATCAAAGAAATTGATCTGGTTGTGGTAAATTTCTACCCATTCGAGGAAGCGATTAAAAAACCTGATATTGAATTAGATGAGGCCATAGAAAACATTGATATTGGAGGGCCTACAATGTTGAGATCAGCTGCTAAAAACTTTTTTCATGTTGCGGTAGTTTCGTCTCCAAATCTTTATCAATCATTTATCACTAACTTGCAAAATGAGAATGGTAAGTGTTCATATAAAACTCGAAAAAAATTATCATTGAAAGCTTTTGAGCATATAGCCAATTATGATATTTCCATTGCAAACTTTTTATCAAATCTTGATGACGAAATACCAGAAAACATTTTTAGCAGCCATAAATTGAAGCAAGTATTGCGCTACGGGGAAAACCCTCATCAAGAAGCAAATTTTTATATTAATTCTGGATCCAAGGGAGCAGGAATTACATCTGCGGATCAGATTCAAGGAAAAGAACTTTCATATAATAATATTGCTGATACCGATGCAGCAATTGAATGCGTTTCGAATTTTGAGAAGCCGTCATGTGTGATTATTAAACACGCAAATCCTTGTGGTGTTGCTTCTGGAAAAACTTTACTGGAAGCCTATGAGAAAGCTTTTTCTTGCGATGAAACTTCTGCATTTGGAGGCATAATTGCTTTTAATAAAGCTTTGGATAAATTTACTGCAAAAAAAATTATTGATAATCAATTTGTAGAAGTCATAGCCGCACCAGCCATTAATCCTGCTGCAAAAAAAATAATTTCTACAAAAAAGAATGTACGTCTTTTGTTAATTAAAGATTTGTTTAAAAAACCAACCGGATTTAAAACCTTAACAATGAATCAGGGTATTCTGGTTCAAAATGTTGACGATGGAGTGGTTTCAAAAAAAGATTTAAAAGTAGTAACGAAGAAAAAACCAACTTCCAAACAAATTAACGATGCCTTATTTGCTTGGCGTGTGGGTAAGTATGTCAAATCTAACGCAATTGTTTATGCAAAAAATAATATGACTCTAGGCATTGGAGCGGGTCAAATGAGTAGAATCGATAGCGCTGAAATTGCCGTAAATAAAGCCAAAAAAGCAGGTTTAAATCTTGAAGGTGCCACAATGGCATCGGATGCATTCTTTCCATTTAGAGATAGTATTGATGAAGCCGCAAATAATGGAATTCAATGTATCATTCAACCTGGTGGATCAATAAGAGATAAGGAAGTTATTTCGGCAGCTAATGAAGCAAATATGATCATGTTTTTCACCAGCATGCGTCACTTCAGACATTAGAATGAAAATTTTGGTAATAGGTTCTGGAGGAAGAGAGCACGCGATTGTTTGGAAACTTGCTCAAAGTGATTTATGCGAAAAGGTTTTTGTTGCTCCTGGAAATGCTGGTACTGCTGATGAGCCGAAAACGGAAAACATAGACTTAAATGCTGAAGATCTAGACAGTCTATTGGCATTTGCAAAAAATAAAGAAATTGATCTTACTATTGTAGGTCCTGAGGCTCCCTTGGTTTTGGGCCTAATTGATCTTTTCGAAAAAAATAATTTACTTTGTTTGGGTCCAAATAAACTTGCCGCTCAAATGGAAGGCTCCAAGATATTCATGAAAGATGTTTTAAAGAAAGGAAATATTCCTACTGCAACTTATGAAGTATTTACGGATCCTGAGTCTGCTAGAGAATTTTTAGAAACATGCGACATCCCAATTGTTCTCAAAGCAGATGGGCTTGCAGCTGGAAAAGGCGTAATTGTTGCTTTTTCCAGAGATGAAGCCTTAGAAGCTTTGAATTCTTTAATGGTAGAGCAAAAACTAGGAACTGCAGGAGACAATCTTGTTATTGAAGAGTATCTAAAAGGCGAAGAAGCTAGTTTTATAGTTTTGTGTGATGGCAAAAATGTAATTTCTTTAGCAAGTTCTCAAGATCATAAACAAAGAGATGACGGTGACAAAGGCCCCAATACAGGTGGGATGGGAGCATACTCCCCTGCTCCATTAATCACCGAAGAAATAAATGAAGAAATTATGAAAGACATAATTCATCCAACTTTGGCAGAATTGAAACGAAGAAATATAAACTATAAAGGCTTTTTATACGCTGGCTTAATGATTAATGAGCAAAAAATAAAAGTCTTGGAATATAACTGCAGGTTTGGAGATCCGGAAACTCAACCGATACTGATGAGAATGAAAAGTGATTTTCTCAGTTTGTGCTTAAAGGCTGCAAAACAAGAATTAAAAGGAGTACAGATTAATTGGGATGATAGATTTGCTTTGGGTGTGGTTATGGCTTCAAAAGGCTATCCTGAAAAATATGAAACTGGTTTTCCAATTTCAGGGCTAAATGGAGAGAATGAAACTACTAAAGTATTTCATTGCGGAACTAAGATAGAAGGAGAAAAGATTCTTTCAAATGGAGGTCGAGTTCTTTGCGTTACTGGATTAGGTGGAAATTTAGATACTGCTTTTAAAAATGCCTATGAAACTACTTCTAAAATAAGTTGGGATGGAGCTTTCTATAGAAAAGATATAGGGAAAAGGAATCAGTAATTTTCTTTTATCTTTTTAAATAAAATTATTAACTTATTTTGTAAGAATATCTTTAAGTGCTTTTCCAGGACTTGGTTCTATCATAAATCTTTCGCCAATAAGGAAGGCGTGAATACCTTGCTCTTTTGAAGATAAAATATCTTCTTTAGAGCCTATACCGCTTTCAGAAACTACAATCACGTCTTTGGAGATTTCCTTAGCTAATTTTAAAGCTAAATTTTTATCGACTTCAAACGTCGTTAGATCTCTATTATTTATACCGACTAATTTTGGGTCAATAGTTAAAGCTTTATTTAATTCTTCATCAGAATGAACTTCGATTAAAACATCAAGGTTGAGCTCTTTCGCCAATTGAGAAAAGTCTTTTAATTGCGCTAAATCAAGAGCAGCAACTATCAAAAGTATACAATCTCCACCCGAAGCTTTTGTTTCATATATTTGATATGGATCAATCATAAAATCCTTTCTTAAAATTGGTAATGAACAGGTATTTCTTACCATATCAAGGTATTCCAATTTTCCTTGAAAGAATGGTTCATCCGTTAGAACACTTAAAGAGGTAGCACCGTTTGCTTCATAATCCTCTGCAATTTTTTTTGGTTCAAAATCTTCTCTTATAAGGCCTTTACTAGGTGATGCCTTTTTGATTTCAGCAATAATGGCTGTTTCCTCTGAAGAGACTTTTTTTGAAATTGCCTCGATAAAGCCTCTTTTCTGATATTTTTCAAAATCTTCTTCTAATGATGTAATAGGTCTATAAGAACTAGACTTTTTTAGGGTTTCTTTAGTAGTTTCTATTATTTTACTAAGCTGATTCATTTAATTATTAGAAAAAGTAGCTAATTCTTCGAGCTTATCTAAAGCCGATCCTGACCTAATTACATCAATTGCCATCTCAAATGCTTTTTCAAAGCTACTAACTGAGTCAGCTACATAAATTACAGCAGCAGAATTTAAACTTGTTATATCTTCGCCCGATTTAAAGCCTTCATTTTGTAAGGTTGCTTTGATGAGCTGCAGACTCTCCTGTGGGGAACTTATTTGTAAATCATTTAAATCTCTCTGATGAATATCAAATGATTTTGGATCAATTTCATATTCTGAAATTTTATTATTTTCCAATTCTGCTACCAATGTTTTATCGATTGAACTTATTTCATCAAGGCCATCTTTTGAATGAAAAACCATCGCTTTTATAGTTCCAAGATTTTTTAAAGTTTCTGCAACAGGCAATATCCACTGAGGATCATAGACTCCAATACATTGTCTTTTTGCATCTGCAGGATTCGTTAGTGGGCCTAACAAATTAAATATAGTCTTATCGGCAATTCGTTTTCTTACTGGCATGACATATTTCATTCCTGGATGAAAATTTTGAGCAAACATAAATCCTATTCCTATTTCTTCAATACATCTTGCGACTTGATTTGGGTTTAGATTTAAATTTACATTTGCAGCCTCCAAGACATCTGCACTTCCACTTTTTCCGGTTGCAGTCCTGTTACCATGTTTGGCAACTCTCACTTTTGCAGCGGATGCTATTAAAGCTGCAGTTGTGGAAACATTCATCATACTCTTTCCTAAACCGCCTGTTCCGCAGCAATCTACTAAGTGATCTCGTAAATTAACTTTTACTTTTAATGATGAATTTCTCATTGCTTGAACTGCTCCTGTGAGTTCGTCCGATGTCTCCCCTTTTTTGGAAAGGTTCAATAAAAAGTTTTCGATTTCTATTTCGGAAACTTGTCCCAAGAATATTTGTTGAAAAATAGTTGCAGACTCCTCTTTTGTTAAATTTTTTGTAGAAGATTTGTTTACGATTTCTGAACTATTCATTTACTATCAAGAAAATTTGAAAGAATTTTTTTTCCTTTATTGGTCATTATTGACTCTGGATGAAACTGTACTCCTGAAATTTTTAAATTAGCATGTTGAATTCCCATAATCGTTCCATTTGAAGTCCTTGCATTGACTATAAATTCTTCAGGCAAAGATTCTGATTCAATTATTAAAGAATGATATCTCGTAACAGCCAAATTATTTTCGACATTTTTAAATAAAAAATTTGAATCATGATCGATAATTGAAATTTTTCCATGCATTGGTTTATTAGCCTTTACAATCTTTCCTCCAAAGGCTTCTCCAATAGCTTGGTGTCCAAGACATACTCCTAAAATCGGAATTTTATCTTTAAAAAAATTTATTAGATCTATAGAAACTCCAGCTTCTTTTGGAGAACAAGGGCCTGGAGAAATTACTAGGTAATCTGGTTCTAAAGCCTCTGCTTCTTGAACAGTAATCTTATCATTTCTAAAAACCTTAACTTGTTGTCCCAGTTCACCAAAGTATTGAACTAGGTTATAAGTAAACGAGTCGTAATTATCTATCATCAACAGCATTAATCCATTTCCTCTATTGCTTTAATAATTGATTGAGCTTTATTCAAGGATTCTTGATATTCTGCCTCAGGATCTGAATCATACACTACTCCGCCCCCTGCTCTTACACTTAGTTCTTGGTCTTGAATAACTGCTGTTCTTATAGCAATAGCTAAATCCATATTTCCTGTCCAAGATAAATAACCAATTGCACCTCCGTAAACTCCTCTTCGGTCAGGCTCTAATTCGTCAATTATCTCCATAGCTCTGACTTTTGGAGCTCCAGAAAGAGTTCCTGCAGGAAAAGTAGCTTTTAAAACATCTATCGAAGAGTATCCATCATCTAATTCGCCAATTACATTTGAAACTAGATGCATTACATGGGAGTATTTTTCTATTTTCATTTGTTCAGTGGTTTTTACAGATCCGATTTTGGCAATTCTCCCCACATCGTTTCTACCTAAATCAATCAACATCAAATGTTCAGCGATTTCTTTTGGATCATTTATTAATTTAGAGGCCAATTCGTTATCTTCTTTTTCGTTTTTACCTCTTTTAATTGTTCCAGCAATAGGTCTTACAGTAACCTCATTATTTTGTAACCTAACGAGAATTTCCGGCGAGGCCCCAACAATGTGTAAATCGTCTATTTTTAAAAAATACATATAAGGGCTTGGATTTAATTTCCTTAAAGATTTGTAAAGATCAATTGGAGATCCTTCAAAAGGAGTAGTAAGTTCCTGTCCATAAACAACCTGCATCACGTCGCCTTCAACTATGTAATCTTTAATTTTTTTTATTGAATTTAAGTATTCGTCTTTTGAGACAGAAGAGGAAAAATTAATTTTGTTTTTAGTTTTTTTATTTTCGTCTTTGCTTGGCTCTAAAAGTTTATTATGGATTTCATTTATTCTAGATAAACAGGCTGATTTTTCTTCTTCTTGCCCATTAACAACTATAAATAAAGATTTTTTAATATTATCAAAAATAATTACCTCATCAGAAATCATTAACGAAATATCATCGTATTTAAGTTTAGGCTTTGTTGATTTTTTTAACTTCCCTTCTATTTCCCTTATAGTTTCATAACTAAAATATCCGACAAGACCTCCATGAAATTCAGGTAAGGTTTTGTTTTTTTTAACATCAATACTTTTTAGAAAATCATCTATTTGATTCAAAGGATTTTTTGACAAAGAAATTTTTTTATCGGTTGGTAAACCGATAATAGAATACCTTGCCCATTTATCTCCTCCCTCAACTGATTCAAAAAAATACGAGTTTTTTTCATTTTTGAATTTTAAATAAATTTCTAAAGGAGAGCCTAAATCTCCAGTAATTTCTTTAAAAAAAGGTATCTTAGTTTTCATATTCCAAAGAGGAATTTATCAGTTTGTATTCTGCCAATAACTCACCTCTATTAGCTTCTATAACTTTTATTGCAGGGTGACATATCTTTTTTTCTGAAAATGGCTCTCCTTTTTCGATAACAAATTTAATTCTGTCTACAAATAAAATATCTAAAGGAATCGAAGTATTTTTCATCCACATACATCTGATTTTTCTTTTACCATTCCAAACAAAATTTACTTGGTGAAATTTAGAAAGCTTTTCTAAATTCATTAATCCGAGTTTTCTATCTTCATTGCTTTCTAAATTTTTTACACATATTTTCTTTTCAACTATAGATTCAAAACCTAAGTCACATCCATAATTTTCCTTCTCAGAAGAAATTAGATTAAATGAAAAAAAACTAATTAAAATTATCTTTAAGATCTTTAATTGCGTCGACATAACTAGATTTATTAAAAATAGCAGAGCCAGCTACAAAAGTATCTGCTCCTGCAGAAGCAACATCAAAAATATTTGATTCTTTAATTCCTCCATCAACTTCTAATCGGATGTCTTGTTGCTTTTCGTCAATGATCTTTCTTAGACTTGCAATCTTGGGAATAGTTTCAAGTATAAATTCTTGCCCGCCAAAGCCAGGAAATACACTCATAAGCAAAACCATATATAGTTCTTCTAAATAAGGATTCAAAATTTTAAGAGAAACATCTGGATTAAGCACTAAGCCTGGTTTGCATCCTAAATCTTTAATTAGTTGAATAGACTTTTCCGTATCAATTGAGGCTTCAGGATGAAAAGTTATAGAAGTTGCTCCTGCATCAGCAAACATTTTTATAAGATCGTCGACAGGTTCAACCATCAAATGGACATCTATAGGACAATCTATTCCTGACTTTCTTAAAGATTGACAAACCATTGGTCCAATAGTCAAATTTGGCACAAAGTGATTGTCCATTACGTCAAAATGAATCCACTCTGCTCCAGCCGAGAGAACTTCTCTTACTTCTTCTCCTAACTTTGAAAAATCTGCTGATAAAATTGAGGGAGCTATAATGTTGGATTGTTTTGGCATTTTAGAATTTTACCCTTCGCTTATAATAACGTCTAATTGGCGAAGGTCTTTTTTAGAATTTATATTCAAAGCTAGACCATTGAAAATTTCTCCAGAAATTTCTTTCGTCTCGACAATCGGCAAAAGAAGATCTCTCCACAATTGAAGTTTATCAAGCTTAATTTCATTAAATATTTTTGGATTTATAAGCCCTATTCCAGAATACGTAAGTTCTTTCGAGCTTTCATCGACATAAACATAGTCCTTCTTTAAATTCATATCAGCATCTTGATCTTTGTCTTTCTTTAGTAAAATTAAATGTGCAACCTTTTTTAAGTTATAACTTCCCAGTCTTGAAAAAGGATAATCTGTCCATAAATCTCCGCTTAGAATTAAAAATGGATCGTTGCCAATTAATTCTTTTGCTTTTATCAATGCCCCGCCAGTTCCTAAAATCTTCTCTTCGCGTGAATACTTTATTTTTAGATCAAATTTTGTGCCGTCTCCAATATGATCTTCAATTTGATCACCTAGATAATGTGTATTTATAATTATTTGATCAAAGCCTGCACTCTTCAATTTCAAAATATTCCACTCGATTAAAGATTTTCCTTTAACTTTTAAAAGTGGTTTTGGAAGATCTTTTGTAAGTTCCTTAAGCCTAGTTCCCAATCCAGCAGCAAGAATAAAAGCCTTCATATTAATTTATTTTAGCAATCCTTTCGTTTAAAACTTCTTTTAAAGGTAAGAGCGTCTCTGAAATTGGTTTTAATTCTTCATATGCTTCTGAGGTATTAATCATATAATTCAACAGTACTGGAAAATCAGCGATTCTATTTGTTCTATTCAAATCTAAATAAACTTTAGAGAGCTTACCTAAGATTCTAAATTGTCTTTGAATACTGCAATAATCTATGTATTCAATTAATTTTATTAAGGAAACCTTTAGATTAAGTTTTTGTTCAATTTTTTTTTGATAATTCTTGTACCAAGTTAAAATTTTCTCTTTTGGCCAAAAAAAATATAGATCTTTAAACAAAGAAGCTAGATCTAAACCAATTGGTCCTATTAATGCATCTTGAAAGTCTAAGACTCCAGTTTTATTCTCCTTAAAAATAAGATTTCTACATTCATAATCAAAGTGACAAATCACTTTTGGTTGATCTAATAAATTTAAAGAGATTTTTTTATAGCTTTCTTTAAGAATTTCTAGCGATCGGTTATGAATTTTATTCTCTAAAAAATTATTTATGAAAAATTTTTCAAATAAACTCCAATTATATAAAAGCAAATTATCATCAAAATAGCTAAAAATATTCTTATCTAGCTTTGTGCTTTGAATCTTTATCAGTTCATTAATAGCAAGATCATAATAAAGATCTGCTTTTTCATTAGACAAGTTAAATTGATATAGTTCATCTCCAAAATCTTCAACTAAAATTAAGCCTAAAGCTTCATTTTCGGAATAAATAGTTGGAACATTCACTCCATTTTTTTTAAAAATTTTTGATTTTTCAGTAAATGAGGATACGCTCTCCTCAATTCCATCGGGAACAACCATTAAAATAACTGAGCTGTTATTTAGGAAGAAAAATCTATAAAAATCTCTTTGGCTTGATTCAAGTCTTAATTTCGAAAAATTTTTAATACCTGAATCGTTTATTTGATTTAGTTGGCTGGTAAGCCACTCTAATTGACTGCTAGAGAAATTTTCTATCAAAATTTTTAACTATTTTTCGCCGCTTCAGGAGGCAAAATATCATCTGGTACAAAAAAATCTGGAGCAAGTTGATCAAACGGCACAGAGGCATATTTTGAAAAATCTGTAACGCCATGTTCTGCTAAAAGGTTGTCATCTATACAAAAGTTACCAGTAAATTCCTTTGAAGGCTTTGTTAAGATTACATAAGCAGCATCGGCCATAATCTCAGGAGTCCTTGAAATATTTGCCATCTCTTCCCCTCCTAAGACATTTTTAACGGCCGCAGTCGAAATGGCAGTTCTTGGCCATAAAGCGTTTACAGCTACGCCTTGTTCTTTAAACTCTTCTGCCATTCCTAGAACGCAAAGACTCATTCCATATTTTGCCATTGTGTAAGCAACATGTCCGGAAAACCATTTAGGATTCATATCTAGAGGCGGCGACAAGTTCATAATGTGTGGATTTTCAGATTTTAAAAGATGAGGAAGACATTTCTTCGAAGTCAAA
Organism: uncultured SAR86 cluster bacterium; assembly: GCA_902523885.1. Classification (GTDB taxonomy): domain Bacteria; phylum Pseudomonadota; class Gammaproteobacteria; order Magnimaribacterales; family AG-339-G14; genus CASICS01. Next base: position 77,240 of record CABZAV010000001.1, on the reverse strand, counting down.
AAAGTACCTCTTGCATTGATTTGATTCATCAAGTCGTATCTTTTCATGTCTGTTTGAAGTGTATTGGTCAACTGTATTGCGCTAGCATTATTTACACAAATATCTATTCCTCCAAAATGTTCAGCTCCCTTCTCAACACAGTCTTCTACTTGTTCTTCAGACCTGATATCACAAACCAAAGGAAAAGCCTTTCCTCCAGCTTCTTCAATTTCTTCAGCGGCTGTGTAAATTGTTCCGGGTAATTTTGGATGAGGTTCAGCTGTTTTTGCAGCCAAAATAATATTGGCTCCATCTTGAGCAGCTCTTTTAGCTATTGCTAGCCCGATACCTCTGCTAGCTCCCGAAATGAAAAGTGTTTTATTTGCTAGTTTAGTCATTTTATCTCCATATTTTTTATAATTTAAAAAATGTATTTTAACCCCCAAATACCCTTAATATCATTAGAATGGTAACTTATTAAAAATTTTCATGAAAAAAATTTCATTTTCTTTTTTTAGTTTACTCACGCTAGGCTCAACACTTCTACTCTCTATTTTTATTGGTAGTCAGGATTTTAATTATAGCTCTGATTATTTTTTTTCAGATAAAGAAAATAATTCTCTTATTTTTGAAGGAAATGTAAATTTAAATTACGAAGAACTTATTTTTAATTCAGAAAAAGCAAAGCTTGATCAAAGAAATACAATTTTAGAATTAGAAATGCTTACCTTTGAAGTTAAGGATCAATTTGTTTGGGGTGAGGCTCAAAAAGCTTTGGTATCAAAAAATAAAGTTTCATTTGAAAAAGCCAAATTTTCTTTATGTCCTTGCGAAGAAAAAATATGGTGGATAGAAGCGGGAAAAGTAGATCTAGACACCAATAAGGATAATATTTCTTTTGAAAAAGGTAAATTGAAAGTTAATGACAAAACCATTTTTTATTTTCCCAAAGGTTCTTTTCCAGCATCGGGCGAAAGAAGAAGCGGCTTTTTACTTCCTGAAATATCAGCGTCTAATAAAAATGGGACTGATATTACGATTCCATACTATTTTAATTTAGCAAAAAATTATGATTTTACTTTTGAACCAAGATATATCGCAAAAAGAGGTGAAGGTGGTTTTTCAAAATTTAGATATTTATCTAAAAATTACGAAGGTTATATTGAGTCTTCTTTTTTATCAGAAAACAATAAATATACTAATAGAACTAATAATAAATCATTTAGATGGTCTTTTAACTTTGTCCATGATGCTAAAATTTTTAAAAACTATTTCCTCAAAATAAAATATTCCAATTTAGGAGATAGCCTTTTTTTTAGAGATTTTGGTGGAAGTTTTAATGGTCAATCAAGTCAATTATTCGTTCCACAAAAAATTCAAATTGCTAACTTTGGAAAAAACTATAATTTCAAAGCAACTGTAAATGCATTCAAATTAACAAGTCCTATTGGAGAAAATCAATTCCAAGCCGTGCCAGAGATTAAATATAATTATTTTTTAAATTACAAAAATTTTGATTTTAATTTAAAAACTAGCTATCAATCTTTTAGAAAGGGAGGCTCTTTCTTTGAAAATTCAAAACAAAGAATTGAAAAGCTTAAAATTGAACCTGAAATTTTATTTTATAAGAGTTTTCTTAATTTAGACTCTATGATGAAAGTTAAATATAAATTTGAAAACTTTTATTTAGAAAATTATGAAAAATCTAGAATATTGCCACAAGCAGAATTTAAAATTAGTCAAAATTTATTCAAAAATAAAAAAAATAAATCAGAGGTGCTATCTCCTTTTTTTAGCTTTATTTATGCTGCAGAAGTCAGCCAAGATAATTTACCTAATATAAATTCTGGTTTTTTCTTAGATTCTAAAAGTTTTTCTAAGGATATTGTATCTGGAGATAGTTATGTGCCAATGCGAAGAGATATCCTTTTAGGGGCAGAGTATTTAGTGTTGGACAATAAAAAAAAGTTAAATATTTCTTTTTCCAAACTAATTGGACTAGGGAAAAGGTTTTTAGAAACAAATTCATTTAAAGTAGATTTACCTGAACCATATCAAGCAAAGATAAATTATAAAAATGGAGAGAATTTTAATTTTTTAAGCTCTTTAACCAAAGATTCGAACAAAAATTATGATGCTTTTAGTATAGGACTAAATAAAACGTTTTCAAATCAAAATTTTTCCAGCTTAAACTTCACTTGGATTAGAGATATCAATTCTTATATTTTTGAAAAAGATGAAAAAAGAAATATCAGATTCTTAGAAAACAAGAATAAAATTTACATAAATGAGAGAACATCTTTTCACTCTAAAATTGAATATGATTTAAAAAATTCTAATCTTTCAAATTTAGTTTTAGGGATAGAATATGAAAATCCTGGTCTGATTTTTGGAATGGCTCTGATAGAATCCAACGAGTTGGATTGGTTCAAATTAATAAACGAAAATACTTTCAACGAATACAATCGAGAAAGTTTTAGAATTTACTTTGAATTAAAAGGCTTAGGCTCTTTAGGAAGAAGAATTAATCAATATACTGATAGAAAATTAATACAATGATAATTAGAAAAAACTTAAAAAAAATTGCTTCCCTTATTTTATTCTTTTCCTTAAGCGCAAGTGGAGAAAAAACAGTTTTAGATAAAATTGCAGTAATAGTTGGTGATGGTGTAGTTCTTGAATCTCAATTTAATCTTAAATTTCAAAAATATGTGCAAGAATTTTCTAAACAGAATCCCGGAAAGGCTTTGCCTCAAGAAAGTTTTTTAAAAAAACAAATTTTAGAAAATCTTATTATTGAAGAACTTCTTCTTCAAAAAGCTGAAAAATTTGGAGTCAGGATAAGTGATCAAGAGCTTAACGACTATATGGATCGGATAGCAAAAAGTAATGATATAACTCTTGAAGAATTTATAAATGAAGTTTCTTCTGAAGGAAACTTTCAAAATTTTAGAAGAGATTTAAAAAATAACCTCATTATCCAAAGAGTTCAAAGAGGGCTCGTAAGACCAAAAGTTTTTATTTCAGATCAAGAGTTAGAAAATTATATCTCGTCTACGGAAGGTCAAATTTCAATATTGATTGAATATAAACTAAATCAAATTTTAATAAAATCAAAAGTTCAAGCGGAAGAAATAAATCAAAAACTCTCTGATGGAGAAGATTTCTATGATTTAAAGGCTAGATATGACGAAAGTACAGAAAATGAACCACCAAAATGGCAAAAATTATCTGAGCTGCCTTCTTTGTTTAGTATCGTAAAGAATATGCAAATTGGTTCTCATTCGGACCCATTGGAAAGTGGAGCAGGTTTTTATTTTATTAAATTGGAGGATAAAAAAGGAGATACAGTCAAAGTAGAGTCTCAAGATTTAGTTAGACATATTCTAATTCAAACTTCTGAAATAAGAAGCGATAAGCAGGCAGAAGAATTAATTAATGAAATTAAAAATAGAATATCTGAAGGAGAAGAGTTCAGAGTTCTTGCTAGATTGTATTCTGATGATCCTGGTTCAAAATTAGATGGAGGTAATTTAGGTTGGTCAACCTCTGATAAATATGATCCTTTATTTAAAAAAGTTATTGATGATTCAGAATTAAATATTGTTAGTGAAGTTTTTAAAAGCTCTTTCGGTTTCCATATACTTGAGGTACTTGATAGAAGAAAAAAAGACATATCAAACGAATTACAAAAAGATAAGGCATTTAAAATTATTTTTGAAAGAAAGTATGAAGAGCAACTTGAAAGAACTCTTCAAGAGTTGAGAGCAGAATCATACGTTGACATTAAAATCAACATATGAAAAAAATTGCTTTAAGTCCTGGTGATCCGGCAGGAATCGGTCCTGAAATTTGTCTTAAATCTCTACAAGAAATTAATAATCCTAAAGATTTTGAGTTAATTGGTGATATAGATTTTTATAGAAAGCTTTCTAAAGATTTGAAATTAAATCTATCTTTCGAAGAAACTTTGCATACAAAAAATTCTATTTTAGTTAAGAATATCAAACTTGATTCTGAGGTTGTTTCAGGTTCTCCAAATGTCGCAAACTCGAAATATACGTTAGATGTTTTATTAACTGGATCTTTAGGCGCAATAAATAAAGAATATGCTGCCTTAGTTACCGGTCCAATCAATAAGAAGATTATCAATGATTATGGTTTTGAGTTTTCTGGTCATACGGAATTTTTGGCTGATATATCTCAAACCAAGAATGTTGTAATGCTTCTTGCTAATTCAAAAGTAAAAGTTGCTTTATTAACTACTCATATTCCTTTAAACAAAGTAAGTGAATCAATTTCAACAAAAAAAATAATAGAGACTATAAAAATTTTAAATGAAAATTTAAAAAGACTTTGGAAAATAAAAGATCCTAAAATATGTGTTTTGGGTCTAAATCCTCACGCTGGGGAAGGAGGCTTCATGGGAAGCGAGGAAATAGAAATTATTGAGCCAGCCATTAATGCTCTTTTAAGTGAAAAAATATGTGTCGAAGGTCCCATTTCAGCAGATACAGCTTTTATAAAAGAGAAAACTAGTAAATACGATGCATATTTAGCGATGTTCCATGATCAAGGTCTTCCCGTTCTAAAATCTATGGGTTTTGGAAATTCTGTTAATATCACTTTAGGCCTCCCTTTCACTCGAATATCAGTTGATCATGGAACAGCATATGAATTGGCTGGCAAAAATAAAGCGGATCCTTCAAGTTTTAAGAGATCCATGGAATTAGCTTTGGAATTCTCTTCTTAATCTTGTGAATAAGCACATTAAGAAAAAAAGATTTGGTCAAAATTTCTTAACTGATAAACATGTCTTGAGTAACATTTTTGGTTTCATTGATCCCAAAGCTGATGACATTTTTTTAGAAATTGGTCCTGGTTCGGGAAGTATGACAGAAATGTTTTTAGGTATACCAGAAAAATATGATGCAATTGAAATAGACAAGGATTTAATAAAATCTTTAGAAAAAAAATTTAAAAATGAAAAAAATTTTTCAATAATAAACAAAAATATCCTTGATCTAGATTTAAATAACTTTGTAGAAAATAACAAAAAAATAAGATTAATCGGTAATCTGCCTTATAACATGTCTAGCCCTATTCTTGATTGGTGTTTCAAACAAATTGATCTAATTAAAGATATGCATTTTATGTTTCAAAAAGAATTTGCCTACAGATGTGCCGGTAATGAAACCACTAAGTCATATGGTAAATTGAGTGTTATTTGTAAATATTTTTGTAAAGTAGATATTCTCTCTGATATAAATAGATCTTATTTTGATCCAGTTCCCAAAGTCGATAGTTCTTTCGTAAGATTTAAACCGAAGGAGGATAAAAAAAATTCAAATGAATTCAAAAACTTAAATTTTCTATTAAACAGATTATTTAATAAAAAAAGAAAAAAAATTAATAAAACTCTTGTTGAGTTGTTTTCAGAAGAAGATTTATCAAAAATTAAAATTGACTTTAATTTAAGGCCTGACCAACTTAGCTTAGAAGATTATGTTTCTTTAGCTAAAATTAACATTAAAAATGGCTAATTACGCAATAGGAGACATTCAGGGCTGCTATAAAGAATTTAAACTAGCATTAAAAAAAGTTAATTTTAATCTTGAAAAGGATTACTTATGGTTAGTTGGAGATTTAATTAACAGAGGTCCTGATTCATTAAAACTATTAAAGCATGTTTACAAAATAAGAAAAAGAACTCATATCGTTTTAGGTAACCACGATTTACATTTCTTAGCTTGCTTTTATGGACAAAGGAAATTGGCCAAAGCAGATACTATTTCAGAATTGATGAAATCAAAGGAGTCTTTAAAGTACGCAAAATTTTTAATGAAGCAGCCTTTGATATTTAAAAAAAAGATTGTTTTCAAAAATAAATCAAAAAAAGTAATCATGGTTCATGCTGGGATACCGCCAAATTTATCTTTGAAAAACTGCATTGATTTGAATAAAGAGTTTCAAGTTGCCTTAAAGGGAAATCCAAAAAGAATTTTAAAAAAAGTTTTTAATAATTCATTTTCTAAATTCTCAAAAAAAATGAGTGAAATTGATAAGATGATTTTTTTTGCAAATGCTTTGACAAGAATTAGAGCATGTAATCATAAAGGAGAAATAGATTTTAATTTTAAGGGCAGAATTAATGAAATACCAAAAAAATTGAATGCTTGGTTTCATTTTAAAAACAGTATTTTTAGTGAGAACTCCCAACTTATTTTTGGACATTGGGCAGCCATTAAGGGAAAAACTAAAAAAGAGAACATTTTTGGATTAGATACAGGATGTGTTTGGGGAGATAAACTAACAATAATGAGGTTAGAAGATAATAAAAGGTTTCAAATAAAAAGAATTAAAAAATGAAATATTATTTAGTTGGAGGAGCTGTAAGAGACAAACTGCTTAATTTGCCCTTTTCCGAAAAAGACTATGTTGTAATTGGAGAAACTAACGAGTCAATGTTAGAAAAAGGGTTTATCTCTGTCGGTAAAAAATTTCCCGTATATTTGCATCCTAAAACAAAAGAAGAATATGCTCTTGCAAGAAAAGAGAAGAAAGTATCTTCTGGTCACAAAGGTTTCATTTTTGAAACTAATAATTCCATAAGTTTAGAAGAAGATTTATTCCGGAGAGATCTAACAATTAACGCCATTGCCCAAGATGAAAATGGTAACTTAGTTGACCCTTATGAAGGGCAAAAAGACTTAAAAAATAAAATTCTTAAACACGTCTCGCCTGCATTTTCTGAAGATCCTTTGAGAATTTTCAGAGTTGCAAGGTTTGCAACAAGATTTTTTCCTCTCGGTTTTAAAATAGACGATACAACAATGAATATAATGAAAGCTATACCTAAATCAGAGATAGAAGACTTATCTTTTGAAAGAATATGGCAAGAGACAGAAAAGATATTAAGTATGAGTCATTCGCATATTTTTTTTGAAACATTAGAAAAAGTAAATGCATTATTTGTTTTTCCTGAAATCGAAAAAAATATTTTGAATTCTATTGATTCTTTAAAAAAATTGAGTGACAAAAGTCATTCTGGAGAAGAAAAATGGGCTGCTCTAAATTTAGAGAACTTTAATCAAAAGACACTTCCCATACCAAAGAAGTTTGCAAGATTTGAAAATTATTCTAGGGATTTTAGATCTACTTTGGATAAAGAAATTTCTGCAAAGTCACTATTAGAGGCATTTATGAAAATTAATGCATTAAGAAATCAAAAGCTGTCCATACAAGTTATAGACTTTTTACAAAAAAATAGTAAATTAAATTCATCTTTGCTTTCACTTAATTTAGAGTGGAGTATTTTACTTTCAGAGCTTAATTCAGTATCTCCCAGTAAAAGTTCTTCTCAAAATGGAGAAATTGTAAAAAAAGAAATCTATAAAGCTAGAATCGATATAATTAAAAATTATCTCAATGAATAAAACAATTTTAATCACTGGAGGGGCAATAAGAATTGGAAAAGCAATTTGTGAAAAATTTCACAAGGAAGGTTTCAATATTCTTTGCCATTACAACTCTTCTAAAAAGTATGCCGATGAGCTATCTGAAGAGCTTAATAGTATTAGAAAAAATTCTTGTTCGATAATTCAATTTGATTTAAACGATATCGATAAATATCCAGTTTTTATAGAAAAAATAAAAGAACTTTCTAAATCAGTTGATGTTTTAGTTAATAATGCATCTGCTTTTTATTCTTCTCCTCTCGATAATTATCAAGAAAGTGATTGGGAAGATTTGCATAACTCCAACCTAAGAGGTCCTTTCTTAATCTCATCTCTTCTTAAAGAAAATATTAAAAATACGAAAGGTTGCATAATAAATATTACTGATGCAATGGTAATAAGAGGCATGAAAGATTACTCAATTTACTCAACGGCAAAAGGAGGGCTAGAAACACTTACTAAATCTTTGGCAAGAGATTTAGCTCCAGAAGTAACTGTAAACGGAGTCGCTCCAGGGGCAATTCTTCTTCCTTCAGACGGCTCATCAGACGAAGACCTACTTTTATCTAAAATTCCACTGGGTAGATTAGGTACCGAAGAAGATATAGCGTCAGCAGTTTTTTTCTTAGCCAATAATGAATACATCACTGGACAAATTTTAAGAGTTGATGGTGGAAGGTCTCTTAATTAAGATAGAAAAGTCTAAGACTTAATTGATATGATTAAAAAATTCGAAAGTCAATTTAATGGAACAAAAAAAATGTCTGAAAAACATTTCATCGATCCAAAAATTCTTACACCTTTCTTAGAAAAAAAAATACCCGACTTTAGTGGTCCTCTTGTTATAGAAGAATTTATTGGTGGTCAGTCTAATCCAACTTACTTTTTAAAAACAAAAAATAAATCTTATGTTTTAAGGAGAAAGCCTCCTGGTGTACTGCTTAAATCTGCTCATGCAGTTGATAGAGAATTTAAAGTTATTTCTGCGTTAAATAAAACAAATGTCCCTGTTCCTAAAGCTTTTATTCATTGCGAAGATGTCAGTCTAATTGGAACAGAATTTTTTGTAATGGAATACATAGATGGAACGGTCATATGGGAATCTCACATTCCACATGGAACCAATGAGGATAGATACGAAATTTACTCATCAATGAATGAAACAATTGCGAATCTTCATTCGCTTAACCCTTTAAAGATTGGATTAAAAGACTTTGGAAGACCTGGAAATTATGTTGCTAGACAATTATCAATTTGGACTAAGCAATACAGAGATTCAGAAACAGCAGAAATTTCCTCTATGAATAACTTAATTGATTGGCTGCCTGAAAATCTTCCTTCAGAAAAGCCCACTAGATTAGTTCATGGTGATTTTAGCTTAACTAATGTTATTGTTAATCCTGAGACTAACAAAATTTCATCCATCTTAGATTGGGAGCTTTCTACCTTGGGAGATCCTATAGCAGACTTTTGCTATCACTGTTTACAATATTTTATTAATCCTATTTTAGGAGATATAAACCAATGTAACGAATTAAACATTCCTAATTTGGAAGCCTATCGGGATATGTATATGGAAAATTCTGAGTTTGAAATCAGTGAATCAGAATGGAATACTTATATGGGCTTTAGCATGTTTAAACTTGCTGCCATCGCTCAAGGAATAACTGGAAGAGTCAGAGACGGCACGGCTGCAGGAAAAGATGCTGACAAATTTTTTGAACAGACGGTTTCTTTAGCTGACCTTGGTTGGCTTTTTGTGCAAAAATAATATTAATTAAGGGGAGGAATTATGAGTAAAAAGAGTATGCCTATTGAAAAGGGTCATATAATGATGTTCGCAAGATCAATTGGAGATGAAAATCCTATTTATTCTGATGAAGAGTATGCTCGAGATAAGTTAGGAGGAATCATCGCGCCACCCACCTTCATCCAATCTGCAGCCCAATTCAATCCAGATAATCCGTTAAGACCTAAAATTGGAGAACCTTGGTTTGGATCAGGTAAAGCGCCAACAGGAATAAAAAAAAGTGAAAATAAATCAGAGAGTTCGGCCAGCACAAATATGCTTCATGCAGAACAGCATTTTGAATATCATCAATCCTTAAAACCTGGAGATGTTTTGACTCCAGAAGTTATAGAGGGAGAGAAATGGGAAAAAGAAAGCAAGAGAGCAGGGTTGCTGAAATTTAGTGAAAGTATTACTAAATATTTTAATCAAAATAATGAGTTAGTAATCACTGCAAGATCTGTGGGAGTGGTAACTGAAAAAGTAGTTGAAAATTAGGAGAAATGAATAATGATCAATATTAATGATATTAAAGTAGGTGATACTTTTGAGGAGGTGATAGTTGACAACTTAACCCGTACTCAAATTGTTCAATACGCAGGTGTTTCTGGAGATTACAATCCTCTTCATACCGATGAAATTTTTACTACGCAAGTTGCAGGCTATCCATCTGTTTTTGCCCATGGCATGTTAACAATGGGTATGACAGGAAAAATGCTAACTAATCTTGTAGGAGATGATAATTTAAAAAACTTCGGCGTTAGATTTACCAGCCAAGTTTGGCCTGGAGATACTTTAACTACTAAAGCAGTAATAACATCTATCGAAAAAAATTCTGACAATGTCTTAGTGAATTTTGAGTTAGTAACTGAAAATCAAAATAATATTCCTGTTGTAACTGGAAGCGCAACTGCTCTAATTTAATTAATGAATTCTGAGTATAAGCCTAAATTAGACGGCGGCTATTCATACTATGTCTTATCGCTTCTTTTAATTGTTTATATTTTTAATTTTTTAGATAGACAAATAATTGCGATTCTTGCACCAGAAATCCAAAAGGATTTAGGTATTTCGTTAGGGGATTTAGGATTTTTATATGGAACTGCATTTGCTGTTTTTTATGCAATCATGGGAGTTCCTCTAGCTAAATTAGCCGATTCTTGGAATAGAACTAAATTAATTAGCATAGGTGTTGGTTTGTGGAGTTTGATGACAGCTGCATCTGGTTTAGCTAAAGGCTTTGTAGGTCTAGCTGTCTGCAGAATTGGAGTAGGCGTTGGTGAATCTAGTGCAAGTCCAGCCGCTTATTCTTTATTGGCCGATTATTTTTCTGACAAAATAAAAACAACTGTATATTCAATATACGCAAGTGGCATATATATAGGCGGCGGTATTGGAATATTTTTAGGTGGGTGGATCTCAGATACTTGGAATTCGTCTTACCCAATAAGTGAATTGGCTCCATTTGGTTTTGCAGGATGGCAAATAGCTTTTATTTCTGTTGGACTACCAGGTTTAATTGTTGCATTGCTTGTTATAACAATTAAAGAGCCTATGAGAGGACATACAGAAGATGTAGAAATAAAAAAAGTCGATAAACCATTCAAAGAAGCAGGCAAAATGCTTGCTGGTATTATTCCCATTGCATCTATGATAAATCTTCACAAAGAAGACTCAGATAGAAAAGAGATATTCTTTCAATTAGGATTCAAGGCGGGCATTTTTTTATTAATATTATTGATGGGACTTTTAACCTCAGATTGGCTTCAGTGGTCAGCATTCGGTTTGGGGTTATATGCTCTTTTGAGCTGGATTCAGACAGTTAAAATAAAAGATCCAGTCTCGTACGAAATAGTTTTTAGGTCAAAAACAATGAACTTAATAATGATAGCCTTTCCTTTGTTTAGTTTTATGGGTTATGCGGTAAGTGCGTTTTTACCAACTTACTTCATGGAAACTTTTGAAGTATCCGCAACAATCGCGGGGAGAAATTTAGGACTACAAAGTGCTATTTTTGGGTTTCTTGGATTACTTTTTGGAGGAGTTTTTTCTGATTATTTAAGAAAATTCTATGCAAATGGTAGGCTAATTGTTGGAATGATCTCCATAGTATTATCTCCTTTATTTTTAATTCTCGCCCTTCATGCAGAGACTTTATTTTTCTTTTATGTGCATCATATTATTTGGTCTTTTGTTTCTACTTTTTGGGTAGGACTTTGTGTAGCCACAGCTACTGACCTAGCTCTTCCAAGAATGAGAGGCATGGCATCAGCCTATTTTATTTTAATGGCATCTGTTGTTGGTCTTGCCTTGGGGCCTTATACAGTTGGAAAGGTAGCTGATATTTTCATATCCTATGGAAATGGAACTGCTGATGCATTGAGTTTATCTATGCAGACTCTTTCGATTGTTTTTTTAGTAAGTTTAACTCTTCTTTTCTTTGCCGTTAAATATCTTCCAACAGAGGAAAAAACCAAGTATGAACGTGCAAGGGAACTGGGTGAGGTTTGTTAACTAAATCAATTCAACTCTGCTAGAAAAGTCTTTTTTTTCAGAAAGCATTTTTTTAAAAGAGATTTTATTGATTGGATGAATTTTTTCTGGACAAATTTCTGCAAGAGGAACTAAGACAAAAGGATATTTTTCTATATCTTTATGAGGAACCTCTTGACCATTTTTTTTTAAAATTTCATCACCATAAGTTAAAAGATCTAAATCAATTAATCTATCGGAAAACTTTTTTAACTCTTTTTTTCTGCCCATTAAAATTTCTATATTTTTTAATGAATGGATAGCTTTTTCGAACTCTAACTCAGTATTGCAGAGAATAACTTGATTTAGAAAATCATCTCCCTGAAAGCCTTCTGATTTACTTGAGTAAATTTTTGAAGACTTTATATGTGTAAAGTTTTTAATTATTAATTCGCTTGCTTCTTGTAAATTGAATATTGGATTAATGTTGCTTCCCAAACTTATAGTGATTTCTTTCATGAACTACTTCTCAAGATTTCAACTCCAACTGATTTTGAACCTCTCAATGCTCCTGGTTTTTCTACGCGCAGTTTAATCTCTTCTATCTGTTTATTTTTTAAAACTAATGAAGCAATTTCCTCTGCCATTTTTTCTACTAGAAAAAAAGAAGAGTTCTCCACTAAATTTACAATGGATTTGCCTATTTTTTTATAATCAAGTGCATCGTCTATTTTATCTGACTTCCCAGCTTTGGAGATGTCAAAGCTCATTTCTAGACTAATTCTAACAATTTGTTTTACTTCTCTCTCCCAGCCAAAAATGCCAATTATGGTTTCTATTTCTAAATTTTCTATAAAAACTTTATCCATAATCAATTTCCTCTAAACTCCATCTAGGATTTACTTTAATCTCGTGATCTCGTTGAAGATTTAATTTTTCACTTGCTGCGAAGGCAATCATTGCTCCATTATCAGTACAGCGAGATAAATCTGGATAGAACAGATTTTTTTCATCAATTTCTTTTTTAAAAGATTTTCTTAAAGCCTTGTTAGCTGCCACACCTCCAGATAGTACTAACTGATTACAATTTTCTTTTCGCATAGCATTTACTGATTTTATTACTAAACATTCAATTGCAGCATTTTGGAAAGCTAATGAAACATCATATTTTTTTTGAGAATCAAGTCTTTTATCTTCTTTAAGGCGCTTTATTTCATAAAGCACAGCTGTTTTTAATCCACTAAAGCTAAAATTAAAATCTTGAGAATTAATCATTGGTCTTGGAAAGACTAAGTCAGATAAATTACCTTTCAACGCATTCTTTTCAATCTCAGGTCCACCTGGATATTTGAAGCCGAGTAATTTTGCAGTTTTATCAAAAGCCTCCCCTACCGCGTCGTCTATTGATTCACCAATTATTTTATATTTATCTGGTGAATTAACTTTAGCTAACAAAGTATGCCCTCCAGAAACCAATAAGGTCATAAAAGGATAAAGTAAAGAATCCGCCTCATATTTTGCCATTATTAAATGGGCTTCCATATGGTGTATAGGAATTGTTGGAATATTCAAGCTAAAAGCTAGAGCTTTTGCAAAAGCAGTACCAACCATAAGTGGGCCTCTTAGTCCTGGACCTTTGGTATAAGCAATGGCATCTATATTTTTCAAATCAATATTTTTCGAAGAAAATTCTTCGTCAATTAACGGCAATAATTTATTAATATGATCTCTAGCGGCTAATTCTGGAACTACGCCACCAAATAAATTATGTTTTGCAGCTTGGCTAAACAAAGACTCGAAAATAAATTGATTTGTATTGTCATCATAAAGTGCTATCCCTGTCTCATCACAAGAAGTTTCTATTCCCAGAATTTGCATATCAAAATCTTAACAGATAGAAATAGACTCTTAAATGTTTTGCAAAATATTCTAATCATAGCTAGAATTGCGAGCTTATTTATTACTATGCCAGTTATTAAGTTAAAAGAAACAGAATCATTCGATGCAGGATTACGCAGATTTAAAAGATCATGTGACAAAGCTGGGATTATTGCTGAAGTTAGAAAAAGAGAATTCTATGAAAAACCAACTTCAGTTAGAAAAAGAAAAGCTGCTGCTGCAGTAAAAAGAGCCTCTAAAAAAAGAAAAATGGGAACAATGCCTCCCCTAAGAGCCAGATTCTAAAAAAAAATGACAGAAAATATCAAAGCTTCAATTAAGCATGAAGTTTCTCTTTCTATGAAAGAAGGAAATAAATTTAGAACAACTACTTTAAGACTGGTAGTTTCCGCATTTCAAGTTGAAGAAATTAGTAAAAAAGAAGAATTGAATGATAAAGAATGCATAGAAATTCTTGAGAAAATGATTAAACAAAGAAAAGATTCAATATCTCAATTTGAATCTGCTGGCAGAGAAGAGCTTTCAAAAAAAGAAAAAGATGAAATATTAATTATTCAGGAATTTATGCCAGAACAGCTTAGCGTTGAAGAAATTGATATTTTGGTAAAGAAAGTTATTTCAGAAACAAATGCTGAATCAATGAAAGATATGGGCAAGGTAATGGGAGTGCTTAAAGAATTGACATCCGGAAAGGCCGACGCTGGATATATCAGCTCCGAAGTAAAAAAAGCTTTGAGTTAATTTTTTATTTTTTTTACAGTTTCTACAATTGTAATGGTTTGTTGATCTGCTTCTATATTTAAGTAATCCCCTTTTTTTATCTCTGATAAATTAGTTCTTTCAATTGTCTCTGGAATTAAAGAGACACTAAAATTAGAATTTGTTGAATTTGATACCGTTAAACTTATTCCGTTGATAGCAACATATCCTTTTTGAAAAATATATTCTTTAACTAAGGATGGTTTCGAAATTGTAAGAATTTTTTCTTTTCCTTTTTTGAATTCTTTAACTTTTCCCATGCAATGAACGTGTCCCGATACTAAGTGCCCTCCTATTTCTTCTCCCATTTTTAAAGATCTTTCCAAATTTAAAGGCATTGAAATATTTTTGACTAAATTTGATAATCTTAGAGACTCATGAATGATCTCAAATTTAATTATTTTTTTTGAAAAAGAACAAACAGTAAGGCAAACGCCATTAACTGCAATACTGTCCCCTTTTTTTAAATTTTTTGTAAAGCCGTTTTCTACTGAAACAGAAAGCTCTACTCCAAAACTCTTTTTGGTTAATTTTGCTTTTAAAGACTTTGATTGAACGATTCCAGTAAACATTATTTAATTAATTTAATTCTGATATTTTTGCTATTGAAAATATTTTTATTCCTTCTTTACTAAGATTATCTCGATAGAAATTATTGTTTTCATCTTTTTCTTCTCTGTCCAATGCAACCATAACGGCAGAAAGATCGGCTTTTTCTTTGTTAATTATTTTTAAACTGCTTTTAATTGCAGTGCCTGCAGTCAAAACATCATCGATTATTAAAACTTTCTTAGATTTTAATGTGCCAATAAGACTGCCGCCTTCACCGTGATCTTTAATTTCCTTTCGATCAAAAACTAAGTCAATTATTTTGCCAGTTTTTTCATAATAACTAATACCTACGGCACTCGCCAAGGGAATACCTTTATAAGCTGGTCCAAAAATCACATTAAAGTCCAATTTTTCACTTATCAATTTTTCAACATAAAAATCCGATAAAATCTTTAAAGAGTCATTTCTAAAAAAAGAAGAAATATCAAAAAAATAATTGCTCTTCATTCCCGACTTGAGGGTGAAATCACCAAACTTAAGCGCATTTAATTCAATAGCTTTTTCTAGAAAAGGTTGCATATAATCTCTTAATAAGAATTTTTGCATTAATGAATAAAAATCTCCACAATCTTTTTGTAATTTCTAGTCCATCTGGAGGTGGAAAGACTAGTCTTTTGAAAGCTTTTTTTGATGACGATAGAACAAAAGAGATTGTAATGTCGATTTCACATACTACTAGAAAAAAAAGACCAGGAGACATTGAGGGAAAAGATTACTTTTTTATTGAGAAAGAAGAATTTTTAAAGAAAGAAAAGAAAAATGATTTTGTTGAAACAGCTAATGTATTTGGAAATCTATACGGAACAGACAAAAAGTTCGTTTATGATCAATTACAAATCTCAGATATAATTTTGGAACTTGATTGGCAAGGAGCAGAAAGTATCAAAAGAATATTTCCTAATGCTTTTTTAATTTCTCTAATTCCGCCTTCCTATAAAGATTTGGAAGACAGACTGAGAGGCAGAGCTTTAGACGCCGACAATACGATTTCCAAAAGACTTTCTGAATCTAAAACAGAAGTTACTAAATGTTTGAGTTTTGATTTTTTAATATTAAATGATGAATTCAAAAAAGCTTTGGACGATTTAAAAGACATTATTTTCAACAAAAAAAAAGTTAACGAATTTAAATCAAGAGTATCAAGCAAATTAACTAAAAACTTACTAGATTTAGAGTGACAATTTAAGTAGAATTCTTTCCAAATTATGGCCAGAATTACTGTAGAAGATTGCTTAAAACAAATACCAAATCGTTATGAGATGGTTAAACTTGCTGCTAAACGAGTGAAACAACTGGCTGTAGATGGAAGAGAACCTACTGTTGATCCTGAAGACGACAAACCTACTGTTATAGCGTTAAGAGAAATAGCTGCGGGTTTAGTGACTTTCGATAACATAGATAGCTTCAATTTTGACGCCTTGGAAGAAGAGCTCTCAGATCAACTTATTTCTGACGAAGACTTATAATCCTTCAGTTAAGCTCTCATTTTGCTAAAATTTGTAACTATGGTTACAAATGAAAAATCATTACAAAAATTAAATAAGAATTTAAGCTCTTATCTAAATAATTCTCAACTCGAGCAAGTTAATAAAGCTTATCTTTATGCTGCAAATGCACATTCAGGTCAATTTAGATCCAGTGGAGATCCTTACGTTACTCACCCAGTTGCAGTGGCAGAAATATTGGCTAAATTTAAAATGGATGAAGATTGTCTTACCGCCGCAATGTTACATGATGTTATTGAAGATTCAGGAATTCCAAAGTCTTTCTTGAAGAAAGAGTTTAATTCAAATGTTGCGGAACTAGTAGATGGCGTAAGTAAGTTAGATAAAATTTCCTTAAATTCAAAGCAAGAAGAGCAAGCAGAAAATTTTCAAAAAATGGTTCTTGCCATGTCGCAAGATATCAGAGTAATTGTTCTGAAACTTGCAGACAGATTACATAATATGAGAACTCTTAAATTTTTAAGTGAGGAAAGACAAAAAAGAATTGCTCTAGAAACTTTAGAAATTTATGCTCCAATTGCTCACAGATTGGGTATGCATCAAATTTATAGAGAATTAGAAGACATTGCCTTTGAGGTGATAAATCCTCTTAGAAGCAAAGTTTTAAAAAATGCAATTGATAAAAAAACAAAAGGAAGAAAAAAAATTCTTTCAAAAATTGAAAGTTCCATCAAAGAAAAAATGATTGAAAACGAGATTTCTTGCCAAGTTCATGGCAGAAGAAAGCATTTATATGGAATTTTCAAAAAAATGAAAAAGCAATCCAAATCACTTGAAGAAGTAATGGATGTATACGCTTTTAAAATTACTATTGATGATGCGATGGATTGCTACAAAGTTCTTGGTATATTACATAATTCCTTTAAACCGATTGAAGGAAGATTTAAAGATTATATTGCAATACCCAAGTCAAATTCCTATCAATCTTTACACACTGGAATTATGACTTTTGACGGGCTTCCTGTTGAAATCCAAATTCGAACTCATGATATGGACGAATTAGCCGAATTTGGAGTTGCAGCACATTGGTTCTATAAAACAGGTCATGCAGATAATCCAGCACAATCTAGAGCTAGAAGATGGGTGAATACTTTAGTAGAAGTTCAAAAAAATATTGATGATCCTCAGGACTTTATTGATGTGATAAAAACTGGTTTAGTTCCGAATGAGATTTATGTTTTTACTCCAAATGGAGATATTGTTGAACTTCCGAAAGACTCAACACCCATTGATTTTGCATTTGCTGTTCATTCCGATATCGGACTTCATTGTAAAGGTTGCAGAATTAATAAAAACTTAGCACCTCTTAGTGTTCCTCTCGAGAGTGGACAAACAATTAATATCATTACTGACAAATATCCTCAGGCAAATCCTGCTTGGTTAGAATTTGTTAGGACTTCCAGAGCTAGAAGCGCTATTAGAAATTCAACAAAAAACTTAAAAGCATCCAAAGCGCGAAAATATGGAAAAAATTTATTAGAACAATCTTTAAGACCGCACCGAATTAAGCTCAGAAATGTTCCAAAAGCCCGTATGAGCAAACTTTTAGATGCAATAAATGTAAAAAGTGTAAGAGAATTATTAGAGCAGATTGGATCAGGACAGAGATCTAGTTTAGTAGTTGCGCATCAAATCATTCAATTTTTAGATTATGATCAAAAAGATTTAATTGAATTTTCAAATATACAAATTAGTGGTTCTGAGGGATTGGTTCTTTCTTATGCTGCATGTTGTAAACCTATACCAGGAGATAACATTATTGCTCATTTTTCCAATCAGAAAGGTATCGTAATTCATACTGAGCGATGCAAAAATATGACAGCTTTGAGAAAAGATCCAGCTCATTGTGCACCCGTGCAATGGGAAAAAGATGTAGTTGGTGACTTTTCTGTAGAAATAAAGATTATTTCAGATGATAGACCTGGTCTCCTCGCGGAAATATCTGCATCTATTAGCGAAGCTAATTCAAATATTGTGAACTTCAGAATGGATCCACCTGCAGGAACGTCAATTCAAATGTTTGTTGTAATAGAAGTTAAAGATAGACAACACCTTGCAAAAATTATGAGAAGATTGAGAAGATTAAATCATGTTATGTCAGTTTCAAGAATTCATAATCAAGACCAAAAATTAGAGTTAATTTCTAAATGAAGAAAATAATTTCTACCGATAATGCACCATCTGCTATTGGAACCTATTCTCAAGCTGTTCTTATTAATGATTTTCTTTATGTTTCGGGTCAGATTGCATTAGACCCAAAGAACATGCAGATGGCTGAAGGTATAGATAATCAAATAAAGATGGTTTTTACAAATATAAAAAAAATTCTCAGTGAAGCTGATATGGATTTTTCAGATGTAATTAAGTTAACTATTTTATTGGATAATTTAGATAACTTTGAAAAAGTGAACGAAATTATGAGCGAATTATTTGAAAAACCTTATCCAGCGAGAGCGGCTTTTGAGGTCTCTAAACTTCCTAAAAATAGTTCCATTGAAATAGAAGCTATTGCTTATAAAGGAAGTGGAAAATAATTCTTTAAACTCTCCAATAGATAAAATAAAAGGAGTTGGTCCCAAAATAAAATCTCAATTAGAGAAAATAGGTATTAATTTTGTGGAAGATGCGCTTTTTTTACTTCCTAAAAGTTACGAAAATAGAACAAAACTTACTCAAATTAAAGATTTAGTACCTGGTCAACCTTTTCAAGTCGAAGGAGAAATAATAGAGAGTAAAATTTATTATCCAGGCAGAAGAGCTTTTTTTGCAAGAATTACTGATGGAACTGGATTTTTACAAGTAAGATTATTTTTCTTTTCACAACAACAAGCTAAATCTTTTGAAAAAGGTCTATCTGTAAGGCTTTATGGAGTTGTAAGAAACTCCGGAAATAAATTAGAAGTCTTTCATCCAAGTTATAAAATCTTTAATTCTAAATTCAGACCACCGCTTGATGATACTCTTACGCCAGTATATTCCTTAGGATCCAGCAAAATTACTCAATATAGATTGAGAAATATTATTAAAAATTGCATCGAAAAGATTAACGAATCCAATTTAAATGAAGAAAATATAGATAAAACTTTCTTGAATGAAAAAATTTCAAATCTATCTATAAAAGAGGCATTAAAAATAATTCAC
Organism: uncultured SAR86 cluster bacterium; assembly: GCA_902523885.1. GTDB lineage: Bacteria > Pseudomonadota > Gammaproteobacteria > Magnimaribacterales > AG-339-G14 > CASICS01. The sequence goes on along the minus strand of CABZAV010000001.1, from coordinate 57,627 downwards.
AACCCTTCTATTGACGACGATATTATTAAAATTAAACAATTTGAACATCCTGCTCAGAAAAGACTAATTATCGAAGAATTAATTACAAACTTGATTGGAGTGAAAATCTCAACTAAAAAAGTAGATGAAATGAAAGCGGCTAGCATTAATTATAATAAGGAATTATTAATTTCATTTTACAAGTGTCTTCCCTTTTCCCTCACAAATGCCCAAGGGAGAGTTATTGAAGAAATTCAAGAAGATATGAAAAACTCCAGGCCGATGAGAAGGCTTGTTCAAGGAGATGTAGGGTCAGGAAAAACTGTGGTTGCCGCTGCAGCAATGTTGACTTGCGCTAAAAGTGATCTTCAGTCAGTTCTTCTTTGCCCCACAGAGGTCTTGGCGGAACAACACTTCAAGAATTTCTCAATGTGGTTTTCAAGTGAAAATATCGAAATCAAACTACTAACTGGAAAAACAAAAAAGAAAGAATGGGAAAAAATAGATCAAAATTTACGTTCTGGAAAAACAAAAATCCTTATTGGAACACATTCAGTTTTTCAAGAAAGAGTGTCAATGAAAAATCTATCTCTTGTTGTTGTTGATGAGCAGCAAAGATTTGGTGTTAGGCAAAGATTTGAAATGCTTCAAAAATCAAAAGAAAAGCTCTTACCTCATCAGCTTTTTATGACTGCAACACCTATACCCAGAACTTTGGCTATGACCATTTTCGCAGACCTCAGTGTCTCTAAAATTGATGAAATGCCTCCAGGAAGAAATCCCGTTATTACTTCAGTCATGTCAAATGATAAGAAAGATGACCTGGTTAAGCGGCTTGAAATAATATGCTCTGAAGGGAATCAAGCTTTTTGGCTATGCACAATGATCGAAGAATCTGAAAGTCTTGACGTTCAAGCGGCAGAATCAGCAAAAGATTGGATTTCAAAAAAAAGCAAAAACCTAAAGGTTGGTTTGGTACATAGCAAATTAAACAAATCTCAAAAAGATTCAGTCATTGAAGATTTTAGAACTGGGAAGATAGATGTCCTTGTTTGTACGACTGTTATCGAGGTTGGAATGGACGTCCCAAATGCTAGCTTAATGATTATTGAAAATGCAGAAAGACTAGGATTATCTCAATTACATCAACTAAGAGGGAGAGTAGGAAGAGGTCCAGATATGAATGCTCATTGCGTTCTTCTTTATCAAGGAAAGCTTGGAGAACTTGCTGAGTCTAGAATGGCAGCTATGAAAGAAACAACTGATGGTTTTAAAATTTCTGAAATAGATATGAAAATAAGAGGTTCAGGAGAAATTTTAGGAACTAAACAATCTGGAGGAATGGAACTTAAAATAGCTGATTTAATGAGGGATGCTCATCATTTAGATAGCGCTGAAAAACTTGCTAACATTCTTATTTCTTCACCAAATGAAGTAGAAATTCTAATGAAGAGATGGGTAGGTAATAAACAAAATTTAATAGCTGCTCAATAAAAAGCCGATTTTAAATCGGCTTTTTAATTTAAAGTAGTGGAGAAATTACCAAGCTCACTATAGCCATAACATTTATTAAGATATTCATAGATGGTCCAGAAGTATCTTTGAAAGGATCTCCTACAGTGTCGCCAACTACTGCTGCAGCATGGGTGTCAGTACCTTTACCTCCAAGATTTCCTTTTTCTATATATTTTTTAGCGTTATCCCATGCACCCCCTGCATTTGCCATCATTAAAGCCATAGATACACAACCAATAAGACCTCCACCTAACATTCCTCCTAAAGATTCAGCTCCAAGACCAAACCCAACAACTGCAGGAGCAGAGACTGCTACGATTCCCGGCAGTAACATCCTTTTTAGTGCGGCTGAAGTTGCAATGTCTACACATTTTGCTGTATCCGGTTCAGCATTTCCTTGTAAAAGTCCTGGTATTTCTTTGAACTGTCTTCTAATTTCATTAATCATTTCAAATGCTGCATCACCCACTGCAGTCATTGTTATAGAAGAAATTAAAAATGGAATAGAAATACCAATAAACATTCCCACTAAGACTTTAGGATCCGAAAGTAATAAAACAAATTCGCCTCCTCTGCTGTGAGCAATTGTTTCTACAAAAGCTGCAATGATTGCCAGAGCAGCTAAAGCTGCTGCGCCGATTGCAAAACCTTTTCCTATAGCTGCGGTAGAATTTCCTACCTCATCCAATGAGTCCGTTATCTTTCTTGTTTCTTCTCCCATACCAGCCATTTCAGCTATACCGCCGGCGTTATCTGCAACTGGTCCGTAAGCATCAATTGCCATTGTTATTCCGACAGTAGCAAGCATACCTACTGCAGCAATTCCAACTCCGTATAAACCTGTTAAGTAGGTTGAAATCCAAATTATCGAAGCTAAAACTAATATCGGTATTACAACAGATTGCATTCCGACAGCCAGTCCGGTGATCATGACCGTAGCTGGGCCTGTTTCTCCTGATTTTGCTATATTTTCAACCGGCTTGCTGCCAGTATAGTATTCTGTGATCAAACCAATCAAAACTCCTCCAACAGCACCAGTTAAGACAGCCAACCAAACATTTAGTCCGTCCTCTCCTAACATGGATTGAGTCAGGAAGAAGGCAATAATTATAAATATGACAGCCGAACCTATTGTTCCAGTCCTTAAAGCCACATCAGCATCAAGAGATGAAGCGGCCTTAACAATAAGTATTCCTAGAATAGATGAAATCAAACCTATTGATGCAAGTGCTAGAGGTAAAAGCATTCTTCCAGAATCATCGAGGGTTGCAGCAATTGCTATTGAAGCGATCATTGCCCCACAATAGGATTCAAAAATATCCGAACCCATTCCAGCTACATCACCAACATTATCTCCGACGTTATCAGCTATAACTCCTGGATTTCTTGGATCATCTTCTGGAATGCCTGCTTCTATTTTTCCTACTAAATCAGCTCCAACATCCGCACTCTTTGTGAAAATTCCTCCTCCTACTCTTGAGAATAAAGCTACACAAGAAGCTCCCATTCCAAATCCTTCTATTGCTCTTGCCGTATCTGGATCTCCTCCAAAATAAAAATAAAGACCGCCTAAACCCACTAAACCTAAAGAAGCAACGCAAAGACCCATGATTGATCCTCCATAAAAAGCTATAGATAAAGCTGTTTTAGCACCTTGATTAGCTGCTGCCGTAGCTGTTCTAGAATTTGCTTTTGTTGCGGAAAACATTCCCAACCAACCTGCAAGAGAAGATGAAATTGCTCCTGCAGTAACAGCTATTGCAGTATTAAGACCTAATGCCAAATATGAAAGAATGATTAAAACGGAAACAAAAAGAAAAAGATATGAATACTCTCTTCGCATGAATACCATCGCACCAAGGTGTATCTGATCTGCAATTTTTTTTACTTTATCTGTTCCAACATCGTATTTAAGAACCACAAAGTATATTAAAAGTGCAACCAATAATCCTGCCATTCCAAACAATGGTGGAATAATTAACATAGAACCCATAAGTTTCTCCTCCAGAAAAAAGTTAATTTAACAGAAAGAAGAGTCAATTTCATTGATTAAACTTGGTTAAAAATTTCTTCATCTAATTTATTTTCTGATTTTGCAACTATGCAAGAAACCATTGCGTCTCCGGAAACATTTACTGCCGTCCTAATCATATCCAGCAACCTATCCACGCCAATAATCAAAGCAATACCCTCAACAGGCAAACCTACCTGTTGTAAGACCATTGCCAGCATAATTAATCCCACACCTGGTACGCCTGCAGTTCCAATTGAAGCCAAAGTTGCTGTTAAAACAACCATCAAATATTCTGTGAAAGACAAATCTATAGAAAATGCTTGAGCAATAAATACTGTAGCAACTCCTTGCATGATTGCAGTGCCATCCATGTTTATGGTGGTTCCTAAAGGAACACAAAAAGAACTTACAGATTTTCCTACACCAAGTTTTTCTTCAACTGTTTTAAGTGTTATTGGCATTGTGGCACTACTTGATGAAGTACTAAAAGCAAACAACATTGTTTCTCGCATCTTTGTAAAAAAAATGTAAGGGTTAAGTTTCGAAAAACTAAGAATTATGCTGTAAGTGAAAGAGGCATGAAAAATCAATATAAAAGTCAAGATTAAAAAATACTCAATTAAATCTGTAATGATTTCTATTCCTAATGTCGCAAATATATTAAAGATCAAACAAAAAACTCCAATTGGTGATATTAAAATTACGATATTTACAATCTGTAAAATTATTTGATAAAGATTTTCAAAAAAAATTTTTATTTTCTCTCCATTTTCGCCAATTTTTAAAAGGCCATATCCAAATAAAAGAGCAAATACAATTATCTGCAACATGTTGCCTTCTGACATTGCATTCACCGGATTTGTAGGGAAAATATTTATTAAAGTTTCCTTAATAGAAGGTGAATCCGGTGCCGAAAAAGTATTAACGGACTCGATATTTATCCCATCGCCAGGAGTAAAAAATGAAGCAATTAATAAAGCACTAAAGATAGCAAAAGAAGTTGTAAAAACATAAAGTAAAGCAGACTTTATTCCGATCGAGCCTAATTGAGATCCAGAAGAGACCTGACTCACTCCACATACGAGAGATACAAAAACTAAAGGAACCACTAAAAGTTTTAAAAGGCTTATAAAAATTTGTCCTAGTACATCAAATAATCCTGAAACTAAATAAGTATAAATAAGTTCGATAAAAAAGAAATTTTGAAAAGTATTAACTAAACTACCAAAGGAAATACCCAAAAACATAGCTAGTAAGATTCTTTTTGTGAAAGACATTTTTAGTAACTTTTTCCACCTTCTAATGGGACCATGTCAAAATCTTCTTTACCCACTCCGCAATCCGGACAAACCCAATCTACAGGAACATCTTCCCATTTTGTTCCTGGTTCAATACCCTCTTCTGGCAATCCTTGCTCTTCATCATAAATCCAACCACAGACTATACATTCCCATTTTTTAAATTCTTCCATAATATAAATATTGTTAAGCTATTGAAATAAAATTATATATCACTGTGATAAATTCTATAAAAAACTATTTACTTCTAATGAGAGCTGACAGGCCGATTGGAACTTTTTTATTGTTATGGCCTACATTGACAGCATTAACAATCGCAGGAAACGGAAAAATTGAAATTTGTTTATTAATAGTTTTTTGTATAGGAGCCTTTTTGATGAGGTCAGCAGGCTGTGTAATAAATGATTACTTTGATCAAGATATAGACAAAAAAGTTTTTAGGACTAGTACGAGGCCTTTAGCGACAGGAAAAGTTAACAACTTCGAAGCACTATCTTTATTTATTTTCTTATTATCGTTATCTGCTCTGTTACTTATTTTTTTAAATTTCCTCAGCTTTTTGGTTGCAACGTCGCTTGCAATATTAGTTGCTTTTTATCCTCTCGCTAAAAGAATAATAAAAATTCCACAAATAGTTTTAGGTATTGTCTTTTCTGGAGGAATACCAATGGCTTTCTCAGCTTCTATAAATGAAATACCTTTAATCGCCTTTATTCTAATGCTTGCAAATTTTTGTTGGATATTATCTTACGATACAGCTTATGCAATGACTGATAGAGATGACGATCAACTTTTAAACATAGGAAATTCTGCTATCTTTTTTAAGGGAAATGAAAAATTAATAATTTGGTTGGGAAGTTTAATTAACTTTTTTTTGATATTAGTAATAGGGTTTATTGAAAATATAAATTTATACTTTTATATCTTTTCTATCATAAATGGATTTTTTCTAATTTATTCTATTAATATGATAGATGAGAATAACCCTGACACTTTTTTTGATTTTTTTAAAAAAAATAATTATGTAGGCGTTTTAATTTTTATTTCTTTTTATATAGGTCTAAATTAATTGAAAATAATATTCAATAAATCAATAAATGAAATCAACAAAAATGAATGGGACAGCCTTGCTCCTAAAAATGAATATCCCTTTTTGAAATATGAATTTTTAAAACTTTTGGAACTTACCGGTTCTACTGGAATTTCATCAGGATGGGTTCCGATGCATATAACTTTGGAACATGAAGATAATTTAGTAGCTGCAATGCCTCTTTATCTTAAGAATAATTCTCAAGGTGAATTCGTTTTTGATCATTCCTGGGCAAATGCTTTTTATCATCATGGAATTAATTATTATCCTAAATTAGTAAGTTCCATCCCTTATACTCCTGCAACTGGCCCAAGGGTGATAATTAAAGACACTTATAGCAAAAAAGATATTCTTCCTATTATTTTAGAAGGCATTAAAAGTATTTCTAAATCGAATGATATTTCTTCGTGGCATATCTTATTTCCCGATGACGGCGAAATAGCGTCTTATCAAGAAAACGATTTGAGTATAAGAAAGAATGCTCAATTTATTTGGTTCAACGAAGGCTATAGTAGTTTTGATGACTATTTAGATTCTTTTAGAGCTAGACATAGGAAAAATGTTAAGAAAGAGAGAAAGAAATTATCCAGTCAAAATCTTGAGGTGCATCATTTTTCTGGCGCTGATTTAAATGATGAATTAATGAATAATTTTTATAATTTTTATTTATCAACAAATTTAAAGAGGAGTGGTCATGAAGGTTATTTATCAAAAGAATTTTTTTTAAATGCCCCAAAGTTTATAGCAGATAATATAGTTTTGATGATGGCTAATGAAAAAACAACAAAACATGTTGTCGGAGGATCGTTATTTTTTAAAGACAAGGAGAATCTTTATGGTCGATATTGGGGGTGCAATGAAGAGTTTGATTGTCTCCACTTTGAATGCTGCTATTATCAGGGAATAGATTTTTGTATTGAAAATAATTTAAAAAAATTTGATCCAGGTGTTCAGGGAGAGCACAAAATTAAAAGAGGATTTAAACCAGTAGAAACTTTTTCTGCACATTGGATTGCTGATGAAAAATTTAGAACAGCAATTGAAGATTTTGTCCTTAGAGAAGAATCCCAAATTAAAAGATATGTTAAAGAAGCAAAAAAATATCTCCCTTTCAAATCTGTTTAGAGATCATCCTTACAAAGAAGAAATTATCTATCTTTCGAAAATAGATAAAGATCTTAAAGATTTGTTTTTGAAATATCCCAAGTTTAGAGCTTTCAGAAGGCCAAGAGGCTTCGAAGGATTGATTAGATTGATAACGGAACAACAACTTTCTGTTGCTTCAGCTAGAGCAGTTTTCTTAAGAATCAAAATACTTATGCCAATTTTTTCACCCAAAGAATTTTTAAAAATCAAAAATTCTGATTTAAAAAAAACTGGTCTGAGCGGCCCTAAAATTAATTATTGTAAAATTTTAGCTAATGAAATTTCTTCTGGAAAATTATCTTTTAGATCTTTGCACAAACTAAGTGACGATGCTTTAAAAAATAGATTGTGTGAAATTAAAGGCATAGGCGAATGGACCGCTGATTGCTATATGCTAGCATCACTTGGAAGAAAAGATATTTGGCCAGTTAAAGATCTAGGTTTACAAGCTGCCTTGAAAGAAGTAAAAAATTTAGATTTAAGGCCCAATGAAATAGAAATGTCTGAAATGGCTAATTCTTGGAAGCCTTATAGATCAATAGTTGCTAATGTGCTATGGACGTCTCATGACTGATTTAAAAATAAAGATTTTATAAGTAGACTATGAAAATGGAAGATAAAGAAAAATATTCCAAACTTAAAAGCTTTCATTTTATTTGTGAAAAGAATTATCTTTTATTCTCTCAAGTTTTACCAAGTTTAAATCAAGAGAGATTTTTTTCTTTTGGGTTGCCGATGGAAAATTCAAAATTAAATGAAGTGTCCATTAGTCTAAACAAAATCTCAAAATTTACTTCTGATATTAAAGTCTGTTTTTCTGGTGAATTATCAAAAGAAATTGAAATTGAAGTTCGTTTATACCACGAAGCTAAAATGTGCGAAGTAATAAGATTTCAAGGTTTTCATCAAAGTTTAATTTCGATTCTTCCAAGTCAGAAAAAATTTGGATTTACTAAAGATGAAAAATATCAATGGAATTCATTTCTCAATAAGTTTTTAACAATTTGTAAAGAATCTGGAAGATCACTTGAAAATTTTATACCTCCATGGGTTTAATTCCTCATCTAATTCAAGTAAAGCACAAATTTTCAAAAATTCTGAATTTGTAAAAAATTTAAAAACTGAAATTATTTTACCTAATCTTCCAGTATCTCCAAAAGAAGCAATAGAAGATATCTTAAAAATTCTTGAAAATAGTAATTTTAATGTTTCTATTTTAGGAAGCTCTTTAGGGGGTTTTTATGCCACTTATTTTTCTGATACTTATAATTTAAAGTCTGTAAATATTAATCCTGTTGTACCGAATCATTTATTAAAGATGAAAAGTCTTATTGGCAAGCACCAAAATTTTCAAACTAGAGAAAATTACTATTTCACAAAGGAAATGTATGATTTTTTAAATAAAATTAAAATTAAGAATTTAAATAATCCCCTTAATCATTTATCTTTTATTCAACTTGAGGATGAAGTATTAAATCATTTCGATACAATTTATTATTATAGAAACAGTCATTTATGCCTTGAAAGTCAAGGTTCACACAAATTTAATAACTTTGAAAGCAAAATACCCTATATTTTGGATTTTTTGATCTAAAATAGTGCAATTTAAGCTTTAAAATAATACAATAATTGCACTATTTAGTTACATTTAATTTGATAATATAACTTTTCGTTTAAAAACTGTAATTAAGAAGGAGAAAAAATTATGGCAGATTTCAAAACATACGAATATATATGGCTGGACGGCTACACGCCAGAAGCTAATATGAGAAGCAAAGTTAAGGCAACAGATGAGGACACAGCTCCTGATTGGTCTTTTGATGGTTCGTCAACACAACAGGCGGAAGGTGGAAGTTCAGATTGCTTGCTTCTTCCGGTTCAAACTTATTCTAATCCTAATGGACATGATTTGGTTCTTACTCAAGTTCAAGCAGCTGATCATACAACACATCCATCTAATTTTAGAGCTGCTGCTGCTGAGGTAGTAACTGATGAATGGTGGTTCGGATTTGAACAGGAATTCTTTTTTACCGATCCAAAAACTGGTGAGCCTTTAGGATGGGAAGATGGTACTCCTAAAGAACAAGGAGAATTCTACTGTGGGGTTGGTGCTGGAAATGTAGTAGGAAGAGAAATTTCCGATGCTCATTTACAAGCTTGTCTTGATCTTGGAATTACTTTGACTGGAACAAATGCTGAAGTTGCTTTAGGTCAATGGGAATATCAATGTTTTGGAAAAGGTATTAAAGCTGCAGATGATCTATGGATTAGTAGATACCTCCTATTCAAGATTGCAGAAGAATATGGTGTTGGAGTGAATCTTCATCCAAAACCTAAAACAGGAGATTGGAATGGTTCCGGTATGCACAGTAATTTTTCTAACGATGAAATGAGGACAAAAGGATCAGAAGAATTATTCTCATCAATTTGTGAAAAACTTGGTGCTGTCCATGATGAAGGTATTGCTTCATATGGTTCTGATAACGATATGCGACTTACTGGACTGCATGAAACTCAAAAAATTACTGAGTTTTCTTATGGCGTAAGCGACAGAGGAGCGAGTATTAGAATCCCAGTTTATACCGTAGAGCATGATTGGAATGGATATCTAGAAGACAGAAGACCAGCTTCTAATGCAGATCCTTACAAGATTCTTTCTCATATTGTAGGGACTCTGACAAAGTAAAAGTTTGGAGAAAAGTGAAATGAGTTGATCTCAGATTCACAGGCATCATAGGAAGACTATAAAGTCTGTAAACCAGTGTCTGAGATTTGCTTAAACTTTCTTAAATAATGCAAAAATCTTTAGAAACAGCTTTACAAAAGATCTCATCAAAATTACTTATTACTGATAAAGATTTAAAAGTTTTGTTTATAAATAGTTCAGCTGAAGACTTCTTAAATACAACATCAAAAAAATGTGAAGGTAAATTGATTCATGATGTTTTTATTGAAAAACCAACTAATAATCTTGAACTTCTCGATCTGTTAGAGAAGAAAACCTATCTCAAAAGACACATTACAACTCTTTTTTTAGAAGGAGGCTTGAAGAAAAAATGTTCTTTTGTTGCTTATTATTTAGGAGAGGAAAGTGAATCGATAGTATTTGAATTTTTTGATGCTGAAAAACAAATTTTAGAAAAAAAGGCTAGAAGGAAATCTACTGGTGGAGTAATAACTGCGGCCTTTTCTAAAGGATTAGCCCATGAAATTAAAAATCCTTTAAGCGGTATCAAAGGAGCAGCACAATTGCTTTCAAACAAACTTAAAACTAAAGAAAATCAAGAACTTTTAGATATTATCTCTAGAGAATCTGACAGAATTACAAATATTGTTAATCAAGTTTCGGAAAAACAATTTCAACTCAGCTTGGCAAAAGAAAATATTCATGTTGTTCTAGAAAAATTACCTGACTTTATTAGCTCTCTTGATAGCAAAGACATAAAGTTTATTAGAGATTATGATCCCAGTTTGCCTTTAGTTAACATTGACTCTTCACTTATTATGCAAGTCTTTTATAACCTGACTAGGAATTCTATTGAAGCAATGATTAAAACAAAAGTTGGGACAAAAATTACGGTAAGAACTAGGGTTGCATCAGAAGTGATTATAAATGGTAGCTTTTACAAAACTGCATGTGAGATTGATTTTATTGATAATGGACCGGGTATTCCAGAGGAATACATAGACTCAATATTTTTTCCTTTAGTTTCAACCAAGAAAGTTGCTTCGGGTCTTGGCCTTGCAATTGCAAAAGGAATCATAAATCAACATCATGGTTCTATCGAATGTTCTAGTGATTCGAGCGGAACTAATTTTTCAATTTTGATCCCTTTCCCCGAAGAAAGTTTCAAAGAAGAAAATGCGGAGGTTTTAAATGTCTAAGTCAAAAAAAGTTTGGGTTGCTGACGATGATGAATCAATAAGATTTGTTTTAGAAAAAGGTTTGGTTGACGCAGGGTTTGAAGTGTCTGTTTTTGAGGACGGAAATGAAGTTGTAAATCAACTTGACCTAGATAAACCCAATGTGCTTTTAACAGACCTAAAAATGCCTGGCAGAGATGGTATGGATCTTTTAGATACTTTTAAAAATGAATTTTCAAACATACCAGTTATTATGATGACTGCTCATTCAGACTTGGATACTACAGTAGACGCTTTTGAAAACGGAGCTTGGGATTACATAGCTAAACCATTTGATTTAAATGACGCGATATCAAAAATATCAAAAGCTCTGGATGAAAGAAAAATTAGATCAAAAAAAAGAAATAAAGAAGATGAAATCACTTTGGATAAAGGAAAAATTATTGGTAAATCTCCTGCAATGCAAGATCTTTTCAATTCTATCGGTAAGTTATCTCATTCAGATTCAACAGTATTATTGGTTGGAGAATCTGGGACAGGAAAAGAGCTGGTAGCGAGAGCTATCTTCGAACACAGCGAGAGAGCAGACAAAAAACTTATTTCTCTAAACATGGCTGATATTCCAATTGAATTATTAGAGTCTGAGCTATTTGGTTATGAAAAAGGTGCTTTTACGGGAGCAGAAAAGAAAAAAATTGGAAGATTTGAGCAAGCTCATAAAGCAACTTTATTCTTAGATGAAATTGGAGACATGCCTTATGAAACTCAAACTAGAATTTTGAGAGTCCTGTCCAGTGGAGAATTTTATAGAATTGGAGGAAGTGAACCTATTACAGTAGATGTAAGAATAATTGCGGCAACTAATCAAAACTTGAATGAAAAAGTTAAAACTGGAGCATTTAGAGAAGACCTTTTTCACAGACTTAATGTAATAAGGATTCCAATGCCTGCCTTGAGAGAAAGAAAAGAGGACATACCGTTACTTGCTGCATATTTTTTTGATAAATTTTCCAAAGAAACTAAATCGGAAACTAAAATTTTAACCGATGAGGTTATAGATCTTTTTTCAAACTTAATATGGCCTGGAAACGTTTTACAGCTTCAAAATCTTTGTCATTCACTCACAGTTTTATCTTCAGCTCAAGAGATAACAATCAGCGATTTACCTAATGATTTATTAATTCAAAAAAAAGGACCTGAGTTAACTTGGAACGACTTGCTAGAGATTTGGGCCACTGAGAGATTATCAAATGGAGACGATCATATTCTTAATTCAACCATACCAGTTTTTGAAAAAACGATGATAAAAGTTGCTATGAAAGCTACTAAAGGAAAAAAAAGTGAGGCAGCAAATCTTTTGGGTTGGGGCAGAAATACTTTAGCAAGAAAAATGAATGAACTAGATCTTTAGGAGATTAAAGGCAAATTTTCATTTCGCCATGAATTTATTCCTCCTTTCATAATAAAAACACTAATGTTTTCCTTTTTTAAATCTGCAGCCATCCTTGAAGAATAATTTCCATTTTGGCAGACTATTATTATAGGTTTATCAGATATTTTATTGATCTCTTTTTTACATAATTCAATATCAGGGCCTACATGTTTTGCTTGGCTAATTTTTCCTTCTGAATATTCTTTATTATTTCTAATATCTATCAATAACGCATCTTTTCTATTTAAGTACAAAATTACTTGTTGCGGGTCTAATATAGAGGCCTTTCGAACATTCTCAATTCTTAAAAATACTGATATGGAAACGATTAAAGGTATCACTATGAACCAGTTATCTATTAAAAATTGAACAAAATAAGGCATAGGACGGGTATCATAAACTGAAATAAAACTTATAACTATGAATAAAGAAAAAAATCTTTCTTATCTCGTCTTGATAAGACATGGTCAAAGTGAATGGAACGAAAAAAACTTATTTACCGGATGGAAAAATCCTCCTTTAACAGAAAAAGGTATAGAGGAAGCTGAGCTCGCTGGGAAAAGAATAAAAAATTTAAATATTGATTTCAGTTATTATTTTACCTCCGCATTAATTAGAGCTCAGGAAACAGGTGAAATTATTTTGAATCAATTAGAAACAGAAAAAATTATAAAAACAAGAAGTCAAAATTTGAATGAACGAGATTATGGAGATTTGTCAGGATTAAATAAAGACGAAGCGAAAAAAGAATGGGGAGAAGACCAAGTTCATATTTGGAGAAGATCGTTTGATACACCTCCCCCAGGGGGAGAAAGCTTGAAGGATACTGCTGATAGGGTTTTACCTTATTTTGAAGAGGAGATAAAACCTTTAGTAGAACATGGAAATAATATTTTAATTTGCGCTCATGGGAATTCTCTCAGATCTCTCATTATGTCTCTAGAAGAAATATCTCCTAGTGAAATTGTAAAAGTTGAAATAGAAACTGGAGAACCTATTTTGTTCAGCTATTCAACTGATTCTAGATTTAAAAGGAAAGATTTATAGTCTTATATCTAAGCTTTCTCTTTTCAGCACTTCTTTAACTTTTCTAATTGAAATTTCTTTGTAATGAAAGATGCTAGCGGCTAAAACTGCATCTGCTTTTCCTATTTTTATTGCATCTACTAAATGATTTAGTTCTCCAGCACCACCAGAAGCAATTAGCGGTATATTAAGATTATTCGCCAAAGTTTCATTTAAATTGTTATCAAAGCCTGATTTAGTTCCATCTTTATCCATTGAAGTCATTAAAATTTCTCCAGCGCCCAATTGCTCAACATTTTTTGACCAAGATAATGCATCTAATTCTGTTTTATTTTTACCGCCATGGGTATAAACGCTCCAATTTTTTCCATTAAATTTTGCATCTATGGCTACGACAATGCATTGAGAACCAAACTCTTTAGAAGCTTCTTCTATAAGTTTTGGGTTAATTATTGCTGAAGTATTTATAGAAACTTTATCAGCTCCAGATCTAAGCAAGACCTCGACATCTTTAACACTTTTAATGCCGCCACCGACAGTAAATGGAATAAAGACTTGATTAGCTATTTTTTCTACAGTGTCTAATGTCGTTGATCTCGCTTCATACGAGGCATCTATATCAAGCATACAGATTTCATCTGCACCTTCTATGTCATACCTTTTCGCAGCTTCTGCAGGATCGCCAGCATCAACTATATCTTCAAAATTTATTCCTTTCACTACCCTGCCATTTCTGACATCTAAACAAGGAATGATCCTAATGGTAACGCTCATTTTTTCTTAAAAAAATTCATAGCTTCCTCCAGATCTAGAGTACCTTCGTACAATGACCTTCCACAAATTGCGCCAAATATTTTTTTAGTTTTTTCGAGTTTTATTAAATCATTAAGATTTCGTATACCGCCCGATGCAATTGTTGGAATATTTGAAAAATCTGCTAATTCTTGAGTTTCTTCTACATTTGGACCCTCTAACATTCCGTCCTTACTTATATCTGTATAAATAATTGAGTTAATTGGCAAAGAAGAATATTCATTTATCAAATCTTCAGCTCTTATCTCCGAAGACTCCGTCCAGGCTTCTGTGGATATGAAACCTTTTTTTGCATCAAGGCCCAAAATAATTTGATTTGGATAATTTGTGCAAGCTTCTTTAAAAAAAGATTTGTTCTTAATTGCCGCACTTCCTAGTATTAAAAAATCTATTTTATTGTTTATATATTTTTTAACTGTTTCAAAACTTCTTATTCCACCTCCTAGTTGTATTTCTATGTCTGGGAAAGAATTTCTAATTTCTAGAATCACAGAGAAATTAACAGACGCACCTTTTAAAGCTCCGTCAAGATCGACAATATGTAGTCTTTTTGTTCCCTTTTCAATCCAAAATTCTGCTGCTTCGAGAGGATTCTCATAATAAATCTTCGCGCTATCTAAGTTACCCATTTTTAACCTAACGCATTTTCCACTTTGAATATCTATTGCTGGAATAGGTAACATATTAAATTTTCCAATCTAAAAAATTTTTTAATATCATTAATCCAGACTTTCCACTTTTTTCTGGATGAAATTGTGTTGCAAAAATATTATCTTTTCCAACTGCGGAATTAAAAATTTCTCCATGAAAAGTTTTCGAGAATATCTCATTTTGATTAGCTTCTTTTGAAGCAAAAGAGTGAACAAAATAAAAGTTTTCATTTGATTTTATGCTTTTAAATAAAAAATGGTTTTGGCTGATCTCAACTTGGTTCCATCCCATGTGAGGTATTTTTAAGGTTTTATCTTCAAATTCGCTAAATTTCTCAATTTTTTCTGAAAAAATATTTAATCCTTTTTCGCCCTCACTTTCTTCACTTTCTGAGAATAATATTTGCAGTCCCAAACATATTCCCAAAAAAGGAAAGTTATTTAAGGCATCTATTAAAGAATCTCTTAAATTATTTTCTGATAATTTCTTTGAACATGAGCCCATAGAACCTTGCCCAGGAAAAACTAACTTGTCTATATTTTTAAAATCTTCAGGTGTTTTTACGATTTTTGTAGAAGCGCCTAAACTATTTAATGCCCTTACAACTGAAAAGATATTACTCGCACCATAATCAATGACGCCTACTTTCATATTTAATTCCGGCTATAAACTCCCCTTGGTTGAGGGAATTTGATCTAATTTTTGTTCGTCAATTGAGCAAGACTGTTTTAAAGCCAAAGCGAATGCTTTAAATATTGTTTCAGCTTGATGATGAGCATTTTCACCTTTTAAATTATCAATATGAATCGTTGCCAAAGACTTATTAGTAAAACCTTGAAAAAATTCTCTTAGCAATTGCAAATCGAAGTCATTGATCGTTTGTTTTGTGAAATTGACGTCCCATAAAAGACCGGGACGTCCTGAAAAGTCTATCACTACTCTTGATAAGGCTTCATCAAGTGGTGCATAAGCATGACCATACCTTGTTATTCCTTTTTTATCCCCAAGAGCTTGGTTGAAAGCATCTCCCATAGTGATACCTATATCTTCTACCGTGTGATGAGCATCGACTTCTAAATCGCCAGTCGCCTTTAGATCAATATCGAAACAGCCATGCTTAGCTACTTGATCTAACATGTGCGCAAAAAAAGGAAGATTTACATCTTGGGAGCTTTTTCCTGAACCGTCTAATTCAAGACTAATGCTAATTTGCGTTTCTTTAGTATTTCTTTCTATGCTAGCGTTTCTCATCTATTCCTCAAAGATTCTATTATAGCGGACGTAAAAGGTTAAAATGCACAAGATGCCCTACTTCTCAAAAAAAATTATTTCCTGGCAAAAAATTAATGGTCGAAACAATTTGCCATGGCAAGCAAAAAGTCCATACCACATTTGGATTTCTGAAATTATGCTTCAACAGACTCAAGTAAAAACGGTAATTCCTTATTTTCATAAATTTATTAATTCTTTTCCTTCAATTAAATCACTAGCAAAAAGTGATTTAGACAAAGTTTTGGCAAATTGGTCTGGTCTCGGTTACTACACTAGAGCGAAAAATATTCATCAGGCATCAAAAATTATTCATCAAAAATATAACGGCTCAATTCCCAAAAATTATGAACAACTTATTGAGCTTCCGGGTATTGGTGAATCAACTGCTGGCGCCCTTTTAACTCTTGCATTTGACAAACCAGGAATAATTTTAGATGGAAATGTCAAAAGAGTTTTATTGAGGGTTTTAGGAAGTAAGTCACCAATCAACCATTCTAAGACGCAAAAAGAATTAAAAAAGTTCGCAGCTGAGTTATTGCCAAGAAATAATTTTCGCACCTATTCGCAAGGAATTATGGATTTAGGTTCAATGATATGTACCCCGATTAATCCAACATGTAAAAATTGTCCAATTCAAAAAAAGTGCAAGTCTTTTCAATTGAATCTGCAAAATATGATTCCTGTAAAAGCTTATAAAAGTCAAAAAAAAGAAAAAAATATAAATTGGCTTCTTATTGCTTCAAAAGATAAGGTTTTATTAAAAAGAAATGCCAATAAAGGTATTTGGCAAAACTTATGGCTTTTTCCAGAAGCAAATAGTTTAAATTGTGAAAAATTTAACTTGCTTGAAGAAAAAGAATCTCTTCCATTGATAGTTCATAATTTGTCTCATCAGAAACTTTCTATTTTTACAAAAAAATATTTCCTTGAAAATAAAGACAGACTTCCAATTGACAGAAGAGGATTCGTTTGGGTAAATAAAAAGGAATCAGTTAAGATGGGAATACCTAAACCGGTAAAGATAATTTTAGAAAATCATTTATGAGTAATACGGTTTTTTGTAGAAAATTTAAAAAAGAATTGCCTAAAATGGATAGACCTCCTTATCCTGGTCCTAATGGAGAGGAAATATTCAATTCTGTTTCAAAGCAAGCTTGGCAGGAATGGCTTGCTCTTCAAACAATGTTAATAAACGAAAAACAGCTTAGCTTGGCTGACAGCTCATCAAGAAAATACTTAAACGAACAGTTAGAGAAGTTTTTATCCAATGATGCAACAGATCAACCTGAAGGCTTTTCTCCTCAGGATTTAAAGTAACTAGGTATTAAATGATTGGTATAGACAAAATTGTTAACGAATTAACCCTAGAAGAAAAGATTAGTTTGCTGAGCGGTTTTAACAGTTGGTATACAAATAAAATAGAAAGACTAAATATTCCCAGCATTAAAATGTCCGATGGTCCTAACGGCATTAGAGGTGATGGTAATTCCGGAAAATCATCTGCCTGCTTTCCTTGCCCAATCCTTATGGGCTCTACATGGAATGAAGACCTATTTTCTGAGATTGGAGAAGCCTTAGGAGACGAAGCTAAAGATAAAGATGTTGATGTTTTATTGGGTCCAACAATTAATCTTCATAGGCATCCGCTTGGTGGTAGGCATTTCGAAAATTACTCTGAAGATCCTTTTTTAGTCGGCAAATTAGCTACAGCTTATGTGAAAGGTGTTCAGTCTAAGAATGTTTCAGCCTGTTTAAAACACTTCATTGCCAATGATACTGAATTCGAAAGGCATACAGTAAGCTCAAATGTTGATGAAAGAACATTAAGAGAAGTTTATTTACTACCCTTTGAAATGGGAGTTATAGAAGGAAAATCCAAATCAGTAATGTCTGCATACAATAAGTTAAATAATATTTATTGCAGTTCGCATAAAGAACTTTTGGTTGATATTTTAAAAAAAGAATGGGGTTTTGATGGATATGTAGTTAGTGATTGGGGAGCTGCATTAGAAACTATTGAAAATGCCAATGGGGGATTAGATCTTGAAATGCCTGGACCTGGAAATACTTGGGGAGAAAAATTATTAAGTGCGATATCAGATGGATTGGTTGAGGAAGAAATTATCAATGACAAAGTAATGAGAATATTAAGAATAGGAGAATTTTCAGGAAGGTTCAATTCGCCAGAAAATAAGCCTGAGAAAAGCAATATTAGACAATCTCATAACCAGCTTCTTAGAAACGTTGCTTGTGAGGGTATGGTTTTATTAAAGAATGAAAATGTTCTTCCGTTTGATGAAAATAAAATAAAAAAATTAGCAGTAATTGGTCCGAATGCGAAAAATAGTCAGATTATTGGTGGTGGAAGTGCTAGTTTAAAGCCTCACTATCAAATACATCCATACGATGCTTTGAAAGAAAGATTTTCTGATAATTTTTCAATTTCATATGCAGAAGGAACAAAGACAAATAAATTTTTACCTAAATTAGATGAAAAACTCTTTTTAAACCCTGAAGAAGGATTTTTGGTTGAGTTTTTTGATAAAGAAATCAAGGACGATAAATTAATTAATTCAGAAGTTTTAAAGGGAAATAAATTTTGGATTTTTGAAGGGTTTGCAAAAGATATTATTAATAGAGAGGATCGTCCCTCTGTTATCGTTAGGTTTTCTTGTAATTACTCACCTGATGTATCTGGAGATCACGAATTCGAAGTTTTTGGAATTGGCCTCAGCAAAATAAAGATTGATGGAAATATCTTAATAGATAATTGGAATGAAACCTTTCCCGGAGAAGCTTTCTTTTCTTTAGCTACTGCTGCAAAAAGGAACTCAATTAATCTTGAGAAAGATAAGAGTTATAAATTTGAAGTTGAATATTTCTTTGAAGGAAGATTTCCTGCCATTCATTTTGGTTGTATGCCTCCTGAAAAAACGAACCTTTTAGAGGAAGCTGTTGAAGTTGCCAAAAATGCTGACACTGTCATTTTAATTGTTGGTACTAATTCTGATTGGGAAACTGAAGGAAATGACAGAGCTGACCTCAGCCTTCCAGCAAATCAAGATCAGTTAATAGAAAATATTTTAGAGGCAAATAAGAATACTGTTGTTGTATTAAATTCCGGCTCTCCTGTCTCAATGCCATGGTTGAATAAGAGCAAAGCAGTTTTACAGTCATGGTTTGGTGGGCAAGAATATGGAAACTCGTTAGCTGACCTATTATTTGGGAAAGTGAATCCGTCAGGGAAGCTTCCAACAACTTTTCCAAAAAAAATTGAAGATACACCCGCATTTGGTTGCTATCCAGGAAAGAACTCTCAAATGGATTATGAAGAAAAGCTTTTAGTCGGCCACAGGTGGTATGAAAAGAAGGACATTAAGCCCCTCTTCCCCTTTGGATTTGGACTATCTTATACAGATTTTTCTTTTTCAAATCTAGAGCTTATTAAAAATGATAATTACAACATTAAATGTAAATTTAAATTAAAAAATGAGGGAATGATGGACGGTAGCGAAGTTGCTCAGTGCTATGTTTCATTTTCTAATGCAGAAAAAGATGAGCCTTTAAAATCACTGCAATCATTCAAGAAAGTTTTCATAAAGCAAGATAGTGAAATTGAATTAAAGCTAACTTTAAATAAAAGAAGCTTTTCTTACTGGGATATTCAAGAAAAAGATTGGATCGTAAGACCTGGAACCTACACAATTAGTATAGGTTCTTCTTCTGAGCAAATAGAACTAAAGAAAGATATTTTGTTATGAGGTTAGCCAATTCATTTGTTCGTCATCAAGAGTAATCAAAGAAGCTTTCATACAACTTTCTGACTCATAAACAGATCTTGGTCCAACTAAAGGAAAAATATTAGGGTTTTTGTTTATAACATAAGCAAGTGCTAATTCTATTGGCAGGCATCCTAACTCTTCAGAAAGCTGAAAACATTTTTTCCTTCTTGATAAATTTATTTCATCATGCCAAACCCTTTGCTCTTCTTCTAGAGACGGATTTGCAACATGAGCTGCCTTAGGATAGAGATCTTTTTCCAAGAAAAAACCCCTAGCCTGACTAGACCATGGAAAAAGATATATATCATTTTCAAACAAATAATTTAGATATTGTTCACTACAATTTACACATCCAGGCCAAACAGGTTTATTCATATTGGCTAAACTGAAATTGTTACTCAAAACTTTAAAACCAATTTTTTCATTTTTCTTTGCGTAGTTGTTAGCATTATCAAATCTTTCTAAAGTCCAATTCGAAGCTCCAATTGTAGAAACGAGCCCTGCTGAATGAATTTCATTTAAGGCATCAATAAATTCCTCAACTGGTATATCTAAATTATCTCTGTGCAAACAATATATATCTAACGATTCAAGCTTCAATCTTTCTAAAGACTCTTCTAATTGTTGTTTAATAAATTTAGGTTCGCAATGTGGCGTATGAGCTCCTTTTCCAAGAACTATTATCTCTTTTGAAAGCCCATTTGTATTGATCCACTCTCCTAAATATTCATCAGATTTTCCGTCATTGTAAATATAAGCTGTATCAAAAATGTTTCCACCATTGTTATAAAAATGATCAAACATTGTTGACGCATGTAATTGAGAAGTTTGATTATCACAACCAAATACTAATCTTGAGCCTTTCTTTGAAACGTCATCAATCTCAGACTTAGCTAATTTAGCTACTGGCTCATATCGACAAGAAAATATTGGAGACTTTTCAACTATATTTTGAGGATATTTGACCCCTGTTTCTAAATACCACTTTTCTAGCCAAAGCATATTACCAAAACTATCTTTATGAGACATTAATGAAGATTCAGAATCTCCTTGCAAAATACATTTAGACGCCTCATTAATTTCCCTGGTAAAAAGACCTACTTCGTCTCTGTTAGAAATAATGGTTTTTTTGCCTTCGAGATTTAACTTAATTGAATACTTGCCCTCTTGAAATTGTCCGCAATGCCAAGGTTCAGAAACTTCAACTTCAACTTTGTCAGATTTAATAATTAGGTTATTTTGTAACTCTTCATTTATCGACGTTTCAATGTAAGCTGAAATATTATCGTTAAATATCAAATTAGCGCTAGACTTGTTATCTACTCCTGTTGAATCTATAGATCCTTTTACCTCGATGCTTTTAGGATCTAAATATTGCTCATCATTTATAGCTCCAGCGATTAGCCTAGCCATAGACAAAGGGTAACAACCAACATCTAATATTGCTCCTCCAGCCAAGTTAGGATTTCTTAATCTGTGACTTTTGTCTACTGGAGCATCAAACCCAAAAGAGCTTGAAATTTTCACATTTGTTTCCTTTAAATATTTCTTACAAATCTTCAAGATTTCAAATGTTTGAGGATGAGTTCTATACATGAAAGCCTCCATCAAGAAAACATCATTTTTTTTTGCTTCATTCATTAAAATCATTGCTTCTATTGAATTCACAGACAAAGGTTTTTCGCACAAAACATGTAATTTTCTTTTAATCACTTCCATTGAATAATGAAAATGAGAATCATGTGGGGTGGCTATGTAAACCGCTTCGATGTCGGAATCAAGAAATAATTCTAAATCTAAATATGGCTGACAATTATGTTTTTCAGCAAAGGAATTAACTTTTTCTTCATTTCTACCAAGCACACAAGAAAGCATTGCATTTTCTGAGTATTTAATTGAATGCGCAAAAGCGTTAGCAATACTTCCTGCAGCAATTATTCCCCATTTAACTTCTTTCATTAATTTCTCTAATTAATTTCTTATGAAATTTAGAATCTATAGGATAGAAATATACCAAAATCAAACTCAAAACTACTCCTGCCAGGGGAATAAAAGTCATCAGGCTTTTTAAACTTTCCAAAGTCTCTTCTGATTGAACTGTATTTGGAATAAATCCTATATTCGTTAAAAGCATTCCTAAAATAAGTGCTGAGATAGCTATTCCACCTTTTTGTGCAAAGGTCATAAAGCCATATAGAGAAGACTCTGTTCTTACGCCTGTCTTCCATTCTCCGTATTCGATTGTATCGGGTAACATAGACCAAAATAATACTCCAGTGGCGCCATTGCCAATTCCTAAAACTACTAAAACGATTAAAAGCTCTAATAAATTTTTAATTGGATATAAATAAAAAAACAAAAAACTAAATACCAATAGAATCATAGAAATCAACCAGGAATTTCTTTTTCCTATTTTCAGTGCGAAGTAAGCCCAAACGGGTATGGCAAGAAAAGCAGACGCACTGCTCACTCCTAAAATCAATCCTTGGTAATCATGCAAACCTAATGCATATTTAGTGTAATAAATTAAATTTTTATTAAACATAATAGAAGTTGTAATTAAAGTAAGAGTAGAAGCAAATACAATCAAAAATGCATAATTCTTAACAATTGACTTACTTACTTCAGAGAAATTGGGTAATTTTGAGATCTCTATATCAAAATTTCTTTCTTTAACTGTTTTTACTGTGATTGCTAAAATTAAAACTGCAGCAAGCCCAGAACAAGTTCCTAAATAGACAAAACCTAAAGATTCTTCGCCCCTTCCAAACCAATTAACGATTGGAAATCCAAGAGCAGAAATAGTTAGAGTTCCAAAAGAGGCACCCAACATTCTAGCTGTAGTTAGTTTTGTTCTTTCTTCACTGTCGTCAGAGATTCTTGCAGTCAGAGAGCTATAAGGAACACTCACAATAGTAAAACAAGTCCTATGAAAAATATTCGCTATGATCAGAAAAACAAATAAAAATGTCCCTTCAAAGGGAGGTACCCAAAAAAGTAAAATGAAGGATAAGGCCAAAGGAATAGAGCCAAACAATATGTATGGTCGATAACTTCCCATTTTGGTCCTGGTCCTTTCAGCAATAAAACCCATATATGGATCTGTTATTGCATCCCAGCCTATTCCTAAAGCATAAATCCAACCAGCCAGTAAAGGTGAAATTCCTACTACATCTGTGTAAAAATATAACAAATAAAGTCCTACGCCACTCCAATAGAGACAAATTGCATAATCACCGATTCCATAACCAACTCTTACCTTGTTACTTACTAAATTAGTATTTATTTTTCCCCCTATTTAAATAGATAATTCTTCTGCTCCCGCTCCTATGATTGCTATATCGAAAACTTTAGTCCTCTTAGAACTTTATTTTGTTTATTATGACAAAGTTATATAAAATCGTTTTCTCTTTTTGCCCAGATAGCTCAGTTGGTAGAGCAAAGGACTGAAAATCCTTGTGTCGGTGGTTCGATTCCACCTCTGGGCACCACGAAATTTTAAATCCTTTTTAAGGTACAGACCAGAAACTTCAGATAAAATATTTCAGTGAAATTTTTCAAAAAAGAAAGAAAACTTTATCCATCTATTGAGCCGTTTAACTCAGGCTATATCAAAAAAGGGGTTCATGAAATTTATTACGAACAGTGTGGAAATCCTAAAGGTAAACCTGCAGTTTTTTTACATGGAGGACCTGGTGGAGGAGCTGGAAAACTATCGAGAAGATTTTTCAATCCAAAAAAATATAGAATAATTCTTTTTGATCAAAGAGGTTGTGGTAAAAGTAAACCTCATACTTGCTTAGAGGAAAATACAACCTGGCACCTTGTAGATGATATTGAATCTATAAGAAAAAAATTACAAATAGAAAAATGGCTTGTTTTCGGAGGCTCTTGGGGAAGTACTCTTGCCCTAGCTTACGCCCAAAAATATCCCGAACAAGTTACTGAACTTGTTCTGAGGGGAATTTTTATGCTGAGAGAAAAAGAACTAAAGTGGTTTTATCAATATGGAGCAAGTGAAATATATCCTGAAGCTTGGCAAGGATTTATCAGTGAGATTCCAGAAAAAGAAAGATTTGATCTAATTGACGCCTATAGAAAAATTTTTAATGGTGAAGACAAAGAAAAAAAGCTTTCAGCTGCTAAAGCTTGGTCTAAGTGGGAAGCATCTGCAAGTTTTATCAATCACAACCCAAGTGCTGTCAAAGATTCTGTAAATGCAGAATTTGCTCTTGCATTTGCGCTCATTGAAAATCACTATTTTGTTAATAAAGGTTTTTTAGATTACGAAAATCAACTTATAGATAACATAGATCCGATCAGGCACATACCGGCAGTAATAATTCAAGGAAGGTATGACGTAGTTTGTCCATCCACCACTGCTTACGAACTTTATTCAAAATGGCCTGAAGCTGAACTAAAAATTGCACCTTTTTCTGGACATTCAGCTTTTGAAAAAGAAATTACAGAGCTATTAATCGAAGCTACCGATACTTTTAGCAAAAATTAGTCTTATTTCACTCATATGTTTATCCATGCGCCATATTAAAAATAGATATAAATAGTATTCCACTTGCTAAAACTCCAAGAACAAGGACAAGATAGTCAACTACAAAAACAGAGAGTAATTTTGGCCACGAGGATTGATCATTTTTGGTTTTACGAAAAGCAGAAAACTTAAAAAAAGAAAAAGCAATAATAAAAGTAAGAGCCCCAATAATAAATATTCCAAGATTCATAATTCTGTCTATAAGTGATTGTGAAAATAGTTTTTATGAATATGTTCGTCTAGGAGATGAATTCTTCTTTGTAAGTAGTCTAAAAAATTATGAAGCTGGTTGTCATCATAGCTCTCTAACTTTGCCGAAAATACTCTAGTATTCAATTTTTTCACTACTTCAAGAACGTTAGCATTGTTCGGCAGAAACGTGAGACTTTTTTCTGTTATGGAAAGGCATCTATAAATCGATCTTGGAAAATTCTCATTCTTCAAAAGAAAATTTATTACATCGCCTCTCTCTATTTCTCCTCGTATTTCTTTTCTGAAAGATTCGTGAGCAGATAACGTTCTAAGCATGCTTACCCATTCTAAAGTTGGAAAGTCATGAGTTTGCTCCTTTGATTTTGTTATACACAAACTATCTATAATTCTTGAAATCATGTCTATTCTCTCTACAAATCTTCCCAACCTCATGAACTCGAAAGCATATCCTCTGGAAAAGTTATCGGAAATGATTCCAAAAAATCTTTGAGCGCCAGAAATAGCATTGTAAATGTAGGCTGCTCGTCTTCTTCTGCTAGAAGAAGAAGCCATTCCACCACTAAATTCATTGAATAAATTGTTGAGTTGCTCTGTTGCAGACCTTGGCAAATCATCTTTGATAGCTCTGGCATTATATCGAGCCATATCTAAAGAAGAGATTATAGAATTTACATTTTCTTTATCATCCCCCAAAAATTTAACGGCACTTATTTCGCTATATTCTGAATATCTTTTCTTGAAAAATTTTTTTGAATCCATAGTTTGAATAATTGGTTTCCATCCCAAAGATTGATCGCCGGGGAAATCTAACATTAACTCAGAATGAACATTTATCATTCTGGCAGTATTTTCTATTCTCTCGACATATCTTGTGAGCCAATACAAATGCTCTGCGTCTCTACTTAGCATTTAAACTATCCATGTGTCTTTGCTGCCTCCTCCTTGTGAAGAATTGACAACTGTGGAACCTTTTTTAAGCGCTACTCTGGTTAGCCCACCCACAGTTACATATTGTTTTTCTCCAGATAAGATGAAAGGCCTCAGATCAAGATGTCTTGGCTCAAGGCTTTCTCCAGAATAAGTAGGAGTAGTTGATAACGATATTAAGGGTTGAGCAACAAAATTCCTTGGGTTGTTCATTATTTTTCTTATAGTTGAATCTTTTTCTGATCTACTACAATTTTTGCCTATCACAATTCCATAACCGCCAGATTCTGCAACGGGCTTTATCACCATATCTTTAAAATTATTAAAAACGTGATCTCTGTGTTCTTTGTTTGTAAGGAGGAAAGTTTTTATATTTCTAATGATTGGCTCCTCGTTTAAAAAATATTTAATCATTTTCGGAACAAAGGCATAAACTGCTTTGTCATCAGCAATTCCACAACCAGGAGAATTTACAATGGCAACTTTCTTTTGTTGCCAAGCCTTGATCAACCCCTTTACACCGATGGCAGATTTAGGATTGCCCTGATCAGGGTCAAGATAATCATCATCAATCCTTCTGTAAATCACATCGACTTTTACTAATCCCTCAATTGTTTTTTTATACACGAAACCTTCTTTACCAATTATCAAGTCTCTGCCCTCAACCAAATCTATTCCCATTTGTTGTGCCAAAAAGGAGTGTTCATAATATGCAGAATTGAACATACCGGGAGTAAGTAAAACTATCTCAGGATTTTTAGATCTTGAATTGCTAACCGAAGCCAAAGTTTCATAAAGCTTAGTCGGATAAGCATCTATAGGAGTAACGCCATATTGGTAAAATAATTCAGGAAAGACTCTTTTCATAATCATTCTATTTTCCAACATGTAACTTACACCCGATGGAACTCTTAAGTTATCTTCCAAAACATAAAACTTCCCGTCTTGAGCTTTAATAAGATCTGATCCGCAAATATGCGACCAAGTGTTGTGTTTTAGCTTCACATCAACACAATACTTTTTGTAAGCAGGAGAATCTAATACCAAAGATTTATCTATATCACTTTCATTTAAAAAGTTTTGTTTGTTATAACAATCTTCAATGAACATATTTAGAGCTTTGACTCTTTGTTTCAATCCTTTTTCAACTTGTTGCCATTCAGTTTGTCGAATTAACCTTGGAATAAAATCTAATGGCCACATTCTATCCTGTCCATCGTCTGCTTCATCGGAGTAGACTCTGAATGAAATTCCCATAGACTTAATAGCCGTCTCAGTTGCTAAATTTATTTCTTTTAAATCTTCTATTGATAAAGATTCCAAAAAAGTTCCAATTTTTTTAGAATGTCCCCTTAAAGTGTTTTGTGGTGTAACATATTCATCGTAAAAAGAAGAACTGGGATATTTTTTCCAAGAAATTTTCATAAAAAATTTATAATATTTATAACTATTAAATATAACAGCTAATTGATTGTTTTTTTGTTCTAAAACAAAGCGTCAATTGCTCAAAAAAATAACATATGACTTACTGTCTCGCCATAAAAGTTGAAGAGGGTTTAGTTTTTGCCTCAGATTCTAGAACCAATGCTGGTTTGGATAATATTGGATCTTATACAAAAATGTATACTTACAATATTGGTGATAGAGCTTTCGTTATCTTAACTGCAGGCAATTTAGCCACCTCGCAAGCCGTTTATCATCAAATAGAAAAAGACCTAGAAGATTACAACACTGAAATCAACTTAAACCTCTGCGAAGATATTGAAGCGGTAGCCGACTATGTTGGAAAAATAAGCATTGAACAACAGTCAAAAAATCATGATCCAACGGAACAAATCGATCAAAGCACTGCCCTTTTGGGCTCTCATTTTATTATTGGCGGGCAAATTAAAGGCCAAGAACCTAACTTAGTTTTAGTTTATCCAGAAGGAAATTTTATCTATGTTGCTGATGAAACACCTTTTATACAAATAGGCGAAACAAAATATGGAAAACCGATTTTAGATAGAATGATTGTTCCTAATACGCCACTGGGAGATTCTGCCAGAGCAGCTTTATTATCCTTTGATTCGACAATGAAGAGTGACTTAACCGTTGGCCCGCCTATAGATTTTGTTGTTTTCAAAAAAGATCAAATTAATTTGAATTTTCAAGATCAGTTAAAATTAGACTCTCCTTTCTTCAAAGAACTTTCTTCTATTTGGGCAGAACAGTTGGATAGTGCAATCCACGCCCTACCAAAATTCAATTGGGAAGAATGAACTGATTTTAGGATAGAATGCCCAAGTTCTATGGAGGGGGTAATGGGTCAAAAACTATTTCTATCGTTTGTTTCTTTGTTTTTTATAAACTTATCCTCTGCTACTAGTGCAACTGGTCATGCGCCTATTGGCGTGATGGGAGATCATTATCATAAAACTAATGAAAGAATGATTTCTATAAGATATTCAGCCATGCAAATGAAAGGTAACACTTTGCATAACAACTCAATTTCTGACCAAGAAATTATAACAAGCCAAATTAATCCTTTTGCATCAATGCCAAATGCTCCCACTTATTTGAGCGTGGTTCCTCAAAAAATGGATATGCAAATGATGATGGTAGGAGGTATGTATGCTTACTCCGATAACCTAACTTACATGGGCATGCTGATGTTTATGAAAAATAAAATGACCTCAAATACTTATAAAGGTGCGATGGACAGAGCTTATTTAGGTAATTTTCAAACTGGTTTAGACGATCTTTCAAATTTTTCCTTTTCTGCATTATTTAAACTAACAGAAACGAATGATAATAGGTGGCATCTAGAACTTGGAATAGATAAATCTATTGGTAAAAATAATAACCAAGACTCAATGCTAACTCCCATGAATACCTATATGAATATGACTATGCCCTACTTCATGCAAATGGATGAATCAACAAAATTAATCACTGCATTAACTAATAATAGAGGTTTTAATGGGTTAGTTTTAGGATCTCAAATAAAAAAATATTCAGTTATTAGAGAGAAAGATTGGTCCTTCGGCGATAAACTAGAAATATCCTCGTGGCTTCAAAAATCATATGATGATTCTTTAGCACTTTCAATTAGGCTACTTTTTACGAAAAAACAAAATTTATCTGGATCAAGTTTAGAAATAAAATCTCCTGTTCAATCTGCTAACCCTCTGAACTATGGAGGAAACGAACTTGAGTTTGGCTTAGGTGTGAATAAAATTTTCAATTTTTTTCAAAAAGAACACATTAGATTAGGAATTGAGTACTTATTTTCTTTAAATACTAATAAAAATGGCTTGCAAATGAAGAATAACAACAAGTTGATCATTGGTTATCAGATGTCATTTTAATTAAGACGATTTGTAAGAAAGATACTTACAAGTTAAGCTGTGATAATCTACAAGGAAGTGGTATGGAAATTTTTAATAATCCCAAAACGTTAAAAAAGCTCAAAGGTTTCTCTGACCTTATGTTGGAATTTAATATTGAAAAATATAATCTTTTCAGAGAGATGTCCGAAAAATATGGCTGGGATAATATTTATACTCAAGACATTAGATATGATCTTATAAGGATGGTGATAATGGATTGTCATATAAAAAAAGGTTTCTTTACGATAAGTGATTTAACAGGTGTAACTGACTTGAATATTCGAAGCATAGAGCGTTTTTTATCAAAATCGGTCATCGTTGGTTACTTAGAAAAAAAACCAGGCAAGGATAGAAGAGTTGTTGAATATCATGCTACTGAGAAAAGTACTCATTTACTAAAGGCATATATAAAACTAACAAAAAAAGGTGCAGAGCTGTTTCATTTAGATTCTGAAGATACTGCTGAGCTTTCAAATTTATCTCCCAAAGAGTTAAAAGACTTTTTAGATTGGTCTGAAGACAAAATTTAACTCTCCAATTTCATAACTTTTATTTTATTTTTTGTTTATACTCTTTATTAATAAATGGAGTAGAAATGTCTCAAACTAGAGTTTATTGCATCGCAAATCTTGAAATAGAAGACGCGGAGTTATTCAGAAATTACGAAAAAGGTTTTTTTGGTACTCTCAAGGAGCACAATGGTGAATTCATTACTATGGATGATAAATCTATCCATTTGGAGGGAACTTCCCCCATAGAAGGTCGTGTCATAATGTGGACCTTTCCATCAGAAGAAGAGATGAATAATTGGTTTTCATCGAACAGCTATCAAGAATTAGCAGAAAATTATAGGAGGCCGGCAACTGAGTTAAAAAATTTAACCGTCATAAAAGCAATGCCGACAAGATAAGGTAAACTAATAAAATGAAAGCATATCAAGTCACAGAAAATGGAAAACCATTAGAAGAAAAAAATATCGAAACGCCTACACCCAAAGGAAATGAAGTTCTTATAAAAACTATCGCTTGTGGAGTTTGTCATTCAGATGTTCATATACACGATGGTTATTTTGATTTAGGTGGTGGAGCCAAACTTCCTACTCCCCTTCTAGAACCGCTCACAATGGGTCATGAAGTTTTTGGAGAAATAGTAGCAGTAGGTGAAGAGGTTTCAAAGGTAAAAGTTGGTGAAAAATACGTGGTTTACCCTTGGATTGGCTGTGGGGATTGCGAACTATGTAATAACGATAAAACTCATTATTGTATGAACAATAGCAATATTGGAATTAATGTAAGCGGAGGTTATGCAGATCACGTTTTGATTCCAGGAGAACAATACCTTTTTGATGCTGGAGATACTCCAGATAGTCTTGCAGGAAGTTATGCTTGCAGAGGTCTCACTGCTTTCAGTGCCCTAAGAAAAGCCGAACCCTATACTCGAGATAATTCTCTTATCATTGTAAGTGCTGGAGGCTTGGGATTATTAGCATTAAAAATTGCCAAAGCTGCATATGGAATAAATCCTATTGTCGTAGATATAGATGATGAAAAATTAAAAGTAGCAAGAGATTTGGGAGCTTCTTTAACCATTAACTCTTCATCTGAAGACGCTGCTAACCAAATTATGGAAGCTACCGGAGGCGGAGCCAAAGCGATAGTGGATTTTGTCGGAGCAGAAGCTTCCGTAAATTTGGGTTATCAATGCCTTAGTAGAGGAGGTAAGCAAGTTATTGTTGGCCTTTTTGGAGGACAATTAACTATACCTTTACCTCTTTTAACTCTAACCGAAAAAAAAATAATGGGTTCTTATGTTGGCAGCTTAGGAGAGATGAAAGATTTAATGAAGTTAGTCTCAGCAGGAAAAATTGAACCTGTCGAAGTAGAATCTAGAGACGTATCAGAGGCCTACAGAACCCTTAAAGAAATGAAATCCGGAGAACTCCGTGGTCTTGTTTCTTTAACTCACAAGTAAAATATGGAAAAGGTTTGCTTGGTAATTGGTGCAGGAGCAGGAATTGGAGGAACTGTTGCAAAGAAATTCGCTTCAAATGGTTATCACTCTTACTTAGCAAGGCGCACTGACAAAGAGGGTTTAGAAACATTAATCAAAGAAATTGAAGATTCAGGAGGAAAAGCCTCGGGTTCTTTACTAAACGTAATTGATGAAAACTCCATTGAGGATTTAGTGAATAAGGTTGAGTCAGAAATTGGTCCAATTGATACTGTTATTTATAACATAGGAGCTCAAATAGGAGATCGAGCTCTAGCAGAAACAAGCTATAAAGCTTTTGAGATGGGCTGGCGAATGGCTACTTTCGGATTATTTAGACTCGCTCAAGTTGTGACACCAAAAATGAAAGAAAGACAAACAGGTAATATTATTGTTACATCTGCAACTTCAGCCGTGAGAGGAAATAAAGGTCAGCATTCTCATGCTGCTGCTATGGGAGGCAGAAGAATGCTTTGTCAGTCATTAAATGCTGAGTTCTCAAAAGATGGTATTCATGTTGCTCATGTAATAATTGATGGGGCGGTAGATGCACCAGACACGTTAGGAAAAATGTTGGGCCCTGAACTTTTTGAAAAATTCAAAGAACAAAAAGGTCAAAATGGGATGATTTTGCCTGAAGAAGTTGCCGAAACTTATTTATTTGTAGCTAAGCAAAAAAAATCCACTTGGACTCATGAAATTGACATAAGAGCTTTTTCTGACCAAGCATGGTGGAATCATTAATATTGACTAAAACTTAAGAATTTATTAATTTTGCCAAGATGTTAATTTATCAAAATCAAGATTGTGAACTTACCTTAAGAGAAGGTATAGAAGTTTACGAAAACTATTTAGTTGAAAATAATAAAATACCTCTTAAGGATCTTAAAGATTCTACATTAGTAAGAGATCATGATGCTTCGCACGTAATTTTTGGTCTAGACACTTCTTTAGAAGAAGAAGCCCTATTAGACACATGGTTATTGTTGGGCTGTTCTTACAAATTTAGTTATTTATATTCCTACACAAAACTTCCTGGAATAAAGGATCTCCAAAAAAAGTTACTAAAAGAAGTCGGTATATTTAAATTTCTTGAGATATATAAAAATGTAATTCCCACTAAACTAAAAATTGCATTTAAAAATACTAGAAAAATGAAAAAAAGGTGGCCTTTTAAGCATCCAGAAGAATTTCTAGATAAAAAAATTTGCGACTTAAGAAAAGAATTCGGAATTAAAATTCTCTCGCCCGAAGAAAGAGATCTTAAAAAAGTAATCTGGTCAGGATCTCATTCGACTTAATCTTGTAAAAAGCCCTCGAATCTTTCGTAAGCATTGATAAAATCTTGCTTAAATTCTTGGACAACTGCGCCAGCAGATAAGCTTTGAGTCATTAAACCAACTCCTTGCCCGACCCAGTATGTAGCTAGATTTACTGCTCCATCATGTCCGCCTTCAGCTAGTTTATTGACCTTTGCTAAAGCTGGTTCAGCTACCATTGGCTGAAGAGGCATTGGCAAAGGCTCAGGGGCAGTTTCTGCTTCCCAAGCATCTGTCCACGAAGATTTTAGTTGTCGAGAATGTTTTCCTGTTCGGCTTCTAGATCTGACAGTATCACTAGAACTTGCTTGCAACATTTTTTCTTTTACGATCGGATGAGTTTCAGCTTCAGCAGTTGTAAGCCAAACAGAAGCAGTCCAAACTCCTGAAGCTCCCATAACCATAGAAGCAGCCATTTGCTCTCCAGTTACAATACCACCAGCAGCTAAGATAGGAACATCGCCATAAGGCTGAATAGCTCTGTGTACCTCTGGAACCAAAACCATAGTTGAAACGCTTCCACAGTGTCCACCAGCTTCTGTTCCAGACACAACTAAGATGTCAACGCCAGCCTTAACTTGAGCAATTGCATGTTCTTTAGTCCCTAAAAGAGCAGCTACTTTCACATCATTGTCCTTACCCATTTTAACCATCCATTCCGGTGGAACTCCAAGAGCATTAGCAATTAATTTTATTGGGTGAGAAAAGGCAACGTCTAATAATGCTTTTGCGCCCTGATCAGCTGTGTTTTGCGCAAATCCAGAGGCAGCCATATCTCCTTCGCTTTCTCTAAGTTCTGGTGCGTCGATATCATGATTTTTCAAAACATCTGTTCTAAAGTCTCTATATTCTTGCGGAATCATGTCGGCTAATTTTTGAGCATTAAATTCTTCGCCTTTACCCAACATTTTGTTTGGAATTAAAACATCAACACCATAAGGCTTGCCATCAATTCTCTCATCAATCCAATTTAGTTCTTGTTCTAAGATCTCAGGAGACATACCTACTGCTCCCAAAACACCAACTCCACCAGCTTTTGAAACTGCAACAACGACATCTTTGCAATGACTAAAAGCAACTAAAGGAAACTCAGCTCCCAGCATTTCACATATTGGTGATTTCATATTTTTTACTCCCTCAATTTAAAATATTAGGTTAATATCTTTTGAGGGGAAATTCTATATCAATTTAGAAAATTTTAACATGTCAAAAAAAATCACTATTCCTTCAATCTTTATAAGTATTTTACTAGCTGTTTTAGTTGCTATTGGAATCAACCAAGGCAGTGTTAATATTTCCGGGATCTCGCTAATTTATTTTTGTTGTGCATTTATATTTTTAGCTCAGTGGTTGGTATTTATTCCCTCATATATTTTTGAAACGGAACATTATTTTGATCTAACAGGTTCTCTAACTTATGTTTCTGTTACGCTTTTAGCCATTCTTTTTACTGTAGACATTTCTTTAAGGGATATTTTATTAGCTTTATTTGTTTGGATTTGGGCTTTTCGTCTTGGTTCTTTCCTATTTATAAGAGTGAAAAAAGCAGGCAGTGATGGAAGATTCGATCTTATGAAAAAAGACTTCTGGTGGTTTTTAATGACTTGGACAATCCAAGGATTGTGGGTATTTCTTACCTTAGCTATGGCTTTAGCAGCTATTACTTCTGAAGCGAAAATGGCCATAGACATTTTTGCAGTTATAGGAACTTTAATATGGATATTTGGTTTCTCCATAGAAGTTATTGCTGATCAACAAAAAACAAATTTTAAAAATGATCCAGCTAAT
The DNA here is from genome assembly GCA_902523885.1 of uncultured SAR86 cluster bacterium. Classification (GTDB taxonomy): domain Bacteria; phylum Pseudomonadota; class Gammaproteobacteria; order Magnimaribacterales; family AG-339-G14; genus CASICS01. The sequence goes on along the minus strand of CABZAV010000001.1, from coordinate 23,589 downwards.
AAAGATAGTTTTATTACCGTTGGTCTTTGGAGCTGGTCACGCCACCCTAACTATTTTGGAGAAATGGTCTTGTGGATTGGCATAGCTGTAATAGCTTTTCCTGTTTTAATTGGATGGCAATTAGTGGCTTTGATATCTCCTATTTTTGTCGTCTTTCTTCTTACTAGAATCAGCGGAATAACGATGCTTGAATCAAGAGGATATAAAAAATGGAAAGATGATCCGGCTTATATTGATTACTTAGAAAGAACTTCTGTTTTAGTGCCTTTCCCACCTAAAAAAAATTAGTTTTCTTCGAATTTAAAAGCTTTAGATTTTTTAAAGGCTTCTCTTTCAAAGAGCATCTCGGTATATCTTTTTATGTTTGGTTTGAATGCTTGATGTATGCCTAACGATTCTGCAACAACAAAGGCATAACTTACGCAAATATCTGCAATAGTAAATCGGTTTGAACAAAGATATTCTTTATCTTCTAAAGCTGTTTCAAGTAATTTACATCTTGAAACAAACCATCTGCTGTAACCTTCTACGGCAGCATCAGCAACGCCTGGTTCTTGAAGTTTGTATCTAAGGACCACTGTTTGAGGAAAAGTTAAGGTTGCATCAGAATGATAAAGCCAATTTAAATATGCAGGATAATCGGCTTCATTTGGCATTACTCTAAGATCTGTAGGACCGTATTTTTCTACCAAATACTGGGACATTGCCACCGATTCGGTCATCTTTACATCGCCATCGATTAAATAAGGAATGGTCCCTAACATATTTACATCTAAATATTCTTTCATAAAGACTCTCGGAGGAAATGGCATCATTGTTAATTCATAATCTAAGCCCATTTCTTCTGCTGTCCAAATAGGTCTTAGTGCTCTTGATGCCTCAGTTCCCCAAATTTTAATCATTGTTTTCTCCAACTCTAATTAATGTTTATACTTAAAAGGTTTAAAAAATAATAATAACAAAAAGAGGAAAAAAATGATTGGAGCAATAGCGAAATTAAAAATTAAAGATGGAGAAAGAGATAATTTTATTGAGGCGATGGGAAATCTTGTTAAAGCAGTAGCTGAAAATGAACCAGATTGTTTTTATTACGAAATGCATGAAACGGATGACCCTTTAACAATAATGATGATTGAACTTTATCAAACAGAAGAAGCTCATGCCAACCATACTCAGACAGAGCATTTTGCGACTTTAGGTATGGCTTTAGCTCCCTTTTTAGATGGCGCACCAGAGATAACTGTTCATAAAAGCGTAAACTGAAAAAAACTTATTTACAGTCTGTTGAAGAAAGAAAAATTGAGCTGGATGATTTCCAGCTCGCTTTAATAGAAAAATTAGAATCACGCCTTGAAGAGTTAAATAAGTCTGATGCCTTTTTTAATTTTAAAAAGAAAAAAAACTCTAAAAGCCTTTATATTCACGGGAAAGTAGGAAGAGGTAAAACTTTTGTAATGGATCTTTTCTTCGACAATCTAAAAACGAAGAAAAAAATAAGGTTACACTTTCATAGATTTATGAATAATCTTCATAATGAACTCCATAAATTAGTAGGTCAAAAAGACCCAATTAAAAAAGTTGTTAAGCAACTTGCAAGAAAATATAAAGTATTGTGTTTTGATGAATTTTTTGTTGAGGATATTGGAGATGCAATGCTTTTAGGGAAATTCATGACTGAACTTTTTGCCTCTGGCGTTTGTCTTGTTACTACTTCTAATATAGAACCAAAAAATTTATATGCAAACGGCCTGCAAAGAAAATTATTCATCCCAGCAATAGAATCAATAGAAAAAAATTGTGAAATTTACTTCCTTGATTCTAAAAGCGATTATCGTCTAAGAACTTTGGAGCAGACCAAACTCCTTTTTATGCCTCTTGGAAAAGAATCGGAAGTTAACATGCAAAATGCTTTTAATTCTCTTTCAAAATCTAAAGATGTAGAAAGTGGTCCTATTAAAATATTAGAAAGAAAAGTAAATACTGTTAAAAGTTCAGAGGGCACTATTTGGTTTGACTTTGATGATATATGTTCATCTCCTAGAAGTGCGGCAGATTACATTGAAATTGCCAAAGAATTCCATAATGTTTTAATTTCCGATGTTCCTGTTATTACTTCTGATGATCAGGCAAGAAGATTTATAAGTTTAATTGACGAGTGTTACGACAGAAAAGTGAAAATAATCATATCAGCAGATACAGACATTTCGAAAATTTATACAGGAAATAAACTTATGGAGAAATATAAAAGAACCGAGAGCAGGCTTATAGAAATGCAATCAAAAGAATATTTAAAAGAAGCTCATAAGCCTTGAATTTTTTTTAAATGGCACTAAATAAAATAGTGTAAGATATGGATATAAAAATGAAAGAAATAATTGAGACTAACTTTGCCATAGGCCAAGTAGTCAGACATAAATTCTTAGATTTCCGAGGTGTAATTTTCGATGTCGACCCGGAATTCAACAATACAGAGGAATGGTATCAAAGCATTCCAGCACAAATTAGACCGAAAAAAGATCAGCCCTTTTACCATGTATTTGCAGAGAACGAGGATGTCTTCTACACAGCTTATGTTTCTCAACAAAATTTATTAGCAGATATCTCCAACGAGCCTGTCTCTCACCCAGATGTGTCGAGTAACTTTGGGCCATTCAAAGATAATTCTTATGAGATTTTGCAAGGTGTCAGAAATTAACCTGCTAAACAGACTGCCGTAACAAATAAATCCATAGCCTTTTTTAAATCAGAGTTCTTCACTTGTGTTGGGGCAAGTCTAATATTTTGATTTTCAGGATCTTTTTTATATGGAAACGTAGAGCCAACCGGAGTAAGTTTTAATCCAGCATCCAAGCAAAGCTCATATATTTTTTTTGCTTTTCCAGGCTTTGAATTAAAAGAAACAAAATATCCGCCAGTCGGACTACTCCAAGTTGCATAGCCATCAGGTAATTTTGATAGATAATTTTCAACAATTTCAAACTTAGGTTTAATCACAGTTGCTAAATTATCCATGTGCTTAGTCAATGCTTTCGTGCCTTTCAAAAATTTTACATGTCTTGCTTGATTGATTTTATCTGCCCCAACAATTATTTTTCCTAAATAAGACAGAAAATTGTTTAGTGTTTTTTCAGATCCTCCAATAAAAGCAATACCTGAGCCTGCAAATGTTATTTTGCTGGTGCTTGCAAATAAAGATATGTTGTCAGCAGTTTTAAACTTTTCACATTGTTTAAAAATATTTAAAAGTTTAGGTGATTTACTGAAGTCATGAACTGAATAGGCGTTGTCGTAAAAAATCATGAAATCCTTATTCCCCTTTTTAGGCAATTTTGCCAATCTGATAATTGTTTCGTTAGAATATGTTTCGCCAGTTGGATTTGAGTGCTTAGGAACACAGATGATTCCCCGAACACTTTTATCTTTTGAAACTATTTCTTCAACCTTGTCCATATTTGGACCCTTTCCAGTTAAAGGCACTGGAATCATGTTTATTCCCATTTCTTCAAATAAGGCAAAATGTCTATCGTATCCAGGCACTGGACATATTACAGAAATCTTTTTTTTATTTTTCCATGGTCCATCTCCGTTGCCTTTAAAGAAAAGTGTTTGCAACATAAATGCAGCAAGACTCAAACTGCTTGTTCCATTGGCAACTATATTTTTTGGCTTAATATCCAGTAGAAAGGATCCAATTTTTTTTGCCGACGGAAGCCCATCAATTTCTCCATAATTTCTTATATCTGTATTATCAAATTTATAGTCTCGTTTAGTTTTTAAATTACTCATAACAAGATTTGAAAAATCTAGTTGTTCAGAAGAAGGTTTTCCTCTTGTTAAATCTAGACTAAGTTTGAGTTTTTTAAAGCTTTTATATTTTTTTTCAAGAGCTATTCTTTCTTCTTTTTTCATTTGATTTTCATCTATATATTATTTCAAGAGAATTTTCTTTTGCATATTTTTCTAGTTTGGCATCCGGTGAAATAATAATACTATTTTTACAAGCTTTTACGAGAGGGAGATCATTTATTGAATCGGTATAAAAAATAGCCTCCTCCAATTGAAAATTATTTTCTTCGCTCCATTTTTGCATAGTGCTTAATTTACCCTCAGCAAAAGTAGGAACTCCAGCTAAATTACCTGTAACTTTGTTATCTACTATTTCTAAGGGTGTTCCAAAAAAAGTATCTACGGAAAAAAAATCAGAAAAACCCTTAACAATAAAATTTAAGGAGCCTGAAGCAATAATTTTTTGATCATTTTCATGTCTCTCTAAAAGTTCGTAAGACAAAGAATCAATTAATGTTTTTTCATATTGATTTATAAAGTCTTTTACTAGGAAATTTATTTCGTGAGTTGATTTACCAATCAAAGGATTAAGCAAGAATACACAATAAGCTTCAAAGTCCATCTTTCCTGCCCTGTAGTCATTTTCGAACTCAGTTATTTTTTTTATGTAAAGTTCTTTATCTATGAAGCCCTTTTCCACTGTGAATTCTGCCCATTTAAATTCACTATCTCCGCATAAGAGAGTATCGTCTAGGTCAAAAATTACAGTTTTCATATTAAAAATCTTAATTCACTCAATGCTTTCCGGTAAGCTTCTCTTTTAAAATCAACTATTCTGTCTATTGGTTGCCAATAAGAAACCCATTCATATTTATCGAATTCTGGAAAATCCTCATTATCTAATTTTATTTGTTGGTTATCTTTTTTTAATTTAAGTAAAAACCATTTTTGTTCTTGTCCTTTAAATTTTCCACCTAAAACTTTTGATCTAATTGTTTTTGGAATGTCATAAAATATCGTTTCAGCAGATTGACCAACAAACTCTACCTCTTCTTTTTTGAGACCTACTTCTTCAAGAAGTTCTCTATACATTGCATTTTTAATATCTTCGCCTTTGTCTATTCCACCTTGTGGAAACTGCCATGTTTTTGTATTCCTCCTTCTGCAAATCAAAACCTTTTTTTGACTATTGATGACTACCATAGCAACATTAGGTCTATAGCCTTCTTTACTTTCTTGCATCAGAGATTTTAAATTTAAATTTTTTTATTTTTCCTTTTTCTCCTCTCAAATTATACAACTGCTCTTTAATTTCAACTTGATTGTTATTATCTAGAGTCATAACAGTAGTTGATCTAGTTCCATAAATTGAGGATTTTATAAATCTGGCGGAAAATTCTGATCCATGATTATTACTTAAGGTTTTTTGATCAAAATTGTAAAATTCCTCTGGAGATTGCATTAAGTTTAACAGGTCATCATTTGTAAAATTTGAGTCCAAAATATCTTCGAAATCTTTTTTTGCGGTAGTTAATTTATTCGAACTTGTGTGAAACGATTTATTACCTATAACAAATATTTTTTCTGTTTTTTTTAAATTTTCTTTTCCTTGGGAAGAACAGATACTTATCTTTCTAAAGTCAGATAAAACTAAATTGAATCCTAAGTACTTTTCGTAATTTATAGAATTTTGATAATCATCAATATTTATATCAGACATAAAAAAGTTTTTAACTAAATCTCCTCTAGATAAAAATTTTTTTTCTAAGTAATCTTTTTCGTAAAATTCTCTTACATTTGTTACGGCACCAAATTTTCCGTCTTTTGAAACCCCCATCCATGTTCCGCCTTGCTCTAAATCTTTTCCTGCCAAAAAACCTTGCGGCTCTTTCCACCAATGAGCAGATTCTGTAGGACGAGAGTAGAATTCGTCTCTGTTGGATGCCATAACAAATTTATATTTTTTAGTAGGCTTTGTCGCAAGCAAAATTAAACACATAGACGGAAAAAAACTTAAGTTTATCAGAGGTCAGAGATAAGCGATAATGACTACTCATGATTGAGATCTTTATCCCTTTGGTATTGCTCGGTATATTTGCTGGATTATTATCTGGTTTTTTTGGGATCGGCAGCGGAATAATATTAGTACCAGCATATATCTTTCTTTTTAATTATTTAGACTTCCCACCTGAGTTCATTCCTTTACTCGCTACAGGATCGTCAATGGGAACTATGGCAATTACGATTCCTATGGCTGCATATACCCATTATCAGAATAGAAATATAAATTTAGAAATTGTGAAATATATGTTTTTAGCTGCTTTTTTTTCAACCATCTTTGGAAGATACATAGCTGCCAATATAGCTAGTGAGAGTTTGCAAATTATTATTGCAATATCGATGTTATTGGCAGCTATTCAGCTAATTTTTAATTTTTCTCCAAAAAATAGTGATAACTCTATTAGAAAAATTGAATTATTTTTTGTTGGTGGATTTATTGCGTTGATTACTTCTTTCGTAGGAATTGGTGGAGGAATTTTAATGGTTCCTTATTTTCAATTTAGAGGTTTGAAAATACATGAAGCAATTGGTACTTCGTCTTTGATGGGTTTCTTTTTTGCCATATCGGGTCTCATTGGAGCTATTTTATTTGCTCCGGAAAAACTTAAACAGATAGATTATGTGTATGGTTCAGTATTCATTCCCGCAATAATAGTTGCAGGACTTTCAAGTATTTATTTTGCCAAATTGGGTGCAAACATTTCGAACAAAATTGAAGGAAATTCTTTAAAAATTGCCTTTTCCATTTTGGTGATTTTAGTAGCTTTAAGAATTATATATATTACTTTTTAATGATTATTAATATCGATCCTGTTGCTTTATATATTCCTCTGCCTCTAATTGGGTGGTGGCCAATTCATTGGTATGGAATCACTTGGCTTATGGCAATATTTGGCATTCTTTGGTACTCAAAAAAAATGGTGACCAAAAAAACTCCTTTCGATAAAAATGATGTAGATGACTTTTTATTTTATGGAGTTCTTGGCGCAATTATTGGCGGCAGATTGGGATATATGTTCTTTTATGGAATAGACCGAATTTTTGCGGATCCACTATCTATTTTAAGAATTTGGGAAGGTGGTCTTTCGTTTCATGGAGGATTTATAGGAGTTCTTATTTCTTTTTTTATTTTTTCAAAAAAACTTAATATAGGTTTTTTTGATCTTGCTGATCACATTGCATTGGCATTTCCTATCGGTCTAGGATTTGTGAGGATAGGAAATTTCTTAGGCAGTGAACTGCTTGGCAGGCCGACAGATTTACCTTGGGGAATGATTTTTTGGAGTGATCCGCTTCAAATTAGCAGACATCCTTCGCAACTCTATCAAGCATTTTTTGAAGGAGTAGTACTTTTTATAATTCTTAATTTGCTAGTAATAAAACCTAAACCAAAAATATTTATTTCCGGAATGTTTCTAGCCCTTTATGGATCATTTAGAATTTTTACTGAGATTTTTAGAATGCCAGATTCACATATAGGTTTTGATTTTTTAGATATAATTACAAGAGGTCAATTACTTTCCACTCCGATGGTTATAATTGGTTTATTATTAATCTTCCTAAGTTATAGAAATAAAAATGAAACAATATCTTGATTTGATGCAAAAAGTATTAAATGAAGGTCAGAAAAAATCTGACAGAACAGGAACAGGAACTTTAAGTATTTTTGGTCATCAAATGAAATTCAATCTATCCGATGGATTTCCATTAGTTACTACTAAAAAAGTTCACCTAAAATCAATTGTGCATGAATTAATATGGTTTCTTCAAGGCTCAACTAATATCTCTTACTTAAAAGAAAATGGAGTTTCTATCTGGGATGAGTGGGCAGATGAAAAAGGAGATTTGGGACCTGTCTATGGTGCTCAATGGCGATCTTGGCCTGATGGAAATAACGGTACTATCGATCAAATTCAAAATTTAATTCAAGGAATTAAGACTAACCCTGATTCTCGAAGACACATTGTAAGTGCCTGGAATCCAGCATTAGTAGATGAAATGGCTTTACCGCCATGTCATTCTCTCTTTCAATTCTATGTTGCCAATGAAGAGCTTTCATGTCAGTTATACCAAAGAAGCGCAGATATTTTTCTAGGAGTGCCATTTAATATTGCTTCTTATGCTTTGTTAACTCATATGGTCGCTCATGTCTGCAATTTAAAAGCAGGAAAATTTGTTCATACCTTTGGAGATGCTCATCTTTATTTAAACCACCTTGATCAAGCTAAACTTCAATTATCAAGAGATACAAAAATATTACCGCAGTTAAAATTAAATTCTGAAATAAAAAATATATTTGATTTCAAGTTTGAAGATATCGAAATTACAAATTATGAAAGTCACCCTTCTATTTCTGCACCTATAGCCGTTTAATGAAGATTACTATCGTTGCAGCTATTGCATCTAATAACGTTATTGGCAAAAAGAACTCTTTACCATGGGATATTCCAGAGGACTTGAAAAGATTTAAGCAACTAACTTCAGGACATACAATTTTGATGGGAAGAAAAACCTTCGATTCAATTGGCAGGCCCTTGCCCAACAGAACAAACATAGTGATGACTAAGGATACTAATTATCAAAAAGAGGGAGTTGAAATAGTTTTTGATGAAAAAGAAGCTTTGAATTTAATCAAAGAATTAAATCAGGAAGTTTTTATTATTGGGGGTTCAAAAATTTATGAATTGTTTGAACCTTGGGCAACTTCTCTAATGATCACTCGTGTGTTGAAAGATTTTAAAGGTGACGCATTTTTCCCCGATATAAATTGGAATAATTGGCAAGTAGCAAGCGAACAGGAATTTTTGGATGAGAAAAGCGGTATTTCTTGCAAATTAGAGGAGTATTTAAGAAAAGCCTAGCTTTCTTCTAAGTCTTTTCTTCTGAGTTCAAGGGTCTTGACTCTTCTTGCTTCTTTTTCGGTATAGGTGAGCCAAGTAAGTGCTTGAGATCTCAATTTATCTTGTCTCTTTTCTAGCAGCTTCTTATCTTTGATTTTTAAATCCGTCAAACGATCCAAAGCTGTTCGGAAGAACTTTGTAGCATCTTCAAAATTTTGTTGTTCGTAAGAAACTTGTCCTAATAAAATGTTAACTGTGACTGGATCCTTTAACTTTCCTTTTTTCAAACCCTCTTTTAAAGTTTTTTTTGCAAGGTCGTACCTGTCAGTCGCTAGATAAATTTGGCCTAGAAAAACATAAAGTTCGCCCTCTTCAGATTTTTTGGCTGCTTGTTCATATATTGGCTCTGCAATTTCTAATTCTTGAGCCATGTGCCATCCCTGAGCAAGCATTTTTAGATGTTTTTCATCATCCTTGACGAAACCATTCTTGATACCATAATCCATTACTTTTGCAGCTTTATAAGGAGCTTCCGCTCTCATTAGTAACTGATAAAGAGCTGTATATTCGTTTTTTTTATCTAATAGTTCTTGGTCAAATGCAGCTTCTAATGCAGTAAGTTGGTTGCTTTCCTGTTTAAGTTCTCCATAAATTCCAGATAATTGAGTCCAATACTTTTTCTTTGGATGAAATATTACTAATTCTTCATAAAGCTCCAACATTTTTTTTGTTTCTTCACCTTCGTTATACAAAGCTAACAAAAGGTTATATGTTGACTCTCTAGGTTTTGATTTATTTGCCTTTGCAACGCATAAGCCTGCTTCTGCATTTTTAAGAGCTAGTTTTTTATTTTTTAATTGCCAGTGAGAAGCAGCAATAATGTCAAAACCTGTTGAGCTTGGGTTTGCTTCATTAGAAAGCCACTCTTTTAAAAGTTTAATTGCTTCTTTGTAATTTTCTTCTGTGTAAGCTATTTGAGCTAAGCTAAAAATAACATTTGATTTTAATCTAGGATCTGCACCTTCAATATTAAGAAAAGATTTATAAGATTGTTTAGCTTTTCTTAAATTGTCTTCACTAAAGTAAACATAAGCATAGTAATAATACATCTGTGCTTTATCTGTTTCGGAGATATCTTTATCCGAATTCATTTCATCCAAAGTTGCTTTAGCAACAACTAAATCGTCTGCCTCTAAAGCAGGATATAGCGCTTTCAAATACTTCTGAGCAGCTCTACTAGGAAGTTTAGCTACTCTTCTTATATTTGATCTCTGAATTTCATAATCTGCTAAACATTTTTTTAAGGTAAATCCTGGAAAATTATATTCTTCCTTTTTTTCCTGAACTAAAGCGTTTAAAGAAAAAAACGATAAAACAATTAAAGTTAAAAAGATTCTAAAGATTTTCATTACATTTGACCCCTACAATTTTCCGGAATGTATCCTGGACCTTTCTCTACAGACTCTAAAACAAAAGTAATTCTTTGTCTAACGCCTTCTACAGGAACGGCAACCCCATCTCTTATTAGAGGTTTATATTTATATCTTAACGCTGCTCTTGTTGCTGCTCTGTCAAATATATTTGGTGGAATAGCCTTTATAATCTTTGGATCTGAGACCGCACCAGCTATTGTAACTGTGTATTCTAATAAAACGCAGCCTTCTATGCCCCTTTCCATAGCCCTTCTTGGATATTGAGGAGGCACTTGAAAAATTGGCACATACGAACCGTCAGCAAATACTCCTTGCCTTTTGGCTTTAAATCTAAAATTCAAATTTAAGGCATCATCCAAAACGTCATCGATATTTTCTATATCGACATCTGGAGGAGTTTGCTCGGGCTCAGGCTCAGCTTCTTCTGGCCTCTCGACACTATCAAACAACTCTGGATCTCTTTGCGGCATAACGATATCAACGATTTTTCTCGTTTTAATTTCATCTAATTGAACTTCTCCAGTTGCAATTAAAAAAGCCATTAAAAATAGAGAAAATAAGGCAACTGCTGTACCAGCTGCTGCTGCAACTCCATATTTCTGATAAACATTTGATTCATTTTCTGAGGATTCTAAAACCATAGAATCTAGATCAATGGGAATGAGTTTTTTTAAATAATTTAATATTTTTTGAATCATTAAAAATTAGGTTCTGATGCAATTGAAATATCAATAACGCCAGCTTCTCTAACTTCATCCATTACGGCAATTATTTTTTCAGCTGTAGCTTTTTCATCGGCTTGCATTACAACTGCTCCTTGAGGATTCTCAGCCATTAATCTAATGACGTTTGCTTTGACCTGACGGACATCGATTCTTCTTCCATCCATATAAATTTCGCCGGCTGGTCCAATAGCTATAAGAATAGCAGCATTTTCTGTAATCTCGGCCGTTTCTGAATCGGGTCTATTAATTTCAAGACCCGGATCTTTTATAAAATTTGCAGTAACAATAAAAAAAATAAGAAGAATGAATACCACGTCCAACATTGGAGTAATGTTTGGTTCTTCTGCTTCTTCTACTGCTTGACTTATTAACGATCTTCTCATTTGATATTATTCGTAAGTTAAATGTTCTGATACTAAATCTGACTTTTTCTTAGCATTCTGCTCCAACCATCTTGCCGCAATACTTGCAGGAATAGCTGCCATTAAGCCAGCCATTGCGGGAATAGTTGACCTTGCCACACCTCCAGCCATAGCTTTGGCATCTCCACCTCCAGTAACAGCAAGAATATGAAATACTTCAATCATCCCAACAATAGTTCCAAAAAGTCCTAACAAAGGAGCAATTGCTATGCTTACTCTTATTAATTCTAAATTGCTTTTAATTTTTAAGTTAGCCTTAGAAATCAACATTGCCCTAACCATATGTCCTTTCCAAGATTTATGTGCCGATACTTTTGACCATTCTTCAATGGTTTCTTTTTCAACAGCAGGATGTACGAATCTAAAGTACCAAATCCTTTCAAAAATAAAGAACCACATCAAAACAACAAGGAAGCTTATAATCAATACTACACCTCCGCCTTTTTCTAAAAAAGAAAAAAGAGTATCTTGAAGGTTAAAAAACCAAGACATAATTAAACTCTAAAGCGACCCACTGGTATTTGTTTCTTCGGCTCTTACTGCAACCATACCTGTACTTTGCTCCTCCAAAATAGCGAGTATGCCTTTAGAATAATTAGATAGTGCTGCGGCCATGAATGTTGCTGGTATTGCACACATTAGTCCCAACATAGTTGTGACCAATGCTTCAGAAATCCCACCAGCCATAGTTTTAGGATCGCCGGTGCCAAATAGAGTTATCGCTTGGAAAGTATTTATCATTCCAATAATTGTCCCAAATAAACCTAAAAGAGGAGAAATAACTGCAATCAATCTAACAACCCATATATACTGATCTATTTCCGCTCGTTCAATTAAAATCTGTTCAGCGAGTTTGAGCTCTAACGTCTCTGTATCAGTTTTATTTTGATCTGCTACAGCAAAAATTCTTGATAAAGGATTTTCTACTGTTCTTTCACCCGCAGCTTGTTTTTTAACAGCACCATTAATTGTAAATAAAGCGTAGAAACGCCAACCAAAAACTCCTATTGCGATCAAGAATAATAAAATGATTGTATAACCTGTAATCCTTCCATACTGAATTTGTTCGAAAAATGAAGGCAAAGAAATTAAATTTACTAATAATGCTCCTCCCTGAGGGCCAGTAGGATCAACAGCAAATTGCACAAAACCAGAATCTTCATCGAAAATATCATAAGTACCATCTAAATATCGTCCGGGCTGTCTTGGTAAAGTTTCATAAGCTCCTCTTTTAGACAAATATGTTAGATATTTACCTTCTGCGACAGCATTAAAGTTTCCTATTCTTACAACGTCTTCAACAGTTGACTCTCCGTCGTTATCAATCACCGTAGCTTTAAATTTTTCTACACTACCTGAAGCTACTAATTCTCTAGATAATTCATACCAAAGCTCTTCTATTTCTTCAATTGTTGCTACGCTAACTCCCTCTCCCATCTTTTTAGCAAGATCCCCTAAAAAGACTTCTCTATCTTTTCCAAACTGACCAGAAGTAATAGCCGTTTTAAAGTAGTCTTCGGTATCAGACGCTACTCCTTGTAAATGACCAAATGTCTCATATAAAGAACCCAATCTCGTTTTTAACTGATCTTCCAATAGATTTAATTTCGCCTCATTGGCCTCAAAAGTCGCTTCAAGTGATGTTGCAATTGACTCTAATTTTGCTCTTTCCGCTTTAGCATTTGCTAATAATGTTTGTTGTCTATTCTTTTCTCTATTAAATCTATTTTCTCTTTTAGTTGCTTCTTCGCTTTCTGCAAATTTTCCAGATTTTACAAGCTCTAGAAGCTCATCAAGGCTTAAAGCTTGAGATTGAGGCTTTTCTTCTTGAGCTATTAAACCGAAAGAAGAAAAAGACAGAGCCCCAAATAGAAGTATTTTTAAAATGATGTTTTTCATTGAACTGCCTCCGCTGCAGGTACAGGAAGTTCTAACATATCAACAGTTTTTAATTTTTTAGCCATGCTGATACCATCCCTAACAACACCCCTATAACGTCCAGGTAGACTTTCCCAAGAATTAGTTTCTTTATTCCAAATACCAGTTTCGTCCATATCTGAGGTTTGATAAGCCAGCACTAATCTACCTATTCTAAGAATATTTACATCTCGCTCCTGTTCGTCTATTAAAACAGTATCTTTATAAGTATCTATTTTTCTTCCATACTCAGCTTCAATATTAAAACCTTCCAAAACTTGTCTTAGTTTTTCAGCAGGAGAAACAGTGGGGTTATCCAATGCGTCCTTAATAAATTTAAGTCTTTCAGTTCTCTCGCCAGTGTTAAAAGGCAAATCCAATTTAACAAATTGATCTAAGCCCGAATGCATTCTTCTTGCTAATGGTGGTATTTGTCTTTGTAAGACAGATGCATATTTCATTGTTTTTTCAATTTCAACCATGCGCTCTTTTTGTCTTTTAATCTGTTTTCTTTTTTGAGCGTTATAAACTTTAAGACCTTCAATTTGTTTACTGACACTTTTGTATTCAGTGGCAGCTTTATCTGTCTTGATTTGAGTTGAATCAATTTTTGCCTGAGAAGTAGTAGCAGCAGTAGTTCTCTCTTTATTCACTTCAAGAACAGAATCTAATTGAGCAGCGACAGTTAATGAAAAAGTCAAAGCTATAGGCAAAATAAATTTGAATAAATTGTTGGTCATAGAATCCCCTAAAATTTAAAGTTTTTTTTAAAAGAAAAACAACAAAAACTTAATTATCCTTATGTAAACTACAATTGTAGGGCAGTACTTTAAGTTTTAAAAACTTTATTTGCAACCTTAAGTAATAATTTTTAAACATAGTATTAAGTTTTTAGCAAAAGAATATTGAAATTAAAATGATTGAAGTAAGTACCAATGAATTTAGAGCGGGTTTAAAAATAATAATTGATAAAGAATTATGTGAAATCATTGAAAATGATTTTCATAAACCAGGAAAAGGGCAAGCTGTAATGAGAGTTAAATATAAGTGTCTACTTAATGGACGTGTGCTTGATAAAACCTTTAAAACTGGAGAATCGGTTGAAAAAGCTGATATATCTTCAATTGAAATGCAATATCTTTACAAAGAGGGAAATAATGCGATTTTCATGAATTTAACTAATTATGAACAAACTGGTTTTGATTTAACATTGCTCGGCCCTAAAAGTTTGTGGATCAAAGAAGGCGAGAAATATGAGATAGCGATGTGGGAAAATACTTTGGTCTCAATCGAACTTGAAACTTTTGCAGAGATAGATGTCTTAGAAACTGAGCCTGGATTTAAAGGAGATACATCAACAAACACTCTTAAATCAGCAAAATTATCTAATGGTCTTGAAGTAAAGGTTCCACTTTTTATTGAAGAAGGTGACTTTATTAAAGTAGATACCAGAACCAATGAGTACCAAAGTAGGGTTAACAAATGAAAGATAAAATTCATGAATTGCTTGTGTCTGCCATTAATGACCTTTATGAAAGTAAAGATTTATCTATCGAAATAGTCAAAACAAAATCTGAAGAACATGGAGACTGGAGTTCTAATATTGCAATGATTGAAGCCAAAAAAAGAGGAGAGAACCCAAAAGAATTGGCAAAAAAAATAATTAACTCATTCTCAAAAGAGGATTGGATAGAGAAAATAGAACTAGCTGGACCTGGCTTTATAAATTTCTTTTTGAGCAAAAAAGCTAATTTAAAATATTTAAAAGAACTCTTAGATAACAAAGAGTCTTTTTTTCCATATAAAGAAAAAAATAAAAAAAATATTTTAATTGAGTATGTTTCATCGAACCCCACAGGGCCATTACATGTAGGACATGGAAGAGGGGCTGCTTTTGGTTCGGCGTTAAGTTATTTGCTAAAAAAATCTGGCAATAAGGTTACGGAGGAGTATTACGTAAATGATCAGGGTTTACAGACAAAAATCTTAGCTGATAGCGTCCATATGAAGTATTTAGAAAAATTTAATATAGACACATCAAAAATAGACAGTACAAATTTTTACAAAGGTTCATATATAGACGAGCTGGCATCTAAAATTAAAAATCTTAAAAAAGATACGTTTATAAAAATAAAAAATGAGAAGGAATTTATTGATTTAATAATTAATGAAATGATGCTTGGCATCAAAGAAACTTTAAATAACTTTAAAGTAAATTTTGATTCTTTTTTTTCAGAGAGTTATTTATATGATAAAAAAGCAAATAAAATACGAGAGGTCTTAGAAGATTTAAAAAGTGATCATTCTTTTGAAAAAGAAGGCGCACTTTGGTTTAAATCAACGAAGTTTGGAGACGACAAAGATAGGGTTTTAATTAGATCTGATAATCAAGAAACTTATTTTTTATCTGATATTGCATATCATAAAGATAAATTTCAAAGAAATTATGATGAACTAATTAATATTTGGGGATCAGACCACCACGGCTACCTTCCAAGAGTAAAAGCGGCAATTGAGGCGCTAAAGCTTAACCCTGAAAATTTAAAAACAATATTTATTCAATTTGTTTCTTTGATTAAAAAAGGCAAGAAAATATCCATGTCGACAAGATCGGCGGATTTTGTAACTTTAAATCAACTTTTAGAAGAGGTTGGAGTTGATGCTGCTAGATTTTTTTATTTAACAAAAAAAAGTGATCAGGCTCTGGAATTTGATATAGATCTTGCGATAAGTCAGGACAAAAATAATCCTGTTTATTATATTCAATATGCCTATGCAAGAATTTGTAGTTTAGAAAAAGAGTTAAAAAAGAGAGAAATGATTTTTGATCTTAAAGAAGGTATCGACAACTTAGATCTTTTAGAGAATAAATCAGAGTTAGAAATCATCTCTTCTTTAGAAGATTATAAAATTATCATTGAACAATGCTGTAAAAATTACGAGGTACATCCTATATGTTTTTATCTAAGAGATTTAGCCTCAAAATTTCATTCTTACTATAATTCTGAAACTATTATTAATGACGACCAAAAATTAAGAAATGCAAAATTTACCTTGCTACTAGCAATTAAAAAAACTATCAAAAGTGGAATGGACGTATTGATAATAGAAACTCCAGAGAAAATGTAGTGATTGATATCAAGAAAAATATTTCTAACTTAAAAAAAATTATAAATAGTGATACGACCATTATTGCCGTTAGCAAAAAAAAGCCTGCTGACTTGATAGAAAAAGCTTATGAAAATGGAATATTAAATTTTGGAGAAAACTACTTACAAGAAGCCCAAGCAAAAATTTCTATTCTTGAACATTTAAATATAAGTTGGCACTTTATTGGGAAAATACAGTCTAATAAATGCAAAGAAATTGCAAAAAATTTTAACTGGGTTCACACAGTTGATAGATATAAGGTTGCAAAGCTTTTGAACGATAATTGCCCTCTTAACAAATCAATAAATGTCCTCATTCAAGTTAATATTGATGATGAAAAAAGTAAAAACGGCATTAATGAAAGTGATATTTATAGTTTAGCTAAAAAAATTATTTCTCTGCCTAACTTAAATTTAAAAGGAATTATGGTGATACCTAAAAATACGACAGACTCAAAATTAACTGAAGTTTCGTTTGCTAAAACAAAGCAAATTGCAATTGAGTTAAATAAAAATTTCAAAGGTGCTAATGAAATTTCGATGGGAATGAGTAATGACTTTGAGTTAGCCATTAAAAATGGCTCAACAATGATTAGAATAGGAACAGGAATCTTTGGTGAAAGAAATTAATAAAAATAAAACAATAGGCTTTATCGGAGCTGGGAATTTAGGAAGACATGCTATTGAAAAATTAGCTGGTGAGTTTCTTTTGCTCGTAAATGATCCTTTTGAAGATCAGAGAATAATAGATTTAGGCGCTAAATATAGTGAAATAAAGGATCTAGCGGATAGGTCAGAAATAATTTTTTTAACAATTAAGCCTAATAAAGTTGAGGAAATTTTGCATCAACTTAAAAATCTTTTATCCGATCAATTGATAATTTCTTTTGTTGCCGGACTTGAGTTTAATAAGCTGAAAACTATGTTGGGAGGTCATGAAAATATTATTAGAGCAATGCCTACTCTTGGAATTAGTAGTGGTTCAAGTCCAATTGCTCTCTATACTGATTTGGATATAGATAAAAACAATGCCATAGATGTTTTAAATATCTTAGGAAGATGCTTAAAAATAGAAGAAAAACAATTCGATGCATTTACTTCAATTTTTGGCGCTGGGCCTGCGTTTATAAGCCACCTATCAAACATTTTGTCTAAAATTGCAAAAGAACATGGTTTTATTGACCCTGAACCCTGGATAAGAGATATATTGGAAGGTACTTCTTATATACATAAATCTAACGAAAGTAATAAATTTGGGGACATCATAGAAATGGTTGCGTCAAAAGGAGGTGTTACTGAGGCAGCTCTTAATAGGATAAATTCTGAGGGAATAGAAAAAATATGGGAAGAGGCTATAAATGAAGCAATTCTTAAATCTAAGGCTTTAGGAGATTAAAAAATGGATCCACTTTATGCCTCTTCAGTATTGACAAATTTATTAGCAATTGTTTTTTCTTTTTATTTGTTATTCAGATTTTTTGAGATTAGTTTTCTCAATCCAATCGTAAAACTATCTTTTTCTACCTTGGACCCCTTCTGTAGACCATTTAGGATATTTTTACCCATTATGTTTGGAATAGACTTAGCCTGTATCTTTTGGATTATCGATCTAAAGTTTATTTCCTTTTATTTGTTTAGTTCCAGTAAAGAAATGGACTTTGATTTAGTAAACGCTATTTCTTGGTCTATCTTGAGCTTATTTTTTTTAATTTCTCAAATTTTAAGATTCTCACTTTTTATTTCAATTATTGGAAGTTGGGTAGCGCCGACCTCTAATAACCCTTTTCTAAGTATTTGTCATAATATAACTCAACCTCTTTTGAAGCCTTTTCAGAGACTAACTAACTTTGGAGGTATGGATTTTTCTCCAATTATTGTTTTCTTTTTATTAATCCAAATTGATAGAATTTTAGATAATTTAAGATTCAGCATGAACTTACCAATATTATTTTAAATGAGCGAATTAGGAATAATTGAACCTGAGATTTTTTTATTTGAAGATACATTTTCACTCGAATCTGGCAAAAGACTAGATGGCTTTGAGCTTATATATGAAACATATGGAAAACTTTCTGATAAAAAGGACAATGCTGTTCTTATATGTCATGCTTTGAGTGGAAATCATCACGCCGCTGGTTTAAGTAATGAAAATGATAAGCGGCCTGGCTGGTGGAATGAATTGATTGGGCCTGGGAAGGCATTTGATACTGAAAAGTATTTTGTAGTTTCTCTGAATAATTTAGGCGGTTGCCATGGCTCAACTGGGCCTTCAAGCATTAACCCTTTGACAAATGAAAAGTTTGGAAAAGAATTTCCATTAGTGACGGTTAAAGATTGGATCAACAGCCAAAATTTATTAAGGTCTTATTTAGGAATTGACCGCTGGCTTGCTGTTGCAGGGGGTAGTTTGGGAGGCATGCAAGCACTTCAATGGGCTATTGATTATCCTGATTTAGTCGAAAAATCAATTGTTATTGCGGCTGCTCCAAAATTAAGTGCTCAGAATATAGCTTTTAACGAAGTTGCAAGACAGGCAATTGTAAATGATCCGGATTTTGAAAAAGGTACTCATCATCCGAAAAGAGGTCTTGGCTTAGCTAGAATGTTAGGTCATATTACATATCTGTCAGAAGAAGTAATGAAGGAAAAATTTGATAGAGATTTAAAAAAAGAAAAAATTGAATACGGCTATGATGTTGAGTTTGAAGTAGAGAGCTATTTAAGATATCAGGCAGACAATTTTTCAGATAAGTTTGATGCTCATACTTACTTATTAATGACAAAAGCATTAGATTACTTTGATCCTGCTAAATATTTCGATGGAAACTTAATTTCTAGTCTCGAACAAACAAAGTCAAATTTTCTAATAATTTCTTTTTCTTCAGACTGGAGATTTTCGCCTAAAAGATCTAAAGAAATTGTAAATTCTTTAGTGGCAGCAAAAAAACCTGTCAGTTACGTAAATATTGAATCTTTTCAGGGGCATGATGGATTTTTGTTTCCAGATAATAGATACGTCAATACTATCAAAACCTTTTTGAATTCGGATGTATAAAATAGTTAATAAATGGATTCCTAAAAACTCTCATATCCTAGATCTTGGCTGTGGTGATGGTTCAATGCTCTTTGAACTAAAAAAAGAATTGAATATTAACGGACTTGGAGTGGATATTTCTGAAAAAAATATTCAACTTAGTTTATCAAAAGGATTAAATGTTATTGAACAGGATATTGATCAAGGTTTAAGTAACTTTGGAGACCAATCTTTTGATTTGGTTTTGATGAGTCAATCCATTCAAGCATTAAAAAGGCCCGATCTAGCTTTGTCTGAAATCATCAGGATAGGTAAAGAGTGTATTGTGAGTATTCCAAATTTTGCTAACTTTAAATGTAGGTTACAGCTTTTTTTAACGGGTAAAATGCCAGTATCTTCAGCCTTGCCGCATTCTTGGTATTCAACTCCCAATCTTCATTTATGTTCTTTAAAGGATTTTGAATCTTTATGTGAAAACTCAAACATAAAAATCTCAGAAAAAAAATTAATAAAAGCTTCTGGCGAAAGTACTTTTTTGTCCAATTTTTTTCCGAACTTATTTGCTGAAATTGCGGTTTACAAACTAGAAAAAAAATCTTGAAAATAGTTCTGGCTTCAAGAAATTCTGGAAAATTAAAAGAATTTAACTATTTATTTAAAAACACAAATATCGAACTCATACCTATTTCTAAATTTAGCAGTAAGGATATTGCTGAAACTGGAAACAGCTATGAAGAGAATGCTTTCATAAAAGCAAAGTATGCTGCTGAGATAACGGGGCTTCCCTCTCTTGGAGATGACTCTGGATTAGAGGTGGAGTCTTTAGACGGAGCTCCAGGAATCTTTTCTGCTAGATATGCTGGTGAAAAAGGTAATGATTCTTTGAATAACCAAAAATTATTAAAAGAAATAAGTCTAAAAAAAAATAGATCTGCCAAATTTGTTTCTATCTTGTCTTTTTTGGACCCTGAGTTGAAAAATCCTTTTTTTTCTTATGGAGAGCTATTTGGAAAAATTATAGATTCTCCCAAAGGTAAAGGCGGCTTTGGTTATGACCCAATATTTCAAGTAAAAAACTCTAATTTAACCTTAGCTGAAATCTCCAAAACTGAAAGAATGAGAATAAGTCATCGAACTATGTCCACTTTAAAGATGATTACCTTATTGAAGGAATCAAAAATTTATTAATTGATCTGTTTTCTTTTAATGCAATTTTTTCATATTTGGTTTTGAGCTCTTTCAAGTTGCTTGTTTCATAAATATGAGTATGTTGGTAGTCTAATTTATTCAAAGTCTCTTTAATTTCCTCAGCATAGTCCTGCCAATCAGTCTTTATGATGATCTTCCCGTCTTTTTTAAGCAAAGATTGCAAAACTATAAAAAAATCACTTTTAAGTAATCGTCTTTTCTTGTGTTTCGATTTTGGCCAAGGATCCGGAAAAAGAATAATGATCAAATCAAATAAGTTTTTACTTTTATTTGTAGATAAAATTTGAATCACGTCTCCGTTGATTAGTTTTAGGTTTTTTAAATTAGACTTTTTTATTTTTTTATAAGTATTCGTTAATCCAGATTCAAATACTTCTATACCGATAAAAGACTCATCTAGATTATTTAAAGATTGATCAATTAAAAAAATTCCATCGCCAAATCCGATTTCCAAATTTAACTTAGCAGGATCATTGAACAAAAATTTAAAGTCTATAAAGTTCTCTTCAGACCAAATAATTGTTTTATCTGCTATCGAAAGAAGCCTTTTGTTTTTTATTGAAGAACGTGACCTTGCTTTAGAAAAACTTTTGATAGAATTTTTCAAGAATCAACTATCCCTTTGGTTGGAGAGCTTGGATCAGCTATTTTTTTTACAGGTATTCTGCCTGCTAGAAAACATTTGCGCCCACTTATTGCTGCATCTCTCATTGCTTCAGCCATTAACACTGGATTATTGGACTTCGCTATAGCAGTATTTAATAAGACACCGTCACAGCCCATTTCCATAGCAACTGAGACTTCTGATGCAGCTCCAATTCCTGCATCAATAATTACTGGGCATGAAATTTTTTCAATTATTTTATTTATAGAATCGGGGTTTATGATTCCTTGTCCAGAACCAATCGGAGAAGCTAAAGGCATAATTGCAACACAACCTATATCTTCAAGGTTGATAGCATAGTCAATTTCGTCCGTGCAATACACCATAACTTCAAAACCAAGTAAAACAAGTTCTTTTGCAGCAACGACAGTTTCACTCATTAAAGGCATAAGAGTTTCCTTATCTTTTAAAACTTCTAGTTTGATTAAATTCTCACCATTTAATAACTCTCTGCCTAAACAGGCTATTCGAATCGCCTCTTTAGCACTGAAGCATCCAGCAGTATTTGGTAGGATTTTATATTTTTCAGGCGTTATGTAATTTAGAATTGAGTCAGATTTGTTTTCAGAATCTAGCTCTACTCTTCTAATAGCTACTGTAACGATTTCACAATTTGAAGCTTTTATAGCTTCTAAAGCCTGTTTTTCACTTGAGTATTTTCCCGTACCAACAAGTAACCGAGAATTGTATGTTTTCCCTGCAATAATTAAGGGATCTTTTTCCAAAATTAGCCGCCTCCTATGGCTCTTACTATCTCTACCTTATCCTCATTGATAAGCAGCCTCTTATCCCAGTTGGTTTTAAAAATTATTTCTTTATTAATTTCCACTGCACAATGTTTTTCAGATAGCTCCAAAAATTTAAAAAGCTCTTTAATTGATAAATCTTCAGGGACCTCACGAGATTCGCCATTAAGAAGTATCTTAATTTTAGTCATTTGATATCAAATTTTTAGGAAATAAAGCTTCTAACTTTTTCCATTGCAGCTTTTTCTATTTGCCTTATCCTTTCAGCACTGACGCCGTACTTATCTGCTAGTTCATGAAGAGTAAGCTTTTGTTCTTCTAACCATCTGTCAACAAGTATCTCTTTACTTCTAGGATCAAGTTCTTCCATTGCTTTATGAAGAGCTTCATAACTGAAATCATCAGAATCTTCTTTCTCTACTATGTCAGCAGGATCGCACGTATCATCTGCTAAGAAACCCGATGGACTGAATGCGGCTTGTTCATCACTGGCCTCAGTTGGAGGATCGAATGACAAGTCAGATGAAGAAAGCCTTGATTCCATTTCTTTAACAGATTTTTCATCGACACCTAGTTCTTCGGATATGACTTTAATCTCTTCAGGATTTAACCAATTTAATTCTTTCTTTTGACTTCTAAGATTGAAAAAAAGCTTCCTTTGGGCTTTTGTCGTAGCAACCTTAACTATTTTCCAATTTTTAATTATGTATTCATGCATTTCAGATTTAATCCAGTGCACTGCAAAGGATATTAGCCTAACTCCTACCTCTGGATTAAATTTTTTAACTGCTTTCATAAGTCCTACATTTCCTTCTTGAATTAAGTCTGCTTGAGGTAATCCGTATCCTGCGTATCCTCTGGCGATGTGAACTACAAATCTAAGATGAGCCATAACCAATTGACGCGCTGCTTCGAGGTCATCGTTATAATAAAGGTCTTCAGCTAATTTTTTTTCCTGTTCTGGCGTTAAAATAGCTATGTTTTGTATAGAAGATAGATATGACTCCAGGTTTTGACCTGGGGCTAAAATATCCATTGGTTGCAGTTGTCTACCCATATAAAACGAATTTTATACCTAAAAATGCGTTATTTGCATATAAAAAGATATTATTTTACATAAATTATTGATTTTATTGAATAATTTGACTAAAAAATGCTTCATTTGATAAGGCATAAAATCCATTTATTTTAAAAGTTCTTTCAGTATTGTATTTAATTTCATTCATATTCAAGTCCAGAATGTTCCCTCCTGAAGCTTTTAATATAGCGTGTCCTGCTGCAATGTCCCATTGACCAACGTCACCAAAACGTGGGTAGATATGGCAATCGCCACTAGCAACTAAGCAAATTTTTAGAGAGCTTCCTGCAGGAAAAAGTTCTACTTTTTTAAACTTATTTTTTAAAAAACCTATGAATCTTTCTTCTTCATCGGTTTGATGCTGCTTGCTTATTGTTATTCGACAAGTTTCTCTGGAGAAAAAAGTTTTAAAGTCTCTCTTTTCACCATTTTTTTCACTAAAAGCTTTAAAATCTATACCTCCAACGATAAAAGTCTTTTTAACAGGAATATATATTGCCCCAAATATAGGTTTTTCATCTTTTA